>WNLJ01000031.1 GCA_017114885.1 Neisseriaceae bacterium PsAf | reverse complement strand
ATGATCGATTGGTCCATACCCCAGTGGATGAATTAACACAAGCACAAGCAGATCAGCTGAAGAGAATTAGAGAGTTGGTGCCTAAGATAACCACTGATACTCTATTATCTAAGGTAATAGATAATGAAATGGCCATGCAATTTTTGAATGGTAAAAATAAGTTTAGAGGATTCTTTGCTCGAGAGGTAGATGTAGGGCATGCAGTTAGTTTCCCAGAAAGACATGAAGCACTGCGTACCGATTATCCTTGGACTTTGTTTAAGCTGGATCAAGAAGGTTATTTTGAGATTGAGTTTAAAGTAGTAGAAGATACAATTAAAGATGGATTGATTGATATTCCGTATTCAGGAGAGAAATTTGGATCGAATAGGATACCTAGTCCTCCAGAGACGGGCAATGGTTTTATAGCTAGTCGGACAGGAGAAATAATACCTGAATGGGAGTTATCAGAAAGAGTCACTCCAACTGATGGTTCGCGATTAGTGTTTAAGAAGAATGATGGGACTAAGGTGGAAATGGGTAGATGGAATACAGACGGTGATTTCCAAATATCAGAAGCAGGTGAGAGGTATTTAAGAGAAATTAAAGGAGCTAAATAATGGTTAGGGAAGGGGTTTATACAGAATATAAAGGCAAAGAATATAAAATATATCAAGATAAAAAAGATGGTCAATATTATATATTTTTTGGGAAAGGCAAAGTATCTTCTGAACTAGAGGAATTTGGCTATAAAGAGGGCTTTGTAGAAGAGCTTAATTTTAATCCAAATTATCCTAAACATACCGGAATATATCGTCTTCCAGTTACTCCCTCCGAAGTAGGTAAAGTTTATTCAATAAGAACTTATGCCAAATATAAGGGTAGAGATCTTTATGTTTCTAGAGAGAGAGAATAATGGTGTTAAGGAATATTACATAGGTAAAGGGGCTATTACCTATGATGAGTTAGCTTTTGCTGAAAAAAATAATTTTGAGATAAATAGGCACGAAAGATATATAGATAAATGGGTACCCGAAGATGAGCTAGAGATTTATGAAGTAAAAAAAGAGGTTGATGATTTTTTTAAGTAGATTGCTTATCAAGATTTAGATTTAATAAGGTAGCTAGATGAACTAGGTTCATTGGAAGTTGTGGACAAATAGAGGTGGCACAACAAAGCCAGATATTATTAAAAACGTATGAAGAGCAGTATAGCAAACTATTTTGGTCAGTGAAGCAAGAAAAAGACCTATTTAATCAAGAAATCTATTTATCGCGTATTGAAAAGTTAAAACAATACCAGTTAAAAGTAGAGTTCTTTGATTTCTGACACGACATTAGAAAAATCCTTTAAGGCTATAAGGAAAGAGGGTATATGTGATGTTAATTATGTGAAGAATAACTACCCCCAAAATATGGATGACTTTACACAAATCAACTCAAGAAGAAATAGTATCTTTTGTAGAAACTTGTAGTGAAGACAAGTCATTTTAGGTCTAGTCTATATAAATAATTATTTTGATAATAAAAAAATTTTTGATGATGAAAGAATCTCTATTTTAAATCCATAAAAAAATAGCTGTAGGGGGAAATTTAACATTAAACGAAAGGAAGAGAGAATTTAATAAAATGATAAAATTATAGCGAGGCATAAACCTTAAAAATTATTAATCAATTTTTATATTATGTATTTAAAAGTGCAAGTTGAGTTTTAATAATTTTTGATAATTATGCCTCTGTGTTTTGATTTTGGATTATAATAGTGCAGTTTCGGGCATTTAATTGGCCACTCATTTGGCTTAAGAGGTTATTCGTTATGAGTTTAGAAAGAAGTGATATTAAAAAGCTAGCTAGATTGGCTCGCTTATATTTAACAGAACATGAAGAAGAAGTGATTCAAGATGAATTAAATCATATTTTTGATTTAATTCAAGAAATGAAGTCAATCGATGAAATGATTGATATGCAAAAAGTCCTGTCTTTTAATCATCAGCATGCTCGGTTTCAACTGTTAAGAGAAGATAAAGTAACAGAACAGAATCAACGAGAATTATTTCAATCGGTGGCCCCTGAAGTAAAAGATGGATTTTATACAGTACCAAAAGTGATTGAGTAATATTTGCTGTAAATTTAGAGAGAGTTATGAAAAATAAAACGATAAAAGAGTTAAGTGAATTATTAACCAATAAAGAAATTTCAGCACAAGAATTGGCACAATATTTCTTAAAAGAAATAGAAAAAAATGACCAATATAATGCCATTATTTATACCGATGCAGAAAAAACATTAGCACAAGCTAAGAAAGCAGATGAATTAATTTCTTCTGGTCAAAAAAGCGTGTTAACAGGTATTCCTATTGCATACAAAGATTTGTTTTGTCATTTAGGATGGCGCACAACTTGTGCTTCAAAAATGCTAAATAATTTCGTTGCTCCTTATACCGCAACTGTGGTGGAACGCTTAGATGATATAGGGATGGTGCCAATCGGCCGTGCCAATATGGATGAATTTGCAATGGGTTCTACAACAGAATCTTCTTATTGGAAACCTACTTTAAATCCTTGGAATACTGAGAGAGTTCCTGGTGGTTCTTCAGGTGGTTCGGCAGCGGCAGTTGCAGCACGATTAACACCTGTTTCTTTGGGTAGTGATACGGGAGGTTCTATACGGCAACCTTCTGCTTACTGTGGTGTAACAGGGATTAAACCAACTTATGGTTTGGTTTCTCGATTTGGTATGGTTGCTTATGCTTCTAGTTTTGATCAAGCTGGGCCTATAGGAAAAACAGCTGAAGACTGTGCTTTGCTTTTAAATCAAATGGTCGCTTTAGACGAAAAAGATTCTACTAGCGTAGCGCATGAAAAAGAAGATTATACAGAAAATTTAAACCAACCAGTTAAGGGCATGAAAATAGCTACTCCTAAAGAATTTTTTCAAGAAGGATTGGATAAGGAAGTAGCCTCTTCGGTACTAGAAGTGGTTGAACTCTTAAAATCTTTAGGTGCAGAAATAGTAGAAATATCTCTACCAAAAACAAAATTTACCATACCTGTTTACTATGTATTGGCATCTGCAGAAGCAAGTTCAAACTTACAACGTTACGATGGTGTACGCTATGGCTATCGTGCAGAAAATTATGATAATTTAGAAGAAATGTACACTAAAACTCGTGCTGAGGGTTTTGGTTCTGAAGTTAAGAGAAGAATTATGATAGGGACCTATGTATTATCACATGGTTACTATGATGATTATTACGTTAAAGCACAAAAAATAAGACGCTTGATTGCGGAAGATTTGCAAGAAATATTTAAAACCTGTGATGCGATTCTTTCACCTGTTACGCCATCAATTGCGCCTAAAATAGGTGAGTTGATGAACGATCCGGTCAAAATGTATTTATCAGATATTTATACTTTATCCTTAAACTTAGCAGGATTGCCAGGAATGAGTTTGCCAGCACCTCATACCAAGGATAATATGCCAGTAGGTGTACAGTTAATCGGAAATTATTTTGCTGAAGGAAAGATTTTAAATATTGCGCATCAAATTCAAGAAAATTCAGATTGGCATTTAAAATCTCCGGTAAAGTAAGAAAATCAAGTCTATATTATAAGGTGTTAGAAAGAGTAAAATATGAATTGGGAAATGGTAATTGGGTTAGAAATACACGTGCAATTGAACACACAATCTAAGATTTTTAGTGGTTCTTCAACTGCTTTTGGAGCAGAGCCTAATGTGCAGGCTAATGTTGTTGATTTGGCCATGCCTGGAAGTTTGCCTGTAGTCAATAAAGAAGTAGTTAATAAAGCGATTAAGCTAGGTTTAGCCTTAGATGCAAAAATCAATCCAATTACTATGTTTGATCGGAAAAACTATTTTTATCCAGACTTACCCAAGGCTTATCAAATTAGTCAATTAACTTACCCGATTGCAGAATTTGGCAAGTTAAATATAGCTCTTAAAGATGGAGTTAAGACCATTAATGTGACACGTGCTCACATGGAAGAAAATGCAGGTAAATCTATTCATGATTTGTTTGATACAGAAACAGCTATTGATTTAAATAGAGCAGGAACGCCTTTAATTGAAGTGGTGTCCGAACCAGAAATGCGTTCAGCCGAAGAAGCTGTGGCTTATGCGAAAGCGTTACATACGTTAGTGACTTGGTTAGATATTTGTGACGGAGATATGTCTCAAGGTTCTTTTAGAGCGGATGTGAATGTATCTGTTCGTCCTAAGGGTCAAGAAGAGCTTGGCACTCGTTGTGAAATTAAAAATTTAAACTCATTTAGATATATTGAACAAGCCATCAATTATGAAGCACAACGTCAAATTGAGATGAATGAGGATGGTATTGAAGTCACTCAAGAGACTCGTTTATTTGATCCTGCAACTGGAGAAACGAGAACAATGAGAACCAAGGAAGATGCCCATGATTATCGTTATTTTCCAGATCCTGATTTAAATCCCATTCAAATTACTGAAGAAATGTTAAATCGGGCAAAAAAAGAGATGCCTGAATTGCCACATGAGATGCAAGCACGATTTATGCAAGAATATTCTTTGTCAGAATATGATGCTTATCAAGTAACTTCTTCTAAGGCTCATGCTGATTTTTTTGAAAAAGCAGTTCAATTAAGTAATGAAGCAAAATTAATTGCTAATTGGATGAATGGGGAATTAGCGGCTAATCTCAACAAGGAGAATCTTGCATTTGAAAGCTCTCCTATATCTGTTCAACAATTGGCTGACTTAGTCAAAAGAATTGCAGATGGAACATTATCTAGTAAATTAGCTAAGAAAGTTTTTGAGACAATCTGGAATGAACCCCTTGAAGTTGATGTTGTGATTGAAAGAGATGGGTTGAAACAAATTAGCGATGTTTCTGCAATCGAAGGGATGATAGATGAAGTATTAAGTAACAATCAGAAATCAGTAGAAGAATATCAAGCAGGTAAAGAGAAAGCCTTAAATGCTTTGGTAGGGCAAGTAATGAAATTGAGTAAAGGAAAAGCAAATCCCGCTCAAGTACAAAAAATAATCAAAGAAAAAATATCTTAAGGAAAATTAAATGAGTGCATTGAAGCGATATCTTTTTTTATTAATGTTATCAGTAGTATTAGTGAGCTGTGGCTTTCACTTAAGGGGTGTTGGTGGCAATGTTGGTCTGAAGTATTCTATATGGAATATAGTCAATGGCGGTGAAATGACCCAGCCGTTGAAAAAAGAATTATTAAGGCGTAGTGGTGTGACTATCCAAGAGTCAGATGCCGCAGCAGTGATCCAATTTACTAGAGTTGATTTTAATCGACAAACACAATCTATTAATCGCTACGGTGGTGTGGATGACTTTTTATATACCTTACATGTTGAGGCTCAAGTTTATTATAAAAATAAACCTTGGGGAGAACCTATGGATATTGTAGTTGAGCGTTATATGACCTACCGTACAGATAGTCTGGTTGTTCAAGAAGAAGAACGTCATCTGAGAGATGAGATGTATGCAAGTGCGGCAGATACAATTGTGAATCGACTATATTTCTTACCTGATTTAACAACGACAGAATATTCTAACTAGATTTTGACTAGGAGCAAAAGTTGAAGCCTTTATATGTTATTTATGGTGAAGAAGACTTGTTCCGTTTTGAAGCTTTAGATGCTTTAAGAAAAAAAGCCAAAGAGGAAGGTTATTTAAATAGAGAATTACTGACAGTTGAAAATCATTTTAACTGGGATGATTTATGGTATGCGCTTGAAAGTCAGGGATTATTTTCAGAGAGAAAGTTGTTAGAAATCCATATCCCTAATGGGAAACCAGGCAAAGTCGGTAGTGAACAGTTACAATCTTTAGCCAATAAAATTCAACAAATTGAAGATGTGTCTATTATTGTTTTTCTACCTAAATTGGATAGAAGTCAAACTCAGTCCAAATGGTTTAAAAAATTGCTTGAAAATGCTGAGTCACAAGAAGCTAAAACCATTTATCCCAATCAATTGCCTGCTTGGATTTCAGGTAGACTGGCTCGATATCATTTGAAAATCAATCAAGATGCATTAATGCTATTTGCAGAACGGGTTGAAGGGAATTTATTAGCGGCCAATCAAGAGATTGAAAAAATGGCCTTATTGCATGAATCTGGTGATGTAATCGGGTTGGATGAAATACAATCAGTTATTGCTAATGTTGCACGATTTGATATTTTTCAAATGTCAGAAGCTTGGATGTCTGGTGACATTGTACGTTTGTTAAGGCTTTTGGAAGGGTTGGAATTAAACAGTGCAGAACCCGTATTAATGGTTTGGATTATTAGTGAAGATATTCGAACTTTGATTCGTTTATCAGGGGCTCTTAAACAAGGAAAAACGATTGCATCAGTTAAGAATTCTTTAAGACTGTGGGGAAATAAGCAATATACAGCTCAAAAAGCAGTGCAAAGAATATCTACCCGTCGCTTGATGAAAGCCTTACAAGAATGTGCAAATATTGATATACAAATTAAAGGATTAGAATCTGGAAATGTTTGGTACAGTATTAGAAATTTATTAATTGATTTGAGTAAATAATTATATTTAAGAATCCAATTCTTGCAAAAATTTTATATCATCAGCCCAACCTGATTTGACTTTAACCCAAGTTTGTAAAAATACTTTACTGTCGAGTAATTTTTCCATATCTAAACGAGATTCAGTAGATATTTTCTTTAATTTTTCCCCATTTTTACCAATAATCATACCTTTGTGATTGGCTTTATCAACCAGAATACTGGCATTGATACGGATAATATTGGGTTGAACTTCAAAAGAGTGAATTTCTATATTAACTAAGTAGGGGATTTCTTCACCAATATACCTGAATACCTTTTCTCTAATAATTTCAGAAACTAAAAAACGACTGGAGCGATCTGTTAACATATCTTCTGGATAAAAAGGCATTCCTGTGGGTAATTGTTTTTTTATTTTTTCAATTAAATCTTTTATTTGATGTCCATGCTTGGCACTAACTATTTGGATGTCAACAAAAGAACGGTATTGTTGTACGTCTTTAATGAAATTTTGTAATTCTAATTCTTGTTTAGATTTATCTATTTTATTAACTACCAGTATGGTCTTGATATGAGGGGGTATTTTTTCAAGAATTTCTTGGTCAGCTTCACCAAATCTATTTGTCTCTACAACGAATAAAACCACATCAGCATCTTTGATGGCGGTCAAAACATTGTCATTTAATTTCTGGTTTAAGGCGTTTTGGTAAGTTGTCTGAAATCCAGGAGTATCAATAAAAATTAATTGAGCATTATCATCAGTAAAAACCCCTTTAATTTTATGACGTGTTGTTTGAGCTTTTTTGGAAGTGATGCTAATTTTTTGTCCAATTAAATGATTAACCAGTGTTGATTTTCCTACATTGGGTCGGCCAACGATGCTAATAAATCCTGATTTAAAATCTATTTCTTCTGTCATAATTATTCTGTCTCTGAAGAGGAAGGGTTAATTTTATCTAAAGCTAAATGAGCAGCTTTTTGTTCGGCTTTTTTACGACTATTGGCTTTAGCCGTGGTTTTTATATTTAATTCAGGAATAGAGCATTCAATACTAAATAATTGTTGATGAGCCTCACCCGATTGTTCAACAATAGTATATTGAGGTAAAGCGATTTTTTGAGCTTGTAATTTTTCTTGTAGCAATGATTTAGGATCTTTAATATGTTCAGGATTAAGTGTGTTAATTCGGGAAGTATAAAAATGTTGAATCACTTGTTCTGCAGCTAGAAAGTCAGAATCAATACTAATGGCAGCAAAAATAGCTTCTAGCGCATCTGAAAGAATAGAAGGGCGTTGATAGCCTTTGGTTTTCAGTTCTCCCTGTCCCAAGCGTAAATAGTGGCCTAAATTAATTTCGTGTGCAATTTCAGATAAGGTTTCTTGATTGACCAGAGAAGCTCGAATTCTTGATAGATCTCCTTCTGGTAAATGGGGAAATTTGATAAATAACATATGAGCAACAGAATAATTTAAAATTGAATCACCAACAAATTCTAAGCGCTCATTATTAGAAGAAGAAAAACTTCTGTGTGTTAATGCTTGTTCCAATAAGGTTTTATCTTTAAAAGTATAGTGTAGGTTATTTTCTAATTGAGAATCTTTGGATATTTTACCCATTATTAATTCAATACAAATCCATTTTTATCAAGATTAGGGGATGATACCACTATTTTTTTTTCACCACAAACAGGAAGAAGTCTGAATAAAATTATTATTATTTTTAAGTAATTAAATTTTTTGAGCATAAAAATAGGCTTTAAAATGATACTTTATCTATATTTTATCTTGACACATTTTTCTATTATCAATATAATCATATTCTTTATTAAGCACCACGTGCACCCGTAGCTCAGTTGGATAGAGTATCTGGCTACGAACCAGAGGGTCGGGCGTTCGAATCGCTCCGGGTGCGCCATAAAAAAGTATCTTCAAGATGCGCCCATCGTCTAGCGGTTAGGACATCGCCCTTTCACGGCGGCAACCGGGGTTCGATTCCCCGTGGGCGTACCAACTTTATATCCTAGAATCTCAATTTTTTTAAACACACAGATTTTGTTGTTAATTGGTTTTATTTTACAATTAATTTCAATAAGTTAATTAATTTAATCTTATTGAATATTTAAGAATAAGGGTGTTAAATCAGCTTAAACACCTAAATAGGTTTCTTTATCAGGTAGCCAACGATTTAAGTGTTTTTCTACAATTTCAGGTGAGGTTTTTAATAAATCTTGAGCAGTGTGCTTGGCCAGCTCTAATAAATCCCAATCTTCATTAATATTGGCAAATCTAAGGAGTGGAATACCACTTTGTTTGGCTCCTAAAAATTCCCCTGGTCCTCTAATCATTAAATCTTGTTTGGCAATTTCAAAACCATCATTACTTTCGTAAATGACTTTTAAACGTAATTTTTCCACATCAGATAAAGGTGTTTTATAAATCAATATACACTCACTGGTAATATTTTCTCCACGACCAACACGACCTCTTAATTGGTGCAATTGTGATAAACCCATACGTTCAGAGTGTTCAATAACCATGGTTGAAGCATTGGGTACGTTAATACCTACTTCGATGACAGTGGTTGCAACCAGTAACTGTATTTTATTTTCTTTAAAATCAGACATTATTTGAGCTTTTTCATCACTTTGAAGACGACCATGAACTAATCCAATATTTATATCAGGGAATTTTTTTTGCAATGTATCATGAGTTTCAATAGTGGTTGTTAGTTGTAATGCTTCAGATTCTTCGATTAAAGGGCATACCCAATAAACTTGTCGGCCTTGCTTAATTTTATGATAAGCAAAATTTTCTACTTCTTCTCTACGAGGTTCTGAAACTAATATTGTTTTAACGGGTGTACGATTAGGAGGTAATTCATCTAATGCGGAGACATCAACATCAGCAAAATAAGTCATAGATAGTGTTCTTGGAATAGGAGTTGCCGACATCATTAATTGGTGTACTTCTTTGCCTTTTTGTTTTAGTGATAATCTTTGATTGACACCAAAACGATGTTGTTCATCTATGATAATTAATTCTAAATTTTGAAATTTCACATCTTCTTGAATTAGGGCGTGTGTACCAATAACAATATGATACTGACCTTGTACTATCTCTTGTTTGGTTTGTTCTTTTTGTTTTTTGTTTTGACTGCCCGATAGCCAAGCAACTTTAAGATTTAAAGGGTCAAACCATTTTTGAAATTGATTGAAATGTTGTTCAGCTAGTAATTCAGTTGGTGCAATCACTGCGACTTGATAGCCTGACTCAATTACTTTTAACGCCGTTAAAGCAGCTACTATGGTTTTGCCAGAACCAACATCTCCTTGCAATAGTCGATGCATGGGATGATTTTGTCTTAAGTCCTCTTCAATTTCATGTAAAACTTTTTTTTGAGCATTGGTCAACTCAAAGGATAAAGATTGTAATAATATATTGGAAAATTTATTACTAAAATTTAATTGATGTTTTTTGGTTTCATTACGTTTTGCTTTTATCAATCCCATGGATAGCTGTTGGGCTAATAATTCATCAAATTTCAAACGTTTCAAAGCAGGATTTTGATTAAATTCTTCATGATAATAACGCTCTGGATTAGGGTAATGAATGGAGAGTACAGCAGATTTAAAGTCGATTAATTCATTTTTTTTAAGTAGACTATCGGGTAAAAAGTCTTCTAAATCAGCTATGCTCAAAGCATTCTCAATAATAGTTCGTAAGGTGTTTTGACTTAAGCCACTAACAGTTGGATAAATAGGTGTTAAATAAGGATTCAGCTGGTCAGAAAATTGTGTTTTAATTTTGGGGTGGGTCATTTCTAGACCATAGAATCCTCTTTTTAACTCACCAAAGGCTCTGATTTTGGTATTTTCAGTATATTGCTTGAGTTGGTTGGGATAAAAATGAAATAAGCGAATAAAAAATATACTATTTTGTGTGTCTTTTATTTGCAGCAATAATTGTTTTCTGGGGCGGTATTGAACCGCTTGTTTAATTATTGTTCCCTCTATTAAAACAGATGAGCCAATAGTCGCTTGATTAATAGTACTTAATCTCGTTTCGTCCTCATAACGCAGGGGCAGATATAATACAATATCTGCCAATGTGTTTAGATGTAACTTTGATAATTTATCGGATGTTGCGTTTGATAAATTAAGTTGTTTTCGAGTATCTTTATCCATGACTTAAATGACCTAAATTATTTACTTTTTGAATTGTAATATTCTTTTTTCAGAGATAAAAGTATTCATTCGTATGTCATGTTTCTCATGAGGAATTTTTTTGACTAACTGACAGTCAAAACCAATAGCTATTTTCTGAGGGTATGTTCTTAATAAGGCATGTTTCAAGGATGCATCATAATAGCCACCACCTTGACCTAATCTGTAGCCATGTTTGTCTACTCCTAACATAGGAGTCAGAATAATATCCAATTGTTCAATACGTAATTTCTGTGCTGACAACTGATGACTGTTTAGAGGAATAAACCACATTCTTTTATTAAAGTGATAATAGAATGGTTTATATAGTTTTATTTTTGGATAATATTTAGAAACTTGCTGAATGAATGGTTGTAGGCTAACTTCACTGCCCATATGTTCATAAACAGCCACTTTCTGGCATGACTTTTTGATGTGTTTGAAAAGATGATGGGCGATAAGCAAGGATGCCTCTTTTTTAGCTGGTAAAGAAATAGACATTCTTTGTTGTCGTAGTTGTTTTCTAATTGCTTCTTTATTAACGGACATGACTTATTTAGTTTGCTTATAAACTCGGACATAATCAACTTTAAAGGTAGCATCTTCATTTTCATTAGGATAGGTTATTTCTCCATCTTTATCTCTTAGAGCTAAGTTAAGAATAAAATAAAAATTTTCTCTAAAGGGATTATTTTTAGCATGGTGGTTTTTAATATCAGAGATATTAATTTTATTGAGTACATAAGTGTAATCTAATACTATTTCGATGCTATCCTGGGTACGAATTAATGTCCAAATATGGTATTGGGACCAATCGACAGGTGGGATAAATCGATCTATTTCGTATTTTTCTACAGATTTGTTAAGACCTTTTTTGCCTTCCCAGAATAAATTTGCATAGATATGATTTTGATAATATTCAAGAATATCTATTTCGCCTAAAACTGGGAAAGGAACAGGTGGTGATTGGTATAAATTACGAGAGCCAAGTAGCCAAAAAGCAGGCCAACTATTTCCCTTTGTGTCAATTTTTGCCCTAATATCTACTTTTCCATACTTAAAATCAAATTTTTTAGCGGTAGTTAAACTTGCAGAAGTATAGCCGGCTTCTTTTCTATTCTTAGTCCAATCTAAACTTAAGGGATTGTAATTAGGATTCGGTTTTGTTTCTTTTTTAGCAGTAATAATTAAAGAATTTCCATCTACATAAGCATTTTCTTTCTGATACCATTGCAATTCTTCATTACGCACGAAACCCTCTTCAAAATCCCATTTTTTGGTGTTAGGTGTTCCCGTGTAATTAAATTCATCAGACCAAACCAACTCATAATGAGTGGACTTTTGCTCTTGATATAATTTGATCTTTTTATTTTTGCATGAATAGCTAAAATTACAGGAAAGCAATAATAGAGGGATTGAAGTTAAGAAAATTTTCGTAATTATTTTCATACAATAAATCGACACATGTTTTATTTTCCTGTTATTGTATTATAAGGATTGAATATTAACAATGGGGATTTTCGTAACTATTTTTTTGGGGTAGTAAGGTAGAATAAAATATCTTATTTAATCAGAATAAAAGGTAAGCCTATGTTCACAGGTTTTTACAAATAAATACACCATCACTAATATATTGATTTGATGAAACTAAAACATATATTAATTATGCTGTCTATAAGACAATTAAATACAACAGTAACAAATTTAGTTAGCTATGTCTAAAATAAAGAATTAATAAAACCAACTTTATTAGTCATTAATAATAATGACAAGAAGGAAATAGTGAAATAGTAACGAAACTTACTGGGACATGGTAGCATGAATCAGAATTTTTTTGAATGAGTCCTTAATATATTGTCTAGTGTTTATTATATACATATCGAGAATATATCTTATCTGAACCCTACTGATTAAATTATCAAGTGGAGAGTTTTGTTTAGATGTTTCTATTTTATTTTTAATTGGTTCCAGTTATTTTTTTAAATTATGCTTATCTATTGTAGTATTTTATTTTGTAGTATTTTATTCACTTGATTTAGTTAATGCAAATTATAATTTAGTATTGGTATCTATGTAATTTTTTATCTAAAAACTGATGTAGAAAAATATAATTTTTTGAATTTATCAAGACAGTATATCAAAATAATTATAAGTTTAATTAGTACATAAATTTTTATAGTTTATAAACTAAAGTTATGGTTAGTATATTAATAGGAGATAAATATTAGTAATTTTTTTGAATACAAATTAAGAGAAATTAATTTTGATGAATTTAAAAATATTTTTAAGCAATACATTCGTCAAGACTTTCCTTTTTTAGAAAGAAAACCCTTATGGACTTTAAAGAAGAACTTTTCTACGGGGAAAAATAATGCTTGTGTTCTCGAGAGGGATGGATCTTTAAAAGCTTATGCAAGTTTTACTTCTGAAAATAAAGAAATAATCTTATTAGATTATTTTGCAGTTACAAAAGAAGCTAGGGGAGAGGGTGTAGGCTCTTTATTTTTACAATTACTTAAAAATAATTTAGCAGCCAAAGGTATTATTGAATGCGAAAATCCAGAGGATACAAAAAGTAGTGAAGAAAAACGTCTTATAACTCGCAGAGTTGATTTTTATGTGAATGCTGGAGCGACACTTCTAGATTATAGATTGAAAATATTAGGTATAGAATATGTTCTGCTCTATTTACCGATAAGTGCATCAAAAGATGAAATAAATTTAGCAAAAGAATTATCTTTAATATTTGATAATATGTATCCTCTAGATTAATTAAATTATATCTGGTTTAGTTTCAAACTGTAACAAATCAAGATTTGGTCTCGCCGACAGGAATCGAACCTGTATTTTACGCTTAGGAGGCATACGTTCTATCCGTTGAACTACGGCGAGAAACTTTGTGAATTAACTAGCTCGCTTAACTGATTCTTCTACAAGCAAAGACAAAGTATCAGTGTATTTGTTTTGAGGTAAAGCAAGTAAAGATTTTTGTGCTAATTGAACTATTTTTTCAGCCTCCTCATAACAATATTGTAATGCAGACGATTGGGTAATATACTGATGAATTTCTTCAAAATTAGAGCTGTCTGCATTTTCAAGCGCATGAATGACTGATTTTTTTTCTTTATCACTACCGTGATGTAGTAAATAAATTAAAGGCAAAGTGGGCTTTCCTTCAGTCAAATCATCACCTACATTTTTGCCAATAGTCTCTACATTTCCAGAGTAATCTAAAATATCATCTACAATTTGGAATATTAATCCCATATATCTGCCATAATTTTTTAAAGCTTCTTCTTCTTTAGGATTGGCATTACCCAATATTCCTCCAATTTGAGCAGCTGCCTCAAAAAGTTTGGCAGTTTTATTTTCAATCACTTGTAGGTACTCATCTTTTGTAATAGCCGTGTTGCCAATATTAATTAATTGCATTACTTCACCAGTTGCAATAATATTGGTTGCATCTGACATTACTTTCATTAGTTTCATATTATTAGCAGAAACCATCAATTGAAAGGCGCGAGTATATAAAAAATCTCCTACTAATACGGCTGCCGCATTACCGAATACTCGATTCGCAGTTTCCTTGCCACGTCTTAAGTCGCTTTCATCAACAACATCATCGTGCAATAGAGTAGAGGTGTGAATAAATTCAATCATTGCTGCTTGTCGATAAAGCATATTATTTTCTGAACCTAAAACTTTACCAGCTAAAATGACAGTGATTGGTCTTAAACGTTTACCACCAGAAGTAATAATATAGTTTCCAATTTGATTAATGAGAACGACATCTGACAAGACCTGCTCTTGAATAATTTTATTCACCTGATTAAGGTCTTGTTGATTTTCATGTTGGAAATAATCAATGGTTTCGTACATATTTTCTTTTTTGTTAAGGGATATGATTAATCATAACATAAAGCATAAAACTTATTTTTAATAACTTAATAAGTTTTGGATTATATTCCTTGCATCGCTTCAATAACTGCGTCGCCCATTTCAATGCATGAAACTTGTTTTTTACCCGTTTCCATGATATCGCCAGTTCGGTAGCCAGCAGCTAAAACTTTTTCGATTGCTTTTTCAATGCGATGAGCTGTTTTTTCATCATTTAAACTATATCTAAACAGCATCGCCAAAGAGAGAATAGTTGCGAGTGGGTTGGCTTTATTTTGACCAGCTATGTCTGGTGCTGAGCCATGAGATGGCTCATATAGACCTTTACCTGTTTCGTTAAGAGATGCGGATGGAAGCATTCCAATAGATCCTGTCAACATAGAGGCTAAATCAGATAAAATATCACCAAAAATATTGCCTGTGGCAATGACGTCAAATTGTTTTGGTGCTCTAACTAATTGCATCGCAGCATTATCAACGTACATATGACTTAATTCAACTTCTGGGTATTCTTGCCCGACTTCAGTAAAAATTCTTCTCCATAGTTCGGTGGTCTCTAATACATTGGCTTTATCAACAGAACATAGTTTCTTATTTCTTTTTTGAGCAGCTTGAAAGGCGACATGAGCAATACGTTTAATTTCACTAACATTATAACGCATGGTATTAATACCTTCCTCTTCTCCATTTTCATTGACATGAATACCTCGAGGTTCACCAAAATAGATGTCGCCTGTTAGCTCTCTTACAATTAATATATCCAAGTTATCCACAAATTCTTTTTTTAAAGTAGAAGCGTTAACTAATTCTGAATATAAAATAGCAGGGCGGAGATTAGCAAATAAATTTAAATCTTTCCGAATGGCCAATAAACCTCTTTCTGGTCGTAAAGAACGTTCTAGCTGATCATATTTAGGGTGGCCAACTGCACCTAGTAGTACAGCATCTGCGCTTTGACTTTGTTTTTGTGTTTCTTCAGGATAAGGATGGCCATATTTTTCATAAGCACTTCCACCTAAGACACCATACTCATATTGAATATCAGCGCCTTCTTTGATGATTAAATCTATAATTTTTACAGCTTCGGCAACAATTTCTGGACCAATTCCATCCCCAGGAAGGATTAATAATTGATGACTCATGTGCTTTATCCTCAATAATTTAAAAACAGGAATAATACTAATCGCTATAATTAATTTTTTCAAGCGAAATACTATTAAAGAATACTATTTATAACAGTTAATATTGATAGTGTCCGTTTATCTTCCATTTAAACAAAACATCTTCAATAACTTGCCCGTATCCTATATTGTGTTTAATGAGATAGCGTTTACCGTCTTGAGATTTTTGATGAACGACAATTCCAATATGAGGAAGTCCATTGTGAAGTCGCCAAGAAACAATATCACCCGGAGTATAATCTTTAGAATCTAAAGTAATAGGTTTTAAGGTACCATTTCTTGCGAAAAAAATCTCTAAATTAGGAACTCTTCTATGATCGATATTGGTGTCTGGTTGATTTAAGCCCCATATACGTTGACTTGGATAATCATTAAAATTTGCTTTTATATCTTCATGTACTTTTTGTTGTAAATCTATGCCTATTTGACGGTAGGCTCGAATAATAACATCAGTGCAAACCCCAGTATTTTGAGGTACATCTCCATTAGGATAAGAAATTTCAACATAATCTGGTACATATTTTACTGAAACAGGCAGTGATTCAGCACCTTTAGCCAAAGGATTAGGTTGAGGATTTTGTGCAAAAATGTTGTGATAAAACAATAGCAATATGCCAATATAAGTAGTTTTTTTGGAAATGTTGGCAAGACAAGATACTAGAGAAATTAAATTTTTAATCATTTTATTATGGTCTATTGATTTTTTATTTATTTTAGAGTAAAAACTTTAATCTACGTTGTGGTAAGATTTTATAAAAATAATAAATAGCAAAGGGCATAGCATGAATACACAAAATCATCAATTCCAATTTAAACAAAACTTTATTGTCAATGTCAAAGTATACACACCAGATGATAACATTAAAATAAAAAAAAGCGTTATCCTAACAGGAGCCATTGGTGTTAATTTGGAAAAATATTTAAAATTCATTGAGGAGCTTACCAAGTTAGGTTACCAAGTGGTAACGGCTAACTATCCAGGAACTTGGGATAATACGCCAAAAGTAGGTAGGAAATATGATTATGGCTATTCAGATTTGGTTGAAGAATTTATCCCAGGATTAATTGAATATTTGAGAGTAGAAGACAGAGATAACCCTATTATTGTTGGTCACAGCCTAGGAGCTCAAGTTGGGACTTTTTACGCGGTCAAAAATCAAGCAAGTATCATTTCGATTGCTTCAGCTCATGTTTATCACAAAACCTATGCAGGAACAATGTGGGAAAATAAAATTCAACGTACAGGACCTATTTTTAAAACCTTAATTTTTTTATATGGGTACTTACCAGGTTATAAATTTAATTTTGGTCACAAAGAAGCGGCAAAATTAATAAAAGACTGGATAAAAATGGTCAGTTCTCCTGATATTAGTCATATTGTTGGTGATAATTACCCTAAACCCAACCGGAATAACTATTATGTTAATATTAAAGGAGACGAATGGGCTCCATTGCAAGGAACAGAACTATTAGCAAGTTACTTAAATAATCCCAACATAACACAAATAGAAGTGCCGGATTATATTACTGGTCATATCCACAGTACTTGGTTAAGAGAGCCTAAATTTATGGCTGAATTGGTAGATAGTACCATTCAAAAATGGAGAAATTAATTAATTTTTTATGTGAGATAGACTACTTATTGAACTTATAGGCTATCTTTTTGTCAGACTCCTCGGAAGATGTTTAAAATAATTAGGGGTAACCATGAAAAAAACAATAAAAAAATCTTTTTTAATTTCTATTATTTCAAGTGTTTTTATTGTGTCAGGTTGTTCTAGCATAGATACATCAACGGCTGTTGGATTAGGTGTATCTGCTCTTGGGGTTATGTCAGTAACCGACCAAGACATTGTTGCTATGAGCAATGATGCTTGTCAACAAATGGATAGGAAAAGTACCGTATTGCCTGATTCTGCTCCTGAGAGTGTTAGAATTCGTAGAATTGCGGGACTTTTAGATCAAAGTATAGTCGGCCAACCAGTTAATTTTAAAGTTTATCAATCTAAAAACTTTAATGCCTTTGCACTTCCTAATGGTTGTATTCGGGTTAATTCTGCTCAGTTGGATAAATTTACAGATGAAGAGTTAGCTAGCGTTATAGGGCATGAAATGGGTCATGTGGCATTAAAACATGCAAAAAATCAATTTAAAACCATGAATATGTTGTATATCGGTTTACAAGCGGGTGGTGCATCTTCTAAATCAAGTATTATTAACTCTCCAGCTTTTCAAAATATTGTTATGAGTTTAACCAATGGACAATATTCGCAACGACAAGAGTTAGAAGCCGATGAATACGCTATCGCTATGCTAAAACGCCGTAATCTTAACCCATATGCAATGGTAACCATGCTAGAGAAAATTCAAAAGTTGTACGGTAGTGGTTCGCCTACAGGACCATTGGCTTATTTTTCTTCTCATCCTAATAATCAAACAAGAATTAATGCAGCGATGGCTAATATTAACGGAAAATCTAGCAGAGCTTCCATACAAAATAAAAAGACCAATTCGAGTTCAATGCCTCAGAATAATGGCAATTATAATCAAAAAAATAATAGCAATTCACTTGAATGGCAGAGAGAGTATTAATAGTTAATTGATTTAAGCAACAGAGTATGATTGTGCAAGCCTTCTTCCCTCTTCAATAGTGTAGTAGTAGGGGGAAGTTGGTGTCTTGCGTAGTATAATTTCGCCATTTTGAAACATAACCAATTCGTTTTTAGCCAGTTGTTTCCACTCTTCATTGGCAGTCAATGGTAAAGTTGCTATTACGGCTACTTTATCATTGGGCGTTGTTACTTTGGAAAAATCTACTTTAACATCTTCATCCAGAAGTTGCGCCTCACCAAAAGGTGATTGACGGATTTTATAAAACAATAAACTATCACAATAGGCAATCATCCAGTCGCCATTAGATATTAAATAATTAAGCAATCCTTTTTCTCTAATGTTTTCAGTTAATTCATGGATAACATTAAAAATTTCTTCTTTAGAAGGTTCCTGACTGCCAAAACGCTGTTTTAACGTTTCTAAAAAATAACAAAAAATTTGTTCTGAATCAGAATCGCCTACAGGATTAAAATAGTCACCATGCTGGTATTCAAAGTTTTTGATTTGTCCATTATGAGCAAATACCCAGTATTCTCCCCATATTTCTCTGGTAAAGGGATGTGTATTGACTAAAGAATTTTTCCCTTGGGTTGCTTTTCTAATGTGTGAAATGACATTAAGAGAACGAATAGGATAGTCTTTAATGAGTTCCGCGATTGGAGAAGTTGAGCAAGCATGGTTGTCATGAAACAAGCGCACTCCTTTTCCTTCGAAAAAAGCGATACCAAAACCATCGGTATGTACATCTGTTAGACCGCCTCTTTGTCTAAAACCCTGAAAAGAAAATACAATATCCGTAGGGGTATTGCAATTCATTCCCAATAATTGGCACATTTAAAACCTCACATAAATTTACAATATTGCAATAAGTGTTATTATAGTTTAATTTAACACTTTTCCAATATAATTATAGATTGCATGTAAATGAATAATAGTAATATAACTGATTTTAGAAAACGTTTTATCTTTAATAACCTCCCAGTAAGGGGTGTTTATGTTAATTTATCTGAAACTTTCCAACATATAATTTCCTTGAAAGATTATCCTAAAAATATACAAGATTTATTAGCTCAACTTCTCGCAGCTTCTGTTTTGTTGTCTAGCACTATTAAGTTTAATGGACAGCTGATCTTACAAATTCAAGGGAAAGGTGATTTAAAATTACTGGTTGCAGAATCCACTTCTTATCAGACTTGTCGAGCAACTGCTGAATTTAATCAAATGACGGAAATCGATGATAATATAAGCTTACAAGATTTACTAGGTGATGATGCTATATTTGTCGCGACAGTACAACCAGAAAATGGTGAAATGTGGCAGGGTATTGTCCCTTTGGAGGGCAGTGATATTGCACAAATTTTAATGAACTATATGCGACAATCCGAACAATTAGATACTTTTTTTAAATTTTCAACGACGGATAATGAAATACATGGTTTATTATTACAAAAACTACCTAGTGATAATAATGAAAAAATACACAAGCGTGGGGTACGATTAAATTATTAGCAGAAACGTTAAAAGATGAAGAGTTATCAAAATTATCTTTAGAAGAAATCTTGCATCGTTTATTTCATGAATTTGATATAACTATATATGATTCAGAATCATATGAATTTATGTGCCAGTGCTCTCAAGAAAAAACAGAAAAAATGTTACTTTTATTGGGAGAAGAAGAAGTAAAGGACATTCTCTTAGAACAGGGAAGTATTCAGTTTAATTGTGGTTTTTGTGGAAAAAACTATGTATTTGATGCGGAGGATGTCAACGAAATTTTTGAATTTGACGTGCTAGAAGAAAATCGTCATTAACTTAACACTAATCTGTTAATACTTTGGTATAAAAATTTTCTATTAAAAGGAAAAATTATGAGCTAATTTAACAATTCCATTTTTATGTCTAAAATCTCTTTTGCCATGTCTTCAAAGTATTTATAAGCAACTACTTGTGTTAGTCTGGTTTCGCTCGTGCTTTCTAACCATTCTTCCCTTTGTACATCTTGCCATTTTCTCATATTTTCTATTTTTTTGGCTGCACTATAACTTTTAATTGTTGTAGTAATATTATCTTTTCCATTATCTTTCATGACATCATTATAAGATTTTAATATTATTTCTAATTCTGTTATAAAATGTGTTGAAGCATTTAAAATAGGTTTATTATTACTAATAACAACTTTATATCCTTTTTTATTGTAAAATTCTTTTTGTTTTTCTATTTTATTTATTAACATTTCAATATGTTTTCGCGTATCCTCTTGAATAGACTCAAGGGTTAAATTTTTATTTACTCGATTGTATTTATTATTAATTTTAGGAGCCCAAAATAATAAAATGATAGGAACCGCTACAGTTCCTATCATAGTAAAAAAACTCATACAATTTTCAAAAGTCATTTTAACTCCTGTCCTACATTTTTTCTTTTCTATTGTCTATTTCTTCTGGTTTAGGTAAAAGTGCCTTAATAGAAAGTTTAATTCTACCTCTATCATCCATATCCAGAACTTTTACTTTAACTTCATCATTCAATTTCAAATAATCACTAACATTCTTAACACGTTCATGAGCAATTTGACTGACATGAACTAATCCATCTTTTCCAGGTAAAATTGATACAATAGCAC
This sequence comes from Neisseriaceae bacterium PsAf, assembly GCA_017114885.1. GTDB lineage: Bacteria > Pseudomonadota > Gammaproteobacteria > Burkholderiales > Neisseriaceae > QFNR01. Next base: position 115,029 of record WNLJ01000031.1, on the reverse strand, counting down.
CGACATTATTATCCAGTACCTTAACTACTTTACCATCATAAACTTGATTAATTTCAACTTCTGCAGTCAATTCTTCGATGCGATCTTTGGCAGCATCTGCTTCTTCTTGTGTACTGGCGGCAATAACAATAAGACCATCATCAGAAATATTAATTTCTGTATTGGTGTCTTTAATAATTCCTCTAATGGTTTCTCCACCTTTACCAATAACATCTCTAATTTTATCGGTATTAATTTGCATGCTGTATAGTCTTGGGGCATATTCAGATAAGTTTTGTTCTCCACCAATAGCCTCTTGCATTAAATTTAGAATATGCATGCGGCCTTCTTTGGCTTGTTCCAATGCAATTTGCATAATTTCTTTAGTAATGCCTTGAATTTTAATATCCATCTGCAGTGCAGTCACACCTTTTGAACTTCCAGCTACTTTAAAGTCCATATCGCCCAGATGATCTTCATCACCCAAGATATCAGTAAGGACTGCAAATTTATTTTCTTCTAGTATTAAGCCCATTGCAATACCTGCTACATGTCTTTTCAGTGGGACACCAGCAGAAAGCATTGACAAACAGCCACCACACACAGATGCCATAGAGCTTGAACCGTTTGATTCAGTAATTTCAGAGACAACGCGAATAGTGTAGTTAAAATCTTCTTGTTTAGGTAATACGGCTACTAATGCTCTTTTAGCCAAACGACCATGTCCTATTTCACGTCTTTTAGGTACACCAATTCTACCGACTTCTCCAGTAGAATAAGGAGGGAAATTATAATGCAACATAAATCTATCAGAATATTCTCCGCTCAATGAATCAATGGTTTGCTCATCTCTTTGTGTGCCCAAAGTAGTGACTACAATCGCTTGTGTTTCACCACGTGTGAATAAAGCAGAACCATGAGTTCTTGGTAGAATATTGGTTTGAATATTGATAGGTCTTACGGTTCTGGTATCTCTACCATCAATACGAGGTTCTCCTGCTAAAATTTGACCTCTAACAACTTCAGATTCAATTTGTTTGAAAATTGATTTAATTTCATTTTGTTGTAAGGTATCTGTTTCTTCAGTAATTAAAGCAGTTTCTATTTTTTGCCATGTTTCATTTAATTTGGCTGAGCGATCTTGCTTTTCCTTTATCTTAAAGGCTTGTTTGATTTCATCTTCAGCAATTTCTTTCACTTTTTGAATAAGTTCGAGATTAGGTTCTGGTTCTTTCCAATCCCAAAGAACTGGATTGACTTCATCAGCAAATTCAGTAATAGCTTGAATGGCTTTTTGCATTTCTTCATGTCCATAGACAACTGAACCGAGCATTACATCTTCTGGTAGTTCATTGGCTTCAGATTCCACCATGAGTACAGCTTTCTTTGTCCCTGCAACCACTAGGTCTAAATTAGAATCCTCTAATTGAGAATGGGTTGGGTTTAAAATATATTCTCCATTTAAATAGCCCACACGTGCAGCACCAATCGGACCTGCGAAAGGAACGCCTGATAAAGTTAAAGCCGCAGAAGCTCCTAAAATAGCAGGAATATCTGAATCAATTTCTGGATCAGAAGAAAGAACCATGGCTACAATTTGAATATCATGGTAAAAGGCAGATGGGAATAGGGGACGAATAGGACGATCGATTAAACGGCTTGTTAAGATTTCTTTTTCACTTTGTTTTCCTTCTCGTTTAAAGAAACCGCCTGGTATTTTTCCAGCAGCATACGTTCTTTCAAAATAATCAACGGTTAAAGGGAAAAAATCTTGTCCTTGTTTAATGTCTTTATTGGCAACCACAGTCACTAAAACAACTGTATCTCCCATAGAAATTTTGACAGCTCCAGAAGCTTGTCTTGCAATTTCTCCTGTTTCTAATGTAACGGTATGTTGTCCGTATTGAAATGATTTTGTTACTTTGTTAAACATAATTTTCCTTGAATATTTGTGAGGGTTTCGACTAAAACCCTATTAATAAACACTTATATAGCAATGTTTATTAAAGTAGAGTTTCAGTTAGACGATTACCTCAGTTGAATAAAAAATCGCAATTAAAAAATTAATTGCGACTTCTAAATGAATATTATTTACGCAAACCTAGTTTGGTGATGACTTCACGGTAAAGATTAAGATCAGTCTCCCTAATATAAGTTAAAAGACGTCTGCGTTTACTTACCATTTTTAACAAACCTCTACGACTGTGATGGTCTTTTTTATTGGTTTTGAAATGTTCTGTTAAGTCATTGATACGGAATGTTAGTAAAGCAATTTGTACTTCACTAGATCCTGTATCGCCTTCTTTTCTTTGAAATTGTTTAATAATATCTTGTTTTTGTTCTGTTGTTAAAGCCATATATTTACTCCAAAAAAATAAGAGCCCGAAGCTCGACAAGTATATGATAGCTTGATACCACAATATACTCCCAATTCTGTCTTTACGATGCGTTTGTATTCATCAACCTTAGTGCTTTAATAGCCATCAGCTGTGGATCATACACACCCAGCCCAATAAAATCATCATCCATTGAGTACAAAGACAGGCTTGTCATTATCTCATAATTTAACGAATATTGCACTAATTGCCCATTTTTTATTTGCTTTTCTTGTAGTGAATTTAGTTTAATTTTATCAAAATGACTAATTAAGGTGTCAATCGGGAGAAGTAATGATTCAAGCTCTGGTTCTGAATAATTTTGAATTTCATTAAAAGGATAAGCATTTTTAATATCGAAATGATTGGTTTTCATTCGTGCTAAGTTTTCTAAATAAGCAAATGAATCCATGGATTTGGCCAAATCTTCAGCAAGAGTTCTAATATAAGTCCCTTTACTACAATGTATTTTTAAAGTAGCGTAGGGGAAATCAAAATTAACAATATCTATGGCAAATATCTCTATTTCTCTACTTTTTCTTTCTATATTAATTCCTTTTCTTGCATATTGATAAAGAGGAATTCCATCGTGTTTCAGTGCAGAAAACATAGGAGGTGTTTGTTGAATACAACCAATAAATTGTTGGGTGTGAAGTTTTAAATCTTTTTCTGAGAATGCAACATCAGAAGTTAAGATAATTTCCCCTTCCTTATCACCAGTAGTGGTTGCTTGTCCAAATTTTAAAGTTGCTAAATAAGTTTTATCGGCATCAATAAGGTATTGTGCAAATTTGGTTGCTTCTCCAAAACAAATGGGTAACAAACCAGTAGCTAAGGGGTCTAAGGTCCCTGTATGTCCTGCTTTTTGGGCATTAAAGAGTCTTTTGATTTGTTGTAGCGCATGATTACTGGAAATATCATGTGCTTTATTGAGTAAAAATACCCCATTAATTGCTTTTTTCATATTTTAATAATATTAATGTTGGAAATAAAAAAACTCCTCTATTTGAAATAGAGGAGTTTTCATTGAGTACTTAAATAGATTCAATTGGAATATTAATAATACTTTCTCCACCTGATTTTAACTGTCTGTGGTATTTATGAATGTCAGGTAAAATATAGTGGAAATAAACTTCGACTGTTTTTAATTTATTTTTATAAAAATCAGGAGATAAGCTTTCTTCTTTAGGGTTATTTAACGAATTAATGGCAGCTAAATAAGCTTTAGCCATAGCAACAGCTCCTAAAGTAGTGCTCATTTGCATCAAATAAGCGACTGAACCAGCAGCGGCTTCAGCAATTTGTCCTCCTTGATAGGATGTCACAATGTATTTAACAGCATCTTCAGCTAATAAAATAGCTTCTTCTAATAACGCTGCTAATTTCTTAGCATCAGCTTTAATTAACAAAGGAAGTAAAGTTTTACTATTTTTCAAAATTTCTTGAGCAATCAGGCCTCCATTTTTAGCTGTTTTACGGCCGATGCTGTCCATTGCTTGAATACCAGTTGTGCCTTCATAAATAGGGGTAATTCTAGCATCTCTGACATATTGAGCAGCTCCAGTTTCTTCAATGTAACCCATACCACCAAAGACTTGCATGGCTAAATTAGTTAAGGTAACACTATTCTCAGTCAAATAAGCCTTGATAATTGGAATCATAAATTCCACTACCATCAATGATTTTTCGCGTTCTTCTTTGTCTGGGTGATGACTAATCATATCTAAATAGAATCCAGTTTCTAAATAAAGAGCACGCTGCGCTTCTAAAATAGCTTTTTGGACTAACAACATTCTTCTAACATCAGGATGATGTATGATTGTTACTGATTTTCTATCTTTTGAAGTGATATCACGACCTTGAACTCTTTCATTAGCATAGTTTCTAGCGTGTTGAAAAGCCGCTTCAGCAATCGCATGTCCCTCAATGCCTACACCCAGTCTTGCATGATTCATCATGGTAAACATATAGGCTAAACCGTGATGAGGTTTGCCCACTAAATATCCTTTAGCACCATTATATTGTAAAACGCAAGTAGGGCTACCATGAATACCCATTTTATGTTCAATAGATACCAATTCAACTTTATTACGTTCGCCGAGAGAACCATCATCATTCACCCAAAACTTAGGGACAATGAATAAAGAGATTCCTCTAGTTCCTTCAGGTGCATCGGGTAAGCGAGCAAGGATTAAGTGAATAATGTTTTCATTAAATTCATGCTCTCCCCAAGTAATAAATATTTTTTGGCCTGTGAGGGCGTAGGTTCCATCATCTAGAGGAACTGCTTTAGTTACAACTTGTGCCAAATCTGAACCGGCTTGGGGTTCTGTTAAGTTCATAGTCCCTGACCAAGTAGACGTACACATTTTAGGTAAAAATTTATCCTTTAATTCTTGCGAGGCATGAGCATTAATAGCAGCAACTGCACCATTAGTTAGTAGGGGTAGTAAGGATAAGGCCACGTTACCTGCATACCACATTTCTTCACATGCGGAAGAAATAGCAGTAGGAATACCTTGTCCACCGTATTCTTCAGGAACGCGTAAAGAGTTCCATCCAGCTTCACGAAATGCGTCATAAGCCGCTTTAAGACTTTCATCATTTTCAGAAGTGCCATTTTTAAATTGAGCACCATTAATATCGCCCTTACGGTTTGATTCACCCCATACACCTTCAGTAAATCTTGCCGATTCTTCTAATATTGCAGATACAGTATACTGATCTAGTTTATTAAACTTAGGAATACTTAATAAATCATCTAAATTTGCATGTACTTTGAGTGCGAATTTGAGATCATCAATAGGTGCTTTATAACTCATTTCAACTCCTTATATAAATATGTTTAGATAGTAGTTTATCTGTTCAAATATAACAAATAATAAGACTAAAACAGTGGATTGCTATTAAAAAAGTACTTTTTTATAATGTGTCTTTTGACAAAAACATAAAAGAATAGCTAGTTATCTAACTAGCTATTCTTTAAATGAACTGCTTTTAAACTAAATTATTGAACATTGTTGAACGGTTCAGTAGTATTAGTTTCTTTTTTATAACTCTTTAATAGCATCTTTGGTTTTATTAAAAGTATCTTCTAATTTTTTTTCCTGCTTTTTAGTGAATTCCTTTACATCCTCATTAACTTGTTGAGCGTATTCTTGAATGTTTTTTTGGGCATCTTGAGCATTGGCTTTTACTTCTTCACTAGTTGCGTCAATATTTTCTTTTGCTTGTTGTGCACTGGCTGCTACTTCTTCTTTAAAGTTTTGAGCATCTTCTTTCAAGGTAGTAGTTGTATTGTCCCAGCTGCTTTTTGTAGTTTCCTTAGCATCCTGTACAGAATATCCAACTGATTCATTTAAATTTTCTTCATTATAGGTATTGGTATCATTATAAGTAGTAGTACCTTCTACCATTGTGCCTTCTTCTACAGCTGGACTGGTAGTGTCAGTCTTATTTTTGTCACCACAAGATGCCAGTGGGAACAATAATAATAGTAAACTTAAACCAAAAACTTTCTTCATAACTAACTCCTTTTTCTAATTGACAAGTACTTAAAACTAAATATTATTGCAAAATTAAATAATATATTAAGTACACACTTAAGTGCAAGTTTACTCTTTTGTTTTTAACTTTACAATGGGGAAATCGGGTAAGAGCCAATCCATTTAACAAAAGAGGCTCGTTTTTTCAGGTCATTTAAGGCTAATTGAATATTTTCATCTTGAACATGACCTTCAATATCTATGAAGAAGACATACTCCCACAGCCCGCCTTTAGAAGGACGGCTTTCCAGTTTAGACATAGAGATTCTATGTTGTGAAAAAGGTTCTAATAAGTAATGAACAGCACCAGGTTGGTTAGGTGCTGATACGATTAGGGATGTTTTATCATTGCCTGTTGATTGTGTTGTTTGGTGGCCTAATACAAGGAAGCGAGTACTATTCGTTGCTTCATTTTCGATATTGGTTCCTAAATTATTTAATTGATAGATTTCTGCTGCAATAATAGAAGCGATTGATGCAATACTAGGATCTTCTTGAGCTAATTTAGCACCTTCGGCATTACTACTCACAGGAACTCTCTTAGCAAAACTAAGGTGTTTGTTCAACCATTCATGGCATTGAGCCAACGCTTGAGGATGAGCTAAAACTTCTTGAATATCTTTTAATTGAGAAGCTTTGGATAATAGTTGATGATGAATTCTCAAGGTAACTTCACCATGTACTAATAAAGGAGTTGAAATCAGCAAATCTAAAGTTCTTCCCACAGCACCTTCTGTAGAGTTTTCTACAGGCGCTACTAAATAGTCCGCTTGCTTTATTTCAACTAAATGGAAAGCTTCGTCAATGGATTGACATGCTATGGTTTTAGCTGCATGCCCAAATTGTCTTATGGCAGCTTGTTGTGTAAAAGTACCTTCTGGACCCAAATAGGCAATACTTAAAGGTTTTTCTAGAGCTAAGCATTCACTCATTATTTCTCTAAATAAGCGAACAACAGATTCATCAGATAGGGGGCCTGTATTTTTATTTCTTAGGCGGTTTTGTACACTTGCTTCTCTTTCTGGGTTATAGACAGCTGCTGTGCCTTTGATATCACCGATTTTTTGTGCTGTTCTTGCTCTTTCATTCATTAATTCAAGTAATTGTGAATCAATGTTATCAATTTTTTCTCTATAAGGTTGTAATTCTTGTTGTAGTTTTTTAGACATGTACCATCCTTTTTTAAATCTTTATATTCAGATAGGTGATTATCTACCGCATGAATTTTTCAACGATTGTTCGTTTATCTTGTAAAGGAAGATAGGGGTCAATAACCACTTCAGGATTAAATTTTCTTAACCATGTTAATTGTCTTTTAGCCAATTGTCGAGTAGCAATAATACCTTTATCAATCATTTCATTTTTGGAATATACGCCATCTAAATATTCCCATATTTGACGGTAACCAACACATCTCATGGATGGGTAATTTAAATCCAGTTCTGGATATTTTTGTTTGATTTCTATTACTTCGTCAATAAAACCCAGTTTTAACATTTGTAAAAATCTTAATTCGATGTGTTGGTGTAATTCTAATCTATTATCAGGCATTAACGCTATTGTAGGAATATTTTTTGCCTGATGTTGTTTTTGCTGTTGATTAAAAAAATAACTCATTGATTTACCTGAAATATAAAATACCTCTAGAGCTCTTTCTATACGCTGAGAATCACTAGGTTTAATTCTATTGGCAGATAAAGGATCTAAATCTAATAATTCTTGATAAAGACCAGCAATACCTATTGCATTTTTTTTGTCTTGAATTTTGCTTCGAATATTATCATCAGCAGTAGGCAGTTGATTTAGGCCATTGACTAAAGCGTTGTAGTACATCATCGTTCCACCGACAATGAGTGCTATTTTACCTTTATCGTTAATTTCATTAATTAAACGAGAACAATCATCTACAAAATTAGCAACATCATAGCTTTGCAATGGCGTAATAATATTAATTAGATGATGAGGCACAAGCTTTAATTCTTCTTGATTAGGTTTGGCGGTGCCAATATCCATATCCTGATAAATCAATGCCGAATCTAGGCTAATTATTTCCATCGAATGCCGTGTGGCTAATTCAAGAGCCAAGTTGGTTTTACCTGATGCTGTAGGACCAATAATTGCTAGTACTTTAGCCTGTTTCACTTAATTTACTGTCCTCTTAAAAATAATTTATCCAAATCATCGAGTTTTAGTTTGACCCAAGTTGGTCTTCCATGATTACATTGATTTGATTTAATGGTATTTTCCATATCTCTTAGCAGCGCATTCATTTCTGTAATAGTTAGTTGACGTCCTGAACGAATTGAGCCATGACAAGCCATCGTACTTAATAATTGATTGATTAAATTTTCAGAAATATAGGCTTGACCAAATTCTTTTATTTCTTCAAGCATGGATTGGACTAGTTCTATTATATTACTTTTAATCAGAGGTTTTGGCACTGCTAAAATTTGAATTTGTTGCTCATTAATTATTTCTAGAGAGAAACCCAATTGGTTTATTATATTGAAATTATTCTGGATCAATTCGACTTCTTCTAAAGAACCTTCATAAATTTGAGGCAGAAGCAGTTGCTGACTTTGTATCCCATTATTTTTGATTTGTTGTTTGAGCAGTTCATAATTTACCCGTTCGTGAGCTGCATGCATGTCGACTAATATTAGGCCATCTGTTGTTTCAGCTAGGATATAGATACCCAATAATTGAGCGATGGCAAATCCAAGAGGAGCGGGTGCTGTGTCATGCAAATGTTCGGAAGGGGAATCAAGTTGTTTAGGTTCCAAATAATTAAGATAGTCCTGAATTTGTGAGCTACTTGGTTTAGAAATAGGATTACTTAAGGTATGATTTTTAAAGGAATAGTGATTGGTAGTTGCCGTACTAAAAGCTTTATTAGATACGTTGTTACTGGGATTTTCTGTATGAAATATTTGGTCAAAGGTATGGGAAATATTACTAACAGATTCTTGTACACTAGCACTGGTAGTTTGCAATACTTGATTGATTTTATAATACACAAATTGATGGACTGCTTGGCTTTCTCTAAATTTAATTTCAGTCTTCGTTGGATGGATATTCACATCAATATCTTCTGGTGCAATATCGATGAATAATACAAATGCAGGTGTTAAAGCTTGGTGTAAAACATCTTTATAAGCTTGTTTAATGGCGTGTAGTATCACTTTGTCTTTAACAAATCTGCGATTCACAAAAATATATTGTTTATTAGAATTTCCTTGATTAAATGTAGGTTTGGCAATATACCCCTTTAAGCTTAATGCAGGGTGTTGTTCATCAATTGATAAACTTGCATTAACGAACTCGTTTCCCAACAAAGAGCGGATACGCTCTAATGGTGATTGGATGGGTAGATCATGGATGATTTTATGATTATGTTTAAGTAAAAATGAAATTTCTGGATGTACTAAGGCCAATCTTTCTACCACATTTAAAGCATGGCTGTATTCTGTATTTTCACTTTTAAGGAATTTTTTTCGAGCAGGAACATTAAAATAAATATCTAATACTTCAACAGTTGTACCATCTGGGTGTGAACTTATACTAGTATCACTAATGCTGCCATCAAAAGAAGTTATTTGATAAGCATAATCGGATGAATTGATTTTGCTGGTTAGGCTTAAGCGACTGATAGAAGCAATACTGGCTAAACCTTCACCACGAAAGCCCATACTTGTGATTTTTTGTATATCTTTTATATCTCGTATTTTACTAGTAGCGTGGCGCTGTAAAGCTAGTGCTAAATCTTCACGATCAATTCCTGTGCCGTTATCAAAAACTTTAATAAGTTTAATGCCACCATTAATTAGCTCAATTTGGATTAATGTGGCATTGGCGTCAATACTATTTTCCATTATTTCTTTTAACGCATTGGCCGGTCTTTCAACCACTTCGCCAGCTGAAATTTGATTGACGATATGATCAGGTAATTGATGGATTCTAGGCATGGGATTTAGATAATTTGTCTTTTATAAAAACAATGATAACAGGTAATACTGAAATAAGGATAATTGCAATCAAAACAAGACTTAAATTTTTTTGTACAATCTCAGTATTTCCAAAAAAATAACCAGCAATGCAAAAAAAGGTTACCCAGAATAGTGCACCAACTACGTTATATAGAAAGAATTTAGAGTAATTCATTTTACCCATACCTGCAACAAAGGGTGCAAAAGTCCTAATGATAGGAATAAAACGAGCGATGATGATGGTTTTACCGCCATGTTTTGCGTAGAAATTTTGGGTATCAATTAGATATTTTTGTTTAAAGATTTTAGAATTGGGATTACTAAATAATTTTTCTCCAAAATATTTACCAACAGAAAAATTAACAGCATCTCCAAATATTGCGGCAATGATAATGATGGCCCATAACAGATAGATATTCATCCCTCCGATAGCAGCAATGCTTGCAGCAGCAAAGATTAATGAATCTCCAGGTAAAAAGGGGGTGACAATCAACCCTGTTTCGCAAAATACTATAACAAACAGAATTAGGTAAATCCATTTGTCATAGTTTTGCACTAAAAAATTTAAATGTTGATCAATGTGTAAAACAAAATCAATCAATGTGGCAATCATAAGCAAATATACTCTTGAATGGTGAAGAGCTGTCGATTAAACAACAGCTTCTTCTTTTTTTACATTCTTCTTGGCTAATGTTTCTCTAGTTAATCCAAACATTAGCAATAGAGGACTACCCACAAAGATTGAAGAATAAATGCCGAATAGAATACCAATGGTCAATGCGATAGAGAAACCATGTAAGACATCACCACCAAAAAAGAACATAGAGAGCACCATGACCTCTGTGGAACCATGGGTAATAATAGTACGACTCATAGTAGAAGTAATGGCATTATCGATGACTTGAGGTACAGTTCTGTCTCTCATTTCAGGTTTTCTAAAGTTTTCACGAATACGGTCAAAAATCACTACGGCCTCATTAACTGAATATCCTAGCACAGCCAGTACCCCTGCTAAAACTGTGAGTGAAAACTCCCACTGGAAGAATGCAAAACAACCCAAAATAACAACGACGTCGTGAGTATTGGCAATAACCGCTGCTAAAGCGAAACGCCACTCAAATCGGATTGCTAGATAAATAATAATACCGATTGATACCATGACTAGTGCCAAAATACCATTGGTTACTAATTCTTTTCCAACTTGAGGTCCTACAAATTCTGTTTGCTTAATCACAACGCCAGGATCTAATTGTAATAATTTTTCATGTACTTGATTAGATAATATTTCAGGTTTGATGTTGTCTTCATTTTGCATTCTAATAAGAATGTTTTTTGAAGAACCAGCGGACTGCACCTGAGAAGAGCCCAAACCTAACTCATCAACTTTTGCCCTTACTTGATTGATTTCAGCAGGTTTAGAAAATTCGACTTCCATTAAAGTACCACCTGTAAACTCAACCGACAAGTTAAGTTTGTAGTAAGCCAAACAGAAAATAGAAAATAAGAAAATAATTAAGGAAATGGCTGTGGTAATTTTCCCATAGCTCATAAAAGGGATGTCTTTGTTAAATCTAAATAATTCCATAATCGTTTCCTTTTATACTTTTTCGCCATCTGGCTTATAAATAGTACCAATAGAGATATGAGTCAAATTTTTCTTTCTGCCATACCACAAGTTAGCCAATGCTCTTGAGACAACAACTGAGCTAAACATTGAAGTTAAAATACCAAGACAATGAACCACAGCAAATCCTTTAACGGGACCTGCACCACTAAAGATTAATAACGCTAAACCAGCAATTAAAGAGGTAATATTTGAGTCTAAAATAGTTCCCCAAGCAAATTCATAACCTTTTGATATCGCTGTTTGAGGAAGGTCACCCATGCGTAATTCCTCGCGGACGCGTTCATTAATCAAAACGTTTGCATCAATAGCCATCCCTAGGGTCAAAGCAATTGCTGCAATGCCTGGGAGCGTTAGGGTAGCCTGAATAATAGAAAGTATGGCCACAAGCATAACCAGATTAGCTACTAATGAGAGTGAAGAAAAAATACCAAACATACGATAATAGAAAATCATAAACACGATGATAACTAAAAATCCCCATAAAACAGAATGGAATCCTTTATCAATATTTTCTTGTCCAGCAGAAGGTCCAATGCTTCTCTCTTCAATAATTTTCATAGGGGCAGCAAGAGAACCCGATTGGAGCAATAAAGCAATATCAGCTGCTTCTTTAGGACTCATGCTTCCTGAGATTTGAACATTGCCAGCAGGAATAGGTTCATTCACAACAGGAGCAGTGACAACTTCTTTACTATCTTGCTCAATTAGAGCCATGGCAATTCTCTTATTGCGGTTATTTTTAGTTAAATCATAAAAAATGCTAGAGCCTTTAGAATCTAATTTTAAATTAACAGAAGCTTGTCCCATTTCTGTGGTGCCAGGTGTTGCACTATTAATATTATCACCTGTTAATTCTACTTGTTTACTGACCAACAAAGGATAAGTGGCTCCATTGGATTGTGGATAGTCTATTAATTCATAACCAATTGGCACATTGCCATTAATGGCTTGTTGCTGCAATTTATCATCAGCAACCATTCGTACTTCTAAAGTAGCAGTACGCCCAATGATATTTTTTGCTTGAGCGGTATCTTGAACACCAGGCAGTTGAAGCATAATTCTATCTTGACCTGATTGTTGAATAATCGGCTCAGCGACACCTAACGCATTCACTCGATTGTTTAAGGTACTCATATTTTGTTGAATAACACTGGCCTGCATATCCAATAAATCTTTTTCATTAACCTTAATGACAACAGAGTTATTTTCGTTATTAGAGACAATATTGGTTAGATTCGGGATATTCTTTTTGATGAGATTAATGGCTTCTGTAAGTTTTTCTTGGTCTTGAAAGGCGATATTCATGGTATCACCACTAACCTTGACACCTCCATTTCTAATTTTATTATCTCTTAAGAGCCTTCTAATATCAGTAGAATAAGAATCTAATTTTTTTCTATAAGCCGCCTCCATATCAACTTGCATGAGGAAGTGAATTCCTCCTCTTAAATCTAGCCCAAGGTACATAGGCTTGGCACCGATTTTAGCCATCCAATCAGGAGTGCTCGGGATAAAATTAAGCGCTACCACATAACCATTATCTAAACTATCTTCAATAATAGCTCTGGCCTTTGCTTGTGTTTCTTGATCTTGGAAGCGAATTTTTAAACTTTCGTCTTGAATAAAAGCACCACTAACTTCAATATTATTTTGCTTTAATTGATCAATGATTTGGTTTTGCAAGTCTTTAGTCACTTCGGCCGGTTGTTTTGCAGCTGAAATTTGTATGGCTGGTGTTTCAGGAAATATATTAGGTATCGCATACAGAGCACTAACTACTAAAACAACTAAAACCAAAATATATTTCCAAAGAGGGTAACGATTCATTATTTTATATCCCAAAGGTATTAATCAGAATAATAGAATATTTATTTTTTAGTAGGCTTACTTTGTGTAGCCACTGGTTCATATTTTCTTGCAATATAATTTTTATCTATTAAAACTTCTACATTATTGGCAATCTCAATCGTAAAATTAGTATCTCCAACTTTAGTAATTTTTCCTATGATGCCAGAATGAGTCAAAACTTTATCACCACGTTGTAGTGAATTAACCAGATTTTGATGTTCTTTCATTTTTTTTGATTGAGGCCTAATAATTAAAAACCAAAATAAGAAAAAAATAGACACAATCAAGAAAACGCCAGACCACATACTAGAGGTAGCGGCTGCGTCCGCTGCAAATGCAATATCAAACATGCTTAATTTCTCCTAAATTAAAAATTTAATCTAATATTGTAAGTGTTTTCTAGAATTTTACCAAATATTTTCTCTTCGCAGCAAATGAGCGATAAAAATGATGTTATCAACAGGTGAGGTATTGATATGAACCATCATTAAAAAAAGAGCTTAAAATCGCTTGAGCAGCCACTTGATCTAAAAATTGTTTCTTTTTATGACCAGAGATTAAATTATCATTTAATAAATCTTCTGCATAACAAGAACTATAACGTTCATCGACTAGATAAACGGGTAATTGAGTTTTTCGAGTTAAGGATTGGGCAAAATTAAGACAGGGTTTAGTGAAGTCATTATCCGTACCATCTGGATGAAAAGGAATACCCATAACCCATAAAACGGGATTCCATGTGGGGATAAGGTCTTTCAGAATTTGAATTTTTTTCTCTCTATTACTCTCGGTAATGGTCATGAGAGGGTGGGCGATTTGTAGAGATAAATCGCCACAAGCCAGTCCCATTCTTTTTAAACCATAGTCAATAGCAATAACCGTGCCTTGCTTTTGTTCTGGTTTAAGCATGTCCTACACCGGCCATGATATCACGAGCTTTAATACCAAGAGAGCCTAGGGCTGCTTCATAGCGTTGATGATAAGGTAAATCAAACATGATTTTTTGATTCGCAGGGATTGCTATCCAAGCATTTTCATCCATTTCAGATTCTAATTGGCCTTCAGTCCATGCCGAGTATCCTATGGTTGCTAATGACTTCATCATAGATTGTTCGTCAAATAGGCTTTCTATAACATCTTTTGAAGTAGTGACTGCGATATTATCGTTAATCAGCAAACTACTTTGCCAATTACCAACAGGCGTATGGATTAAAAAACCTCTATCAATTTGTACAGGACCGCCTAGCAATAACCAAGACTCTTCAAATTGTTTAGGTGTTTCTTTTTCAATCGCTTTAAACAAATGTTCCATTTTGAGTGGGGAAGGTTTATTGATAATAACGCCCATCGCTCCATTTTGATTGTGCTCAAAAATATACACAACACTATTGGAAAAATATGGATCATTTATTTGTGGTGTGGCAATTAAAAAATGATCGCTTAAAGAATAAGTAATTTTGTTTGTTTCTCTACTCATTAATATACCTCTTAAACATTCTTTACCAATATAAATATGGGGCTTTTTATTGGATATTCAAGTGAATGATATTATAATGACTCTTTCTCATTTTAACGCCATTCAAAAATATGACACAAGATATTTTAAATTTAAGAAAAAAGCCAGTTGTATTGTTAATTTTAGACGGTGTGGGACATGGTATTAAGGCAAAAGATAACGCTATCTCTAATGCAAAAACACCCAACTGGGATGATTTAGTTAAAAACTACGCATATGGCACCATAGATGCCTCAGAAAAAATGGTAGGATTGCCCGAAGGACAATTTGGGAACTCAGAAGTAGGTCATTTAAATATAGGTGCTGGAAGGATAGTTGGACAAGATATTACTCGGATTAATGAAAGTATAGAAGAGGATACTTTGATTCAAAATCCAGTTATACAAGAATTAATATCTCAAAAAAATAGAACAGTACATTTAATTGGCTTGTTTTCAGATGGTGGGGTGCATAGTCATATTGAACATTTTTTTGCCATCTTAGATATATTAGTACAAAGTGAGTTGGAAAAAATTGTGGTGCATCCATTTTTGGATGGAAGGGATACACCGCCTCAGAGTGCAAAACCTTATTTGGAAAGGTTGGAAAAATATACTCAGCTTCATCCGCAAGTTAAAGTTGGTAGTGTTGCTGGTCGTTTTTATGCCATGGATAGAGACAATAGATGGGAGCGAGTTGAAAAAGCATATAATGCTTTGGTAGGCGTTAATACACCAACTAACTCTGATAGCATTTCTGCTTTAAAAGAAGCGTATGAAAGAGGGGAGAATGATGAATTTGTTACCCCAACGATTATTGATTCTAATGCCTTAATAAATGATGGCGATGCGGTTTTATTTTTGAATTTTAGGGCTGATCGAGCAAGAGAATTGTTAAGAACATTAACAGAAAAAGATTTTAACGAATTTACTAGGATAAAAGCCCCTGAATTGAGCTATGTTGCCAGTATGACTAAATACGGTGCTATGTTTAATTGCCCTGTTATGTTTCCTCCTCAAAGTTTAAAAAATGGTTTGGGTGAATATGTTTCAGACAAAGGACTTCGTCAGTTGAGAATTGCAGAAACAGAAAAATACCCACACGTAACCTATTTTTTTAGTGGAGGAAGAGAGCAACCTTATCCCAATGAAGAAAGAATTTTAATCCCTTCACCCAAAGTAAAGACTTACGATTTAAAACCAGAGATGAGCGCTTATGAGGTCACAGACAAAATTATTGAGTCTGTTAGGAATGATGCCTTTGAATTGATTATTTGTAATTTTGCAAATGGTGATATGGTTGGTCATACTGGGAATTTATCAGCCTCTATCAAGGCCATAGAAACTTTAGATAAATGTATTGGGCGAATTGCCGATGCTGTATTAAGTAAAGGAGGGGAACTTCTGATTACGGCTGACCACGGTAATTGTGAAAAAATGCACGATGAGAAAAATAATCAACCTCATACACAACATACAACGAATCCAGTTCCATTTTTATATATAGGAGAAAAGGCGACCATTAAATCAGGAGGTGCTTTGAAAGATATTGCACCAACTCTATTGGCTATGTTAGGGTTAGAAAAGCCTGTTGAAATGACAGGAGAAAATTTAATTGAATTCATTCAGTAATTTCTTTATGAAAAAAACTTTATTTGTATTCTTGAGCGTTTTTATTTTTTCAACATCAGTTCTAGCCGATAAAACTAAGGGTGAGTTAGATTCTGTTCAAAAGGAATTAAAACAAGCTCAAATATCTTTGCAAAATAAAGAGAATCAAAAAAATCAGATAGAAAAACAACTGACGCTCATTAATTCAGAATTACAGGGTTATGAAAATAAACTCAAAAAAACCAATTTAGAGATTCAAAGAAATAAAAAAGAAATTACTAATTTAGAGAAAAAAATTCAAATTAAAACAAATGAAATTAGCAAAATTAAAAAGCGTGTTGCTGATTTATTGAATTATCAATACAAACATGAATATCCGAGTGCTTTAGTACTTATTATGCAAAATGGCAATCCGAATGACAAGACGAGAAATCTTGAATATCTTAAATATATTCAAGAAACCCAACAAAAATCTTTTTTGACATTAAAATCAGAACAAGAAGAATTGCATATTTTAGAAAACTCATTGCAAAAAAAACTGAGTGATCTGAATGAATTGGCTGAAAAAAACAAAAAATTAGCCAAACAGGCTAAAGTTAAGAAAGAGCAACAAATTAAACTTAAAAAATCCATGGAGATAGCCATTGCTCAGGATAAAAATAAGATTCAAACTTTAAAAGCGAGTGAAAATAAATTGAATCGATTGATTCAAGATTTAGCAAAACAACAAAGAGAAAAAGAGCAACAACGTCAACTCGCACTGCAATCCAAACAAAATAAAACACCCAAGACCACTAAATCCTCACAACAAAAAAATACTCAAGTACTTGGTAATTTAACTCAAGAAGACTTACATTTAACAGAATCTAAACGTGCTAATATTGTTGATAGCTCTGAATCGTTAGTGAATTCTTCGTTTTCAAAAAATAGAGGTTTGTTAAACTTGCCTGTTAGAGGGGGAATTATTACTCAACATTATGGTCAAAAAAGAGATGATGGTGGTATTGTCAAAGGATTTGTTATAAAATCCCCTCAAAATTTACCAGTATTTAGTGTGGCTGATGGTACCGTTGTTTACAGAGGGATTATGCCAGACTATGGTAATACTGTGGTGATCATGCATGACAATGCTTATGTAACTATTTATACTGGACTATCTCATATTAATGTTTCTAATGGCAGAAAAGTAAAAGCGAATACAGTTATAGGAAAAACAGGAATTCAATACAATGGAGAAACTGGTTTATATTTCGAACTGAGGGAAAATTCTAGACCAATCAATCCTAAATCATGGTTTAAATAAATTTATATAGGTTATATTAATTATGAAAAAAACATCAATTTATGCAATTGGCGCCATTATTGGCATGGGGTTAACATTAAGCTTACAAACTTATGCAGGTCCTAGTTCAGCACAAGAATCTTTGCCAGTAAGAGAAATAAAAACTTTTGCTGAAGTATATGGCCAAATTAAGGCTAATTACTATGAGAATACTAAAGATTCTGAGTTAATGGAAAATGCGATGAAGGGCATGGTTTCAGGTTTGGATCCTCACTCTGAGTATCTTAATCAGGAAGACTTCAAAGGATTAATGGAACAAACAACAGGAAAATTTGATGGTTTGGGGATTGAAATTGTTAAAGATGAAAGTTTTATTAAGATAGTAACACCTATTGAGGATACGCCAGCTTTTAGAGCAGGACTTAAACCGAATGATTATATTATCAAAATTGATGGTGTTTCTACTAAAGGCATGTCTACTATGGAAGCCTCTAAAAAAATGCGAGGCAAACCTGGAAGCTATGTAACTTTAACCATTACTAGAAAAGATGAGTTAACTCCTTTTGATGTTAAGTTAAAAAGAGATACAATTAATATTAAGACAGTCAAAAGTCAGTTAGTAGAACCAGGTATTGGTTACATACGTGTGAATAGCTTTAAAGAACAGACATTGGAAGATTTTGTTGAACATATTAATCAACTCAGTAAGGCCAATGGAAAACCTTTAGATGGCTTGGTATTTGATTTGAGAAATAATGGTGGGGGATTGTTAAATTCAGCAGTTGGCTTAACCGCTGTTTTTGTGCCAGAAAATTCGGTAGTCGTCAGCACTAAAGGGCGAGACAATGTAAGACAAAATATACTCAAAGCAAGTAAAAATGATTATAAAAATCCTATGGATGGTGCAATGTTTAAAGATCCTTTAGTTAATTTACCTGCTGAAATTAAAAAAGTACCTATTACGCTTTTAATTAATGGGGGTTCTGCTTCAGCTTCTGAAATTGTAACAGGTGCTTTGCAAGATTATCAAAGAGCAGTAGTAGTTGGGACTCAAAGTTTTGGCAAAGGTTCTGTGCAAACGATTATCCCTTTGAGTAATAATGATGGCATTAAATTGACAGTGGCGTTGTATTACACACCTAAAGATAGATCGATACAAGCTAGAGGTATTGTACCTGATGTCATTATCAAAACAGAAGATGATGATCTTTTCGGATTCAGAGAAGCTGATTTTAATAACCACTTATCTAATCCTAAGGGAGAAGAAGAAGTTAAAGGTTCAATTTCTAAACCATTAGGAAGTGAAAATTTAGATAAAAAAGCGAAAGAAGAAAAAACACAAAAGATTAGAGAAAAGATTTTGAAAGAATCATCATATAATTATATGCCAGATCCTAAACAAGATATTCAGTTGAAAAAAGCGATAGAGATCACTAAGAATAATGCTGAATGGAAAAGGTCTTTAGGTAAATATAAAGCGAATGAGAAAAAGATTATTCAAGAAGAAAAAAAAGATAAAAAGAATTAATTAAAATGTGTTATAAAAAGGCAGATATTTCTGCCTTTTTTTATGAGTTTGTTAATGAGTGATAAATTAGCGTCTTATGGTATATTACCGCCCAATATCTTAAAGAAATTAAAGCAATTAGGCATTGAATGCCAAGAGGACCTAGTTAATGAAGGCAGTTTAACCGCATTTTTAAAAATAAAATCCATTCATTTAGGACTCACCCAATCCATTTTATGGAAATTATATGCTATTGAAAAAAATATTCCGTATCAAAATATTTCACAAGAATCAAAAAGAAAAGTGTTACAAGAAATAAAAAAACATCCTATTGTAAAAAATTTTCCTACAAAAGAAGAAATGGAAAAATTCATGCAATTAGCTATTCTAGAAGCGAAAAAATCATTATTGGATGATGAAGTTCCCGTGGGAGCGGTTGTAGTGCAAAACGGAGAAATTATAGGGAGAGGCTACAACCAATGTATTAAAGGGTATAATATAGCCAATCACGCAGAAATGTTGGCGATTAAGGTGGCAAGTGAAAAAATTAAGAATTATCGACTAGATGATTGTGATTTATATGTTACTTTAGAACCTTGTATGATGTGTACAGGAGCTATTATTCAGTCTAGAATTTCTAGAGTTGTTTATGGTACAAAAGAAGCTAAAACAGGTATGATAGAAAGTTTTGATTCATCATCTTATCGTTATATGAATCATCATACTGCTTTTAAGGGTGGAATATTAGAACAGGAGTGTAAACAATTGCTAGTGGATTTTTTTAGTTCTAAAAGAATATAAATAAAATCCATTATGGATTGTATAAAAAAATGATTATTGGCTCAAAAATGTACTATTATAAAGATGTTAATACTGGATGCTATAAATATAAATGATTACAACGGATAATATACAATCAGATTTAGAAAGAGTGATATCGCCTAAAAAAGAGTCTCATAATGAGGAAGCATTAGAGCGCGCCTTAAGACCTAAGTTATTAGTAGATTATGTAGGGCAAGCGAAAATAAAAGAACAATTAAATATTTTTATTAAAGCAGCCAAAGCAAGAGGAGAAGCTTTAGATCACACTTTACTTTTTGGTCCTCCGGGTTTAGGCAAAACTACTTTGGCCTTTATTATTGCTAGAGAACTAGGTGTTAATTTAAAACAAACATCCGGTCCCGTACTAGAAAAAGCGGGTGATTTAGCTGGTATTCTGACCAATCTAGAACCCTATGATGTATTGTTTATTGATGAAATTCACCGCATGAATCCAGCGATAGAAGAAATTTTATACCCAGCTTTAGAAGACTATCAATTGGATATTATGATCGGAGATGGACCTGGTGCTCGTTCAGTGAAAATTGATATTCCACCCTTTACTTTAATCGGCGCAACAACTAGGGCTGGAATGTTAACCAACCCACTACGAGATCGATTTGGCATTGTGGCAAGATTGGAATTTTATAATGCAGGTGATTTGTCTTCTATTATTAAACGTTCGGGTCATCTTTTAAATTTAGTGCTTGATGAAGCAAGTGCTATGGAAATTGCCCATCGTTCGAGAGGAACACCTAGAATAGCAAATCGTATTTTGCGTCGGGTTAGAGATTATGCACAAGTAAAAAATAATGGTACAGTTAATTTAGAAATCACTAAGTTAGCACTAGAAATGCTAGAGATTGATTCTCTTGGATTGGATTTTATGGATAGGAAATTTTTAACATCTATTATTCATAATTTTTCAGGTGGGCCTGTGGGCGTTGCTAATTTAGCGGCAGCTATAGGTGAAACAATTGATACCATTGAAGATGTCTTGGAACCTTATTTAATTCAACAGGGATTTATTCAAAGAACACCACGTGGCAGAATGGTGACCAAACATACTTATCATCATTTTGGACTGGATGATTTATGCCAAGATGATAATTAGATTTAGCTCATATAGAAGACTAAATAGTAGAAGAAGGGTGCGGCAAAACTAACAGAATCCACTCTGTCCATCATGCCTCCATGACCTTTGATAACAGTTCCCCAATCTTTGATGCCGTAGTCTCGTTTGATCGCAGACATTACTAATCCACCAAAAAATCCCATGACTCCTATACCAAAACCAATAATAACGGTTTGTATGACTGTAAAAGGGGTAAGTTGATATAAAAGACCTGCTAACACCATAGCGCTAAAAATACCACCTATTAGTCCTTCGACTGTTTTTGAAGGTGATAAGTTGGGTGCTATTTTGTGTTTACCGAGTAGTTTTCCAAAAATATATTGCATAATATCGCTAAACTGTACTACTGCTAATAAAAAAATCATTAAGTCAAAGTTACGGTCAAAATTTTCAATTTCTATATTAAGCAATGCGGGAACATGTGAGATAGCAAAAACAGCAATCATAATTGAAAAATGAAATTCTGAAATTCGAGCAAAAAACTGTTTGGTATCTTGGGTAAAACAAGTCAATATTGCAATAAGAAAAAAACTAAACACAGGCAAAAACAAGGAAAATAAACTAATTGAATATACAGCTACTAGAATATATTGGACTGGTAATAAAATATAAAAAGCAGTAAATAAAACGTAATAGTCATTTCTTCTAGAATTAACAACATTTAGTACTTCTCGCAAAGCTATAAAAGAGACAAAGAAAAATAACAAAATGGTGACGGAACGACCTAAAGTAAAACATATTATTAATACAATAATCATAACCCACCAGGCATTGATACGGTCGATTAGATTATCAATAGTTTCAGGTTGTTTTTTATACAGACTGGAGTGCTTTAAAGCAAGCCCTAAAAGACTAAAGAAGGCTAAAGATACAATCAAAAATATAGCCAATTGCCAGTGGGTTTCTAGTGAAATCATACTATTCATGTTTGTTTTTGCCCTCAAATAAATCGAGTAAATTAGATTCTGCTCGTTGCATAAAGTCTTCTTTTGTATCTGATGGGAGTAAAAACATTGGCGTACCTAAAGAAACTTGGCAAAGAACAGGAACAGGTAAGAATTTGCCTTTGGGCAATACTTTTTCAACATTATGTATCCATACGGGCACAAACTCTGTACTAGGGTGTGCTTTGACAAGGTAATAAATACCGCTTTTTAAAGGCAGTAGATCAACATCATGTTGTGTATTTCTTTGACCTTCAGGGAATATAATTAAAGAATGACCTTTTTTGAGTTAGTCTATCATAATCTGTTGATTTTTTACAGGGTCTTTACTGTTTCTTTCAACCAGTACTGCATCAAAAATATACTTAGATATAAACAATCTTAATTTACTTTTATCCCAATAATCTTTAGCCGCTACAGGGTGTAAATTTTTTCTGAGTTCTAAGGGAATAGATGCCCACATGAGAATAAAATCAAGGTGACTATTATGATTTACAAAAAATACTTTGGGGAATTGAGAAGAGAATTCATCTATTGACTTAGTCTGTATTCCAGTTGCAAAACGAACCCCAACATACATCATTAATTGGACGAAAGAGCGGAGTTTTTTCTGTAAATATAATTTTATATTCATTGTGATATGTCTTATATGCTGCGTTTAAAACGATTATATAGGGTTATTAATAATAAAAAGATAATAAGGTATATGATATAGATAAAAAAATCTGGAAGCCCTTGAAATACTACAATGATAATAGCAATTACTGAGAATAATAAAGCTCTATCACTTTTGCCCATTGGGCCTTGGTTTTGTCGTTCACCAGTATTTATCTTGCCCAAAATAGCAATAAATTCTGTTAACATGGCCAACCAAATGATAATAGCGATCCACTGAAAAGAAAAAGGAGAGATAAGCAGGAAAGGCAGGTACATAAAAGTATCAGATACAACGTCACACAACTCATTTAAAATAATGCCTAGTGAAGTTTGTTGATTATACTTGGTGGCAATCATACCATCTATGGCATTTAACGCCATTCTTAAGAAAAACCAGATGGGAAGGAGCAAGAAAAAATATAAATTGTCGCTTAATAGGACGGTTAATCCAATTAGTATTGAGATAATTCCCGCAGTAGCAGTTACTTGATTGGCTGTTATATTTTTTCGATGCAAAAAATCAGCATAAGGCACTAGTATTTGCTGAAATTTTGGTTTTAAATCATAAACACTCATATTAGCCCCAGTTTAGTGTGTATTAAGCAAATAAATTCGAATCATAACACATAGTAAGATGAATTTAATAATAAGTTTGAATTTAAGGTCTATAAATAACCTAAGTGATTGACAATATATTCATAGCCAAAGTCTTCAAAATACCATTGATTATTTTTTTTAATTAGTGGAAAACGTATTTTCCGGTTATTGTCATTAACTTTATATTCCAAAACAACGTGATTTTGTTTTTGATTGTAAATTTTATTAGTAAGTTGAATGCCTGAACCCAAATCATATACTTCAGCAATGATTTTATTGCCTAACTGGTTCATTTCGATTAAACAGTTTTGTCTCTCTTGAGAGAGATTGGTATCTAAATTTAATTGATTTTTATCATAAAAATTGTTTAATTTTTTCTCAAATTGATTGCATGAACTTGTTGAATTTTTTCTGGCTTTTTCGTAGGGAATGAGTTTTCTCATTTCTAATAAATAGAAATTTAATTCGTTTTTATTCTGCATATTGGGATAATCTCCCAAAGTCATCAATTCTTCGAAATCCATGTGTTGTGTAATTAAATACATAAAATGGTTTACTACATCTTCAGGCTGATTATTCACAGTATGTTTTTTCTGGGGAGTACTGGAACATCCTAGTAGAAAAGAGGTAGCGATTAGAATGCCAATATAAATAAGTTTTTCTAGTTTCATTGAGTGATTTTCTATTAAAATTAGATAGAAATTATTATGTTTATACAGCGAATATTATGCCAAAAGAAGTATAAGCAGTTGGTTATTTTTATCTAAAAGTTATAAATAGTTAAGCAATAAAATGCAAAAAATAATAGGCTAGATGCAAAAACAAGCACGTGCCAGATGCCGTGGTACAAAACTTCTTTTTCTGGTTGCTTTTTGGATTGTGCATAGTAATAAGTGCCAATCGTAGTAGCCAATACGCTGGCTAATAAGACCAATAGTGGCACCCAACTAAATGTCATTAAAAACTTAGGTAGGAGTAACCAGAGCATTATATACATAATTAAAAAAACGATAAAAGAAGGTTTTCTACTGTTTTGATAGTCATTCTTACCCAGTATTATCTCATAATATATGCCTATTAGGGTTAGTATCCACAGTATGATAAGAAAAGGTTTGGCCCATACACTATCTCTAAATGAAATTAATAGTAGAGGTGTATAACTAGCTGCAATTGAAATAAAAATACAACAATGGTCTAAAATTCTGAACTTGGTTTTTAATCGAGGATTAAAAGCGGCATGGTATAAAGCGGAGGAAAAATAAGTCAAAAATAAACCTATTATGTAGATTAAAGTAGGGAATATGTATTGATATTTCCCTAAATTATTTAGTTTGTATATTAAGACAATTCCAATAACAAAGAAAACGATAGAAGCCAAGAGGTGAGAATAGGTATTAAATTTTTCTCTTGGTGTAACTTTAAAAGGGGTATTGCTTAATTCATCAATATTATACATATGTATTCTCACTAGACTCATTAGGATTATTATATTTTAATACTTATATTGCTTTGGCTTAACACCCTGTCGCAATAGGAAAATTCTAAAGTACGAGGTATCTTAAAAATGACAAAAGTGGCATTTTTTACAAAACAATATCCGAAATCAAGAGGGTTGATTGGTTCGAAAGAAGAATTGTTGTCAGGAGAGTCTATAGTCCTGTTCTCCAAATATGTCCCAGCCTGAGATAAGTTTATGCTAAAAATAATAAAAACACTTATTTTTAATAATTTTTTCATGATTATTTCTTTGAAATATTGGGTGGATAATACGAGTTTATCATAGCATTTGCATATTTTTTTGTAAAAATTTATCAATACTACATTGAGAATTAATTGTTTCTTAAAGAAAAATGGGGTGTGAATTATTTATGGTATTCATTGAAAAAATAGTATAGAATTTCAAAAATATGTTTGACGTCGTATTTTAGAATAAAAAGAGTAAGGAGATTTAGATTGAAAAATAAATTATATTTATCACTTTTGGGTTTATTTGTGTTAACCGCATGTAATGATAAAAATGAAAACACGAACAATGTTAATTCAGCAGATAATGCTCAAGTAGCAAGCGCTGAAAAAAAACAAGAATTGACACAAGAACAAGTGTTCTTAAAAATGCAAATTAAGCAAAAAGAAAATGCCAAAGAAATACAAAGTTATTTAGATGAACTACAAAAAGGGATAGATTCTGAAGAAAAAGCAAAACAGGCTCAAAAAGATGCAGAAGCTAAATTTAACAGTCTAAATGAAGAAACTCAAAAATATTATGATAGTCTTAACATTACTGACAGTGATGTTAAAGATTACTTAAAATTGCAAGATGATGCATTAAAAGTACAAAAAGATTTAGGTGCAGAATCCGCTAATTTGGCCAAATTATCTAAAAATGGAACTGAAAAATTAACTCAAGAACAAATGAAAAAATATGTTGAGTTGAATAAAAAAATGGCAGATGTGAGTAGTGATGTTATTGCTAAAAAAATTGCCATAGATGAAAAATTTGCTAATTCAGCAACAGGAGCAGTAAAAGAGTATTATCAAATTTCAAGTATTTTAGATTTGGAATATAAAAATGCAGGAAACATTGCGAAAAAATTAGCGGATGACAAATCTATTCAGTCTCAAGAAGCATATAATGAAAAACTTTTAGCTGAAGTTTTGAAAATAGATGAAGAGATTGTTAAGAAATTAAATGCTTTGGAAGTTAGTGATGCTGATGTTAAGGCTTATAAAGATAGTGTAGCTAACATGATGCAAAAGAAAATTGACGTATCTAAAAAAGCACCAGACATGAAAAAAGAATACACTAAAGATAATAAGCTTTCTGTTGCTAACGAGGCTTTGATGAAAGAATTGAATCAAGCCAATCAAGCAGCTGATCAGCAATTAGACAAAGTATTGAATAAATTAACTCAATAAAAGAAGCAATTTAATTACACTAAAAAACCACTTGCTAGAAGTGGTTTTTTAGTGCTGATTTTGTCCGTGAAATAGAAAATTTTTATTTTTTTATATTTATTCTGTACTGTATAGAAGTACATGATACTCTACTATCGGCTACTAGGATGCAAGATGTTAATCTAGAAATTTTACACCTCTAGTTTAAAATTAGTTGTTAAAAGTACTAGTTTAATTAAATTAAAAGCAAGAGAAAAGATAGGTATTGATAAATATTCAGATAAAAAACAGATTTACCTTAATGATAAATGATCACAACTTTCGAATAAACACCCCCCATATGTATAGGCTATCTCTAGTGGTCTAATTATTAGAGTTAAAACATTGTAAAGGGTCATAGATTTAATTAATTATGTAGTAAGATTTTGCATTTTAAATACAATCATATAATTCACATCTACTTTAGGCGTTAAAAAATATTCTTGAGTGACTGGATTGTATGAGAATCCAGACATCCCTTCAATTTCCAAATCATTACTTCTTGCTATGCGTGCTAGTGTGGCTGGGGTAATAAATTTTGCATGGTCATGGGTTTTTTTAGGGACTAATTTTAAAATATATTCAGCTGCGACAATGGCTTGTAAATAAGATTTAATATTTTTGTTAATGGTGGACATAAAGAGTAAACCATTGGGTTTTAGCAATTGTGCACAAGCATGAACCAATCTTTCGGGTTCAGGAACATGTTCTAATAATTCCATACAAGTAATGACATCAAATTCACCTGTTTTTTCTTGAGCTAATTGTTCTACATCTATGGTTTGATAATCAATAGCTAAATTTTGTCTTTGTGCATGTTGCTTGGCTGCTTCAATTGAATCACAAGCTAAATCAATACCAGTGGTCTTTCCACCTGCTTTAGCTAAAGATTCAGTCAAAATACCACCACCACAACCTACATCCAAAATATTTTTATTATTCAAATCAGTATATTTTTGAATAAAAGCAAATCGCAATGGATTGATGTCGTGTAAAGATTTTAAAGGACCGTTTTTATCCCACCATTCATTAGCTAGTTGGCCAAATTTATCCACTTCTTCACGACTAACATTTGCATTTCCAATTTGATTATCCATTTATTTTATCCTTTATAGTCAATTACTTTTTCTTGCCAAGATTTGGCTCTTTTATGTAATTCTTTAATATCTACATTGGCCAATACTCTGTTCTTCAACACTCGCTGACCATTAATCCATACATCTGACACATTTTCTCTACCTAAAGTATAAACTAAATGAGATATAGGATCATAAATAGGTTGATTTTCTATTTTTGAAGTATCTACTGCGATAATATCAGCGTGTTTGCCAACAGAAATAGAGCCAACTTTATCATCAATATGTAATGCACGAGCACCATTAATTGTAGCCATTTTTAATGTTTCATAAGCTGATAAATCAGTTGGATTTTTAGAACAACCTTTTGCAATTAAAGAGGCGAGACGCATTTCAGAAAACATATCTAAACGATTATTAGAGGCGGCACCATCCGTACCTAAACCCACATTAACACCTTTTTCTATTAAAGTAGAGACAGGTGCAAAACCAGAAGCAAGTTTCATATTAGAAGATGGATTGTGAGAAATGCTTAAGCCAAGTTTTTGAGTTCTCTCTATTTCATCATCATTTAGAAACACCATATGAGCCGCAATTAAATTTGCTTGTAATACGCCTAATTTTTCTAAGCGATCAAAAGGACGCATTTCATATCGCTCAATGCTTTGTTGAATTTCTGTTTCTGTTTCATGAATATGGCAGTGAATTAACATATCTTCTTGTTCACTAATATTCACTATCTCTTTAAAAGTTTCATCAGAAACAGTATAAGGTGCATGTGGTGCTAAGGTAAAGGTAACCAGAGGCTCACCTTTGAATTTTGCTTTTTCTTGAAGTGATTTTTCAATGTAGCCTTTGGCATTCTGGGCATAATTAGTTGGAAATTCTAAAATTGAACAACCCACGAATGTCCTCATGCCCATTTTAATACCAGCTTTAGCGACACCACTATGGAAAAAATACATATCATTAATAGTAGTCGTACCGCTTAAAATCATTTCTGCCATAGCTAACAAAGAGCCGTCATATACAAATTTTTCACCAACAAACTTTCCTTCTAGTGGCCATATATGATTACTCAACCAATCCATCAAAGCCAAATCATCAGCATAACCACGAAAAAGGGTCATCGCACTATGCCCATGCAGATTAATTAGCCCTGGCATCAAAATATGATTTTTTAATACAATTTTCTTTTCAAAATTAGATTTCTTAATTTCTTTGGGGGATAAAATTGCTTCAATAATATTATTATTTAATACTATTCCATGATTTCCTAAAATAGGATTGTCATCATCCATGGTAACAATCCATTTAGCTTGTATTAATCTCTTTTTTGACATGTTTATTTTCCTTTGTTGAATAACTCATTATACCTTAATATTTTAATTATTTTATACTGCATGTTTTTTCAAAATCAGCTAAAATCAATTGTTTTAAATATATTAATTGACTGAAAGACCTATGAAAAACATACGTAATTTTTCTATTATTGCACACATCGATCATGGTAAATCAACTTTAGCTGATCGTTTAATTCAATATTGTGGGGGGTTGCAAACTCGAGAAATGAGTTCACAAGTATTGGATTCTATGGAAATAGAGAAAGAAAGAGGAATTACTATTAAAGCGCAAACCGCAGCTTTAAACTATGCAGCTAAAAATGGTGAAACTTATTTACTCAATATGATTGATACACCAGGGCATGTAGACTTTTCTTATGAAGTTTCACGCTCTTTATCTGCTTGTGAAGGCGCTTTGCTGGTTGTGGATGCTTCTCAAGGTGTTGAAGCCCAAACAGTTGCCAATTGTTACACTGCCATTGATTTAGGTGTCGAAGTTTTACCTGTCTTAAATAAAATTGACTTGCCCAACGCTGATCCAGATAGAGTAGCACAAGAAATTGAAGACGTCATAGGAATAGATGCGACAGGTGCAGTACAATGTTCGGCCAAAACAGGTGAGGGCATTGAAGATATTTTGGAATTAATTGTCAGTGAAATTCCATCGCCTACTGGTATAGAAGATGGTCCCTTAAAAGCGCTTATCATTGACTCTTGGTTCGATAATTACGTTGGTGTAGTAATGTTAGTTCGCTTAATTGATGGTTTAGTTAAACTAAAAGACAAAATACAGTTTATGTCCACAGGAACTACTGCTTTAGTCGAACAACTTGGTGTATTCACACCTAAGTCAGAAGCTAGAAATGAACTAAAAGCGGGAGAGGTTGGTTTTGTTGTATCAGGAATTAAAGAATTAAAAACTGCTAAGGTAGGCGATACCATTACGGTAGCAAGTAATCCTGCTGATAAACCGTTGCCCGGTTTTAAAGAGGTAAAATCTCAAGTATTTGCTGGATTGTATCCAGTAGAATCCAATGAATACGATAATTTAAGAGATGCCTTAGAAAAATTACAACTGAATGATGCGTCTTTACATTTTGAAGCCGAAGTATCTCAAGCTCTTGGCTTTGGTTTTCGATGTGGCTTTTTAGGCTTATTGCATTTAGAAATAGTGCAAGAGCGATTAGAAAGAGAGTTTGATGTTGATTTGATTACCACAGCACCAACAGTTGTTTATCAAGTGCTATTAAAAAATGGTGAGAAAGTAGAAGTAGAAAATCCCTCTAAACTACCTGATGCGGGTTCTATTGAAACTATGTTTGAGCCTATCATTACAGCTTCTATTTTAGTTCCTCAAGAGTATGTCGGTGCTGTTATGACCTTATGTAATCAAAAAAGAGGTGTACAAACCAATATGCAATATTTAGGTCGTCAGGTTATGTTGACTTACGACTTACCTTTAAACGAAGTAGTGATGGATTTTTTTGATCGTTTAAAATCCACTTCTAGAGGTTATGCCTCATTGGATTACCATTTTAAAGAATTTAGAGCGGCAGATTTAGTAAAATTAGATGTCTTGGTCAATGGAGAAAAAGTTGATGCCTTAAGTTTAATTGTGCATAAACAATCTGCTCAATTTAAAGGTCGTGAATTGGTAAGCAAAATGCGTGAATTAATTCCTCGTCAAATGTTTGATATTGCAATACAGGCTGCGATTGGAGGGCATATTATTGCTAGAGAAACTGTCAAAGCTTTACGTAAAAATGTCTTGGCAAAATGTTATGGTGGAGATATTACACGTAAGAAAAAATTATTAGAAAAACAAAAAGCAGGTAAAAAACGTATGAAACAGGTTGGTAATGTAGAGATTCCCCAATCTGCCTTTTTAGCAGTTTTACAAATCGGGGATAAAAAATAATGCCGACATCCCTTGCTGTTATGGGATTAGCTCTAATATTGGTTACGTCAATATTGTTATGGTATTCTTTACAAGATCGAACTGATTTTGCACAGAAGTCTGTTTGGTTAATTTGCTTACTATTATTAGGAATTTTTGCTTTTTTATTAAGTATTTTTTCTTTAAATCAAGTTTTGTGGTTTTTTATTGTAGCCGGTTTAATTTCTTTTTTATGGAGTAAAGTCTTAAAAAAAGACGATACTCAATTACTATTAAACGAAATAAGCAAAGTTTTACAAAAATTATTTCCTTGGTTTTTATTTTTGGTTGTGCTGCGTCTATTTTTAGAAGTTTTTATTATATTCCATCCTATTCAATGGAACCTACTTTAAAAACAGGTGATATTGTTATTGTTTTACCAGAAAATTCAATTTATTTTTGGGGGCGTGATAAAAAAGAGTTTATTCAAAGAGGACAAGTGATTGTTTTTCGAGATCCAAAACAAAAAATAAATTTAATTAAAAGGGTAATCGCAATACCTGAAGATACGGTAATTTATCATAGTAAGACCTTATTAATTAATGGTGAAGAAATAAAAAAGGAATTTATTAATAAAACTTTGAATACAGATTTTAAAAAATTAAGTAAAATAGAGAAATCTCATGAATTGTTGCAGTTTAAACAGAATATTGAATCAAAAACATTTGATATTTTTGAAGATGAACAACTTATTAATAATAACGCTGAGGCATTAATACAAGATAAGAACTGTATTTTGATTGCTGCGGGTGTTAAATGTGATGTACCAGAGAATCAATGTTTTGTTTTAGGAGATAACAGAGATTATAGCTTGGATAGTCGTCATCATGGGTTGATTAATAAAAAAGATATTTATGGAAAAGCTGTTTATATATTAATAAATACAGCTCAATTTAATCGTTTTTTTCAAAAAATAAAATAAAGGAAATTATAGTGTTTGGTGGGTTATCATTTTTGGTTGTGGGTTGTGTATTATTATTTTTAGCCATTATTCTATTTTTTATGGCAGATAAAACTGCGTTAGTTGAAGAGGGTAATTTACCACCTTTGATTGATTGGTCGTTTTTATTATTAGTAATTGGTATATTTTGTCTATTATCTGAATTTTTTAGTTTTGGTACTGTATTTTTAGTGATGACAGTATTAACTGGTTTGGCTTATTTGATTTACCACTTCTATCGTAAATCTCGACAAGACGACATCGAAGAATTATCTGCTTGGCATTTGGTCGATTATTTTAAGGGCTTTTTCTGGATTTTCTTTATTATATTTACTATTCGATCTTTTATTGTGGATTTAAGTATTATTCCTTCTAGTTCGATGAGACCAGGTCTAGTAGTGGGTGATTTTGTTTTAGTTAGTAAATATGATTATGGCGTAAAAATGCCAATTTCAAATAAAACATTAATTAGTAATAAACCTGTTGCAAGAGGTGATGTTATCGTTTTTGACTTTCCATTAAATAGAAAAATTCAGTATGTTAAACGAGTAATTGGAATTCGTGGCGATAAAGTTGAATTTAGAAATAAAAATTTGATTATCAACGGGCAAGAAATTAGTAAAGAGTCGTTAGGCATGAAGGAATATCTAGAAAATTCTTACAATATTGCGACGCCATATAATATAGAAGTAGAAGAATTTCACCAAAAAATTGATAATACTGAATTCAATATTTATGAAATTCCTAATCGCCCAACATTAGATGCTGATAATGTTAAGTCTATAAATCCATGCGTTATTGAGGGTGATAACGGTATTGTCTGTGAGGTTCCAGAAGGTAAATATTTTGTCTTAGGTGATAACCGAGATAATAGTGAAGATGGTCGTTATTGGGGCTTTGTAGATGAATTGGATATTCAAGGCAAGGCATTCTTTGTATGGATGAATTTTAAAGAACCAAAACGTATTGGTACTAAAGTAAAATAAGGAGCTTTAGCATAAAGGAATATAAAAATTCTAAAGAACTAATTGATACTATTAAAATTTCTTTTGATAAATATATCCATGAATTTGATGAAATTCTAGAATCCATGAAAGATATTCGAATTGTTGGTGTGGATAGAACTCCCTCTGAAAATTGATCTTATCAACTAGGATGGATTAATTTATTATTACAATGGGACAAAGATGAACAAGCAGGGAAAGAAGTATATACACCTGTAGAAGGCTATAAATGGAATAATTTGGGAAATTTGCATCAAATTTTTTACCAAACTTATGGACAATATTTATTAACAGAACAAAAAGAACAGTTGACTGAAGCTGTTAATGAGCTTTGCGCATGGATTGAAACCTTATCTTACAAAGAACTATTTGAACCAAAACAAAGAAAATGGGCAACCACACCTGCAAAATGGCCGATTTATAAGTGGGTTCATATCAACACAGTCGCTCCTTTTACTAATTTTAGAACAAAAATTCGCAAATGGAAGAAATGTGCTTTGTGAGCTATTTTTATAATTAATACTCTAAAGGGGGGTCTTTTTCAATAAAGTAATCATAGAGACAAGAGAATAATTTTTGAGTTAGGTAGCATTTAAATAATCAATATCACTTCCTTGGTCCTAGCATACTAATCAAAACAGTATCTCGATCAATAAAATGATGTTTTAGAGCCATTAAAATATGCCCAAGTACTACAAATCCTGCAATCCATGCTGTGTAAATATGTGTGGGTTCAGCATAAGCTAAGATTTTAGGGTTATCTTTTACTAGTTTGGGTAAGTCAAATAAATACAAAACGGGAACTTGATGTCCTGATGACCAGCTAAGTAGTGCACCTGAAATAGGTAATAGCAATAATATAATATATAAAAGTAAATGACCGAAATGAGCCGCTCCTTTCATAACAGGCGACATCGTATCAGGTAATTTAGGCGCTGGATGAGTAAAACGCCAAAAAATTCGGATAATCACTAAAAATATTAATACAGAAGCAATATTTTTATGCAGTGTAATGGTAGAACCAATATATTCTGCAGCATCTCCCTTCAATGCATGCATAGAAATAAATCCAATCGTCCATGCAATAATAAAAATTATAGCCATTACCCAATGTAATACACGAGCAGTTTTAGTATAGTAGATTGTATCCATATTATTGTTCTTATTGAATTTTAAATCAAAAGTAATATCGAGCTTATATCACAAACATAATAAATAATTAATACATTTATTTAAATACCGTTATTTATAGTAAGTTTGTCCCTTATCAGTGAAATAGATACCTAATATGGCGAGTAGTACAATCACTATAAACATGATTAAACTCCATACAGGTAAAGGAACATAGAATAATTTTTCCACAACAGCACATTTACCCGAACCATTAAATACTTTTTGTAATACAGTAAAATAAGAATTATTTTCCACTAAAAAATTCAGTCCAGGTCCACACGAAGGAACTTGATCCGCCGGCAAATGTTGTAGGTATATCTGCCTAACAGCAGAAGTAATGCCAAAAGCAGATGGAATTAGGATTAATACAGCAGAAATGATTTTGGTTATGTTTTTTTGCTGAGGAATTAACAAAAGAATAAAGGCGACCAGACCAGTTGTCATAACTGCGATTCTTTGGAAAATACAAAGAGGACAAGGATTGTAATTAAAAACATATTGTAATAGAAAAGATGCACCTGTACCTAGCAAGCAGATAAAGAAAATGATGGCTAGAACAAAATTATAAGTAGGATTTTTACTCATTTAATAATTCCTCAGTATATATTTAGTCACTATTATATTTTAAATTAAATATTATTAATATGCTCGCCTGATAATATTTTAGAAATATTTTTATCCATACGTTTGGCCGCAAAACTTTCAGTTACGTTGGATAAATCTTCAATTCCAGCGCGAATAGTATCGATTTGAGAATTCTTACATGCACCTTGTAAGTTTTTAATCGATTCTTGAATCATCTTATTTTCTTCTGATGTTAATAAATCAGAATCAGTTTCAAGTGCTGCTAATACTGCATTAATTAAACCTTCAGCCTCGGTTAATGCTTCTTTTAAATTTCTTTTCTGAGCATCTTCTCCCGCATGCGCAATTGAATCTTGGAGCATCTTAGTAATTGCGTCGTCATCTAAACCATAAGAGGGTTTAACCTCAATGCTTTGAGAGATTCCTGTGGTTTTTTCTTTTGCAGTGACACTTAGTAATCCATCAGCATCTATTTGAAAAGTGACCAAAATTCTAGCAGCACCAGCTACCATGGGAGGAATTCCAGTAAGAGTGAATTTAGCCAAACTTCTGTTATCTGCAACTAAATCTCTTTCTCCTTGAATAACATGCACCATCATAGCGCTTTGCCCATCTTTAAAAGTGGTAAATTCTTGAGCTTTAGCGATAGGAATAGTACTGTTTCTAGGAATAATTTTTTCTGCCAAACCTCCATAAGTTTCAATACCAAGTGAGAGGGGAGTTACATCAAGTAGTAACCAACCATCCTGTTGTTGATTGCCTATTAATAAGTTTGCTTGTTTTGCTGCACCAACAGCGACAACAGTCTCAGGGTTAAGATTAGTCAATAATTCTTGTTTAAAGAAATTATTTAGAGTGCTTTGTACATGTGGCATTCTTGTTGAACCACCGACCATAATCACGCCATTAATATCATCTAAAGCCAATTTAGCATCTTTTAAAACTTGTTTAACTGAATTTAATGTCTTATCAACTAAAAATTGGGTTAATCGGAAAAATTCGTCTTGAGTAAGTCTCAGCTCAAATGATTCTTGAGAGCTTAAATTAGCTTTAATGACAGCGGAGTCGTTTTCAGTTAAATGTTCTTTCAAAGATCTAGCAAGAGAAGAAATGAGTTGAATATCTTCTTCACTCAAGTTTGTTAAGTTATTTTTTTTAACCAGATAATTGACTATCTCTTCATCAAAATCATCACCACCTAAAGCGGTGTTACCACCCGTAGCTAATACTTTAAATAGTCCATTGGATAATTCTAGTATGGAAACATCGAGTGTGCCTCCACCTAAATCATAAACAACAAAACGTCCTTCCGATTCATTTTCTAAACCATAAGCGATTGCAGCGGCTGTTGGTTCATTAATTAATCGAAGAACATTAATACCTGCTAATCTTGCTGCGTCTTTAGTCGCTTGTCTTTGAGCATCATTAAAATAAGCTGGAACTGTGATCACAGCACCCGCGATATTATCACCCAAATTTTTTTCCGCTCGTTGATAAAGTGTTTTTAAAATCTCACTCGAGACTTCAATAGGCGTTTTGATACCTTGCCTTGTCTTATATTTAATAATATTCTCATCAGGTACAAATTCGTAAGGAAGATTATCTATTGTAGGGATATCCTCTAAAGTTTTACCAATCAATCGTTTAGTAGAGCTAATGGTATTTTGTGGATCAATTTTTTGCGCTTTCAAAGCATCAAAGCCAACCTCTATTTTATTGTTGTCACAATACCTTACTACCGATGGAAGGGTGTTTCTTCCCATTTCATCTTTAAGACAAGTAGTTTCGGAACTTTTAGTACTCGCAACTAAACTATTAGTTGTTCCTAAATCTATCCCCAAAGCAAATCTATCTTCATGAGGTTGTGGACTTTGATTGGGTTCTGAGATATGTAGTAAAACCATATTATTCTTTTTCTAAAAGGGTTTGTTTTTGTTGCGTTGCTACTAAAAGCTTATCAAAAAATTTTGCCTTATCAATCAATGCAGTAACTTTATCCCAAGATTTACTAGAAATAGACGAAGCAATATCCACAAAGAGAGAAGACAAATTTGTCTCGATTTCTTCTACAATGGGTACTAAATCAGCTAAATTTTGAGCATCGTCTATTTTTTCTCGGAATAACATTTGGGATTCTAGCAATTCTGGGTCATATTGGAACGTCTTTTCAGAATCGTATTCAATATTATTCAAAGAGAGGATGTACTCAGCTCTAGAAATTGGATTTTTTAATGTTTGATAAGCATCGTTTAAAGTAGTAAACATCTGCATATACTGCTTTTTTTCAAAAGCAGATAGAGAGGCCACTCTGTCTGGATGATAAAGTGTTGCCAATTTTTGAAATTGGGACTCTAAATAATCCAAGGAAAGATCATAGTCAATTGGAAATTTTAAAATTTCAAAATAATTCATTTTGTCCTAAACGTGGAAACTTTCACCACAGCCACATTCGTTTTTAACATTAGGATTAATAAATTTAAATCCTTCTTGTAAGCCTTCTTTTTGAAAATCTAGCTCTGTTCCGTCTAAATAAATAAGACTCTTAGGGTCAACAAATACTTTAACGCCGTAACTTTCAAAAGAAAGATCTTCATCTAATGGTGTATCCACAAACTCTAGAGTATAAGCCATACCAGAACAGCCACTGGTGCGTACACCAATTCGAATACCTTCGCCTTTGCCACGAGAGTTTAAGTATTTTTTAACATGGTTAGCTGCAGTTTCTGATAAAGTAATCATTGAATGACCCCCTTAATAATTAGGAATTATTTTTATTTTTATAATCGTTAACAGCTGCTTTGATGGCATCTTCTGCTAAAATTGAACAGTGGATTTTAACAGGAGGTAGGGCTAATTCTTCTGCAATGGCACTATTTTTTATGGCCAAAGCCTCATCAATTGACTTTCCTTTGACCCATTCTGTAATTAAAGAAGAAGAAGCAATGGCGGAACCACAACCATAAGTTTTAAACTTAGCGTCTTCGATAACACCATCATCATTTACTTTTATTTGCAATTTCATCACGTCACCACAAGCAGGTGCACCAACCATCCCAGTACCTACATGGGTATCATTTTT
This sequence comes from Neisseriaceae bacterium PsAf, assembly GCA_017114885.1. GTDB lineage: Bacteria > Pseudomonadota > Gammaproteobacteria > Burkholderiales > Neisseriaceae > QFNR01. The sequence goes on along the minus strand of WNLJ01000031.1, from coordinate 77,553 downwards.
ATCTAAAGATCCTACATTTCTAGGATTTTCGTAGTGGGCAATGACTTTTTCACTATAAGCCATATTAATCTCCTTAAATTATTTAATTATTATTCTGCCCATTGAACAGTATCTAAATCAATTCCTTCTTGGTACATTTCCCATAGAGGGGAAAGCTCCCTTAATTTTGCTACTTTTTCTTTGATTAGATTTGCTGCATAGATAATTTCCTCTTCCGTCGTAAAACGACTAAGAGAAATTCTCAATGAACTATGAGCTAATTCATCATTCCTACCCAATGCTCTTAATACATACGATGGTTCCAAACTAGCAGAAGTACAAGCAGAACCACTTGATACAGCAAGTTCTTTAACCGCCATAATCAAACTTTCACCCTCTACAAAGTTAAAACTAACGTTAATATTATGAGGTAATCTTCGGTTCAAATCGCCATTAATATAAACTTGCTCAATATCTTTAATCTCACTTAAAAACAAATTACGTAATAATAAAGCTTTGTCATAATCTTGAGCCATTTCTTCTTTAGCAATGCGGTAAGCTTCACCCATGCCTACGATTTGGTGTGTTGGAAGAGTGCCACTTCTAAAACCTCTTTCATGACCACCGCCATGCATTTGTGCATTTAGGCGAACTCTAGGTTTGCGGCGTACAAATAAAGCACCAATCCCTTTAGGTCCATGAATCTTGTGAGCACTCATACTCATTAAATCAACTTTACTTTTTTGTAAGTCAATAGGAATTTTGCCACAAGCTTGAGTAGCATCCACATGAAAAATAATTTTATTTTCACGACAAAGCTCACCTATAGCATCTATATCTTGAATGACACCAATTTCATTATTAACCCACATGACAGAAACCAGAATAGTGTCTTCTTTGATAGCATTTTTCAAGCTATTCAAATCTAATAAACCATGTTCATCTACATCTAAGTAAGTGACCTCAAAACCTTCTCTTTCAAGTTCTCTCATAGTATCTAATACCGCTTTATGTTCCGTTTTAACGGTAATTAAATGCTTGCCTTTTTTTTGATAAAATTGAGCAGCTCCCTTGAGTGCTAAATTATCAGATTCTGTTGCTCCAGATGTGAAAATAATCTCTTTGCTGTCACAGTTGATTAGGTCTGCAATTTGTTGTCTTGCTTTTTCCACAGCTTCTTCTGCCACCCAGCCAAATTCATGACTGCTACTTGCTGGATTCCCATAAATTTCTGAGAGATAGGGAACCATTTTTTCTGTTACCCTAGGGTCTACTCTTGTAGTGGCTGCATTGTCTAGATAAATAGGAAGCTTAATACTCATAATGGTCTCCATTGTGTTCTAATTATTATTGTTATATTGATAATTCATAAGTTCTATTTCTTGATTCTTTTTAGAGGCTAGATTAGGGCAGGCGGCATCATAAAGTGAATAACTATATAAAAAATCATCCAGTAATTTTTCTAGGCCACACCACAAATCATGCCCAATACACCTCTCACCATCGCGACAATTCTCTAATCCATCACATTGAGTGACTTTTAAATTATCCTCAACAGTATTAATTATTTCTGCGATCTTAATTTCACTAGGATCTCTGCTAAGAACATAGCCACCACCAGGCCCTCTGATACTTTTAACTAAACCAGCGCGACGTAATTTAATAAAAATTTGTTCTAGATAATTAACTGTAATATTCTGTCTTTCATAGATTGAATTTAAATTGACTGGTTGATTCTGTGAATAAACACACAAATCCAACATCGCGGTTACAGCATTTCTACCTTTAGTTGTTAACTTCATAAAATCACACTCTTTAGTTAAATAAGTAAATACTCTTAATCCTGGTTTAAATTTTAATATACCCGATTAAATTAGTCAAGTATACTTAAGGGCAATTCATCTATAGTAATTATCGTTTAATATCAATAATATTAATTTATTAAGGTTTGCCATATTTAGGCGATATAGTGAGAATTTCATAACCATCATCTGTGACGAGAACTTCATGTTCCCATTGAGCGGATAAAGAACGATCTTTGGTGACTGCAGTCCATTGATCACCTAGAATTCTTAATTGTCGTTTACCTTGATTAATCATAGGTTCAATAGTAAATATCATGCCAGGTTTTAAGACAGGTCCTGTGCCTTTATAGCCATAGTGCAAAACCTGAGGGTCTTCATGAAAACCTCTTCCAACACCGTGTCCACAAAATTCTCGTACTACTGAGTAACCACTTTCCTCGGCATGTTTCTGGATAACATAACCAACATCACCTAATGTTGCTCCTGGTTTGACCTCATTAATGCCTAACATCATACATTCATGAGTTACTTTGATTAAACGTTTTGCATAGGGACTAATGTCACCAACTGCAAACATACGACTGGTATCACCATGGAAACCATCTTTAATAATGGTCACATCAATATTAATAATATCTCCATTTTTAAGAGGTTTATCATCAGGAATACCATGACAAATAACATGATTGACAGAGGTACAGATTGACTTTGGAAAAGGTGGATTGCCATAATTTAGTGGGGCAGGTATAGTCCCTTGAACATTAACCTGATAGTTATGACAAAGTTCATTCAATTCATTAGTTGTAACACCTGGTTTAATATAGGGTTCAATGTAATCTAATAATTCAGCCGCTAAGCGACCAGCGACTCTCATTTTTTCAATTTCTTCATCATTTTTAATAATAATACTCATATTCTATTTACCATTAATTAATTCCAATAATGCATTTTCTAAGTCACTTTGTCTCATTAAGCTTTCTCCTACAAGAAAGGTATAGACATCATGTTCCCTCATGTATTGTATGTCACTATGGTTATGAATGCCACTTTCACATACAATAACTCTATCCTTTGGAAGGGAAGGCTTTAACAATAAAGTTTGTTCAATATTAACTTCAAAATTTTTTAGATTTCTATTATTAATGCCAATCAGTTTGGATTTTAAATTTTCGATTTTCTCTAACTCTTCTTCGGCGTGTAATTCAATTAATACTGATAATCCGTTTTCTAAGGCAATTCCTTCAAAATCTTCCAATTGCGCTTTACTCAAAGAAGCTGCAATCAATAAAATAGCGTCTGCTTGCCAAAGCCTACTTTGATAAATTTGGTAAGAATCAATGATAAAATCTTTGCGTAAAATGGGTAGTGAGCATTTATTTTTTACTTGTAATATATAATCAGGATCACCTTGAAAATACTGTTTATCAGTCAGAATCGAAAGGCAAACTGCTCCTGATTTTTCATAAGATTGAGCAATTTCGATAGGGTTAAAATCTTCTCGAATCAATCCTTTGGATGGACTTGCTTTTTTAATTTCTGCAATAATCGCCGTTTTTTTCTGCGAAACTAAATCACACAACTTACCAGAAAAATCTCGTGAGGGAGGCAAATCAAGACATTGTGATTTCAAACTTTCAAAATCAAGATTTTTTTTAGCAAAGGTAACTTCTTGCTTTTTAGTTTCGTTAATGGTGGTTAATATATCCATATAATAATAAACTCTATTATTTTATCCTCTACGCTAGGAAGGGTTGATTATAATTGAGTGTTACCTAGATGAACAGTTGTCAATAATAATTAGTAGATTAAAAATATTTATTATGCTTGATAATCAAAAGGTTCTACTTCCTTTAAAAATTTAAATATTTCGCGATAAGCTCTGGGTGGTTTATTATTAGCCAATTCTTTTTTACAATTTCTAATCAATGTTCTTAGATAAGTTGCTTCTATATCTGGGTGTTGATTAAGGTATGTTGTCAAAGCATTTTCTTCGTTAATAAGCTCTTCACGAAGTCTTTCTAATCGTTTAATGTACGCATTATGGCTTTGATTATTGCCATCGATAATCGAAAAATAAGTTAGAATAATCTGTACATTCTCCTCAGGCAAGTCTCTCATCAAGCGGCCGATAAATTGTAACTGCCTGCGATTAGCACCATTAGATTTAGATTTAATTTTAGAATAATCTTGTATGGCATCTTCCAGAGAATCAGGAAGATGAAGCTTTGCTCTTTCTTCTTTAGAAAGAGTTGTTAATCTTTTTCCAATGTCTTGCAAGTTATGCATTTCTTGCTTCATTTTAGTTTTACTGAGTACAATTTCTTCTTGCTCGTTTCCCATGTTAATTCTTCAATTTAAAGTTAATATCCAAGATTATAGACTATATTATTTCCTTTAAAAACCTACTATTTAATTTCAGATTTTAAACTTAGTTCAATTATCTAATTATTTATGGTCATATTCATTAACCGAATAGCTTATTTTTAATTAAAAATTAAGATTTATGCAGATAAAAAATTCTTTTGTAAGTATTCATTGAATATGACTTTTTTTATTAGTGCTACGATGGTAGAAAGTATAGCTAAATTTATATTTAAATAGTTTGCGTTTAAATAAAGGATAATTGGCTATGCAGAGGCAAGAAAAAGGATTACTAAAAAAACAATGGCAATTGAATAAATTTGTATTCTGTCACATTACTGCTTTTTTATTGCTGGCAATCTGGGCGTATCCAAGCATGCATAATTATCTTTTATCAATAGACGCGCATATTTTCCAAAGTTTAAATGGCACATTGTATCTTAATAAAGGATGGGCTTTTTTTTTGGGCACTTACTAATACTCGATTTTTTGATTTAATTATTGCATTTGTATTGCTTTTTTGACTGATAAAGCCTGGATATTTTTATCAAGGAATATATGTGCGACAAGCATTTTTTATTTTTCTTTTTATGTTAGTAGTTCAATTAATTATAAAAATAATTTTCGATCAAGTGATTTATGTTATGGACTGGCAACATGTCAGCCCAAGTTATGTATTTCCTCATTATTCTTTATCGGAACATTTCCCATGGGAGGGTTATCTTTTAGGAGTGAAAGATGGTTCGAAAAGAAGCTTTCCTGGGGATCATGCAGCCGTATTAATGTTATCTGCATCTTTCTTTTTTCATTTTTCATCTCAATACTGGCAAAAAATACTTATTTGGTTAGTGGCTATTTTCCTAATGATTCCTAGATTAATCGGTGGTGCTCATTGGGCATCTGATAATTATATTGGTGGTACGGTAGTTGCATTACTGGCATTTTCTTGGGTTTTTTATACCCCTCTAGGTTCTAAAATAAGTAAATATTTTGGTCGAGATAACTTTACCCTTATTCAGATTATTGAATAAAATACCAATAATCAATCAGCTTACTATTATAAGAGAACCCGGATAGTTCATTATCTGTGTATCAATATCAAATGAAGAACTATTTTAAGAGCTATCTCTTGAACAAATTATATTTATTTTAAGAAATTAAGGTTATCTATTTTAAGCTATCCAATTTTGAAGAATCATTTTGTTTCAAATTTTTAAATAACTTAAGTAAAAATATAAAAATTTTAGGGAAAAAGTAACTTGACAGTCTCTTTTTTTAAAAGTAAATTCACAGATATGGTTGTGAGTTCAAACTCTAAAAATTTTAGATTTCCTTAATTTGGTTTGTACCAAATGTTAGTAGTAATTCAATGTTTCTTATTGACAAATGGTAGATACTAAACAAAATAATGATAAGGTATTAATTTGATATTCAAGATGTTATGAAACACAAGCTATAAGCGCAATATTGAAGATTTAGAATGATCGTCGTTTGTTTTTGGTTGTTTTGAGTTGAATAAAAATAATAAAAGTAATCTATTTATTTTTAGTAATTATTAGGGATAAATATATTGCTGGTTGCGCATTAGAGAATCATTTTATGGTTTTGGGGGCGCGGTTTAAAGGCAAATGTAAGTAAGGAGACATTAATGAGTATTTTAGCAAGCATTGTATTGATGTTGTTATTCGTAGGAATAACAGCATATGTAGGAGCTAGAGGTATTATCATTGCAGTAGCAGGGTTGTTGGGCGTTTTGGTTGGCCAACTTGCTGTCGGTGATGGTGCTACTTGGGTTCACTACCTTTTATACGTAGTTTTAATTGTCATAGCAGTTGTTACAACGTTCGAACCTGTTCGTCGTGCAGTTTCAGATAAAATATTTGACATCTTTAAGAAAGTATCGCCAGCGATTTCTGAGACGGAACAAGCTGCAATTGATTCAGGAACTGTCTGGTGGGATGGACAACTATTTTCTGGAAAACCTGATTATCAAGTATTATTAAATTATCCAGATCCTAAATTAACAGAAGAGGAACAAGCATTTATTGATGGTCCTGTGGAAGAATTGTGCTCAATGATTGATGAATGGGAAGTAACTCATCATACAAAAAATCTTCCTCCTGAAGTTTGGCAAAAAATTAAAGATATTGGTATTTGGGGTATGATTATTAAAAAACAATATGGCGGATTGGAATTTTCTCAATACGCACATACCCAAGTATTAAGAAAATTAAACAGTCGTTCTGCTACTGCAGGTGTTACTGTTATGGTTCCTAACTCTTTAGGCCCTGGTGAACTGTTACAACATTATGGTACACAAGAACAAAAAGATTATTATTTACCTCGTCTAGCAGGTGGTGAAGAAATTCCTTGTTTTGCATTAACAAGCCCTCATGCGGGTTCTGATGCAGGTGGTATTCCTGACTATGGCGTAGTATGTAAGGGTGATTATGTTGATCCAATTACTGGAGAAGAACATAAGGATGCATTAGGAATCCGTATTTCTTGGGAAAAACGCTGGATTACTTTAGCTCCAGTAGCGACTGTCTTGGGTTTGGCTTTTAAGATGTATGACCCAGATGGTTTATTAGGAGATCAGTTTGGTGGTAAAAAAGATATTGGTATTACACTTGCTTTGGTTCCTACCAAACATGAGGGTGTGAATATTGGACGCCGTCATTATCCAATTGGAAGTCCATTTATGAATGGTCCTACTTGTGGTACTGATGTATTTATTCCTATTGATTGGATTATTGGTGGTGTTGAAAGAGCTGGTAAAGGCTGGCCAATGTTGATGGAATGTTTATCAATTGGTCGTTGTATTTCTCTACCTGCTAGTGGTGTAACCGCTTCTAAAGCGAGTGCTTACGCAACTGCTCTTTATTCTAGAGTTCGTGATCAATTTGGTTTGGCAATCGGTCGTTTTGATGGGGTAGGTGAAGCTTTAGCAAGAATTGCGGCCAATGCTTATATTTCGGAAGCAGCTCAAGATTTAGCTTTAGTTGCCTTGGATATGGGTGAAAATCCAAGTGTTATTTCAGCGATTCTAAAATATCACTTAACGGAACAAGGTCGTCAATCGGTTAATGATGCTATGGATATTCATGGTGGTAGAACAGTTGTTTTAGGACCTAGAAATCCATTAGCTAGTGCTTATCAAGCAATTCCGATTTCTATCACAGTGGAAGGTGCCAATATCTTGACTCGTACACTTATGATATTTGGTCAAGGGGCTATTCGTTGCCATCCATATGTGTTAAAAGAGATGACAGCGGCAGCAGAAAATGATGCAGCTGCTTTTGATAAAGCTTTATCTGGACACTTACATTTTGTTTTAGTCAACGTAAGCCGTAGTTTCTGGTTAAGCTTGACTAATGGGGTATTTGCTAGCTCACCACGTTCAGGTGCTGTGGCTCCTTACTACAAAAAGGTTACTCGTCTAAGTGCCAACTTTATGACTTTAGTTGATATGACAATGGGTAGTCTTGGTGGTAGTTTAAAATTCAAGGAGAAGATTTCGGGTCGTTTGGGTGATGTTGTTAGTAATTTATATTTAGCGACTGCTGCATTAAAACGTTTTGAAAGAGATGGTAGTCCTAAGGAAGACATTCCATTGCTACAATACTCTGTTGAAAGAGCTTTGAGTGAAGCCGAAACTGCTTTAGATGAGGTTATTAGAAACCTACCAAATCGTTTTGTTGCTTTTATTGCCAGATTGTTAATCTTACCTTTCGGTAAAAGATTACATGGTCCTAGTGATGATTTAGGCTCTAAAGTATCTACTTTAATGATGGAAGATGGGCCTACAGCGAGACGTATTGCCCAAGGTTTGTACGTTGGTCAAGAAGATGAAAAAGAAAACTATACCAAGTTACTTGTTCATGCACGTGAGGCCGTTATCAAATCTGAACCAGTTGAGAAGAAATTGCGTAAGATTGAACGTGAAGATAAATTTGAAACATTCTCTCCTCGAAATCGTTTACAAGAAGCTCTTGATAAAGGCTGGATAACACAGCAAGAATTTAATGATGTATCAGAATCAAGAAAATTAAAACGCTATGTTATTATGGTAGATGATTTTGATATGGAACTTAATCAATATGATGAAAATTTACTTGATAGGTTTGTATTCTAAAAATTAAGAAAGTAAACATGCTGATGGGACTCATCAGCATGTTTTTTATAGAAATTATTTTATGAGGTCTGTATAATGGCAGGGAAAAAATTTGTCGTGAAAAAGGTGGCAGTATTGGGTGCAGGTGTTATGGGTTGCCAAATTGCTGGTCATTTAGCCAACGCTAAAGTGAAAACCGTTTTATTTGATTTGACAGCCAAAGAAGGTCCTAAAAATGCAATTGTCGATAATGCATTAAAAGGCTTAAAAAAAATCAAACCAGCACCATTGGCTACTTCAAAATCTTTAAGTTACATTAAAGCAGCGAATTATGAGGATGACTTAGAAGAACTAAAAGATTGTGATTTGGTAATTGAAGCTGTAGCCGAGAGACTAGATATTAAAGAAAGTGTTTACAAGCAAGTTGCTCCTCACTTAGGAGAAAATACTATTTTTGCGACTAACACTTCAGGCTTATCAATAGAGTTATTGTGTTCTAAATTTCCTGAAAATTTAAAACATCGTTTTTGTGGCGTGCATTTTTTCAATCCACCTAGATACATGCACTTAGTTGAATTAATTCCTTGTGAAAAAACAGATTCTGAATATCTTGACCACTTAGAAAAATTTTTAGTATCTACACTGGGCAAGGGCGTAGTAAGAGCTAAAGATACACCTAATTTTGTAGCCAATCGTCTTGGTGTGTTTTCAATGTTAGCGGCTATTCATTTGGCTAAAAAATATAATTTAAGATTTGACGTAGTGGACGATTTGACAGGTAGAAGATTAGGACGTCCTAAATCTGCAACTTTTAGAACTGCTGATGTTGTTGGTTTAGATACTTTTTCACATGTTGCACAAACAATGCAAGATGGCTTACTTGATGATCCATGGCATCAATATTTTACGCAGCCAGATTGGCTAAGTTTTTTGGTTGAAGAAGGTAAGTTGGGTTCAAAAACAGGTGGTGGTATCTACCAAAAACAAGGTAAACAATACTTTGTTTTAGATCCTAAAACAAAAGAATATGTGCCTAGTGGAGAAAAAGCTGATTCAGAAGTTATCGAATTGCTAAAAATTAAAGACCCTGTAGAAAAATTTAAGGGATTGCGTGCGTCACAAAATCCTCAAGCACAGTTTGTTTGGTTTTGCTTTGCAGAAGTTTTCCACTATATCGCTTACCATGCAGAAAGCATAGCGGATACAGCTAGAGAAATTGATTTTGCTATTCGATGGGGTTTTGGTTGGGATGTTGGTCCATTAGAAACATGGCAAGCTGCTGGAATTCAACAGGTGAAAAAATGGCTTGAAGAAGATATTTCTGCAGGAAATACGATGACCAAGGCTAAATTACCTAGTTGGTTAGACTCATTAACAGAGTTTCATAATGACAAAGGTAGCTTTAAATTTTCAGATGGTACTTATCAACCACGTTCTAACTTGGATGTTTATAAACGTCAAATTGTACCAGCAAGATTGTTGGGTGAGAGCAGAAAACCTTTGGGTAAAACTGTTTGGGAAAGTGATTTTGTTAGAGCCTTTACTTTAGATGATAGAGTTTTAATTATTGAAAATTTAAATAAAAATCATGCAGTAAGCTATGATGTTTTGTCAGGATTCAGTCAAGCGATTGATATTGCAGAACAAGAATTTGAAGCTGTTGTTCTTTGGAATGAAGATGCACCATTCTCTGTGGGAGCTGATTTAAAATCAATGATGCCCGTGTTTGCAAGTGGTGACTTTGAAGCCATTGAAAAAACAATTAAACTATTCCAAGAGACTTCTATGAAGATTCGCTATTCACAAGTACCTGTTGTTTCTGCTGTTAATGGTTATGCTTTGGGTGGTGGAGGTGAAATTGTATTACATAGTAATAAAGTCGTGGCGGCATTAGAATCTTACATAGGACTGGTTGAAGTGGGTGTTGGTTTAATTCCTGGCGGTGGCGGAACCAAAGAGTTTGCTTTAAGAGCTGCTAAAGAAAGCAAAGGTGATTTGTTGGCATCCTTAACAGACTATTATATGAATATTGCTATGGCTAAAGTTGCTGCCAGTGCTCTTGAAGCTAAAGAAACTGGACATCTAAGAGAAAGTGATGTTGTTGTTTTTAATACTTATGAATTGTTGTATGTTGCGATTCAAGAGGCACTAACTTTGGCTAATTCTGGATTTAGACCTGAACAGCCACAAACATTTAAAGTTGGTGGTAGAACTGTAGCTGCTTCTATCCTTGGTCAGTTGGTTAATATGAAAGAAGGTCGCTTTATCAGCGAATATGATTACTACTTAGGCAAGAAAATCGCTTGGGTTATGACTGGTGGTGATATTGAGAATGGTAGTATCGTAGATGAACAATGGATTTTAGATTTAGAAAGAAAAGTGTTTATGGATTTGTTAAAAAATGAAAAAACACAAGAAAGAATCCAAGGGATGATGACTACAGGTAAAGCTGTTAGAAATTAATTTACTATGAATAATATAGCCTTAGTTTTTTAACTAAGGCCATGAAAAAGATTTTGGAGTCATAAAAAATGAGTCAATTTAGAGATGCTTATATTGTAGCGGCAACAAGAACGCCAGTGGGTAAAGCACCACGTGGAATGTTAAAAACAGTGAGACCAGATGACATGTTGGCTCATGTGATTAAGTCAGTTTTGAAACAAGCACCGGATCTAGATCATAAAGAAATTAATGATGTCGTAGCAGGTTGTGCTTTCCCAGAAGCAGAACAAGGGATGAATTTTGCTAGAATTTCTGTGTTATTGTCAGGACTACCAGATTCAGTCAGTGGACTTACTATTAATCGTTATTGTTCTAGTGGTCTAAATGCTTTGCAAATTGCTGCTGATAGAGTACGTACAGGTGAAGCTGAAGTAACAATTGCGGCAGGATCGGAGTCAATGTCAATGATTCCTATGATGGGTAACAAAGTTGCTTTAAATCCTGAAATTTTCACTAAAGATGAAAATGTTGCTATTGCTTATGGTATGGGTTTGACTGCAGAGAAAGTAGCAGAAAAATGGCAAGTGTCTAGAGAAGATCAAGATGCTTTTTCATTAGAAAGTCATAAAAGAGCGCTTGCCGCTATCCAAGCTGGTAAATTTAAAGCTGAAATTTCACCACTTGAAGTAGTTGTTAGAACTCCTGATTTAAATACCAGAAAAGTTAAGGAAACTAAATTTACTGCTGATACGGATGAAGGTCCTCGTCCTGACACCAGTTTAGAAGGATTAGCTAAGTTAAGATCAGTATTTATGAATAAGGGAACTGTAACAGCGGGAAATAGTTCTCAAACTTCTGATGGTGCTGGTGCTGTTTTAGTTGTTTCGGAGGATATCTTAAAAAAATATAATCTAACACCTATTGCTCGCTATGTAGGTTTTCAAGTTAGGGGTGTGCCGCCAGAATATATGGGTATTGGTCCTAAGGAAGCGATTCCGGCAGTATTAAAATCTGCAGGCTTATCATTGTCAGATATGAAGTGGATTGAATTAAATGAAGCTTTTGCTGCACAATCAGTTGCAGTGATTAGAGAGCTTAATTTAGACGCTAATATTGTTAATCCAAATGGTGGTGCTATTGCTTTAGGACACCCTTTAGGAGCGACTGGTGCTATTCGTACAGCTACTTTAATTCATGGCATGAGAAACGAGGGATTAAAAGGTTACGGAATGGTGACCATGTGTATTGGTGCCGGTATGGGTGCTGCAGGTATTATCGAAGTTTTTTAAGGTTTTTAGTAACTTATAAAAAAAGCCCCAAAATAGATTGGGGCTTTTTTTATAAGCGTTTTTTAAGTTCCTGTTTACTTTTAGGAAAAACACCATTACAAAAAGTTTTATAAAGGTTTTTGCGACTTGTATCCAATGAGTTCAAGGTGTTGTCTAGTGATTTAGCTGAGGTATCTTTTTGATAGATCCAACTTTGTTGGTTCAAATCAGCGATAGCAAGCGATTGATAAGTCGCACTACTGCAATTAATTCGTTCAGCTGTCACGTTGTTAAATCCATCTGGTGTTTTTATATTCATATAGTAGTTTACATTGGTTAAATCAGATGATGTGTAAACACTATTCAATAAGATAAAAACATCATTCTGAGTTGTATCATAAAGACTTAAAGGAGCCCATTCACTATCATTGATATCGGGAAAAAATAAATTTTTTTCATCATTTGTTTTGTTTGTTGTGTCCCTAAAATCTATGGGTTTTAAGTCTTTAGTAGTTGAACATGAAAGCATTATGGCGCTAGTAAGCATATATATCATTATTTTTTTCATAACACTCCTAGTTAGAAAGAATAAATTAAACTATACTAAAGATTGTTAATCTTAGTTTATTAATAGTTTATAGTATCATTTTTTCTAGAGAATAAGCTATATTATGCTAAAATTTAGTGGTCAATTGCTAGTAAAATAAATTTGTCAAATTACTTTGAAAGAGGGATGTATGAAAAAATTTTTAGTTCTTTTTACTTTGTTTTTTATGTTAACAGGGTGTGGTTATAATAAAATTCAACAAGAAGATGAATCTGTGAAAGCTGCTTGGTCTGAAGTTTTAAATCAATATCAAAGAAGAGCAGATTTAGTACCTCAATTGGTTTCTACAGTTAAAGGTTATGCCAAACACGAAGAACAGGTCTTAACAGAAGTGACCAATGCTAGAGCTAAAGTGGGTAGTGTGCAATTAACTCCTGATCAATTGCCTACAGAACAAGAAATGCAGCAATTTACCCAAGCTCAAGGAGAATTGACAAGCGCATTGAATCGTTTAAATGTGGTTGTTGAAAATTATCCTGATTTGAAGGCGAATGAAGTCTTTTCTAATTTACAAACTCAATTAGAAGGAACAGAAAATAGAATTACACATGCAAGACGTCAATATATTCAAGCAGTCCAAACTTATAATACAACTATTCGTGAAATTCCGGTCAATATTACTGCCAAAATATTTGGATATAAACCTATTCCAAATTTTTCAGTAGATAATGAGCAAGATATTCAAAAAGTGCCTGAAGTAAATTTTGAATAATTCATGGCTTTATAGATACTAAATAAAATGTCTAAAACAATCCGTATTTTCTTTACTGTGGTGATGTTAACCTGTTTTACTTGGTTAACATCACTTACTTTTGCCAATGATTTACAAGCTATTCCAGAACTAAATAATCCAGTCATGGATACGGTCAATCTATTAACACCAGAGGAAAAAGCTACCTTAAATCAATATTTATATGATTTTTATCAAAAGAATGGCAGTCAAATTGTTATTTTAATTGTTCCTACAACAGGTTCTGAAAATATTTTTGATTATAGTTCAAGAGTTTTTGCTAAATGGCAAATAGGTAGAAAAGAATACAGCGATGGTATTTTAATTATCGTTGCACTTAATGATCGTCAAATGGGAATCTATCCTGGAAGTGGTTTGGAGGGAGCAGTACCTGATATCACGGCTAAAAGGATTATTAATCGGGCAATGAAACCCCATTTTCAGCAAGGGGATTATTTTTCTGGATTATTTACAGCATCACAAGCTTTAGAACAACTTATTTTAGGAGAAGAACTTCCCGAATATACACAACCAGATGAAATTGATAGTAGTGAAATCATTTCCTTTATTTTATTTTTTCTGTTCTTGCAATATATTTTGTTCTTTTTTAGAGATGGATTTGGTAAAGTTTTTGCTTCTTGTCTTTCTGGAGGATTTGCCTTTGGCCTAGCACAAAGTTTTGGCTTTCCACAATGGATTGTTATTGGGATTGTGGTCATGTCTGTCATTATCACCTATTTTGGTTTGATGTCGATTCTAATTAGTGCCTTTGGCATTGGTAATAACCACGGAGGAGGTTCATCTGGACGTGGCCCAGGAGGATTTAATGGTGGTGGTTTTGGTAGTGGCGGCTTCGGCGGAGGAAGCGGCGGTTTTGGGGGCGGCGGCTTTAGTGGTGGTGGCGGTGGCTTCAGTGGTGGTGGTGCTTCTGGAGGATGGTAACTATTATGCAAAAGAATAAATTTAAAAGAATTATTAACCATTTATTAAGTACCGGACATGAAATGCTTAAATGCTTTCCCAAGGAAGATTTAGATAAAATTGAATATACGATTTCTCATTCTGAAAAAGAACATATGGCTGAACTTCTGTGTGTTATTGAATCAGGCTGGGATTTAAAATCTTTATATGCAGGAAAAACAACTCAAGATAGAGCACTAGAGTGGTTTGGTTTGACTCGATTATGGGATACAGAACTCAATATAGGCGTTTTAATTTATATCTCTTTTGCAGATAAGCAAATTGAGATTATTGCAGATAGGGGAATTGCAAAATTAGTTCCAAATGAGGTATGGGAAGACATTTGCTCGGATATATCAAAATTGTTCAAGCAGAAATCCTATATTGAAGGAATTAATTTAGGTTTAAGAAAAATTGACCAAGTATTGACTACTACATTCCCTAGAAATAAGACTCCTTATTACAATCAATATCCGAATCAAGTTATTATTATTTAAGTTTCATCCGCAATAAAATACTTAATATTAGCATCATCTAATTTTCTTCTCAGAAGATTAGAGGGTGTTTTATTGGTGAAAAACATATCAAAATCGCTAATATGTCCTAGGCGAATTAGTGCATTTCTATCAAACAAACTGGTATTACCAATTAAATAACGCTTTCTCGAATTCTCTATCATGGCTTGTGAAACAGAAACTTCTTTATAATCAAAGTCTAACAAAGAACCATCAGTTTCTATAGAAGCAATACCTATAATTGAGTAATCTACTTTAAATTGGTTAATAAAATCTAAGGTTGCTACACCAGTGATAGCGCCATCACTAGAACGAAAGACTCCGGATGTAATCATTGTGGTGTAATCAGGGCGATTAGAAACGATTGATGCAACATGAATGTTATTCGTTATAATACATAAGTTATTTTTTTATCGGTAAGTTTCTGAGCAATTGTTTCCAAGTCTGAGCCGCCACTTAAAAATAATGATGCATTATCAGAGATATTCTCAACGACTATTTCGGCTAAGGTGTTAATACTGTTTTTAAAACTACTCTTTGGGCGATTAGTAACATGATAATCTTGTCCTATACCCTCATTATTAATCGTCGCACCACCATGGTAACGCTTTAATATTCTTTTCTCGCACAGTAAGTTGATATCTCTATTGCATCATGACGAGGATTTTGAGAATACATAATTTGCTTATATTTTTAAAAACACTTATATTATGCCTAAATGTTCACTTATAGACAAAACATATTTCATATTAGAACAATTATTTTATTCAGATTGATAGAATTTTTCTAGTTGTTCTGCTTGATACTCAATAATAAGTGGTTGAATAATTTCATCTAAATTTCCTTCCATAATGTTTTCTAATTTATATAAGGTTAGATTGATTCGATGATCTGTTACTCTGCCTTGGGGATAATTATATGTTCTAATTCTTTCACTTCTATCACCACTTCCAATCAAACTCTTTCTTTCAGCTGCTTCTTTCTCATGAGCGGCATTCTTTTTTTGATTATACAATCTTGTGGCCAATACCTTCATGGCTTGTGCTTTGTTACTATGTTGCGATCTACCATCTTGACATTCTACTACCAAACCAGTTGGTAGATGGGTTATGCGTACTGCTGAATCCGTTTTATTAATATGCTGACCACCAGCGCCGCTAGCTCTAAAAGTATCTATTTTCAAATCACTAGGATTTAAATTAACTTCTTCTACCTCATCCGCTTCAGGCATCACCGCAACGGTACAAGAGGAAGTATGAATTCTTCCTTGGCTTTCAGTTTCAGGAATTCTTTGCACTCGATGTCCACCTGATTCGAATTTAAGTTGCCTATATATTCCATCGCCCTGAATTTGAGCAATGACTTCTTTATAACCACCTAGCTCTGATTCATTAGCAGATATGATTTCAACTTTCCAGCCATTATTTTCTGCATATTTAGAATACATTCTAAATAAATCACCGGCAAATAAAGCGGCTTCATCGCCTCCAGTACCTGCTCTAATTTCTAAAATAATATTTTTATGGTCATCATCATCTTTGGGTAGAAGCAATAATTGCAATTGGTGCTCTAAAGTCTCGATAGCTTTTGAATTTAATTCAATTTCTTCTTGAGCCAATTCTTTCATTTCAGGGTCTGATAGCATTTCTTTTGCAGTATCAAGATTATCTTGGGCTTCTTTAAAAGATTGGTAAGACTCGATAATAGGTGTTAATTCAGAATGTTCTTTAGTTAATTTTCTATATTCATCTAAATTATTAGTAACATCTTCACTTGCGAGTAGATGTGTGACTTCTTCTAAGCGATTGCTTAAATTATCAAGTTTTTGGATCAAAGACGGTTTCATATATCAAAAATTGGAAATTGAAAGGAGCATTATAACATCAGTATTATTTGATTAAAATTAGAACACAACGTAAAAAGGCAGAAAGATGATAAATATTCTTTCTGCCTTTTAATTAGGATACATTAAAAATTAGTTATTAAGAGGTTCCTCTACAGGTGCAGTTTCATCTGCTGGATTAGTTTCATCTGCAGGTGCAACTGTCTCGTCTTGAACAGTAGTAGCATCATTAGCTGGTTCGGTAATTTGTTCGTTTTCATCAACTGGAGTAAAAGTTTCATCGTTAGATGTATTGTTACATGCAGCAAACAAAAATCCCAATAAAGCTAATGATAAATATTTTGATTTCATGTCTTTCTCCATATATTTTAAACAGAAATTACTGATAAACAGTAAACTCATTATATTGATTGAATTTCTCATTTGTCAAATGATTTGTTGATAAAAGATATAATATTGGGTTAATTGATGTCGTTATATGACTTTAATAAACTAGTTTCTAGTATTGATTATTTTGCTCAACTTGTCCATTTTGTTATAAAATTGATATTTAAATTTAAGTCATAAAATCAATGGATTTCAATCAAGTATTATCTAAAGATGTTTTTTTTCTTCAGCAGGCTCAGAAAAATCCGAATAAATTTGGTGGCATGAAACGGATCACGCAAAAATATGAAAAATCACATCAAGCTTATTTAAATAGATTACAAAAAAAACCAAGCGTTCATTTTGACGACAATTTTCCTATTGTTCAAAAACATGATGAAATAAAAAAAGCAATACAAAATAACCAAGTTGTGATTATTTGTGGCGAAACAGGTTCTGGTAAAACGACACAAATTCCTAAAATATGCCTAGAATTAAATCGAGGTGTTTCAGGAATGATAGGACATACTCAACCACGAAGAATTGCAGCTAGAGCAGTAGCTACCAGAATTGCAGAAGAACTGAATTCTGAACTTTCTAAAGAAGTAGGCTATAAAGTTAGATTTCAGGATAAAACCAGTCAAGACACTTATATCAAAGTAATGACCGATGGAATGTTACTCTCAGAGATACAAAATGATCGCTATTTGCATGCTTATGATACCATCATCATAGATGAAGCACATGAGAGAAGTTTAAATATCGATTTTCTATTAGGCTATCTCAAAAAAATTGCCCAAAAAAGAAAAGATTTAAAAATTATTATCACTTCGGCTACTATTGATGCCAGTATGTTTAGTGAACACTTTAGCCAAGCACCTATTATTAATGTATCAGGTAGAACTTATCCAGTAGAAGTACGTTATAGGCCTTTGCAATCTGATGATGAAAACGAAGTTGATATTTCATTATCTGAAGCAATATTAGAAGCAGTGAATGAACTTTGGGCCGTAGAAAGAGGAGATATTTTAGTTTTTCTACCAGGTGAAAGAGAGATTCGAGAAAGTGTTGATTTCTTAAGAAAAATTCATCTTAATAACGTAGAAATTTTACCACTTTTTTCTCGCTTATCAAATAAAGATCAACAAAAAATATTTCATCCTAATCAATTCGGAAGAAGAATTATTCTCTCTACCAACATTGCAGAAACTTCTTTAACTGTACCAGGAATTAAATACGTTATTGATAGTGGACAAGCAAGAGTGAAACGTTATGCACCTAGAGTAAAAGTAGAACAATTGAATATAGAAAAAACTTCTCAAGCTGCAGCAAAACAGCGAATGGGAAGATGTGGTCGAACCAGTGAAGGAATTTGTATTAGATTATATTCAGAAGAGGACTACTTAAGTCGAGATGAGTTTACAGATCCTGAAATTCTTCGTTCTAATTTAGCTCATGTTATTTTGATGATGAGTTATCTGCGCTTGGGAAATATTTACTCATTTCCTTTTATTGATTTACCTGATTCTAGATTAATTAATAATGGCATGCAGCTATTAAATGAATTAGGGGCCATGAATCAAAAAGAGGAACTAACTTCTTTGGGTAAAGAAATGGCTAAAATACCATTGGATCCACAATTTTCTAGGATATTACTCGCAGCAAAACAACATGATTGTGTGTATGAAATTTTAATTATTGTTTCGGCTTTATCAATACAAGATCCAAGAGAAAGACCTTTTGAAGCTAAAGAAGCCGCGAAGCAAGCACATGAGAAATTTTCAGATCCTAATTCAGATTTTTTAAGTTTTATATACTTATGGAATTTTTTCCAAGCATATCGACAACAAAAATATTCAAATAGACAATTATTACAACTAAGTAAGGAAAACTTTCTTTCTTATTTGCGCATGCGAGAGTGGAGAGATTTTTTCAAGCAGTTAAAAGAAATTGTTCAAGAAATGGGATTTAGGGTAAAAGAAAATAGGGAAATTACAATGAATGGTATTTCTAAAAAGCAAAAGATACCATCTCATCTTGTATCGTATGAACAAATACATCGTGCTTTATTATCTGGCTTAGTGATTAACATAGGGATGAAATCAATTGATGGTAATGACTATATGAATGTTAGAGGCAGCCATTTTTATATTTTCCCAACCTCTTATTTATATAAAAAAAAACCTAAATGGCTTATGGCTTCTGAATTAATGGAAACATCAAAACTTTATGCACGAAATGTTGCCATGATAGAACCAGAGTGGGTAGAAAAAGAAGCAAAACACTTACTTAAATACCACTATTTTGACCCTAGGTGGTCCAATAAAAGAGGTGAGGTTGTTGCGAACGAGAAGGTATCATTATATGGATTAAC
Organism: Neisseriaceae bacterium PsAf; assembly: GCA_017114885.1. Lineage (GTDB taxonomy): Bacteria > Pseudomonadota > Gammaproteobacteria > Burkholderiales > Neisseriaceae > QFNR01. Next base: position 58,189 of record WNLJ01000031.1, on the reverse strand, counting down.
AATCATACCTAGCCGAACAGTTAGCTTTGGTAAAATAGATCCTGAGCTTGCTCGAGAAATATTAATTAAAGATGGTTTGATATCAAGTAATTTAGATTTGAAAGATTGCTTTTATAAAAACAATCAAAAAGTAATTGAAGAAGTTAAAGAATTAGAAAACAAAGAAAGAAAGCAAGACTTCTTGTTAGAAGATGTCTTATTTGATTTTTATGATCAACGATTACCGAAAGATATTATCGATTTAGCAAGTTTGAAAAATTGGTTAAAGCAAGATCAAAAAGTGCATAACTCAGTACTAAGTTTTGAGTTAAGTGATCTCATTAGTCATAGAAAACAATTGGATACAGAAGAGCAATTTCCAAAGTATTTAACTTTAGCAAATACACGTTTGACATTAAGTTATCGTTTTGAACTAAATCATCCCATGGATGGTGTTACATTGCAATTGCCTTTAGCACTATTAAATAAGATTAATGCAAACCGACTAGAGTGGTTAGTACCAGGGATGATACGCGAGAAATTACAACTCCTTATTAAAGCATTACCTAAAAATATTCGTAGAGTATGCGTGCCAATTCCTAATTTTGTAACTGAATTTTTACTGAGTAATCCCGATGAATCGCAACCAATTATTCCTCAATTAGCTAAAGCGATAGCAAAAAAAGCAGGCAATATTAATTTAATCTCTGAGTCTGTATTGCAAGATTGGAGTCATTATGTCTTACCTGACTACTGTTATATGAATATTCAAGTTATTAATGAAGAAGGTGAAGAACTAGCCATGGGGCGTGACTTGATTATCCTACAAAATGAATTAGGAGATGAAGCGCAAACTGCTTTTAGAGATTATAATAATAGCCAAGATTTAGAAAAACATCATATAACACATTGGAGTATAGGCAGTATCCCCCCTCAAATTAAATTCAAGAGAGGAAGACAAGAGTTAATCGGTTATTTAGGTCTTAATCTTCAAACAAATCAAGATATTTCTTTAACAGTATTTGATACGAAAGAAGCAGCAGAAGAGGCACACAAACAAGGTGTCATCGCTTTGATGAAATTACAATTAAAAGAGCAAATTAAAGATCTAAATAAAGGCATATTAGACTTTAATCAAATTATATTATTACTACTTGGTTTGTACTCAAGTGAAGCACTTAAAAAAGAAATTATCGATGCAATTTGTGAACGTGCATTTATTGCCGATGATGAGCTTCCTAAAGATGAAGAAAGTTTTAATCAACAGTTGAAAGTTGCAAAGCAACGATTACCTGAAGTTAAAATAACGATGAATGAATATTTATTAGAGGTTGCTAGGTCTTATAATGAAGTCAAGCAAAAACTAGGGCAGCATATTTTAACTGACAAAATTGAAGAACAACTTTCTCACATGATTTATCCAGGATTTATTGTCAAGACACCTTGGGATATTTGGCCAAGAGTGCCTATTTATTTAAAAGCCATGCAATTACGTTTGGATAAGTATGGGAATAACCCTTCACGAGATGAGGATAATCAAGCACAAATAGAGCAGTTAGAGGAACAATTTTATCAATTACTCACGCAACTTCAACAGGAAAAACATGTTATTTCTCAGGATTTAATTCAATACAGATGGAAATTGGAAGAACTTCGAGTGTCTTTATTTGCTCAAGAGTTAAAAACACCTTATCCAGTTTCATTCAAACGTTTAGAAAAAGAGTGGCAAAAATTAACTAAAATCATTTAAATTTATATTGCCAACCCAAATTTAAACGGTATTGATTTTTGGAAGATAGGCCATGATTGAGCCCAATAGATGCTCGAATTAAAGATTTATCTGTCATGGCTTTTTGAGCACCAACATCGACATCAATCCAATTATTGTCAAAGAGTTTTATTTGGCGTTTAAATTTTTTAGGAAATTTCTTTAAGATCGATTTAATATTGTAGTTATTATCCTTTAATTGATGACTCAAAGCTATAGCACCAAAATATTGTATGTCATCAACATGATATGATAAATTTAAGCCTAAAGTAGCATAGGTTTGCTTGAATTTAATTTTTTCAAAAGACATGCTAGTACTTAAATTATTCTTTTCTTCGAATGCCTTGATAGTAATATTGTTATGGGTAATACCTAAGAAAGTATTTAAATTTAACTGTTCATTTATTGGATAAAAATAACCCATTTTAAGATTAAAATGGGCGTTATTTCCCTTGGTATCAGAATGTTCTGTCACCTTACCTTTATAAATTGGTATGGTGCGTCGAATATTATCTATTTTTATTTTCCCATAGCTGAAGGCGATGCTGGTCCAAAAATTATTACTGAAACGATACAGGTCAAAAAAGCTTAGAGTGGGTTCTTTTATTTGGTAATGATAATTTTCATAACCTTTAGCTTTACTGTACGTCAAAGTTAAAAGTAAGGCCATGGTATTGTGTAAATTATTTTGATAGATATAACCAATATTTACTGAATTTAAATTATTTTTTGAGAACGAATTCCTTGATAGTTTCTTAATTGATTATGCGATAAAGAGTAATTTAAAATCATTTTAGAATCTTGTGCAAGGAGAGGTTGTGATAATAAACCATGTATCTCTCTTTGAATATTTTGTTCAATATTATTCAAAATATATATTTGTTGGAGAAGGACAGAACTGTATTGAATTGGTGCATTGAGTACAGATAAGATATAGTCCCCTAAACCAAGATGAGCCATAGCAGAAGGATGAATTAGGTCACCAAAAACATGTACTCTTGATTCATCTATAAATTTAGAATTTTCATCACAAACTTGATTAATCAGGGAGAGTGTTCCTGCAGAGCAGGCGGTCGATACATAATCATCAAAACCAAATGCTTGATAGTTTTGCAATATATCTGTTAAAACCTGATTAATGTCCAATATAACAATATTTTCGTCTATATTTAAAATTTTTTGTATATAAGTGTCATTAAATTGTTGTGTATAATCTCTAAAAATACCAGTTAACGTGTCATATATAAAAGGCATTGGTAATATTGTGCCAATGAGTGTGCCTTAATATAAACCAAGTGTATAATTTCTTACATTGTCGTGTATGGAAAGATTTGTATTAGGATGAAAATTTAGTGCGTATTCCCTCATTGCTTGGGGTGTATAAATACCAATCCATTTCATGGGTTCCTTTATCAGAGGGAAATTAAATAAATCATAACTTAAGGTATAAAGAGATTGAGAAACTTCTCGGATAATTGGAATATTATATTAAAAATCAATATATTGAGGGATATCTATGCGCGGAAATACCAAAATACTTGAAAATAGAGGCGTTAAGGTCATATCTGGAATGGTATTGACCATTACCGTGTTGTCTTGATTGTTTCCTACAACTTTCGCTAAAGTAGATAACTGATTAGTGATTTTATCATTGTAATGCAATTGATCTTGTACAAGCCATTTAAATGGATAATACCAAAATTCGGTAATTATATCGTTATTTCCAATAGATAAAAAAATTAAATTATTATTACCAATTTGGTGAATATTAAACCCTTCCTCATCCATTTCTTGTACTAACTCATGTATTTCATTTCCAAAAAGAGAGAAATTGGTACCCCCATTTTTATAGTCTATTAGTGGTCGTTTAAAAATTTTCTGGGACAGACTCTCACTTTGTGTGGGATTTGTATCACCGCCGGAGACTAACTTACTTTTATCCGTAGAATCATTCAGACTATCTCCTAGTACGTAGAAATCCTTATATTCATAAGGATAAGAAAAAATTATAGAAGGGATGTTTAGTAAGCCGAATAATATACTAGAAAATAATAAAGTTTTTTGCATAAATACAAATCATTAATTTTACAATAATGATAAAATTATAATTGCCTTATATGAATTTTTAATGACAGCATTTAAAAATAAAGGCATAAAGACTTTTAATTATCTTTATGCCTTAACTACTAATGGTAATGCCTCAGGTAATATTATTCGTCGCCCAAATCATCCAAAAAATCTAAACTTGGAATAAAAAATAAAGTACCTGTAACAGCCGTACTATAATCTAATAAACTATCTAAATTACCTTCATCATCGCCTAAAAACATATGCTCAAGCATTTGATTAGTAACACTAAATGATTTTGCATAGCCGATAAACATAGTTCCATATTCATTTTTGCTCGGGTAAGAATAAGCCACGTTAGCACGTACGATTTTTAATTCATTACCTTCTTCATCATAGGCTTTACTGACAACATTATGTGCGGTTCCTGGTTTATGTGCATCGTCTAATTCTAAATCATTATATTTTCTTCTACCGATTATTTTTTCTTGTTCTTCTTCTGATAGAGCATTCCATTGATGCATATCATGTGTATATTTTTGTAAAAAGGCATAGCTACCGCCTTTGAAGTCTGGATCTTCATCACCCACTAGTGCATATCCTTCAGATATAATAGATTCAGGATTTTCAGTTCCATCAACAAATCCTATAATGGCTCTGCCATCAAAATAACGAAATCCATGTGTTTCATCAATATAATAAGTAGTATCTTTTAGTTCAGAGTTAATGATAGAGGCAAATTCAAAACATATGTCCTGAGTTTTAGCCCTTATATGAAAAAACAAATCACCAGGAGTAGAAACTGCTGTGTATTTTTTACCCTTTATCTCCTTAAAAGGGGCGAGTTCTTTTGGTTTCTTTTCATTGGTGAATAAGATATCCCAAGCATTAGAACTAAATCCCAGAATTGCACTAAAATCAGAATCCGGAAAACGATTATTCATACTTCGAATTAAGGCAGAAAAATTTGCAGCAAAATCAGTTATTTTTTCGTTATCGGAATTTTCTTGAGAAATACCTAACACAATGAAAGTCACATTGACACCAGGTGTGTTGGTTACAGATTGAGTTCGTTGAATATTCATTTTGTGCTCCTTTAAAGTTTATTTTTTTATTTATCTTTTTATAATACTACTTTTCAAAGTCCGCTTTATAACTATTCATTATCTGTGTGATTAATTAACTATATTGAATGGGCATAAAAAAAGAGCTCAAAGAGCTCTTTTTTTATGCTTAACTATTTTACCCAACATAGTTCTGGATAAGAATAATTTTGTCATCATCATTAAATTTAAAAACTGAGCGAGATTCATTTTTAACAACTTCACCTTTTTTATAAGGTGCTTGAGGACCTAAGTCTTTATTAATAGTTCCTTCAAAAGAAATCTTTATCTCTACAGTATTGCCTTTTTCTGAAATTTTTGAAATTTCTTGTTTGGGGTCATCAAAAATAGCCAACATATCTTTTGCAACTTTAGATGCTTCGTCACTAGTTGAACGTTTGAATTGATTAATGCCATATATGTAACGTGTAAAATTAGGCGCAATATTTTGAATTTCAATATCTTCTGCGAAATCTTTTGCCATAGCATCAGCATTCATTTCTTGACTAGCTTTAAAGTAATCCTCAACAATTTTTTTATGACTCATAGCTTTTCCCTTTAATACGAAAGAATTTAATTGTACGCATTATACCGATAAGATATTTATAAATCAATGTACATAGGTACATAAAAACTAAATATATTTATTCATCACTTAATGGGATAGGTGTTACTGTGTAGCCATGTTCTCTTAGTTGTTGAACTAAACCAGTTGCACCATATAAATGCAATAGACCGACCACAAAAAAATTCTTTTGTTTTGGGAGTAAGGATAATATAGTTGGAACCCAGTGTAGATTGCGTTTATCTAACATTTCTGTTTTTAACCATTTTTGAGATTCTAAGGTTTCTTTACTCTGTAAAATTGAAAGAATAGATTTTTCAGGCGTAAGTTGCATACCAATTGCTTCAAAACTAGTACTGTCTCCACTGTGATATAAAAGATACATAGATTGCATGCCCATTTCAGCCATTTTTTCTTGTGATAAAATTTGATCAATATCATTCAATACTAGATTCATAGGCTTATCTTTAAGAATATAATACCTGTACATATGATCTTCCAGACCACCTAGAGGGATGTTTAAACGTTTTGCTTCGGCAATGATTAAATAATCAATACCTTTTTCTGTTGAAAAATTTCTTTCCACTATAACTTGAGGTAAATAAATAGGTAAAATCCACGGTTGTATGTAATTTAATTTTTCAAGGTCTAAACTACTATTACCACCTTTGGCTTTCTTTTGTTCTGCCAACTCTACAAACATTTTTTTTATTTTTTCAAATCTTTGTGTTCCTATTTTATCTGCTAAAGTTTGACCACTTTCTGTATCGTATATTTTTTGCATAAATTCAATAAAATCTGGATCAGTAGGATTTTTAGGATCATCAGGAAATTTAACTTCTGCATAAACATAATCAGAATCTTTTAGTCTTTCTTCGATTTTTTCTGGTAATACATCATCAGGCTTACCAAAATGTAAAGATCCTACTAAGTAGGAAGTTGGTTCTCCTGGTTTAGATATTTCCCATAGTGTACTGGTAATTTTCGCACTATTGCCTAATGATTCTTGGTTATCATTCGTGTTTTGAAAACCGCAGCTCATTATTAATAAACCTAACAATGATAAAAATAAAAAATTAATATATTTTCTAAGCATAACTAACCTTTAAATTAAAATTATTATCATTTGATGATAAGAAACATCGCATAGTTTACTATAAATAAAATTTTTTATCAGTCAAAAAGCAGATTGTTCTAAATCTAATAATCTTTTCTTGGTTAATACGCCGCCTGCATAACCAGTTAGACTACCATTACTACCGATAACTCGATGACAAGGAATTAAAATACTAATAGGATTTTTACTATTGGCATTAGCAACCGCTCTTATGGCTGTTGGTTTATTTAAAGACAGCGCTTTTTCTTTATAAGAAATCGTTTTTCCATAAGGGATAGTTTTTAAAGAATTCCAAACATTGATTTGAAATTCTGTCCCACGAAGAATGGTGGCAATGTTAAATTGAGTCAGTTTTTTACAAAAATAAGCATTTAATTGCTTTTCTAATTCATCTAAGACTGGGCTAGTACTCTTTAAACATAAATTGGCTTGATAAGAAATAGCGATTTTATCTAATATTAAGTGAGTTCTGCCATCTTCAATCAAATCTAATAAACAAACTTTTGTGTTAAATACACCCGATATATAACTTCCGATTGGGGTAGGAATAATTTTTAATTTAATAGTATTCATCGGCGAAAAGGAATGATGTAAATTAATTTCATCAATGCTAGAGATTAGATGTTTATCAGAATTTTTATTTTTGGGATATATGCTCATATAAATTTAGTAAAGTTAACAAAATATTGACTGCTGAAAAATATTGACTGCTGAATAGATATCCAGTTGGATACTATCCAAAAAATAATACACTAAAAATTCATTTTTCATTTTGTATTTTAGCACTCAAAGTTGATTATTTGCTAAATTGGATAATTTGTTTTATATTAATCACTTTGTGGTTAGGGGATATAGCTCAGTTGGTAGAGCGCTTGCATGGCATGCAATAGGTCAGCGGTTCGATTCCGCTTATCTCCACCATTTGTCATAAAAATTATTTCCGCAACAACTAAAAAATAAACTTAATTCTTGACTAGTTACTAGCGATGCATAATTTTTAGAATCTAATTGTGGCCATCTATTAGTAAAGATGGTTGATTATTATTATTTTTTAATTGGAAATAAACTATGGATAATTCAGCATACGATAAAAGCGCGACAGAACGAATATTTTATTCAGTACTCTATGAAGTTTTAGCAATTGTATTAACTGCTCCCGTGATGGCTTTAGCATTTAACCGAAGTGTTTTAGAAATGGGTGGCTTAAGTATTATTGTTTCTACCTATGCCATGCTTTGGAATGTGGTCTTTAATTACTTTTTTGATAAATTTTTGCAAAAGAGAAACCTTGAAAAAGATACCAAAATGCGTGTCTGGCATGGGATAGGATTTGAAGTTGGCTTACTGATTTTAACCGTACCAATTGCAGCTTTATATTTAGGTGATTTAAAAGAGGGATTTTTAGCAGAAGTAGGGCTGCTTATTTTCTTCTTTCCTTATACCATCATATACAGCTGGTGCTATGATCATATTAGAGAATGGGTGGTGAATAAAAAACAAGCAAAGTTATCACAGCAATCCCAACAAAAAGCCAGTAAAAAAACTGAAATAGAATAATCTATTTTAATAAAAATATTATATCTATTTAGTAGTTCTAGAAGAGGGCTATGGTTTAGTTTTCCTGATTATCTTGTGCCCCACAATAAAATATATAATCTAATTCAGGAAAATCAAGCTCATATTTTGAGAAAATAACTGTAGCTTGGCTTCTATGATGTGTTAAATGATTGAATACATGAATTAGCGCATTTTGATAAGTGATGCTTTGTTTTTTTCCTGAAAAAGATTGATATTCAAAATAAGAGTTTAGTATGTCTTCTTCTAAATGAGAAATAATTTCTAACCAATATTGAGCTGAATTAAGTAAACTTTCTTTTAAAGGAAGGGAAGTAGTGTAAAGCTCTTGACTTGTATGACTTAATTTGAGAGGGTGTTTTCTTTCTTACAATGCGACCTTGCCAAATACAATCAGCAACAGCTATATGATTTAAAGTTAAATGTGTATTTTTGAAAAAACACCTGTATCCTGGTAATAATAAACTTCTGGTAATAATCCTATCGCTTGCAGTAGCTCATGCTGTGCCCATAAATTGTATTTTGCTAGTTGTAGGCAGTCAATTTTTTGCATAGGCTTTTTTCGATTACTCTTATTTACTTTTTTCTTTTAAATCATCTAATTCAGGGTATTTTTGATAAATGGTTAGCAATAAGGATGTATCAATTTCTCCAATAGCTCTACAAATGCCTTCTCGAATAATTTCGTATTCCTTAAAATAAGCAACATCTTGAATATCAAATATTCTTGCTAAATCTTGAATTGCTTGCAAAGCCTGAGTTTTTATCTGCTTAGCAATAATATCGTCAGGTTTCATATTCTTCCTTTTAATTTTAAATAATAATAACTAATTATATTAATGATTATTTTTAATAAACTCTTGTAATTTTTCTAGTGGTCTGGCAATAACAGCTTGCTCATTCTCCACATATATAGGGCGCTCTAGTAATTTAGGATACTTGATTAGTGCTTGAATGATGTCTTCATCAGTTAATGATTTTCCTTTATATTCTGTTTTCCAAATTTCTTCTTTGGTCCGGATAATATCTATTGGCTCTAAATTTAAATATTTTAATAAATCTTTTATTTCAGCTTCAGAAAGTCCTGTTTCTAAGTATAAAATTGTTTCAAACTCAATATTTTCCTCAGTCAAAAATTGCAAAGCAGCTCTAGATTTACTGCATCTTGGGTTATGGTATAGATAATTCATTTATTATTTACCTTTTTCATCATTAGGTTCAAAAGTCATAGCTAAAGAGTTAATACAATAACGCTCATAAGTAGGTGGGGGACCATCAGGGAAAACATGTCCTAAATGAGCATCACAATTTGAACACCTTACTTCATCGCGTACTCTACCATGGCTGGTATCAACTACTCTATAAGTAGCATCTGGCTCTGCTTCTTCAAAAAAAGCAGGCCAACCACAATGACTGTCAAACTTGGTTTGATGAGTAAATAGTAAGGTATGGCAGTTAGAACAATAATAATTTCCCTCCTCAAAGTGTTCGTTATATTTACCTGAGTAGGGTGCTTCTGTACCTGCTTCTCTCGTTATGTGATAGACATCATCAGGCAATATTTCTTTCCATTCTTCTTTGGTTTTTTTATTAGAACTCATTTTAAAATTCCTTTCTAATTACTCACTTAATACTGCTTATATTAGGTTGAGTTTGATTATTTTCAATCCCATTGAAATAATTACTTTGACAAGGATCGGTATGAATAAAAACCTCAATAGTATTATTTGATAATTCTTTTAAATTATCCACTACATTAGTCGCTATGTCATGTGATGCTTTAAATGTTTGATGTTCATCAATTTCAATATGCACATTAACATAGTGTGTTTTACCGTCTGAACGAGTCATCAAATTATGAAAACCTTTGACTCCAGGAGTTGCTAGAATAATCTCTTGAATTTTCATTACTTCTTTTCCTGGTAAAGTTTCATCCATTAATACAGCAAAAGAATCCCTCATAATTTTACTGGCAAGATAAATCATCCAAAGCCCAATAATCATAGCAAAAATAGAGTCTACACTGGTGTAACCAAATTGTATTAATATTAAAGCTAAAATCACACTACCATTTAATAAAAAATCACTAGCATAATGTAAAGCATCTGCTTCCAATGACAAAGAGTTTGTTTTTTTCATGACATAATGTTGGAAAAGACTCAAAGCACCGGTCATTAGGATGGTAATAATCATGACAAAAATGGCAATTTGGGTTTGCTCAATGGGTTGAGGATGTGCTAAACGATCAGCAGCACTAAAAATTAGAAACACTGCTGAACCTAATATAAATGTCGCCTGAATGAAAGAACTAATACCCTCTGCTTTAGCATGCCCGAAATTATGGTTTTCATCAGCAGGTTTGAGACCGATACTAATCCCAATTAGATTAATAATACTGGCCAGTAAATCAGTAAGTGAATCCATCAAACTTGCCAATACACTTACAGAGCCAGTTTTTAATCCTGCCCAAGTTTTTAGAATAATAAGTGTTAACGCCACAATAATGGAAGCAATACTCGCTAAAAGTAATATTTTTGAATGAACTTGATTATTAACATCCATTTTACTTATCCCATTATTTATTTAAAAATAAAACTTCAATTAGAAGATGATTACTAATGACCAATATGTATTTTCTATGATCTTTATTAATTAAATTTTTTGTTATTATCTATAATTTCATTTAATATACAGCTTTTATAATGATACAAAACTTACACATTGTAAAATTCTCAATAACTATAACGTAAACGTAAATCAAAATTTATGACCAAAAACGACTCATTATTTAGTAATGATTTCTTAAGCACAGATTTCATTATGGCAGCGATCCAGCAATTTTACCAACACAGAGATGCCGATGATTCTGTTAGTTTCAATGAAATACAAAAATTATTTCGTTCTTTTACAACAGACTATCATTCTATAGACCTAGAAAAGTATATTCGACATTTAAATCAAAATGTTTTAATACACAGCACACACCTTGCTTCACCAACTTTTATTGGGCATATGACGTCTCGACTGCCCAATTTCATAATACAGATTGCACCCTTAGTTGTTGCACTGAATCAAAATTTAATCAAGACAGAAACCAGTAAAGGATTGACTTTTCAAGAGAAAGAAGTAATGGCGAAAATGCATCACTTAATCTATGACTTTAGTGATGAATTTTACCAAAAATATATTCAAGATCATTCTAATAGTTTAGGTTTTTTTACTAGCGGTGGGACTATTTCCAATGTTACTGCAATGTACACGGCTTTAAATGCTTCGGCTGACTGTGAGGGTAGTCGACTAAAATATTGGTTACAAAAAGGTTTTGCTGATGTAGTTATTATTGGTTCGGAATTATTGCATTACTCTTTTGAAAAAGCGGCTGATTTACTGGGGTTAAGCTTTATCAAGTGTTCTGTTAATGCACAATACCAAATCGATTTAAATGAATTGAATAAATTAATCGAACGATGTCATCTAGAGAATAAAAAAATTATTGCCTTGATTGGGGTTGCAGGCACTACTGATTTTGGTTCAGTTGATGATTTATCAGCTTTAGCAAATATTGCCAAACAAGAAAATCTTCATTTTCATGTGGATGGTGCTTGGGGTGGTGCTTTTATTTTGAGTTCTACCTATAAGAATCAACTATTAAAAGGGATAGAAAAAGCCGATACCGTTACTTTGGATGGGCATAAACAGCTAATGTTACCACTAGGTTCAGGAATGATTTTCTTTAAGCAACCAGAATTAGCTCGTCAAAATATGCACCATGCACCCTATGCTGTACGAGAAAGTTCTATTGATATTGGACGTTTTACTATTGAGGGCTCTCGTGTTGCTAATGGTCTATACTTAGATACGGCCCTAACACTTTTGGGTCAAGAGGGTTATGAGGATATTCTTAAACATAGCCTCGCAAATGCACAGTACATGGCGAATAAAATCATAGCATCAGAAGAATTTGAATTGATTTTTCAGCCCTCGATGAATATTCTATTGTATCGTTATATTCCTTTACAATACCGAAATAAACATTTAAATGAAGATGATAACAAAGCTATTAATCAAGCGAATGTTTTATTGCAAAAAACACAAAAGGAAAAAGGGAGAACTTTTGTATCTCGGACTACCAGACAAACACATCTTTATCCACAACAGAGCCTCGTCTTATTGCGTAGTGTTCTTTTTAATCCCCTTACGCAAACACAACATATTGATGAAGTCTTACAAGATCAGATCAATATTGCTAAGAAATTAAATTTAGAGTAGTTCGCCAAAATAGATTATCGTTCTCGGTTATATTCAAATCGTTTTTAATTATTTTTGATATCACAAAGCCCATGCTTAAATAAACCATGTTTGAAGCATATTTTCTCAACAACAAGTATAAGGGTTAAGTTATGTCACAAGTACAATCTGGTATTAAATTTGCTTATTGGGTTCCTAATGTGAGTGGTGGTTTGGTGGTTAGTAAAATTAAACAACGTACAAGCTGGGATTTTGAATGCAATAAAGAGCTAGCGAAAACTGCTGAAAAATCTGGATTTGAATATGCTTTAACACAAATTCGATTTACTTCTGGTTATGGTGCTGAAAGTCAACATGAGTCGGTTACTTTTTCTCAAGCTTTATTGGGAGAAACTTCTACATTGAACGTTATTGCGGCTATATTGCCTGGCCCATGGCACCCAGCTGTTCTGGCCAAACAAGTAGCTACTATTTCTAATATTTACAAAGGAAGATTGGCTGTTAATATTGTAAGTGGCTGGTTTAAAAGTGAATTTCATGCCATCGGAGAGCACTGGTTAGAACATGATGAATGCTACCGTCGCTCAGAAGAATTCATTAAAGTTTTAAAAGGAGTTTGGACAGAAGATAGTTTTAATTTTTCGGGAGATTTTTACCGTTTTCATGATTATAATTTGAGTCCGAAACCGATCAATAAACCACATCCTGAAATATTTCAGGGAGGCAGTTCAAAAGCAGCTAAGGCTATGGCTTCAAGGGTATCAGATTGGTATTTTACTAATGGAAATTCTTTAGAAGAAATCGCTAAAGAAGTAAAAGAAGTAAGAACATTAGCCAAGGAAAATAATCGAGATATCAAAATCGGTGTTAATGCTTTTGTGATAGCAAGAGATACTGAAGAGGAAGCCAAACAAGTATTGGCAGAAATTATTGCAAAAGCTGACTACAGTGCAGTAAAAGCATTTTCTCAAGAAGTAAAAAATGCAGGTCAAGCAACCAAAGATGAAGAGGGAATGTGGAGTCATTCAACTTTTGAGGATTTAGTGCAGTATAACGATGGGTTTAAGACAAACTTAATTGGGACACCACAACAAATAGCTTCTAGAATTGTTGCCTTAGAAAAAGTTGGGGTTGATTTGGTTTTAACAGGTTTTCTACATTTTATTGAAGAAGTGGATTACTTTGGAAAAAAAGTCGTTCCTTTGGTTAGAGAATTAGAAAATCAAGAAGTTGCTTAATGTAATTTTTGTGGAGAATAAAATGACAGAAGCAACTTGGCAACATAATGTAGATAAATTAATAGCAGAACTAAAAAAAACGGCGGTAGAACGTGATCGCAAAGGGGGGCATCCACAAGAAGTCAGATTTTTGATTAAAAAATTAGGTCTGTTGGATTTAATCATCGAAAAACGTTGGGGAGGACAGGGTCTTTTATGGAGTGAAATTTTACAGATTGTGCAAGATGTCGCGACCGTTGATAGCGCCATAGCACATATTCTGGCATTTCATTATTTGCAGGTGATAAGTATAAAACTGTATGGTGATAGCCAACAATATTCCTATTTTAGCCGATTAACAAAAGAGAACAATTTATTTTGGGGTAATGCCTTAAATCCTAATGATAAGAGAGCTAAAGCGGTGAAAAATAGTGATGGGTTTTTAATTGATGGCATCAAAAGTTATTGTTCTGGTTCCGTTGGTTCTGATATTTTGTTAATTTCTGCTTGGGATGAAAATAGTTCTGGTTTTGTTATAGGAGTAGTTTATAGTGATGATAATGGTGTACAGATTCGGCAAGATTGGGATGCATTTGGTCAAAAACAAACAGATAGTGGTACGGTTTTATTTGAAAACGTATTGTTAAAAACAGAATGGACATTACTCACAGCAGAATCAGAACTAACCCCCAAACAAAGTTTACGCACTTTATTGGCTCAATCTATTTTAACTAATTTATTTATAGGGTTAAGTAGAGGTTCTTTAAATGAAGCTAAAAATTTTTTACAGCAAGGAAAAAAAGCTTGGTTTGCCTCGCAAGCAGATTTAGCTATCAGAGATGAATTTCATCAACATCACATTGCAAAATTATATGTGGCAACACAAGCAGCAATTGCTTTGGATAGGCAGACTCGAGTAACAATTGATCAATTATTGTCAAGAGATGATGATTTTACATTCGAAGACAGAGGAAGTCTTGCTATTCAACAAATGACAGCTCGTATTGCTGCTCATGAAGCTGTATTAAAAACCACATCACAAATTTTTGATGTTATGGGGGCAAGTGCAACGAGTAACAAGCTTGGATTGGATAGATTATGGCGAAATGCAAGGGTACATACTTTACATGATCCTATTGATTATAAATTAAAAGATTTAGGTCAATATTTCTTGGAAGATATTTTCCCAACGCCAACAGCCTATTCATAATATACATAGAAAGGATTAATATGAAATCTGAAATTTTTTGGTTTTTGCCTACCTCAGGAGACAGTCGTTATCTTGGTCAGTCCGATTTTGGGCGTCAAGCGACTAATAAGTATATACAACAAATCGCCGTTTTTGCAGAAAATTTAGGTTATGATGGTCTGTTGATACCAACTGGAAGCGCTTGTTTAGATCCTTGGGTAACGGCCTCTAGTCTGGTTACTGTAACGCATAAGATAAAATTATTAGTGGCGATTCGTACTGCTCTAACAAGTCCAACTTATTTAGCAAGACAAGCGATTACTTTAGATGAAGCTTCTAATGGTCGTCTTTTATTAAATGTGGTACCAGGAGGAGATCCTGTTGAATTGGCACAAGATGGTATATTTTTGGCTCATGATGAGCGTTATGCCTCTGCTGATGAGTTTTTACAAGTTTGGAAAAAACTATTTGCTGGTGAGACGGTGGATTATGATGGTCAATATGTCAAATTAAAAGGTGCTAAAAATCGTTTTGAGCCCATTCAAAAACCTTATCCGCCACTTTATTTTGGGGGATCTTCTCCTGCTGCGCATGAGTTAGCAGGCAAACATGTAGATGCTTATCTCACATGGGCAGAACCATTAGATGCTGTAGCTGAAAAAATTAATGATGTTCGAGAAAAAGCGAAAAAATATGGTAGAACAGTAAGATTTGGATTGCGTGCACAAGTAATTGTAAGAGAGACAGAAGAAGAAGCATGGCAAGATGCCGAATGTTTAATTAGTAAATTAACCGATGAAGATATTCGTCAAGCTCAAGAACATTTATCTCGCTTTGACTCTGTAGGACAAAAAAGAATTAGTTCCTTACATCATTATGGTGATAAAAATAATTTGGTCATAGGACCTAATCTTTGGGCTGGAGTTGGTTTAGTGAGAGGAGGTGCGGGGACTGCGTTAGTTGGTAACCCAGAAAACGTCTATGCTCGACTTAAAGAATATGCTGACTTAGGGATTGATACTTTTGTGTTATCTGCCTACCCACACTTAGAAGAAGTTTATCGTTTTGCTGAATTGGTTTTCCCATTATTAGAAGGTAAAAAGAAAGTAACTGACCAACAAAGTGTTACAGGTGGTGCTTTTGATTTAAAGAAAACAGCTTAAATATTATGTTGCATAAAAAGCCTGCTCCTATTGAATAAGAGTAGGATTTTTAGTAAGTAATTTATTCTTAAAAAGAAATCATAGTTTATTAAAAATATTTCTAATTATTTTCAGTGTCATGATTATATAGTTGATATCTGCTTAAACAGGGAATAAATGATTCTTTAGATAAAAAATATAGAATATGTTATCTTTAAAATGTTAATGATGTATTGGATGCAGAGTTTTTATAGAAAAAATATTAGGAGTATATAATGCAAGACTATGAAGTAATTAATAACAAAGACAAAAGCCGTTTTGAAATTGAAGTTGATGGGCATATTGCCTTTGTAACGTATGAATTTTTTGATGGTGGTATTGCTTACATCCATACCGTAGTGCCTTCAGAAATAGGTGGAAAAGGTATTGCAAGTTATTTGGTTAAATATGTACTTGATGATGCACAAAAAAAAGGTTTAAAGGTGGATCCTGTTTGTCCCTTTATTAAAAGTTATATTGATAAACACCCAGAATATCAAGCGAACTCTATTCAGCATAAAACAAAATAAATGGTTAAAAATATTTAAACTAAGAGAGTTGGAATGGGTGAATTTTCAAAATTTCAAGCAAAAATAAGAGATGTGGGTGGCATACCCATTAAAAGATTACTTCCTAATATTGGCAAAAAAACTATAGGTGCGTGGTGTTTTTTGGATCATGCAGGACCAAGAGAATTTAAACCCAATGAAAAGACCATGCAAGTTGCTCATCATCCGCATTCTTTTTTGCAAACGTTTACTTGGATGTTAGAAGGAGAAATTTTACATAAAGATAGCCTTGGCAATGAAATGGTTATTAAAAAAAATCAAGTTAACTTAATGACTGCGGGCCATGGCATTTCACATACTGAGCAAATGTTACTTGGAGAGAATAAATTTCATGCGCTTCAACTTTGGATAGCTTTACCTAAAGAGACAGGTGATAGTATCCCTCCTTCATTTTATAATTACCCTGATATTCCATGCTGGATAGACGATAAAGATAAAAGTGAATATAGATTGCCCATGGGTACTTATGCTGGATATCAAGCACCAACTTTACAATATTCACCTATAGTGGCTGTACATATTATTACCCAAGATGTAAAAACATTAGCATTAGATTTAAATCCTGAATTTGAATACGGAATTATGGTTATTAAGGGAAATATTTTTATATCTGAGAAAGAAACTCTTACTTCCGACGAGTTAGGATATATTCCTTTGGGTAAATCCAGTCTTGAAATTAATATAGAGCAAGGAACGGAATTATTTTTAATTGGTGGCACGCCTCTAAACTATCAGCCGACTATGTGGTGGAATTTCGTGGGACCTGATAAAAAATATATTGAAAAAGCTACTGATGAATGGAATCATGGTACTCGATTCGGTGATATTGAGACAGAATTGGGTCGGCTAAATGCACCTCAAGTTCCTTGGAAAAAAACTAAGGATTAGCTATAAGGATTAGCTATATTATAAAATCTTGAGTTGGTAGGGGATTTTGCATGATTTTATCCAATATAATTTGTTCATAATGAGCTATTTCAGCAAGATCTTTTCGTGGTCTAGCCATGGGAATAGGCAAGTCTAGGCCAATATTGCCATGTTCTAAAACGATGACACGATTAGCGGTTATGACTGCTTCATTAATATCATGTGTGACTAAAATAGTTGTAAATTGATATTCTAGCCATAATTTCTCAATAAGATGTTGCATATCTAGACGAGTTAATGCGTCAAGAGCACCTAGTGGCTCATCAAGCAATAATAATTTGGGTTGATGAATTAAAGCACGAGCTAGAGCCACTCTTTGTTTTTGACCACCCGATAGCTCATTAGGGTAAACGTAGGCTTTTTCCAAAAGTCCCACATCATTTAATACTTTCTCTGCTTTAGCAACACTGTCTTTTGATTTTAAACCAAGACGAACATTCTCAATGACATTTTTCCAAGGCAATAAACGAGAATCTTGAAACATTAAACGCACATCCGAATTTTGTTTATCAATAATATTGTTATTTTTAAAATGAATAGTACCAGAAGTAGGTTGATCTAAACTTGCCAATAATCTTAATAAGGTGCTCTTTCCACAACCACTTTTCCCAACAATAGAAATAAAATCATGTGGATAAATGGTTAAATTAATATCATTCAAAACAACCTGATCGGTGTAAATTTTTTTAATATCAATTAAATACACACCCAAACCTAAATCTTGCTGATTGTATTCCATGTTCTTACTTACCTATATTTTAGTTTTTATTATTGGTAAACTTCATTCCAACTTAGAAAATGATGCTCTAATCTCTTGGTGATATAATCTGCACTAACACCCAAGAATGCATATATTAAAATAGTTAATAAAATAATATCCACTTGAAAGAATTCTCTAGCATTCATGGCTAGATAACCAATACCTTCATTAGCTGCGATGGTCTCTGCCACAATTAAAATTAGCCACATTAATCCAAGCGCAAAACGTAATCCTACTAAAATATTTGGCATCGCACTGGGCAAAATAACATCTTTAAAAATTTGCCATTGAGATAGTTCATAATTATTAGCCATTTCAATTAAATCAGGATCAGTATTGCGAATACCATGAAAAGTATTCAGATAGATTGGAAAAAAAGTACCTAATGCGACTAAAAATATTTTAGAAGTTTCGTCCACACCAAACCAAAGAATAACTAAAGGGATTAAAGCTAGGTGCGGAATGGTTTGTAGCATTTGTAAGCTTGAATTAAATAATTGTTTGCATAAAGAAGAAATGCCTGTGATAATGCCAAACATTAAACCAATCCCACCACCAATCAATAAGCCTAAGATGGCTCTTTTGCCACTAATCAATAAATGCTTTAACAATTCTCCTGATGAAGCGAGTTCTATACCACTTCTGACTACATTAACAGGAGAAGAAATGTTTCTTAAATAGCTTTCAGGGATTAATTGAAAAGAATACAAACATTGCCATATTATGAGAAAACCTATTGGGATTATCCATGGTAATACTCTTTCTCGTAAGTTTAGTAATTGTTTCTTTTGAAGCATTATTTCATCCTTACATCAGATTTTCATAATCATTTTGGAAACCAAACATTTTCTTTAACATCAATTGGCTTAGGAATTAATTTCTCTGCGAAAAACATATCAGCTACTTTTTGTTGTTCTTTTAAAACTTCTTCATTCATATAACTCAAACCATAACGATAACGACTAACTGATTTAGCAACGACATCTTCAGGCAGCCGAGTTAATTTAGCCACAGGTTTTACTAATAATTCTGGATTATCTTGAATATCTGCATCTGCTTTTTTAATTGTGGTCAATATAGCTTGTAGAATATCAGTTTTATTTTCAGTAAAATCTTTAGAAGATAAATAGAATTGATTGTTAGGCTTTAAACCAGTAGTATCAATTAGATTATGTGCATTTAATTGAAGCTCCGCACCAGCACGAAATGGTTCCCAAATTGGCCATGCATCTACTTTCTTTCGTTCAAATGCTGTTCTTGCTTCCGATGGTTGTAAGTAATAAGGTGTAATATCATTAAATATTAGATTAACTTTTTTAAGTGCTATTAGTAGGGTGTAATGAGCACTTGAGCCTTTTGTCACAGCTATTTTTTTACCTTTTAAATCAGCTAGGGTTTTAATATCACTATTTTAAGGAATCAATATAGCTTCGGCTTGAGGAGAAGCAGGTTCATAGGCAACATAAACAATCTGACTCCCTCCAGACTGAGCGAATACCGGAGGTGTCTCACCTGTATTGGCAAAATCAATGCTACCTGTATTTAATGCTTCTAACATTGGTGGTCCAGAAGTAAATTCTTTCCACTTTACTTGAATATTTTTAGACGCTAATTCCTTTTCTAAGATCTGATTTTCTTTTAAATAAACCAATGGTCCAAATTTTTGGTAGCCAATACGTACAGTTTTAGTATTGTTATCATCATTTTTATTACAACTAGATAACCCTATTATTGACAACACACCGAGTAAACCAATAAATACTAATCGACGAAACATAGTCATTCCTTTTAGTTAAATAACAAAATCGGGTAATTCACAAACTTGAGAGCGATGTAGTGTTTGTAAAAATTGTCTTAATGATTCATCAATTCTTTTTTTTAGTGAGTCATCAAAATAGTTAGGATTATCGTATTGAATTTCTTTATCTTGTGCGATTACTCCACTAATAATTTCACTGGCTTTCATTGAACTTAAAATGGGTTTTAAGGAGTAATCTAAAGCAAGTAAATGAGCAACACTTCCCGCATTAGCAAAGGGCAGTATCGTTTTATTTTTGAAAGCATCTTGAGGAAGTAAGTCTAATAGAGATTTCAATACACCAGATAAGCTCGATTTATAAATGGGTGTGGCAATAACAACGCCTTGGGATTGACTAACATCTGTAAAAAATTGATTAATATTTTCATTATTGTAATTAGCATAGAAAATATCATCAGCAGGAAAATCTCGAATAGAATAAGTGTGGTTAACAATAGAATTTTTACTAAGAATCTTATTAGAGTATTCGATAATTTTAGCAGATCTTGATATTTCGTTAGGACTGCCAATAATGGACACTACTTGCATGATTTATCCTCTTATATTATGTAGTATTTCATGTGATATTAAACATGTTTTACAGAAGAATAAAAGATTTATGAATTAAAACTATATAACTATTAAATATAAAAATAAATTTTTTATAATTAGACACTAAAATTAACAACGTGAATAAATTTATATAGTTAGATAGCATAAAGGAACTTTTTTTCATTGATAAAGTCAATCTAATCCATTGAATGATAATCAATGAATATAATTAATAAAGGAGAAATTGCTTATGAAAAAATATTTAGTTAGCTTTTTGGCAATAGGAAGTTTAATGTTTGGTAATTCTGTTTATGCTGGACCTCAGTATAAAGGACAACATTCTCAACTAAATTTAACAACACAACAAAAGCAACAAATATCAAATATTAAACAAAAGTATAAAAATATTTTTGCACAAATGAATGCGAATGCGGCCCAAACTAAGGGAAATTGTTTCCAATTTGTAACTGCAAAAACATTTGATGAAAAAGGGGCAAAAAAGTGTATAGAAAAGAATCAAAATATTGATAGACAATTGAATCGTCTAAAAATGAAAAATGAGATTTATAATGTCCTTACCCCAGAACAACAAAAAATATGGACACAAAATAAAAATGGGAAACACAACTATTACAAAAATAAGAATGAAAGATAAGTGTTAAACAACCAATTAATTTCATACGAGATAAGGACTTGTTAACAAGTCCTTATTTTTTATCTAAATATTTTAAAAATTAAAATAAATACTTGAAAAAAAATTCATTATCCCCATTTAATTACTAATTAAATATTATGTTAAATTGGAGGAAATTATGGCAAAAGATTTGGTATTAAAAAATGAATTATTTGATTTTTTAGGATTAACCAATAGTCCAGCAAGTAATTTTAAAGTAGATATTGTTGAAAACGAAAATAGCTATTTAGTTGAAGCTGAAATTCCTGGGGTTGAAAAATCAGATATTGATGTTGATTTTCATAATGATGTTTTAACCATCAGTGTGTCACGTGAATCAAAAAGAGAACAACAATCTGAAAATTCTAATGTTATTATCAGTGAACGTTCTTATGGTAAAGCATCACGTCAATTTGCAATTCGTGACGTTGACGAAGAGAATGTTTCTGCTAAATATGCAGACGGTATTTTAACAATTGAGTTGCCTAAATATTCAAAGGCCAAAGAAAGTAAAAAAATTGAAATTCAATAAAATTAAATCAATGTAAGTGTAAAAAAGAAAAAGACTGAGCAAAGCTCAGTCTTTTTTATCTATGGCATTAGTTATAATACCAATCTCTTATAATCTGATAATACCTTACCTAAGTAAGTAATAAAGCGACAAGCAAGAGCGCCATCAATGACCCGATGGTCATAAGATAAGGAAAGAGGGCACATCAAGCGTGGTTGAAATGTTTCTCCATCCCAAACAGGTCTTGTTTGAGAACGGCATACACCTAAAATGGCCACCTCTGGTGCATTGATAATAGGAGTAAAATAAGTACCACCAATGCCTCCTAAACTTGAAATAGTGAATGAGGCACCTTGCATTTCTAACGGGCTCAATTTACCAGCTCTTGCTTTCTCAGAAAGTTCTTTTAATTCTTTAGTAATTTCTTTCAATCCTTTTTTATCAACATCTTTAATCACGGGGACTACTAGTCCATTGGGAGTGTCCGCCGCAAAACCAATGTGATAATATTTTTTAATAATCAGCTCTTCACCTTTTAAAGATGAATTAAACTCAGGAAACTCTTGCAGTGCTTTTACTGAAGCTTGAATAATAAATGCTAAAGGAGATACCTTTAGTTCTTCTTTTTTCCATTCTTTATTTAAAATTTGACGAAATTCTTCTAACTCAGTCATATCAGCATCATCGTGTTGGGTTACATGAGGAATCATAACCCAATTTCGACTTAAATTCTTACCTGATATTTTTTTAATACGACTTAATGCTTGAGTTTCTACTGGTCCAAACTGGCTAAAATCAATATCAGGCCATGGCAATAAATCAAGATTATTTCCAAGCTGAGAACCAGAATTTTGGTTTGACTTTAATTGCTGTTTGACATAGTTTTGTACATCTTCTTTAACAACACGATTATGAGGTGCTGTTCCTTGTACTTGCAATAAATCTACACCGAGTTCTCTTGCCAACTTTCTTACAGCAGGGCCAGCGTGTGCTCTTCTTAGATGTTCTTCATCAGTATTTTGATTTAATATGCCTGGTGTTGATGAAGTGGATGTAGTAGGTGTAGGTGCAGGACTAGGGGTATCATATTCAGCCACTAAAGTTTGAACTTCAGAACCAGTCTTTTGTTCGGTGTTATTATTTTCCTCATCTTCTTTACCTTCCTTATTTCTAGAGTTTGAGGAATCAACTTCTAGTTTTAAAATTAAATCACCCTCAGATACTTTATCACCAACTTTGACTTTGATTTCTGTTATCACTCCTGCTTTGTCCGCAGGAACATCCATGGTTGCTTTTTCTGTTTCTAAAGTCATCAGAGTATCATCTACTTCAACCTTATCTCCTACTGAAATTGGAACATCAATGACATCCACGTCTTTAAAGTTACCAATATCAGGAACTAGGATTTCGGCTATTTCTTTTGCCTGAGAACTTTGTTGTTCTGCATTGGTTGAATTAGAAGTAGAAGCCTTGTCTTTAATTGCTTCTTCATCATTTTTTTGTTTGGAACTATCTTTTGTTTGCGTTTCTTCTTTTGCTTCTAATTCTACAATCACACTACCTTCTGAAACTTTATCACCAACTTTTACTTTTACTGCAGTAATTTTCCCCGCCTTATCAGCAGGGACATCCATGGTTGCTTTTTCAGTTTCTAAAGTAATCAGCGTGTCATCAATTTCAATATTATCACCTTCACTAACAGCGACATCAATGACATCTACATCTTTATAATTTCCTATATCAGGAACTAATATCGTAACGATTTGACTCATGTTTACATCCTTATTTTAATATAGATATCTATGCTTTCCAGCTCGGAATTGCTTTGGTATTGATATCGTATTTAATAATTGCTTTTTCAACTAGTTTGTAGTCAATTTTATTTTGTTTAGCCAGTTCATAAAGAGCAGTAAAAGCAATATATTCTCTAGAAACTTCAAAAAATTCTCTTAGATTTTTTCTAGAATCACTTCTACCAAAACCATCTGTCCCTAAAGCGGTGTATGAATTTGGTAAAAAGCCTTTTATTTTATTAGCATATTCCCGCACATAATCAGTAGCGGCAATGATTGGGCCTTTATAACCACTTAATTGTTCAAAGACATAAGGTGTTTTTGGTGTTTCCTTCGGATGTAGTCTATTGTCTCGTTCAATTTCAATAGCATCTCGGTATAGCTGATTAAAAGAAGTGACACTCCATACATTAGAATTAATATCAAAGTCTTCTTTAAGAAGTTTAGATGCCGCAATTACTTCATTTAATATTGTTCCGGAACCCAGTAATTGAACGCTATTATCATCTACTGCTTTATTATCAATCAAGCAATATATTCCTCTTAATATTTCTTGTTCAATGCCAGTTTTATCAGGAAGAGCAGGGTGTGAATAATTTTCATTCATCACAGTAATATAATAATATACATCCTCATGATTAACATACATACGTTTTAAGCCGTCATGAATAATAACTGCCAATTCATAAGCAAAAGTAGGGTCATAGGAAATACAATTAGGAATTAAATCAGCTTGTATTTGGCTATGGCCATCTTCGTGTTGCAGTCCTTCGCCGTTAAGTGTGGTTCTACCTGCTGTACCACCTAGTAAGAAGCCTCTTGCTCTTAAATCTCCCGCAGCCCATGCTAAATCACCCATTCTTTGAAACCCAAAAATAGAATAGTAGATATAAAATGGTATCAAAGGATATTGATTATTCGCATAACTAGTCGCCGCGGCTATCCAAGAACTCATAGCACCTGATTCTGTAATTCCTTCTTCAAAAATTTGACCATCTTTTGACTCTTTATAAAACATTAATTCATCAGCATCAGGAGGTGTATACGTCTGGCCTTTAGAATTCCAAATTCCATATTGCCTAAACATACCTTCCATGCCAAATGTTCTGCTCTCATCTGGTACAATAGGTACTACACGCTGACCTATTTTCTTATCTTTCAATAACATACTGAGTATTCTCACGAAAGCCATTGTTGTTGAAAATTGACGTTTACCACTATCTTTTAATAAGGCATCAAAAGCTTTTAATTCAGGAATAGGTAATTTTTCTTGACTTGGTTCTCTTTTAGGTAAGAAACCTCCTAAAGCAGCTCGTCGTTCCATCAAGTATTGGATTTCTGGACTATCATTTTCAGGTTTGTAGTAAGGTAAATTTTCTTCAATATCCTGGTCTGTAATAGGAATATTAAAACGATCTCTAAATTGTTTTAAGGATTCTAAATCCATTTTTTTAGCTTGGTGGGCAGTATTTTGTCCCTCCCCAGCCAGTCCCATACCATAACCCTTAATTGTTTTGGCTAAAATAACAGTAGGTCTGCCATTTGGATTATTATAAGCTTCATAATAAGCTGCATAAACCTTATGAGGATCATGTCCTCCACGATTTAAACGCCAAATTTCCTCATCGGACATGTCCGCCACTAAATCCAACAGTTCTGGGTAGGCACCAAAGAAATGTTTTCTAACATAAGCACCGTCTTTAGATTTATATGTTTGATAATCTCCATCCACACATTCTTCCATACGTTTTTTTAAAAGATTGTTGGTATCTTGTGCTAACAAACCATCCCAACGACTTCCCCAAATGACTTTGATGACATTCCAACCCGCACCTCTAAAATTACCTTCTAATTCTTGTATTATTTTCCCATTTCCTCTTACGGGTCCATCAAGTCTTTGTAAATTACAATTGACTACAAAGATTAAATTATCTAAACCATAGCGAGAGGCCAAAGAAATAGCACCTTGACTTTCAGGCTCATCCATTTCGCCATCACCACAAAATACCCAAACTTTACGATCTTGGTTTTCAACTAAGCCACGTGATTCTAGATATTTTAAAAGTCGTGCTTGATAAATTCCCATAATTGGTCCTAAGCCCATAGATACGGTTGGCAACTGCCAAAAATCAGACATTAACCAAGGATGGGGATAAGAAGATAATCCATTCCCATGGACTTCTTGTCTAAAATTATCCAATTGTTCTTCTGTTAGACGGCCTTCTAAAAAAGCTCTCGCATAAAAACCAGGAGAAGAGTGACCTTGTAAAAATAATAAATCACCTAATTGTTTTTCATTTTGAGCTTTCCAAAAATGATTAAATCCCACTTCATAAAGAGTTGCAGCTGATTGGAATGAAGCGATATGCCCACCTAATTCGAGGTCTTTTTTACTCGCTCTTAAAACAATCATGGCTGCATTCCAACGGATAATGGAGCGAATCTTATGTTCTATTTCTTGATTTCCTGGGATACGCTTGCCTTTACCTGCTGGAATGGTGTTGATATAAGATGTTGTTGCAGAGAAAGGTAAATAAATTCCTGCTTCTCGTGTATGCTTGACCAGTTGTTTTAATATAAAATGGGCCCTTTCAGGACCTTCGTTTTCAAGTATAGAATCTATCGCATCAAGCCATTCTTTGGTTTCAATCGGATCAACATCATTTGGATTTAAATTATCCACTACCTTGCTATCCATTATTTTGCTCCTTAAGTTTAAGTCTACCTTGTCATGATACTACAATATATTTTATAGTTTAATTCCTAATTGATTTTTTAATTAATCTATTGTGATAAACTATACGCTTATCTTTTGTTAAGAGAAAGTAAACTATGGCGGGTAATAGCTTCGGACAATTGTTTAAAGTAACTACTTTTGGGGAAAGTCACGGACAAGCTTTAGGTTGTATTATTGATGGTTGTCCTCCTGGTTTAGTCATTGATGAAGACATGATCCAAAAAGAACTTGATAAAAGGAAACCAGGAACTTCTAAATTTGTTACTCAGCGTAGGGAACCTGATCAAGTGGAAATTTTATCTGGCACCTTTGAAGGTAGAACTACTGGAACACCGATTGCCCTAATAATCTTTAATCAAGATCAGAGAAGTAAAGATTACAGTACGATTAAATCACAATTCCGTCCTGGACATGCAGATTATACCTATTGGATGAAATATGGCATTCGAGATTATAGGGGAGGGGGAAGAAGCTCTGCTAGAGAAACAGTTGCTCGTGTAGCTGCGGGTGCTATTGCCAAAGCTTGGTTAAAGCAAAAATACAATTTGAGCATTATTGGTTATATAACTCAAATAGGTGAAAAAATAATTAAATTTGAGGACCCAAAATATATTTCACAAAATCCATTTTTTGTCCCTAATCAAACACGACTATCTGAAATTGAAGAATATGTCGATTCAATCAGAAAATCTACTGATTCCATAGGTGCAAAATTAAGCGTTATTGCTAAAAATGTTCCTGTTGGTTTAGGTGAACCTGTCTTTGATAAATTAGATGCGGTTATTGCCCATGCAATGATGAGTATTAATGCTGTTAAAGCAGTTGAAATTGGAGATGGTGTTCATGTTGTAACACAAAAAGGCAGTTACCATGGTGATGAAATTAGGAAAAGTGGCTTTCTTAGCAATCATTCGGGAGGCATTTTAGGTGGTATCAGTACAGGACAAGATATATTAGTACATCTTTCTATTAAACCCACATCAAGTATTGCCTTACCCAAAGAATCCATAAATACCGAAGGAGAAGAAGTAGAATTAGTTACTCATGGGCGTCATGATCCATGCGTTGGGCTAAGGGCTGTACCAATTGCAGAAGCAATGTTGGCTTTAGTGCTGATAGACCAAGTCCTTCTTAATAGAGCACAATGCTCTGATGTTGATGTTATTAATCCAATCAATTAATCTAGGAGTGATGCAGTGAAAATTGCTACTTGGAATGTTAATTCTTTAAAAGTAAGATTACCTCAAGTTTTGTCTTGGTTACAAAATAATGATGTGGATGTCCTTGTTCTACAAGAATTAAAGTTGGCCTCAGAATTTTTTCCTATTGAAGAATTTGAAAATATTGGTTATGAGGCCGTTTGGAACGGACAAAAAACTTATAATGGAGTAGCCATTATTAGTCGGTTAGATATGCATAACAGCTTACTGGATAACCCTTTTTATGAAGATGAACAAAAAAGAATTATCACTACCACCATTAATGATATACGTATTATCAATGTATATTGTGTTAATGGTGAAAAAATAGGAAGTCCTAAGTTTGACTACAAAAAAGAATGGTTTCAGGCGTTATCGCAACTGGTTGAAAATGAGTTAAAAACAACACATAATTTAATATTACTTGGTGATTTTAACATAGCTCCTACAGATCTAGATGTTTATGATCCTAAAGCGTGGCATGAGAAAGTTCTTTGTTCAAGCGAGGAAAGATCATGGTTTAAAAATTTATTAGATCTAGGACTTTATGACAGCTTAAGGACGTTAGATAGTGAGTCGGCACTGTATACTTGGTGGGACTATCGTTTAAATGGCTTTAAAAGGAACTTAGGAATGAGAATTGACCATATACTAATCACCAAAGAGTTGCTAGAAAATACTATTGATTTTGGTATTGATGTCAATATGAGAGGTCTAGAACGTCCAAGCGATCATGCACCTGTATGGCTTAAAATTAAGTCTTAAATAACACTCAATTAACTAACAAATTAACTATTAGCAGACTGAGCCCAATTATTAAATAGTGACTTAATTTTGTTTTTGCCACCCCCAAGCAATAAGGTGACATAAGGGACAAACATTGCTAAGAATAATACAATTATCATCAAGACACCAATTTCATTAGAATATTCTGAAACCAATGCCGTAGCACTTCCTAAAAATAAAGTAATAGAAACGAAAGTTAATAGATTCAGAAAGTAAGCGCAAGAAAACAACCAAAAATCTAATTTAAGCGAACGCTTATTAAGATAAAACATATAAAGCGGACTGATAAATAAGTTAAATCCTAGGCAAAAGATAAAATAAGCAACTGGATTAACATAAAACAAAACAAGAAATGAAACCACTAAAATCCCAGTCAAAATGGCGAATTTAGTAAATGTCAATTGATTAAACATAGACAGCGATTTGACATAAAACATAAAAATAAGAAAACTGGAAATAATATAAAAAGTTCCCATTTCGTTTTCTGTTGAAGCCCAATATGCCATAAACAAGGCCACAAATGACAATGCCAGTAAACTAATCGACTTTCTAAATAAAATCAAAGAAAGATCAGTACTACTTCTGTTGGATGTTGTGATGGCAGAGAAAGGATCATAACCACTCCAAAAACTTTCACTATTTTTGGAAATGGCATTGACGTTATTCTGATGAATCGAACGAGACATCAAATATCGCATTAATAATGGAAAGAAAAATATACATATCCAATTAATGGAAATAAACAAAATATTTTGTATCAGAGGCTCTGTGTCCATAGGTATATTATTTTCATATTATTAACTTTCAAAATTATATTACCCAATTATGATTTTTATATGACAAATCTATAACAAAAAATAAAATATGTATTTTTTATTTATCTTTAGGACAGAAGTTTAATAAATCATTTAAATACAGAATAATTTACTAGAAAAATTGATTTCAAAAATTAAATATAATTAATGGCTTATATCTTCGATAATATATTGTTTGATACTATAAATATGCTTTTGTCAATGTAGCCTAACTCAGAGCTTTCAGGTATAATAGTCCTTTCGAAAAAGGGAATAATTGACTCTTTGAAACTGTGTAATTTAGATACCATATATCAAATAAAGTTTTTAAAGAATATTAACTAAAGATGGAAGAATTCACTAATTTTTGGACTGTATGTATTACTCAACTTGAAAAAGAGATGAGTGATTATCAATTTAATACCTGGATTCCTCTATTAACAATCAGTGAACAGTCTGAAAACTGGTTATTATATGCACCTACTCAGTTTATTTTAAATTTAGTTAGAGAAAATTGCTTAACCAAGATTAATAACATAAAAAATGACATCCATCCTAATTTACCACCTATTATTTTAAAAGTAGGCAAGGGAAATATAAGATTTATTGATTTAAAAAGAAAAATCGATTCAAGTGACGCTAGTGTAGCTGTTGCAGTTAATCACGCTTCTGAAGAAGAAACACCCTTAAAAACGACTGCTAATAAATCATCTAAAAGAATACCTTCTATTAGCACTCCGTTAAAAAGTGAATCTAAATCCACAGGCCAATTACCTACTAAAAAAAATATTAATACAGGTTATGAACACACGAGACTGAAATCTGACTTAACGTTTGAAAGTCTGGTAGTAGGTAAAAGTAATAGAATTGCAGCCAATGTAGGCGCTGCTATTGCTGATGCTATTGGAAAAAAAGACTATAATCCTTTTTTTGTTTATGGTTCAACGGGTTTAGGAAAAACCCACTTGGCTCAGGCCATTGCTAATCGTGTATTTTTCCAAGGTATTCATACTCGTATCCGATATATTCATGCAGAAAAATTCATTAATGATTTTATCAAATATGTTAGAAGATCAGATATTGATGGCTTTAAAAAATCCTATAAAGGGTTAGATTTATTAATATTAGATGATGTTCAATTTATTGCTGGTAAAGAAAAAACCATGGAAGAGTTTTTCTATCTTTTTAATAATATCTTGGATGAAGACAAGCAAATTATATTAACTTCAGACAGACTACCATCAGAAATAGAAAAATTAGATAAACGTTTGATTTCTCGATTCTCTTGTGGTTTGACTGTGGAAATTGAACCACCAGAATTGGAGATGAGAGTTGCTATTTTACATAAAAAAGCTGAATCAGCGAATTTTAGATTGCCTGATGATATTGCATTTTTTATTGCACAAAGTATCAAATCCAACGTACGAGATTTAGAAGGTGCTTTAAATAGAGTAAAAGCCCACTCAAAATTTACCAATGAGCCACTGACAATAGATTTGGTAAAATCAGCGCTAAAAGATATACTTGCAATTGGTAGTAAGCAAATTACCATTGCGGAAATACAAAAAGTTGTCGCTGACTATTATAATATTAAAGTTTCTGATATTAAGGGAACAAAACGCACTAGAAAAATTGTTCGACCAAGACAGGTGGCTATGTCTCTTGCTAAAGAATTAACAGAGCATAGCTTGCCGTTTATTGGTGATGAATTTGGGGGTAAAGATCATACTACTGTCATTCACGCCCATAAAACCATTTCAAATCTTCGTAAAGAAGATTTAGAGTTAGACCAAGAATACAATATTTTGATTAATATACTGAATAGCTAAAATTAGAGAATAGGAAATATGCTATGTTGATATTAGAAACAACACGTTCGGAACTGTTAAAGCCGTTACAGACGATATCAGGTATTATAGAAAGAAGGCATACAATGCCTATTTTGTCCAATGTGCTCATTGAAAATAAATCTGGTCAAGTTAGCTTTCTTGGTACTGATTTGGAAATTCAAATGCATACTTTAGGTCCTAAAGTAGATTCTCCTGACTTTGCTTTTACTACAAATGTCAAAAAGTTTTTAGATATATTAAGAGCGTTGCCAGAATCTGCACTTGTTCGTCTTGATTTGCATGATAATTTGTTAACTATTCGCTCAGGTAAAGGTTGTTATAATTTACAAGTCCTGCCAGTTAATGATTTTCCTTCCATGAAGGCGGAAAGTGAAGTTAAGATAGCTTTTAGCTTAACGCAAAAGGTTTTGTATGAAATGTTTTCATTAATTCAATATGCGATGGCAGCACAAGATATTCGTTATTATTTGATGGGTGTTTTATTACAAATAGAAAATAACGAACTAAAAATTGTCGCTACGGATGGGCACAGGTTGGCTTACGCTTCACATCCTATGGAAGTTGAGCTGCCTGATGTGAATGACATTATTATTCCTAGAAAAACAGTTTTAGAACTATATAAGCTACTTACCTTTCCTGATGATTTAGTTACCGTACAAATTTTGTCAGATAAAATTCGTTTTTTAAGTAAAGGTACAGAAATTCTAAGTAAGATAATTGATAGTAAATTTCCTAATTATAAGGCAGTGATTCCTCTCGATAATCGTAATATATTCTCTATTAACAGGACACAACTCCTAGGTGCTTTAGAACGTGTTAACATTTTGGCAAATGAAAAATTAAGAGGGGTGAATTTGTTTTTGCGTCCAGGAAAACTAACGGTTGCTTGTTCTAATAATGAGCAAGAAGAGGCTCAAGAAGAATTAGAAATAGCCTATCAAGGAGATTCACTAGATATGGCTTTTAATATTCTATACATATTAGATGTATTAAGAAGCGTCAATAGTGAAGATATGGAATTAGCATTTGGAACGGAAAAAAGTTCGGGTTTATTTACAATTCCGAATAATGATCGTTTTAAATATGTTGTCATGCCAATGAGAATTTAATTTAATAGTGAAAAATACATGAATGATATAACAAATAATAATATACCGAATAATGAAGAATATGGTGCCGAAAGCATCAAAGTATTAAAAGGGTTAGAAGCCGTTCGTAAAAGACCTGGTATGTACATCGGTGACACGCAAGATGGCACTGGCTTACATCATATGGTTTTTGAAGTTTTAGACAATGCCATTGATGAAGCTTTAGCTGGGCATTGTGATCAAATAAAGATTATCATTAATTCTGATAACTCGATCATAGTTGAAGATAATGGTCGTGGTATTCCGACTGATATTCATAAATCAGAAGGTCGATCTGCCGCTGAAGTTATTATGACCGTTTTGCACGCGGGTGGTAAGTTTGATAATAATAGTTATAAAATTTCAGGTGGACTGCATGGAGTTGGTGTCTCTGTAGTTAATGCTTTATCAGACTGGTTAAAGTTAACTATCTATCGAAATGGAAAAGAGCATTTTGTAGAGTTTAAAGAAGGGAATGTTACTAAGCCATTAGAGGTATTAGGTGATTCTAATCGCACTGGTACAAGAGTACATTTTTTAGCCAGTGAAGAAGTATTTGGTCAAGTTGAGTTTCAGTTCGATACTTTGGCAAAAAGATTAAGAGAGTTATCTTTCTTAAATAATGGGGTTGCCATAGAGTTGATTGATAAAAGAACTGGAAAATCAGAAAATTTTTCCTTTTCAGGAGGCGTTGCTGGTTTTGTAGAGTATATTAATCGCAATAAAAATGTGTTGCATGAAAAAGTTTTTTATACTGATGGTTCAAAAGACGATATGGAAGTTGAAGTAGCGATGCAGTGGAATGATTCCTATCAAGAAACCATACAATGTTTTACCAATAATATTCCTCAAAGAGATGGAGGCTCTCATTTAACCGCATTACGTCAGACAATGACACGTACCATTAATCAATATATTGAAAAAAATGATATTGCTAAAAAAGAAAAAATAGAAACAACGGGTGATGACATGAGAGAAGGGTTGACTTGTGTTATTTCTGTTAAATTAGCAGATCCGAAATTTAGCTCTCAAACAAAAGATAAATTAGTTTCTAGTGAAATTGGTCCTGTTATTTCAGAAGTAGTTGGACAAGCTTTAATGGAGTTCTTAGAAGAAAATCCTACAGAAGCTAAAATTATTTGTGGGAAAATTGTTGAAGCCGCAAGAGCCAGAGAAGCAGCGAGAAAAGCACGAGAAATCACTCGTCGTAAAGGCGTAATGGATGGTTTAGGCCTGCCAGGAAAATTAGCAGACTGTCAGGAAAAAGATCCTGCCTTATCCGAATTATATTTAGTGGAGGGAGATTCAGCTGGTGGTTCTGCCAAAACAGGTAGAGATAGAAAATTTCAAGCAATTTTACCTTTGAAGGGTAAAATTCTTAATGTAGAAAAGGCGAGATTTGACCGTGTTCTTTCTAGTCAAGAAGTCGCTACCTTAATTACTGCTTTGGGATGTGGCATTGGGAGTGAAGAATATAATCCAGAAAAATTAAGATATCATCGCATTATTATCATGACAGATGCCGATGTAGATGGTGCTCATATCCGAACTTTATTGTTAACATTCTTTTATCGACACATGCCTGAATTAGTTGAAAGAGGACATATTTATATTGCACAACCACCTTTATATAAGGCGACGTATAAGAAAAAAGAAAAATACCTAAAAGATGATTTTGAATTAAATCAATATCTTTTAAGTTTGGCCTTAGATGGTATTACTTTAAAAGTAGATGGAAATTCTTTGTCGAATGAAAAATTTGAATTAATTGCTAAAAACTATTTAATTGCAAAAAGTATTATTCAAAAGAATAGTAGTTTTATCGAACCCAAAGTAGTAGAAGCTTTGTTATATGTGGGGGATTTAGATTTTAGTGATGAAGTATCGACTAATAAGAGTGTGGAAATATTGAAAAATCATCTTAATGAGGATGATATTCAATTAAGAGCTGTTAATAATGATGGTATTTTTTCGATTGAAATTACTAAATTTATTTATGGTAATTCAAATATATCTCATTTAACACAGGCATTTTTAGAATCTCAAGATTATCAAAAAATTAAATATGCGGCACATCAATTAAATGAAATAAAAGGAGAAATAGAATTAGTTGATGAGGATGGTAATGTTTTATTTCAGACCAATCAATTTTCTGAAGGTTTAGAATATCTCTTAAATACAGTACAAAAAGGCTTGAGTATTCAAAGGTACAAAGGCTTAGGAGAGATGAATGCTAACCAATTATGGGAAACGACTATGGACCCTGAAGTACGTCGTTTGCTACAAGTAAAAATTGAAGACGATGTAGCAGCAGATGATGTCTTTATTACACTAATGGGTGAAGAAGTAGATGCCCGTCGTAAGTTTATTGAAGATAATGCATTAACGGCTACATTAGATATCTAATTTTCAAGGATATATTTTAAATTGAGTATATTTTATGTAGCCTTGTTTTTGATTATCAGTAAATTGATAAGTAAATTAATCTAAATTATTATTATTTACTTTGCAATAAAAATGTCAATTCAATAAAATCTATATTGGTATTCTGAGTTAAAGTGTGTGCTTTTTGTTTTAATATTTTAATAGAAATTGTAGGTATTTTATTTTTAAATGCCATCACTGCGATATTTCCGTGCGTTGTAGCGGGACATGTTATCACTTGATTCCTAAAGACTAGTTTTAGATCTTGTAGATTTTTAGAGTAGTGAGGATAACCTTGCCACCAGTTAAAAATAACAATTCCTTGTTGTGATAATTTTTCAAGGCAATAATTAAAAAACTCAACTGAAACAAATTGAGGCAACATCCCATTGGCATCAAAAATATCAACAAAGATAAGATCAAATTGATTATCTTCTTGTTGTGGCAGCCACAAGAAAGCATCCTCGAGGACAATATCAATCGGTTGTTGTAACTCATTAAGACCAAACATGGATTGAGCGATGCCAATAATTTGAGGATTAATTTCTACCGCTATTTGCTCAGAATCAGGGAAAAATTTATCAAACCAACGGATCAGAGAACCGCCACCCAGACCGAGATGTACAACAGAAGTGAATTTTTCTGAAAATAAAAGAGAAGCAAGCATTGCTTGAGAATAGGACAATACCAATCGGCTAGGTTCTTTTAAAGCCATAGAACTTTGAATGACATTATTGCCTAAATGTAAGGATAAAACCCCATCTTCCTCTGATAAAATAACTTCATCGGACATAATAATTTTATTTCGGTAATTCAATTAGTAACCAGAATTTTTTACTTGTTTTTTCATGAGTAAATAATTTCCACCAATAACCAATGTTCCGACAACAACCAGCATAATGGTGGCCAAAACATTCATTTGAGGGTCTAAACCTCTTCGAATTTTAGAAAAAATAATTTGTGGTAGGGTAACAGAATCTGGACCAGATACAAAAGTAGCAATTACTAGATCATCAAAAGAAAGCGTAAATCCTAAAACAAAGCCTGAAACAATAGCAGGTAAAATCATAGGTAAAGTGATGACAAAAAATATTTTTAATGGTCTTGCGCCCAAATCCATAGCCGCCTCTTCTAAGGAATCGTCTAATTCACTTAATCTAGCTCGAATAATAACAGTAACATAAGCCATAATCATAGTAGTATGGGCTAACCAAATGGTGAAAAAGCCTCTTTCAAATCTAAAACTTTCAAAGCCAATGGTTTGAATTAATATTTGTGTTTGAAAAATTAACATCAACATAGATAATCCTGAAATCACTTCAGGCATCATCATGGGAGCATTCACCATACCTGCAAATAAGGTGCTGCCTTTAAAAAATTTAATACGTTCTAAAGCATAGCCTGCCAATACGCCCAAAATAACAGCACTAGCAGAGGACACAATAGCAATTTTTAAAGATAACCAGGCAGCATTGAGTATCACTTCATTATGTAATAATTCTGAGTACCATTTGGTTGTAAATCCACCCCAGACAGTCACTAGTTTTGAGTCATTAAAAGAATAAACTATTAAAATAATTAAGGGAAGATATAAAAACAATAATCCCAGTACCAAGCAGGTTTTCAAGAACCAAGAAGAAGAGGCATAACGACTTTGTTTATCTTTCATTTTGCTTCTCCTAAACGACGTTTGTTTTCAGAACGGTGGTGAAGAATTAAAGGAATAATTAATATAGCAATCATAATCACTGCGATGGCAGAAGCAAGTGGCCAATTATTTTGATCAAAGAACGCTTGCCATAATACTTTACCAATCATTAAGTTTTCAGAACCACCTACCAATTCAGGAACAACGTATTCTCCCACTGCTGGAATAAAAACCAACATAGATCCGGCAATCACCCCTGGTTTAGATAGAGGCCAAGTGATTTGTGTAAAAGTTTTAAAGTGTTTTGCACCTAAATCGGCGGCGGCTTCAATTAATTTAGGGTCTATTTTGATTAGCTGTGTATATAAAGGCAATATCATAAATGGTAAATAAGTATAAACCAGTACCAAAATTAGGGAAAATTCGTTATAAAACATGTCCCAAGGTCCAATACTAATCGTTGTACCTAGTAAATTAGAAAGAAATAGAGATATATCTCGTAATAATTGATTGGTGATACCATTCATGCTTAATAAAGACATCCATGCATATACTCTAAGTAGAAAAGAAGTCCAAAAAGGCAGCATAACCAATAAAAGTAGAATGTTACGATATTTGGCTTTTGCTTTGGTAATTGCATAAGCAATAGGATAGCCCATTAATAAGCAAAAAAATGTGGCAAGCAGGGCATAATAAATTGACGATATGTAAGCTTTAATGTAAATATTTTGGCCACTGGTTATCAAATTTTGTTGGTTTAAAAATTCATATAAATGATCGGAATGAGCGATTTTTGCAACAAAATTAAAGGGATTTAATTCGGATAACAAGCTGCTACCAAATTGCTCAAACATTTCTTGATAATTGGTAAAATTAATAAAAATACTTAATTGATTTAAGTCAGTATTGTATGCTAGAAGTGAGGCATAAGGAGGGATTGCGACTTCTTGTACAGAAAAACTAATTTTAAATACAATAATAAATGGTATTAAAAATAGTAAAATTAGCCATAGATAAGGAATCAATACAATTAAATGCTGTCCTAATCTTCTCGTATTGCCATTGGACTTATGATAAGAAGGTAATAGCCATTTCATCCCATACTCCCTTCTTTGATTATCTAGTTAATGCAATGGGTTGATCACTATGCCATGCTATATAAACAGTATCGCCCCAAGTAGGCGGTTCTTCATCTGCTAAATACCATCGCGAAGAAGGAATCGTACTTTTCATAATAAATCCACTGTCTAATTTTACATAGTACACTGCCACACTTCCTAAAAAGGCGATTTCCTCAACGGTTCCTGAAGCCCAATTAAATTCTGTAAAATGTTTAGGTTTACTTTTATACATATTGACATCTTCAGGTCTGATACTAACCCAGACTTCCATATTATCAGGACCACCTAGACTATAAGATAAGTAAAAATGATTATTAAGGTGCTCAGAAATAATTTCCATCGAGTCTGATTCGTCACTAATGACTACGCCATGTACTATATTCGTATCGCCTAAAAATTGAGCGGTGAAGCGGCTATTAGGGTACTTATAAATATCGAAGGGTTTGCCTACTTGTTGAAACTTACCATCTGACATAACAGCAATACGTGTGGCCATCGTCATCGCTTCTTCTTGATCGTGGGTTACCATAACGCATGTAACACCTACCATCTCAATGGTATTCACTAATTCTAATTGAGTTTGTTTTCTTAAGTTTTTATCTAAAGCACCTAAGGGTTCATCTAACAATAAAACTTTCGGTTTTTTAACTAAAGAACGAGCTAAAGCGACTCGTTGTTGTTGACCACCAGATAATTGGCTAGGTTTGCGATTAGCAAATTTACTCATTTGTACCAGCTTTAACATTTCTGCTGTTTTTTCTTGAATTTCATCTTTAGGTACTTTGTCTTGCTTTAATCCAAAGGCCACATTTTGTTCTACTGTCATATGAGGGAATAATGCGTAGCTTTGAAACATCATATTGATGGGTCTGTCATAAGGTTCATCTTGTGTAATATCTTTGCCATCTAAGATGATTTTCCCAGAAGTCGGTTTTTCCATTCCAGCAAGCATTCTAAGTAGGGTTGATTTTCCTCCCCCCGAGCTGCCTAAAAGGGCAAATATTTCTCCTTGGTAAATATCTTGGCTAACATCATCTACGGCATAATAATCACCGAAAATTTTGGTCACATTCTGTATTCTTAAAAAAGGGATGTCTTTTTCCAGAATTTTGTCGACGTTATTATTTGCCATGTTAATTCACCTCGTAATAAATAATAATCGTGAGCCAAATAAAATTTTGGGCACAAAGGGCTAAGTATACTGCCTAGCAACATAAAAAAAAACGCTGTCATGACTAAAAATAAAAATTAGACCAGAAAAATTTGTCTGACTGCGAACTTTTCAGTATGATAACGGGCTTAGCAATATGTTTTACCTTAACATTTTTTGTTGCAGTTTAGCGAATATTTTAGGACTTAAATGAATATCTTATTTGAAAATTCGGGTCAGTATGTTGTTGCGGAGGTACTTAAAGAAAATGTTGATTCATTTGTTGTGAGACCGCATGAAAATTGTCAAATTAATAAAATAAAAGCAAGTAAAGTGATCACAAAATTTGAGGAGCCTTTGTCTCAATTTTGGGAAAAAGCTCACATACATACCGATGAATATAACTATGTAGATATTTGGAAAAAATTACAAGGACAGATTTTTAATGCCAAAGAATTTTTAAATGAATATTTAGGTTATTCGGCAAACGTTTATCAACTTGCAGGATTTATCTTGTTATTAAGTCAACAACCTTTGTATTTTTACCGAAAAGGTGGAAAATCATTTCAAGCTGCGAAAAAAGACATTCTAGAAAAAGCTTTAAAAGCCCAACAAAAAAAGTTAGAGAAACAAAAAAAAATTGATGGTTGGAAACATGATTTATTAAAAGGAAATGTTCCTCAAGAAGTTCAACAAGATATCTTTCAAATCGTATTTGAACAAACCAAATATTTAGATACTTACCAAGCATTTAATTTAGCCGCTAAGGAATTGAATTTATGCTTAAAAGAACTTGCGGTTAGGTTGGGTTTGTTTGAAGATTCTTTATCTTATTTGATGCATGAGTTTATCCATAGAAATGACTATTTAACAGCAGAACATAAAAATCTTTTATTAACAAATAATTCAATCATTCCCAAAAATGATACCATTACGGCTTTTTCTATTGATTCAGAAGATACTTCAGAGATAGATGATGCTATTAGTATTTTTGAGCATAATCAAAATACTATAACCATTGGTGTTCACATCGCATTGCCTAGTTTTGCTATTCGCTCTAATCCAGAATTAGAAAAGCAAGTTTTTAATAATATGAGCTCTGTTTATTTACCTCACATGAAATTAACTTTACTACCAGAGAATTGGATTGAATTTTTTTCATTAACAGAAAAACAATATAAACCAGTGATTAGTGCGTACTTTAAGATAGATAAAAAATCAGGAGATATTTTAGAAAAATATTCACGAGTGGAAAAAATTCATATTAGTCAAAATATTCATTTAGAGACTCTTGAATCCCTAGATAAGAATAACGATTTAGATAATCAGGAGAATAACAAAAGATATAGCCATTTTGGATCTGACAAATTTCTTTGGTTATTTGAATGGTGTAAAAATAATCAAGAGAAAAGATTAATCAATAAACCAGATACTCGTTCTAATCAAGATTTTTTAGTGAAAGTGAAAGAAAATCAGATTATTATTAAAGAACACCAACGTGATCACCCAATAAATATTATGGTAAGTGAATTAATGATTTTAGCCAATGGTTTTTGGGCGAATGAACTAAAGAAGCACCAAATTCCAGCCATTTATAGAGCACATGAAGCCAAAGAAAATACTGCTTACTTTACTGATCAACCAAAATCTCATGCTCCCATGGATTTAGAGTGTTATGCTTGGTTTACCTCTCCATTACGCCGTTCTGTTGATTATATTAATCAAATGCAATTGCTATCGATTTTAATGCCTGAAACTTGTCAACAGTTGTCTTTTTCACAAGAAGAAGTTAGAAAATGGATTTTAGCCTTTCAAAGTAAATATTCCTATATTCAACAATTTCAAAAAAGAATTGAATATTACTGGTGTTTAAAAGCGATTCAAAAGGAACAACTCAAGTATTTAAAAGCTAAAGTACATAAAAAAGGGGTCTTAAAAGCCTTATCATATCCATTAAAATTTAGGAATATGAATATTCCTAATGATACAATGCAAAATGATGTTGTAACATTAGAAGTCAAAAAGCTAGATGTAGATAATTTATATATGGATTTACAATTCTGTGAATAATACAAACACCGAAACAGATATTTATATAGAAAATATTGACGAAGCTAGAGATAATAGTATCTCAGCTAGGGAAATGGTGTGTCATTTTTGTAATGCTGAATTTGATATAGAAGATGTGCACCCAGGGGAACAAGTAAATTGTCCACAATGTCAACAAGTACTTATCCGCATTGAAGAAAATCCAGTAACAACTCCTATTATTTATGGCCTTTTAGCATTATTTGCTTTTTTGCTTTCTCTAACTTTCCCTTTGTTAAGTGTGGTTATTCCTATGATAGAAGATACGACAAGTATTTCTATATTAGGCATTTTTGAGTACTTAAGTTCCCAAGGTTTTGTTTTTTTGTCTTTTGTTTTTATATTATTCGTATTAATTACTCCCTTGATTTTTATCACGGCTACATTATATGTTTATTCAGGACTACTTTTACAAAGAAGATGGTTTAAAATAAAAGAGGTAGCCTATGTTTTAGGTAGACTAAGACCATGGATAATGGTTGATATTTTTTTCATATCCGTTATTGTCGCTTTAGTAAAAATTAGAGCATTAGCTAGTGTTCATTTTGGTTACACCATGGTGACGTTGTTTGGTTATTCTATATTTTTAGTGAGAATTGTATTGTCAATTTCTGATTATTGGTTACGAGAAAAGATTTTAAATTTAGAAGGCAAAACCACGCCATTCAAAAAGCAATCGAATATGGAAATTAAGCAAGAAGCAAGATTAAAGATTCATTTTTCTTGGGCATTATTGATGACTGCGGTTATATTTTATGTCCCCGCTAATGTTTATCCGATGATGATAACTGATGGAATAGGGTTTCATTATGCCAGTACCATATTGGAGGGGATTACAGAAATTTGGAATTCAGGAGACTATTTAATTTCTAGTGTGATATTCATTGCCAGTTTTTTAATTCCAATCGCTAAGATTTTTATTTTATTTATTATTTTATTAGCGATTAGTTATAAAAAAGTGCTGTCTCCTAAAAATCTGACTAGGTGCTATGTGGCAATTGAAAGAATAGGTAGATGGTCAATGATTGACGTTTTTGTTATCATGTTAATAACATCACTTTTTACTTCTCGAGTAGTGTCTATTCTACCAGGTCTAGCAATTATATACTTTTGTCTTGTGGTGGTGATAACGATGTTAGCCACAAGTATTATTGATACCCGTTTGTTGTGGATGGATGATGAATATGATAACGAATACAAAATGGAATGAACATGGCTGTTAAAAATTCTAAAATTTCAATGATTTCAGTAGTATGGTTTATACCCATTGTAGCAATTATTACTGGGCTTTGGCTCTCATATGATTATTATAAATCTTTGGGAGAGTCGGTTACTTTATATATTTCTAATGCGGATGGATTAAAAGTTGATAATACAGTCTTAAAAGTTTTAAATGTAGAAGTGGGTAAGATTAAAAGCATTAAATTAACACCTGATAGCAAAAGTGTTGTTATGAAGGCCTATATTAATAGTGATAATAAACAACTACTTGCAGAGGATGCTCAATATTGGGTTGTGAAGCCAGTTATTGCAAAGAGTGGTGTATCGGGCTTATCTACCTTAATTTCAGGTTCATATATTGAAATCATGCCGGGTACAAGTAAAAATAAGAAAAATGAATTTGTTGTTTACGATAGACCTCCTTTAATGTCTTACCAAAGCCAAGGCACTATTGTTAAATTAGTAGGAAAAGGGAATGATGCTTTGTTAGGAGCAGGGAGTGCTATTCTTTATAAAGGAATTCAAGTAGGAACGGTTGAATACTCTTATTTTGATCCTGTAACTAAAACAACCAATTATCAAATTTTTATTTCTTCTCCTAATGATGAATTATTGGGTAAAAATGTTAATTTTTGGGTTACTTTTGGTGTGTCCTTAGACAGTAGAGGAGGTGAACTAAAAATTAAAGGATTGAGTTTTGATAATTTGGTTGGTTCCATTTCTTTTAGTGAACCAGAAGGAATGGATAAAGGAGAAGCGATTGATGAAGATTATGAATTTACTTTATACAGTGATGAAGCCGATATTCCTATGAATATTCCAGATAATGCTATTTATTTAGTTGGTTTTTTTGATCAAGATATTAGGAATTTAGTTCTAGGTTCTGTGGTTGAATATAAAGGTATTAAAGTTGGAAAAGTAGCACAAGCGCCTTACTATGCAGAGGGTGATAAGAAAAATATATTCAAAACAAAAGCAATTCCAATTTTATTCTATATTAATCCTGAATCGCTAGACTCAGAATATGCGGGTTTTAAAGCAGAGTTACAAAAAGCCATTCAAAATGGCTTAGTAGCCACGATTACTTCGGATAGTTTAATTACTGGAGGAAAGTATATTTATCTATATGAGAAAACGGCTACGGATCATCCTATTTTTCCGCGAAAACAGTACCAGAATTATCCTGTCATTCCTACAACACTTTCTGGCATAGATAGCTTACTAGAGAATGTGAATGAGGTATTGGTGAAAATTCAAAATCTACCTCTAGATAAGACGATTACTAAATTAAATCAAAATTTAGATGAATTAAAGTCAACATTAGGTTCAGTCAAAAATATTGCTGCTGATTTGGATAATGGTAAATTTATCAATAATCTAAATAATACCATGAAAGAACTTGATAATACTTTAAAGAGTATTTCACCAGATTCTAAAATTTATAAAGATTTAAATAATTTAATACAAAATTTGGATCAATTATCTCGTAAAATAAATGAACAACCGAGTTCTTTAATATTTAACTATAACAAGAAAGATCCTATTCCTAAAGCGAGAGTACAATGAGACGTTATATTATTGCATTTTGTTTAATATTGTTTTTGAATGCCTGTGCTTCTAATGCAATTAATACACAATATTATTATTTACCCAATAGTGATTTTATACCACCGTTGCAAATTAATAATGCGGTTGAAGTAACCGTTAACACTGCTGATTATTTGTCTTCTTCGTCTATTGCCATTGGAGAAAAAAATACTAATTCAATTCATTTGACAACCAATCATTTATGGGCAGAAAGCTTATCAAAAGCTATCCAAAGTAATATTTCTAATAAACTTAATCAGTTGGGTATGAGTAATAGTTATGCTTTTTCCATTTATCCAAATCCGAATGCTTCAGAAAGATTAGAAATTGTTATTGATAGATTTCAAGTAAATTTAGATGGTACTGTTGAAGTGGCAGGGCATGCTAAGTTATTAGATGCTCAAGATAAAATTAAAAATGCACTTGCATTTAAAGAAACAGCCTTGCAAAAAACTCATGGCTATCAAGGAATGCTAGAAGCCTTAGACGATGCACTGATGCAAGTGGCTAATAAAATCTATATATTTTTTTAAGGTGTAAATTCATATGATTGTTATTCCAGCAATTGATTTAAAAGATGGTCAGTGTGTGCGATTAAAACAAGGCCTAATGGATGAAGCTACTGTTTTTTCAGACAAGCCGGCTCAAACAGCATTGCATTGGCTAAATCAGGGAGCAAAACGATTACATCTAGTTGATCTGAACGGTGCTTTTGCTGGAAAACTAGTTAATTTAGATGCTATTACAGAAATTATCACAGCAATAGATAAAAAAATTCCAGTACAATTAGGTGGTGGCATTCGAAATTTAGATACAATTGAACATTTATTAACTCTGGGATTAGATTACGTTATTATTGGGACAGCAGCCGTTACTAATCCAAATTTAGTCAAAGAGGCTTGTACTAAATTTCCAGGTCAAATAATTGTTGGCATTGATGCAAAAGATGGTTGGGTAGCAACTGAAGGCTGGGCGAAAACAAGTAATAAAAAAGCCATTGATTTAGCTTTAGAATTTGAAGATTATGGCGTTTCAAGTATTATTTATACTGATATAGGATGTGACGGAATGTTGTCAGGTGTTAATGTTGATGCCACGCTTGATTTAGCAAGAAATATTGAGATACCAGTAATTGCCTCAGGTGGTTTGAAAGATATGCAGGATGTTGAAACATTATGCCAAGTGGCAAAAGAGGGTATATTAGGAGTGATTACAGGTAGAGCGATCTATGAAGGGACGTTAGATTTTAAGAAGGCCCAAGAGTTAGCTGATTCTTTTTTTGAATAAAGGTTAATAATAT
Source organism: Neisseriaceae bacterium PsAf (assembly GCA_017114885.1). Classification (GTDB taxonomy): domain Bacteria; phylum Pseudomonadota; class Gammaproteobacteria; order Burkholderiales; family Neisseriaceae; genus QFNR01. Next base: position 13,565 of record WNLJ01000031.1, on the reverse strand, counting down.
GAATTTGATTTTAGTCAGTGGTGTTTCAGGTTCAGGCAAATCCATTGCACTAAAGTCATTGGAAGACTTGGGTTTTTACTGTGTGGATAACTTACCACCCGAGTTATTAGAAAATTTAGTTGATTGGCACCGTCAACAAGGGATGGTAGATAAATTAGCCGTTAGCATTGACTCTCGTTCTAAAACCAAATTTCATGAATTAAAAAACATTTTAGCTCGGGTACAACATAAAGAAGATATTTTAAATATTTTGTTTTTTGATGCACGTGATGATATTTTAATTAGACGATATTCAGAAACACGTAGAGCTCATCCCTTGCAAGACGATAGCCACTCATTAAAAGATGCCATTCAAGAAGAGAGAATATTACTAGGGCCAATTCGAGAGGAAGCATTGGTTTTAGATACTTCCTACATGCATGTACAAAATTTAAGAAAATGGATACAAGATTGGGTCGGCTTGACAGGCAAACCTTTTCGCTTAATTTTTGAATCGTTTGGTTTTAAGTTCGGGGTGCCTCTTGATGCTGATTATATCTTCGATATACGCTGTTTACCCAATCCTTATTACTCTATTAATTTAAGAGATTTGGTTGGCTATGATGATAAAATTAAGAGTTTTTTTGAGCAGTTCCCAGAAGTTGATCAGATGATTAAAAGTATTTCTAATTTTCTTGATATTTGGATACCTTCTTTTAAAAATAATAGTCGAACTACGCTTACAGTTGCTATTGGATGTACAGGAGGCGTTCATCGTTCTGTATATGTAGTAGAACAATTAGCCAGATATTTTTCTCAGCAGTACTCGGTTTTGGTTCGACATAGACAATTGGATTATAAATAATTTATGCATATACAATGGTTTCCTGGTCATATGTACAAGGCCAAAAAAGCGATACAAAATCGATTAAAGAGCATAGATGTCGTCATTGAAGTTTTAGATGCTAGATTACCAGCATCTTCAGTTAGTCCTCTGTTAGATAATCTTTCTCAAGGGAAAGCCAAACTTAAATTGCTTAATAAAGCAGATTTAGCTGATTCTAGGGTTACAGAAGAATGGTTAAGTTATTTTAACACTCAAGAAAATACACAGGCATTGGCCATTACTTCTAATCATTCCAATAAAAATAAAAAAATTATTGAAAAAAGTAGATATTTAGTACCTAATCGTAAAGGCATGGATAAGCCTTTACGCATAATGATTTGTGGTGTGCCTAATGTGGGTAAATCTTCTTTAATTAATAACTTATTGGGACGTAAAGTGACAAAAACAGGCAATGAAGCAGGCGTCACTAAAGATGAGCAGAGACTTGTTTTAGCGGATGATATATGGTTATATGACACACCAGGCATGTTGTGGGAAAAAATCATTGTGCCTGAAAGCGGATATCGGTTGGCAGCAGCTGGTTCAGTAGGTAGGAATGCCTATAATGATGAGGAAGTTGCTTTACATTTATTAGATTATTTAAAACTTTATTACTTGGAAGAGTTATCAACAAGATACCGGTTAGATGAGCTAAATAAAGATATTTCTAGTGATGAATTACTAACTTTATTGGCACAAAAAAGAGGGGCTATTTTATCTAAAGGTTATATTGATTATCAAAAAATTTCTGAGACTGTTATTCAAGATTTTAGAACAGGGCGAATGGGTAAAATTTCTTTAGAAAAACCAGAAGAGTGGTTGATATGGAAAAATTTAGCCTTGCAACGAGAAGAAGAAAAACAGCGTATTAAAGAAGAAAAAAGAAGTTCAAAATAAAAATAATAAGGGTATTATATTAATTAACATGGATGACGTATTTTCTAGGCAAGAGGCACTCATCGAAGCTGCTTTATTGACTGCAGATGAATATTTAACGGAACGAGAGCTTCAAAATTTATTTGATCCTCTGTTAACTGAGATGGAATTAAATCAGTTATTAAATAATTTACAAAATAGGTGGAAAAATAGAGGGCTTAGCCTAATCAACCAACAAAATCAGTGGAGATTTATTGTTACAGCTGATTTTTTTGAGAAAATTCCACATCTGCAAGAAGAAAAAAACCCTAAATATTCGAAAGCGGTATTAGAAACTTTAGCAATTATCGCGTACAAACAACCAGTAACACGCTCTGAAATTGAAAATATTCGGGGTGTTAGTGTTTCTACTTCTATCATGCAAATTTTAACGGAAAGGGTCTGGATTGATATCCAAGGTTATAAAGATTCTATTGGCAAACCAGCGTTGTGGGGAACAACTGAGCAATTTTTACTTGATTTTCAGTTAAATTCATTACAAGATTTACCACCGTTAGAAGAATTAGAAAAATTAATTGACCATCAAGCAGAATCTTAGGGGAATTTATGCATAATCAGATGAAAGAATTAACATTAAGAGGACTTCTATTAGGATTTTTAATTACTCTGGTTTTTATGGCTGCAAATGTATATTTAGGTCTAAAAGTTGGGTTAACGGTTGCTTCTTCTATTCCTGCTGCTGTAATTTCTATGAGTGTTTTGAGGCGTTTTAAGGACAGCAATATTTTAGAAAATAACTTGGTTCAAACGCAAGCTTCAGCAGCAGGAACATTATCTTCTATTATTTTTGTTTTGCCCGCCTTGCTTTTGGTGGGATATTGGAATGATTTTAATTATTGGCAAACTTTTCTCATTTGTTCTAGTGGTGGTATTTTGGGTGTTTTATTTACTATTCCATTAAGAAAGGTACTGGTTGTACAAAGCGAATTACCTTACCCAGAAGGTATTGCCGCTGCTGAAATGTTAAAAGCAGGAGAAGGTGGAGAAGAGGGTAAAAATGTACGTTATATTACCATTGCAGGAATTTTAGCAGCGATGGTCTCTTTTGTAACGGGGGGATTGAAATTACTCAATGATTCTGCTTCTCATTGGTTTAGAATTGAGAACTCAATTTTTCAATTACCCTTTGGATTTTCGTTAGCATTGGTTGGAGCAGGTTATCTGATTGGCATAGGTGTTGCTACTGTCATGGTCTTAGGGACTTTAATTAATTGGAATGTCATTGTGCCAATATTGACTTATTTTAACCCTATGGACGTTAGTCAATATTCCACGATAGAAGCGTACGCAACAGAAATTTGGAGTACTCGAGTACGAATGATGGGTGTTGGTGCCATTGGGATTGGCGCGGTTTGGACTTTGTGTGTGTTACTTGTCCCTATGTTGAAGAGTATTAAAGTTTCTTTTAATAGTCCGTCCTCTCATATTCAAACAAAAGGTGATACGGATAGAGACATTGCGCCCATATATATATTGCTTTTATTTATTTTGTTGACATCTGTGCTTTTGTTGGGTTTTTATCACATTATTGCACCATTAAATTTATCATTTTTTTGGACGATTAGTTTAATCTTAATCGTGGTGTTGTTATCAGTCATCATCGGTTTTTTAGTTTCTGCTACCTGTGGTTATATGGCAGGAATTTTAGGAACTTCTTCTAGTCCAATTTCTAGTATTGCTATTTTGACAGTATTAATTATTTCATTGACTTTGTTGGTGACGACAAAACTTAGTATTGAATTATCGGATCCTAACTTAAAATCTTTTTTTATTGCTTTATCTTTATTATCTGCTTCTGTTGTTGTTAGTGTGGCGGGAATTGCTAATGACAATTTACAAGACTTAAAAACAGGTTATTTAGTAGGTGCAACACCAGCTAAGCAACAGTGGGTTTTAATTATTGGTTGTATTGCTGGCGCTTTAGTGCTAGCACCTGTATTAAATATGTTGTTTTTAGCCTATGGCTTTCATGGATTAATGCCAAGAGAAGGAATGGATCCTAATGCAGCCTTAAATGCACCACAAGCAACTTTAATGGCTATTTTAGCTCAAGGTGTATTTTCACATAACATGAATTGGAAAGATTTGAATATAGGCATAGTTATCGGTCTAGGTGTCATTCTTTTTGATAAGTTATTGAGAACTATTAGTCACGGAAAATACTCTTTTCCTCCCTTGGCTTTTGGTATGGGTATTTATTTACCACCGAGTGTGAACATTCCTATCTTTTTGGGTGCTTTTTTAGCTTGGCTAGTTCGTCGTAAAATTACTGATGAAAAACAATATGAAATAGCCAATAAAAAAGGAACATTATTTGCTTCTGGTTTGATTGTTGGTGAAAGCTTGATGGGAATTTTGCTGGCTTTAGCTATTTTAATTTCTGTTTATAATGGAGGTAGTGCGACACCTTTTGCTTTAAATTGGTGGAGCGGCAACATGAGTAGTATCCTAACTTTTATTGTATTTTTTTCAGTTTTAATTCATTTTTACCGTAAAATTACCAAAGATTAGTATGTTAAGCTATTGATGCTGTATTTAAAATATAATACAATCACTAGCTTAAACATTTTTTGTTTATTGATAATTTATTAAAACCTTGCCTTTTGTTTATCGCATGAACAGAAGGATTGATAGCCATAAGGAGATTACATGCGTCATTATGAAATCGTTTTTATAGTACACCCAGATCAAAGTGAGCAGGTTCCTGCTATGATTGAAAAATACAAAGCTTTGGTTACAGAATCAAATGGAGTTTTCCATCGACTTGAAGATTGGGGTCGTCGTCAATTAGCTTATCCTGTTAATAAACTACATAAAGCTCATTATGTTTTAATGAATATAGAATGTGAGCCTTCAGTTATTGAAGAGATTGAAACCGCATTCAAATTTAATGATGCAGTTTTAAGACATCTAACGTCTAAACTAGATCATGCGGTATCTGATCCTTCTCCTATGATGAAAGAAGAAAAATCTAAGAATTTATTGGCTACAAACTAAAAAAGTGATTCCGATTGGAAATAATTATTAATCAATTTGAATTGCTTGCAGAAATTGTAAAAGTGATAGATTTTAAGATGTCATTGGCGGGAAAGCCTATTTTAACTTTGCTTTTAAGTCATACATCTGAACAAGTGGAAGATGGGCAGTTAAGACAAGTCACTTTGAATATTGTAGCGAAAATAATAGGTAATGATGCGTTGATATATAAAGATAAAATAAACCAAAAAATTTTAGCCAAGGGATTTTTAAAAACACCTAAGTTAGGCTTTAAAAATGTGGTTTTTCATATCAACGAAATAACAGAATTTAACCATAAAGGTATTTAAAATGGCACAAAATAATATGTTCAAAAGAAAAAAATACTGCAGATTTACTGCAGAAGGTATTAAACATGTTGATTATAAAGATGTAGATTTGTTGAAAGACTTTATTGCTGAAAACGGCAAGATTATTCCTTCAAGAATCATTGGGACTAAAGCAAGATATCAACGTCAATTATCAGTAGCAGTAAAGCGCGCTAGATTTTTAGCGTTGTTACCTTATACTGATCAACATAAATAAGAAGGAGTTAATCATGCAAGTTATTCTTTTGGAAAAAGTGGGTGATTTGGGTAATTTAGGTGATATTTTAGAAGTAAAGAATGGATATGCACGCAATTATCTAATTCCTACAGGCAAAGCAAAAAGAGCAAGTCAAGAAAATATTGCTGATTTTGAGCAAAGAAAAGCAGAATTAATTGCAAAACAAGAGGCAGTTATTAAAGAAGCTCAAGAAAAACAAAACAAAGTAGACGGACAAACGTATAAAATTCAGCAAAAATCGGGTATTGATGGACGTTTATTTGGTTCTGTTACTACTATTGATATTGCAAAAGTATTAAACGAGCTTGGTGTACCAACTGAGCGTTCTAGTATTCGTTTGCCACATGGTCCACTTAAAACAGTAGGTGAGTATGATATTGAAATCGCTTATCATCATGATGCAGTAGCAGTGATTAAATTAATTGTAGAGCCTCAAGTGGATTAATTTATACTTTATAAATTAATACTTGTATAACAATAAGAAAGCTGTCTTCGGACGGCTTTTTTATGCTAATTTTAATTGGATTGTGTATAATATATTTGTTTAATTAGGCGAATGGGAAAATGGAAAAATATTTATTTTATGTAGTATTTTTTGTATTGGCTGCATGTGCATCTGAACAAAAAACGGAAACGGAAAAAAAACAGATCAAAGTGATTCCTGTCGAAGATACGGTTTGTCCTGATGTTAATTGTTTTAAAGGGAAGATGATTAATAAAGGCATTGCGACACAAGCTCAATTAGATTATTTTTTTAATCGAGTTAATTATAAAGATAATATAATACGAATTATGAATAAACCCGGGACATCAAGCCCATGGTATGTCTTTAAAAAAAATAATGTTTCGAATACAACTATTCAGCAAGGTATTAATTTTTATAATAAGAACAGATTAGCGATTGATACAGTCTCACAAAGAACAGGTGTGCTTCCGGAATATATAGTGGCGATTTTAGGGATAGAAACCCGTTATGGCGCTATTATGGGGCATGATAGCGTAGCAGATGCGCTATATACTTTGGCTTTTTACTATCCAAGAAGAGCTCAGCTGTTTCAAAAAGAGTTGGAAGAATTTTTCTTAATGAGCCAAGAAGCAAATCGGGATCCTTTTACTTATGAGGGAAGTTTTGCTGGCGCCATGGGTTATCCACAATTTATGCCTTCTAGTTACCGTAAATGGGCGGTAAGTTATTCAGGAATTGGCTTTGCTGATATATGGTATAAAGAAGAAGATGCAGTTGCCTCTATTGGTAATTACCTTCAACAGCATGGTTGGCAGAGAGGACAAAATGTTTATTATCCAGTCTCTTTGAATATTAATCCTGAACTGCAAGCCATTATTGATGAAAAAACTAATTTTAATTACAGTGTTAGGGATTTAAAGTCTAAAGGGGTACAGTTCTTTAATCCATTACCAGATGACTTAAAAGTTGTTTTATTTAGATTGGAAACGTCACCAGGGGTATATGCTTATTTTGTAGGTTTGAATAATTTTTATACCATATGGAAGTACAATAATAGTCGTCTGTATGTGATGGCAGTTGAGGAAATTGCAAAAGGAATTCGTAAAGGTATCTATTAATGGCTTACCAAGTATTAGCTAGGAAGCTGCGGCCTAAAAAGTTTGCAGATTTAGTTGGTCAGGAGCATGTGACACAAGCATTGTTGAATTCTATCCAACAATCTCGTTTGCATCATGCTTACTTGCTCACAGGAACGAGAGGGGTTGGGAAAACAACTATTGCGCGTATTTTAGCCAAAAGCCTAAATTGTGAAAACCCAGTTAATGGTGAGCCATGTGGGCATTGTGATGCTTGTATTGGTATTGATGAAGGTAGATTCGTTGATTTATTAGAAATAGATGCGGCTTCTAATACAGGGATTGATAATATCCGAGAGGTTTTAGAAAATGCTCAGTATATGCCAACAGCAGGTAAATTTAAAGTTTACATCATAGATGAGGTGCACATGCTTTCAAAAAGTGCTTTTAACGCGATGTTAAAGACATTGGAAGAACCACCACCCCATGTTAAGTTTATCTTAGCAACAACAGATCCACATAAGGTTCCAATTACTGTTTTAAGTCGTTGTTTACAATTTGTATTAAAGAATTTGACATCAGAACAAATTTCAGACTATTTAAAACATGTTTTAGGTGAAGAAAATATTAGCTATGAAGAATCAAGTTTGTATTTAATTGCAAGAGCAGCTAATGGGTCCATGAGAGATGCTTTAAGTTTATTAGACCAATCAATAGCATTAGGGAATGGCCAATTGACTACGGATGTAGTGCAAAAAATGTTAGGTGTTGTTAATAGAGATTTTTTATATGATATTTTTCTAGAATTACATGCAGAGAATAAAAATGAACTGTACGCAAAAGTTCAGCAACTATCATATCAATTAGTAGGATTTAACGCTTTATTGGATGAGATGGCATTGGTTTTGAAAGATCTAGCAACTGCTAAGTTGTTTTCCTTAAATCTGCATCCAGAAAGTAAAAAGTTTAATGTATTGGTTGATATTTTATCAGATGAAGAGATTCAACTTTATTATCAAACGATTATCAATGGTAAAAAGGATCAGATTATTGCTCCTGATGAATATACTGGTTTTTTAATGACTATTATGAGAATGTTATCTTTCCAACCTTATTTTTTAAAAGATAACAATAGTGATAATATTCAAACTTTAGCTGAAAGTTCAAAAAAAAAAATAGTTCCTCAAACTAATGAACCAAATGACAAGATTATTCCTAGCAAAACAGTTTCGCATGATAAGGCTTTTCAAGAATTAAATCATTTAGAAAATAAATATGACGAAAGTAAATTAGAATTAGTCAGTAATGTTATTATTAGTACTGATGAATGGCTTAAATACATACAAGAAGTCAATCGAAAAATTGGAACAAATGTTATTTTAACGCGTCAAATGGCATTGGTGAGTGCTAATAATCATGAAATTGTTTGTGCCATACAAAATGAGCATGACTTTAGTAAAGATATACTGAGCGAAGGCAAAAAAAATATTGCGAAGGCTTTTATGAGCTTATTTAATTTGCAAGTAACGTGGGAAAAATGGACAGAAAATTTAAAGACATACGCTGAATTAAAACAGGTATATGATTTAGAGATGCAAAGAAAAGGTTTAGAGTATCTAAACTCTGATAAGATAGCAAGTAAATTGAAAGAATTATTTAAAGGTGAATGGGATGCGACTAGCATTCGATTCAAAGACATTGAATCAACTAAGGAGTAATTATGTTTGGAAAAGCAGGTTTAGGAAATTTAATGAAACAAGCTCAGCAAATGCAAGATAAAATGAAAAAAGCACAAGAAGAGCTGGCAAGCGTTGAAGTACAAGGAGAATCTGGTGCAGGAGCAGTCAAGATTATTGCTACTTGTAACCATGCCGTAAAACGTGTCATTATCGAAGATGATAGTCTTTTGGAAGACAAAGAAATGTTAGAAGATTTAATCGCAGCAGCGATGAATGATACTAATAAAAAAATTGAAACAACCACTCAAGAAACAATGGGTGCATTTACCAATGGTTTAAACTTACCACCAGGCATGGGTGATATATTTAAATAATCAAAAATAAAGCTTATAAAAAAGTTATTTAAGGCTATATTTAGAGTGTTATATTTGATAATGAGTAGGTTAGATATCAATTGTATTGGCATCTATCAATTAAATTTTGTTGATGTAAGTAGGTTTTATATAGAATGAATGCATTTGATGAGTTGGCCCAAGCCCTTGAAATTTTGCCCAATATTGGAACAAAATCAGCGCAAAGAATTGCTTACTATCTATTACAACATAATAGAGAGGGTACTGAGCATTTAATTCAATGTTTGGAAAATGCTTTAAAACAAGTAAAGCATTGTCGGCTTTGTAATACGTTTTGTGAGCATGATATTTGTGACTTGTGTGCAGATCAAACACGAGATCAATCTCAATTAATGATTGTGCAAATGCCTTTGGATATTTCTATTTTAGAATCTGCGAATTGTCATCAAGGTTTGTATTTTGTATTGATGGGCAGCATTCAACCCTTACAAAATATGGACTTAAATTCTATTGCAATAAAAAAATTATTGAATCGACTGCATGAAGGTGATGTTAAAGAAATCATTATTGCAACTAACTTTAATGCAGAAGGGGAAGCTACTGCTTTTATTTTACAAGAAATACTAAAAAAATTACCTTTTAAAGTCACACGCTTAGCAAGAGGTATGCCATTGGGGAGTGAACTGGAGTATACTGATTTGGGTACTTTAGCACAGTCTTTTTATGAAAGAACGCCAATCGGAAAGGAAAAATGATGAAGTTATATGTTTATGACCATTGCCCTTATTGTATTAAGGCTAGAATGATATTTGGGTTTAAAAAAATCGATTTTGATTTAATGTATTTACTAAGTGATGAAGAGAAATTCTTATTGGATTTAGTAGGCGTTAAAATGGTGCCTGTACTAGAAAAAGATGATGGTACGGACATGACTGAAAGTCTAGATATTATTGATTATGTTGATCATTTAGATAAACCTATTGTTTTAGGAAAACAAGATTCGAGAATAGAGGACTGGTTATTAACTTTAGGTGCAGATTGGCATAAATTAGCACGTCCTCATTATGTATTAGTGCCATTTCCAGAATTTGAAACTCAAGAAGCAATCGATTACTTTACAAAAAAGAAAGAAGCGGGTTTAGGGGCCTCCTTTGAAGAGCTAAGAAAACACAGAGCTGAATATGTCGATCACGTGAATGAATGCTTAGTCAATTTAGAACCTTTGATAGAAACGGATTATGCGGTTAATGGCGTTTTATCTCTAGATGATTTTCATTTATTTCCAGATTTGAGAAACATGACTTTATTTAAAGATATTCAATTTCCACCTAAAGTTCTAGATTATGTGAAAAATGTAGCAACTTTAAGCCAAGTTCCATTGTTGTATGATTATAGTTTATAAGATAGCACAATTAGTAGTTTTTAAATTTTGTGAATAGAAATGTTTATATGATTAAGTTTGGACGAATAAGAGAAACCGTTATTTTAGATCCTATTGAGCTTTCATCACGAGAAGTTGTTTGTTTTAAAATTGAAATATTATGGAAACAAGGTGAGGGTCATTATTTTGCTAGACTTTATCGTCTGGAAAGTTGTACTACTCATTCTTCGAATGGTGAAGTATCCGAAAAAGTTTATATTCACGATACAACAACGTTGCCTGATTTGGAGAATACGAAGTTTTATGGCACTGAAAGCTGTCTAGGAGGGGTTCTAAAAATGTTAGAAAATCGTATCATATAAATAAAAATAAAAATGAAAATGAAAAAGCCTTTACTCAACAGTAAAGGCTTTTTCATTTAATAATAATAGTAATGATTTTAAGAACGATATGCATTATTCTCTGATTTAGTTGGGACAACGCCTAATACGATAGCAAAAGCAATATTTATGTATGGAACCAAAAGCAAAATTGCAAACCATCCAGAAAATCCCATATCATGTAACCGCCTGACAGAAATAGAAAGCTGAACTAAAAATAAATATATTCCCAAAATCGCTAATATGACGAAAGCAATTTTTATTCCTGTAGAAACAGTAGAAGGATCCGAAACATTAGAAATTATCCAAAATGCCCACAAATTAACTAAGAAAGCATAGATGACATACAAAACAGTAATTGTCCAATATTGTTTTCTAGTGGCTACTCCAGAATAATTAAAAATATCTTTCGTGTAAGCATTTTTCACTATAGAGCCAATTCCTGCATCATTACTTGCAATTACATCAGTCATATTATTTCTCCTCATTAGTAACGTTATAAGGTCATTATACAATAATTGTTTAATATTTATATTTATTTTCGACATTTATTATAGTTTTATCAAAAAGTATAAATTTTAAAGCCTAAAAAATTACAGTACTTTTGTAAAGAAATCATGGGATGGCAGTAGATTGATATTTAGTAAATTCACTTGAAAACATAGCAAAAAATAAAGATAATAATAACTATTATTATTTATATATATTATAATATTAATTTTTTATTCTGAATTACTTAATTAGGAAAATAGTTTGCAAAACTTACATTATAAACATGTCTTTGCATGGATACTTGTTACTATCATACATTTGACTTTTTTATTCTCATTGACGTTAATTGTTAACACCCCCAAACCTAAGCACGAATTAAAGTTTGAATTGGTAGATGTAAATGGTATGTATGAAAAAGATGACAATGCAGAGAATTTAAATACTGAGTCTATAAAAAACGATAATAAATATGTATCTCAACCAGTTATTAAAGAAAATAAATCATTACCTAAAAAAACAGAAAAAAAAACGAAGAGAACGCCTCCTAAAAAAATATTATCAACAGAAAAGAAAAAATCTCAATTTAAAACGGTGGAAAAAAAGCATAAAGCAAAATCAATAGAGAAAGAGACAAGTAAAAAAAATAATAACAACGATATAGTGACTGATCCTATCCCAAATAACATTGCAAGTAATAATACTGTAACGGAAGCTAAGACAGATAATAGCAAGAATAATAAGGAATCTAATCAGAACTCAAATTCTAAAATAGTCGACCAAAAACCTGGATATAATAAAAAAATTAAACCACCTTACCCATTGCAAGCTAGAAAGATGGGAATAGAAGGAACCGTAGTATTAGGGGCAAATATCTCAGAAACGGGGAAAGTTGAAAATATAAAGATAATTAAAAGTAGCGGCTCTTCTGCCCTTGATAGTTCTGCTCTGAATACCTATAAAAAAGAAAAATTTATACCTCGTATTGAAAATAACATCCCTCAAAAATCGTATATAGAATTTAATGTTAATTTTCGTCTAGAAAATTATCCATAGTAAATTTATTTAATAAATTCCTAAAATTAATTTTATATATTCCTATTCACTAAATATGAAAAGCTAAAGCAAAAGATAAAATTAGTTTGATTTCGATTGTTATATATTTTAACTTGATTTTCTCTTCAAATTATAAATTCTATTTATTATCAAAAATAGTTAAATTAATTAGTTCTAAACATATCCAATTATTTAAAACTAATCGATTAAACATGACTTTATGGTTATTTACAAGAACCGTATTCGATTGAAGGTAAAATAGCCTTAGCACATTTAGACAGTGTTTCTCAAGAGGTACGTGGTAGAGTGACCACCACAGAAGAAAAACAGCAAATTATGTTGAATGTGAACTAAAATATTTTGTGGATTAACCTCTTGAGTTATAATGCTAAAAATGATATTTGGAGATGAACATGATGAAACGATGGTATTGGTTATTGGCGGTGAGCCTATTATTTTCTGCCTGTCATCCTAATAACAATATGCTAGATAAGAAAGGTGAAAAAATGTCTGAATTAACCCCAGAGCAACAAAAAGAAAGAAATAGCTACTATTGTGGTCGCATGGGCAAAAGTGTTTTAAAACTACCTGTAGAAGATGCTCAATTGGTTGAATACCATGGGGTGGATTATTACGGTCCGGGCATATTTAAAAATGATGATAAGTGGTGTGATGATTATTTATCCACTTTTACTATTGCTCGCGAATGGCCTAGTTTAGAAAAAGGACAATCCGATGTAATGGATCTTTATCGTCCGGGACAAGTTAGGTTTAATTATCGTAATCTACAACAAAATGCTGAAGATACGCATCAACGTCCCTCCGATGGATTAGAAATGGGTAAAAATATTTATTTAGAATCATTATGGCGTACTCAAACTTTAAAACCCTTACCTAATGATTATCAACCCGTGATTACATGGCAAGAAGATTTACAACTCTATCAAGCCACCGCTAATATTCCAGAAGAATTAAAACTCAAAAATAATATACAAGAGATGTACGCTTTTTGGCATCGAAATGCTCAACAAAAGACTGATTATATAGTATCTTGTAAAATTTATAAAGACGGAGGTTCTTATTGTAAGGGAAATTATCACTCACAGGAAGATGATAGTTTGTCTGTAAATATTGTTCATACGATAGAATTATTACCTGATTGGCAAAAGATTATTCAAGCCTCTGAGAAGATTTATCAGTCTTATATTATTGATGGAGATCAATAATGGCGACATTAGCACCCGCAAAAGTTAAACCGATAGACTTTGAATATGCACAATCTTTATTGGATCAACAAGATTT
>WNLJ01000017.1 GCA_017114885.1 Neisseriaceae bacterium PsAf | reverse complement strand
TGATAACAATAATAACCCTAACAAAAATACTGATTTTTTCATTGAAACAATCCTTACTATTTGAAAATAAACAATAATATCACAATACTTTCACAAAATAATTATATTTAGGATTTTTAAAAAGCTAAATAACAAACATAAAATCTATTATCTATAAAGAATAGTGGCAATATCTACCAGAATAATCGAATAAATCAGAATGAATAATGACCACTCGAACAAAAATTTAACAAAAATAAAAACTCAAAATATCACCACAAATAAAAAATAGTATTTATCAAAGAATACAAATGAACAATAGCTCCGCACATAGGAACTGGATCATAAAAATCCTAGTAAGATATATTTAAAAAATAGCTACTTCACTTTATGTCAGAATAACCAGAATAAAAGGTTAATTTTCATGCGAGTTAACATAAAATTTAATAATTAAACTATTTCTCCAATATCTTTGAATTTTTCAACTAATACCACGATTTTTTCAAAAACAGCTTTCTTTTTAGTTAAATATTCGGGATTAAGTGGACTCATTTTAGGCAAAACCTCATTAAGTTCAGTTCCATTTTCACTAGCATACTTACGTTTTAACGAAATAGCGATATACCGCTTAGTAGCTTCACTTTTGAGTTCTTCAGATTCAATTAACTCTTCAACCTCACGTTTTTGCTTACTTCTTGCAAACTGAAAGAAAGCATCTATAATGCCTGCTTTATCTGGAATAGCGTCTAAATTGGTATTATTAATAAAGTCTACTAATAAGCCCTCTTTCGCACGATTTCCAATACTCGCACGAATCAGTGATCTAGTTTCTTCAATTAAAACTGACTTCTCTTTTGTTTTTTTATTATTTTCAAAGATCAACTCAAGTATGTATTCTAGGTCAATCTCTTGCGATTTAAGTAGTTCCACTTCAAAAATCACATCCTCCCAATCGATATTTGACCGAGCGTTATCATCACTAGACTTTTCATTTTGCGCCCAATCTCTAATATCATTATAGGTTGATCGATAATCTTGAATCAAACGCTCATCTGGAATAGTCATTGCTTGCATTGCCGCTAAGTCATCATCGGTTAGATAGAATTTTTCTTTAAATTCCTCAATTGCTTCATTGTCTGTCATGTCAAGTTTTTGCAAAGCTTGAAGTCCTACAAACTCATCATAGTTTTGTAATATGTTATCTACACGTAAATATTCGCCAAATAACTTAACAAAATCTTTTTTATCTTTTTCTGTTAAAATATTGTCAGGGCTTGGAAAGCGTCGTTGTAACTCAGCCACTATTTTTAAATAACCTCGACACGCTTCCCCCGTCAATTTATCTGTATACCCCCCCATATACTCTTGATAACTTTTCTCAAGCACAACATTTTTGATATTACTATCACCAAACAACCTAATAGCATCAATTGTGGCTTGTTCCAGATCACGAAATGTTACAATATTACCAAAGGTTTTTGTTGTATCATAAATGCGATTTGTACGTGAATATGCTTGAATTAAGCCATGGTAACGTAAATTTTTATCAACAAATAATGTATTTAAAGTAGGAGCATCAAACCCAGTTAAAAACATACCGACAACAATCAACAAATCAATTTGCTTACGTTTTACACGTAAAGATAAGTCACGATAATAATTTTGAAATTGCCTACTTTCTACACCATAATTTGTATCAAAAAGTTTGTTGTAATCTTGAATAGCTGCAGTCAAAAACTCTTTTGCACTCAAATTCAAAGCAGAAAGTTCAAAAGTTTCATCGGCAATATCGCCTTTGGCATCCTGATTTTCATTCGCTGCAAATGAGAAAATAGTAGCAATCTTTAACGGCTCCTTATCCAATTCTTTTTGTAGCGTTTTAAATGATTCATAATACAACTTGGCTGCCTCTATATTACTCACAGCAAACATAGCATTAAATCCTTTGCCATTAGCTTGTAAACGATGTGTTTTTTGTTTGAAGTGCGTTAAAATATACTGAGAAATTTCTCGAATACGATCAGGATGTAATAAAGCCTGTTTGTTTTCCGCTGCTGTTAGCTTTTCCTCATCCTGTTCTGTTTCAAACACTTTAAACTGTGGACGCACATCATTATAATCTACCTTAAACTTGAGTACTTTCTCATCACGGATCGCATCGGTAATCACATAGGCATGTAGTTCACGCCCAAAAACGCTGGCTGTTGTTTCTGCACCTAACGCATTTTCAGGAAAAATAGGTGTACCTGTAAACCCAAATTGGTAGAATTTTTTAAACTTTTTCTTTAAATTTTTTTGTGCCTCACCAAATTGTGAACGGTGTGCTTCGTCAAAAATAAATACTACCTGCTTTCCATATATGGAAAAATTATCTTTACTTTTAATTAGATTATTGAGCTTCTGAATAGTGGTCACAATAATTTTATTATCGTTTTTTTCAAGATTGCGCTGAAGCCCTTCAGTACTATCTGAACCATTCACACTATCGGGTGAAAAACGCTGATACTCTTTCATAGTTTGATAATCAAGATCTTTACGGTCTACCACGAAAAACACCTTATCAATAAAATCTAATTCTGTCGCTAAGCGTGCTGCTTTAAAACTGGTCAGCGTTTTTCCAGAACCTGTAGTATGCCAAATATAACCACCACTTTCTGGTTTACTCCAGTTTTTAGCTTGATAAGAACTTTTAATTTTCCACAAAATACGTTCTGTCGCTGCAATTTGATACTGTCGCATAATCAACAAGGTATTACTAACATCAAACACTGTATAATTAATTAACACATCAAGTAGGGTATTTTTTTGCAAAAAAGTAGCAGTAAAATCTTTTAAGTCTTTTATTAATGAATTATCTGCTTTTGCCCAATTCATAGTAAAGTCAAAACTATTTTTATCGCGCTTAGTAGTATTAGCAAAATAACGGGTATCCGTACCATTAGAAATCACAAATAGCTGTAAATATTTGAATAATGAATGCTCTTTATTAAAGCTTTCTTTGGAATAACGATGTACCTGGTTAAAAGCTTCGCGAATAGCAATACCTCGTTTTTTTAGCTCGATTTGTACTAAAGGCAAACCATTAACTAAAATGGTCACATCGTATCGATTAGCATGGGTGCCTGTTTGTGAAAATTGTCTCATGACTTGCAGGCTATTACGGATAGGATTTTTTTTATCTAGCAAGTAAATATTTTGAATATGTCCATCATCAAATATAAAATCATAAATATAATCATTATGAATTTTACGAGATTTATCGATACTACCATCACTGGGCTTATCTAAATACTCAACCAAAAAACGCTGCCATTCACTTTCTGAAAACTGTATGTTATTGAGTTTTTGTAATTGTTCACGAACGTGGATAAGTAATTGATCGTGGCTTTTTACGTTAGGAAGGTATTCATAACCTTGACTTTGCAAGTCGCTAATAAGCTCATGTTCTAGCCATCTTCGGTTTGATAATGACCTGTTTGCTCAATTTTAGTGTAATTCTCTAAAATGATAAAGTGATTAGATTCGGCTATTGTTTTTATTTCAGTTGTCATTTGTTTTTTCCTGTTTCCAAAAACTATAATTATTTATCAGATTCTCTAGTAAAAACTTAATAACTCGCTTTTCTTCTTCAGTTGGCTCTGCAATAGTCTCATTATGATAATGTAGAATGAATAGTAAAGTTAGTAATACGTTTGTGATATACTTGCCTATCATCAGGTAATAACTCGCCCAATTGCGGTAACCTAGAAAAGAGGCTGTTTTTTCATATAAATTACGTAAGAGCGCAAAATGATATTTTTGGATACTATTATCTTTAATGGCTTGTTCTAAAACGCTCTTGAGATATAGGTGATATGAGAAACTAGTATTTGAGTCTCCGCGTTTTTGATCTAAGTCTAACGTTCCATCTTCATTCTGTCTTAATATATAACCATTTTTAAGTCCAATTTCATTATATAATACATTATAAATATAATACGTTATAAAACAAAGTATTATGCGTAGAAATAATAAATTTAATATCAGAGCTACTCGATTTGATCAATTCTGCTAAATCGACTGCTATTTGAATCAGGTGATTTTCATCTAATGAACTTACGGGATCATCAATAAAAACATATTCTAAATGATTGAACTGATCTGTTTCTCGCTCTTCTGGTTCTGGAACATTCAAGACACTAATTACTTGTGTAAGTAAAGCGTAAAATATGCTCCAAATAAAGTTACTTTCTTCTCCTTTAGAAATCTTGATATTTTCAGAAACTTCATTATTACCTCTCTCAACTGAAAAAGTAACTTCAGAAAAATCTGTATTAAAATGAGGAGTCAATTTTTCATTGGTATAATGTTAAAAAGTAGTAATAATATTCTGATCTTGCCCTTGTTCTTGTAACACCCATTGAGTAAAACTATTAGGCTGTATTTTTAACTTCGGTTCTGCATCAAAAAATAAATCGTTATCCCAATAAAATAAATCTTCGGTCAGTGCATTGTAATAAAAAATTTTTCGCCTAATTATTTCTTCACTTATGTAATCTTCCGCATCCTCTTCTTTTACCACCGAATCAATTAACGCTTTAAATTCTCGTGATAATCGAGTCTTACCCACCCCGTTAAATGCATAAATTAGTTGAACCTTGTCCCTAACAAACTTTTGTGGTTTTTGTTTTTTTTCTGTTTTTGCTGCTCTTTTGGAGGTTCTTTCAATTGCTTTGCAATTTCACCGAGACTCTTTCCCATATTACACCTCTACCTTTGGAAAGCTTAACAGTAAATCACGATAATAGTTATATTGTTTTTCCCTTGCATTAAGCTCTGTAGTTAACTCAGTAGTTAACTCAGTAAACGTGTCTAAAATACGGACAATTTCAGATTGGACGGGGAAAGGGGGAATGGGGATTTGCTTGAAAGAAAAATTACTAATCCATTGCCGTTTATGGTCGCCATCATTTTTTGCCTTGGATAGTGTGTTTAACCAATAATAAATGTACTTTAATTGATATTTTGACTCATTAATTGATGTAATCATTTTCATTGCTGATGATTTTGCTTTGAAGTCAAAATCAACCCATTTGTTATCTGTTGTAAAATCATCAAAAATGATAGTGGGGCTTTGGGATGCACAATAAATACCATCAGTTTCGTCAGTGTATCCTAAAATGAAAGTTTTTCCTGCTGTTAAAACAGGGACTTTAAAATCATCACTATAATTACTTGACCTAACTAAATATTTAGTAGGTTGTTCATACTTGGCTACCTTTCCCAACAGTTCCCACTCAACCTTAATATCTTTGAGCAAATTAGCAATACTATCGTTATCATCACTCATGCTTCTATCTCCTCAATAATAGTGTTGATTTGTGAGCGTAAATTATCTATTTTTTCGACTGTAGTTCTAATCTCTGCATTTAATTGATTAATATCTATTAACTCTCGATTATCTTTGATTTCCACATAAGAATTCACAGCTAAATTATAGTCATTAGCCACAATATCATCATAATCAACTGATTTTGCCATGTGTATCACATCTTCTCTTTTATCAAATAAATCGATAATTTGTTTAATATGTTCATCGGTTAATATATTATTATTCGTCGCTTTTTTAAACAGTTCACTAGCATCAATAAATTGGGTTGTATTATCTGGTTTATGTTTAGACAAAATTAAAATATTAACGGCAATAGAAGTACCAAAAAACAAGTTAGGAGGTAATGCAATGATAGTTTCTATAAAGTTATTATCTATTAAATATTTTCGAATTTTTTGCTCTGCTCCGCCACGATAAAAGATACCAGGAAACGCTACAATAACGGCACGTCCTCGTCCAGATAAATAGTTAAGAGCATGTAATATAAAAGCAAAGTCTGCCTTAGATTTTGGCGCTAGCACGCCAGCAGGAGCAAAGCGCTCGTCATTAATGAGTGTCGGATCATCACTACCAATCCATTTGACTGAGTAGGGAGGATTAGAAACAATCGCATCAAAAAGTTTATCTTCAGAAAATTGTGGATTTAATAAGGTATCACCTAAGGCGATATGAAATTTATCATAATTAATGTTGTGTAAGAACATGTTCATACGGGCTAAGTTATAGGTGGTATGGTTAATTTCTTGACCGAAGAACCCTTCTTCGATGAGGTGGTTATCAAATTGTTTTTTAGCTTGTAATAATAATGAGCCTGAACCCGCGGCAGGGTCATAGATTTTATTGACTGTTTTCTGTTTATGTAGTGCCAGTTGGGCAATTAGCCTTGAGACACATTGAGGGGTAAAGAATTCACCACCTGATTTACCGGCATTGGCTGCATATTTGGAAATTAAAAATTCATAAGCATCACCAAATAAATCAATTTGATTTTCTTCAAATTCCCCGAAATCAAGATTAGCAACCCCTTTAAGTACCATCGTTAAACGCTTATTTTTTTCTACAACGGTATTCCCCAAACGGTTACTGGTAGTATCAAAGTCAGCAAAGAGGCCTTTGATATCTTGTTCTGATGGATAACCATTGGCTGAATTTTCAATATCTGAAAATATTTTGGCTAAATCTGTATTTAGGCTTTCATTATGACTGGCATCAGCAGCAACATTTTCAAAAAGTTGACTAGGATAGATAAAGTAACCTTTGGTTTTAATCGCATCTTCAATCACCTCTCTTGTAATTACATCGTCAGACAAGTTAGCATAATGGATATTATCATCCCCACCTTCAATATAATTTACGAAATTCTCACTAATAAAACGATAAAATAAAGTACCTAGTACATATTGTTTAAAATCCCAACCATCCACAGAACCTCGAACATCATTAGCAATTTTCCAGATACTATTGTGTAATTCTGAACGTTGTTGTTCACTCGTCATATCAAATCTTTCTCTGTTAAAATATCAATACTCATAACGCCTACAATCTTCATTATATTATAAAAATAAAATAAAGTTTCTGGTTCAATTTTTTATTTGTTTTAATTGTGAAATCATAGCCAGTTTTATTTTTTTCTAATGGATGACCTTCTCCTCCACAATGTTATACCAATATAATTAGTACTAAAGCTTCTCTTGCTCTGTTAATTGGTTCAATCTATCTTTTTTAAAATAAAAAAACCAACAATATTAATTGCACACATTAGAAAACAATAAAATACTAGCGGCCATGGATTATCTCCACCAAAGACAAAGGTCACACCTGTCCCGATGATGCTCACAATTAGACTTTCTATGGCAAAATATAAGGCAACAGCTGTACCTGCCATCTCATCAAATTCCTGAAGAGCACCATTTGCAGTAACAGATACGATCATAACCATGCCTATGGCTATTAGCCACATAGGAATAATAAAAGTAGGCAAACGTATATCCCGTAAAAAGGTAAAAATAGCTAAAGCAGCAGCACCTAACATTATTAAGACGGAACCTCTAATAAAGCACCCCACTATGTCCCATTTTTTACGAACCAACTAGAAAAACGGGCAGTAATAATCATGATGAATGCAAGAGAAGAAAAAGCGATACTAAACTCAATTTGAGACAGACCTATTTGATTAATTAATATACGAGGAGCTATTGAAAAGAATACAAAGAAGGTACCCATAGCAGAGCTAAAACCAAGCGTGTAAATCCAAAATCTTTTATTTGTTAGTATAGATAAAAAATCAAATTTAGTGTGCTCATTCGAAATAGAACGAGTTTCATACCATTTCGGCCAAGCATTTAAAAGAGATAAAATACCTAATCCTCCTAAAGTATAAAAAATTGCTCGCCAACCAAAATTAACTGAAATGACAGCACCTAAAATAGGTCCAATTGCTGGAACAAAGGCAAGTATTGAGCTAAGCAATCCATAAATAGTACTACTTTCTGGTTTTGATCCATAGACATATCTAATCGTTGCATACATTCCAACAAGAGCTGCAGATGCACCTAAGGCTTGCATCACTCTGAAAAATAAAAAAACACCTCCTTGACTGAGTGTCCCAAGGGTAAATGATGCAATAACAAATACGCTCGCACCACCGAGAACAATAGGTCTTCTACCTAATCTATCTGAAATTGGTCCGAAAAATAACTGTCCTGCACCAAGAATAAGAATGTAAGTACTTAACGTTAATTGAATAATAAAAGAAGATGTATTTAAAGCCGCTGGCATTAATGGAACAACTGGCAAATAGACATCCATAGCAAGTGAAGCTAATAAATCAAAAGGCACCATAAGCGATAAAGCTATTGGCAAAGAATACGACCATGATTGGGCAGGTTTTTGATACATAAAATATACTCCGCTAATGTTTGAATCAATAGCGACGAATTGCTTAATGAGCATATTAAGTTAATCGCCGCAACAGTGAAAAAAATCAACTGTTACGGCTTAATTATCGGTCAGTGGACCCAATCCCATTTAGTTCTCCTTAGTAATCAGTACTCATCAAAATAAGTTTAACGATAAAGCTTACCTCTTTAACCTAATTCTCAGTAGCTTAAATTATTCTCAGTAGCTTAAATTTTTAGGTGCGATTATTTTTTACCCAGCATACAACTAATCATAATAAGGATTCTTTACCTTATTGGTAAAAGTAAACCCTTGTGTTACACACGATACAATATCAAAGTTATTTAATTTAGTAATAATTTACATATTACTAGCATTTTGCTAAACACCAAAGATTTTTATTGGAATCTAAAATTTTCAAGTAAAAAAACACCACCGTACATAAAATTGAGCTAAGACTAAAAGACTTGAAATAATTTGAAAATGGTGCCCGGGGCCGGAATCGAACCGGCACGGCCGTTTTAAAAGCCGACGGATTTTAAGTCCGTTGTGTCTACCTATTTCACCACCCGGGCGACACTATTTTTAGATAACTGGAGGCGGGAGCTCGGAATTTAACCGGCCTATACGGCTTTGCACACCGTCGCATAAACACTCTGCCATCCCGCCATGTTTTATATATGGAGGCGAAGGTCGGAATCGAACCGGCGTCCACGGCTTTGCAGGCCGCTGCATAACCACTCTGCCACTTCGCCATATCTGCTTGAACGCTCTGCTGCTAAAGTGGAGCGGGAAACGAGTCTCGAACTCGCGACCTCAACCTTGGCAAGGTTGTTCTCTACCAACTGAGCTATTCCCGCATTGCGGTTATATATTGGAGCGGGAAACGAGTCTCGAACTCGCGACCTCAACCTTGGCAAGGTTGCGCTCTACCAACTGAGCTATTCCCGCAAACCACCTCGCCCATCTTTCCCATACATCAAAAGATGAAAGAAGGTGAAAGAAGGTAATTATATTATAATTAGTCTTCATGTCAAGATTAATTTATATCATTCGGCATTTAGGTCTTGTATATTCTAACTAAACCATTTATTACGATATTGTTGTTAAACTTAAAATAATTTAATGATATACTGATAGCTTGTAATTTATCTACCAGAGGAAGCAATGAAATCTTGGCAGTTACCCGATTATATTTCAGACTTATTGCCACCCAAAGCTCATCAGCTTGAAAAAATCAGAGGGAAAATTATCCATTTATTCCGATCTCATGGTTATCAATTAGTTTCTCCTGCACTCATAGAATATACTAATTCTCTTCTGGTTAACAATGATGAAGGCTTAACACGAAAAACCATTCAGGTTACAGATCAGATTTCAGGAAAGCAATTGGGTATTCGTTCTGACATTACGACGCAAATAACCAGAATTGATGCCCATTTATCCTCTGATCATTCTATTCACCGATTTTGTTATGCAGGTCCTACTTTACATGCTCTTCCTCAATCCCTGGTTGGCACTAGAGAGCCATTACAGGTAGGCGCTGAAATTTTTGGGCACCAAGGTGCAGGTGCTGATATCGAAGTTATTGAATTAATGTTAGATTGCATACAGGTATTTCCTATTCCTGAAATTATTCTTTCTCTAGGACATATTGATATTTTTAATTCATTATTAGAAGAAGCCAACATCCCCAATGATCAGGTATTTGACTTAATCAAATTATTGACAATCAAAGATAGCAAAGCTGTAGAAAAATTCTTAGATTCGTTTGAATTACCTTTAGATATTAAACAATCTTTTATCGCCCTTAGCACGCTTTATGGCCACAAGGAAGTAATTGAAAGAGCCAAAAAAGAGCTAATACAAACCTCTAGAATTAAGTCCGCTATTGTTGAATTGGAAAAAATTATTGCTTTTTTCAAAGAGTATCCAATCTATATTGATTTATCAGAATTAAGATCTGATCGTTATCATACTGGATTGTTATATGGTATTTATGCTGATGGATGGCCAAACTTTCTAGCTAAAGGAGGTCGCTATAATAATTTAGGACATTTCTTTGGTAAAGCAAGACCAGCAACTGGCTTTAGTCTTGATTTAAAAGATTTTTTAAATATCATTCCAGATGAAAAAATCGATAATGGTATTAAAGTATCAGTTCGTGATTACGAGCCTGCTAAAAAAGTTATTGAAGAATTGAGAAACAATGGTGAAGTAGTCATTATCGAATACGAAGATACTGAAGTTAATGAAGGAATTACATGTAATCGCAAAATCGAATTAATTAATAACGAATGGGTCATTAACCCATGTTAATAAACTTTAATAATTGTGGAAAAAATTATGTCTAAAAACGTAGTAGTCATTGGTACCCAATGGGGTGATGAAGGAAAAGGAAAAGTTGTCGATTTATTAACACCAGACATCAGCGCTGTTGTTCGCTTTCAAGGTGGCCATAACGCAGGACACACCCTAATTGTGAACCGCAAAAAAACCATTTTAAGATTAATTCCTTCAGGTATATTGCACACTCATGTTAAATGTTTTATTGGTTCTGGCGTTGTTGTTTCTCCTAAAGATTTATTTAAAGAAATCGAAGAATTAGAAACTGCTGGTGTTAATGTTCGCGATCGTTTAATGATTGCACCTACCTGTCCTCTTATTTTGCCTTACCATACTGCCTTGGACAACGCGAGAGAGTCTGCTAGAGGCTCTAAAAAGATTGGAACAACTGGCCGTGGAATTGGTCCTGCCTATGAAGATAAAGTTTCAAGACGCGCGTTAAGAATATTGGATTTATTCGAACCTGAATATTTCGCTGATAAATTAAAACAAGTTCTTGAAGTATATAATGCTCAGTTAAAGCACTTATATAAAACTTCCGAAATCAAATTTGAGCACATCTATAATGAAGCAATGAGTTACGCGGATAAAATTAAACCACTAGTAGGAGATGTCTCCAATACACTGCACCAATACAACCAACAAGGTAAAAATATTTTGTTTGAGGGAGCTCAAGGCTCACTATTGGATATAGATTATGGAACTTATCCTTATGTCACCTCCTCTAATTGTTTATCTGGCGCTGCGGCTCCAGGAGCTGGTATTCCTCCTCATTCATTACAATACGTATTAGGTATTGTAAAAGCTTATACAACAAGAGTTGGTTCTGGCCCTTTCCCCACGGAATTATATGATGAAACAGGTGCTTACTTGGCTCACAAGGGAAATGAGTTTGGTTCAGTAACTGGTCGTTCGCGTCGTTGTGGTTGGTTTGATGCCGCCACACTAAAAAGAACAGTCCAATTAAATGGAATTACTGGACTTTGTATTACAAAATTAGACGTCATGGATGGTTTAGAAAAAATCAAAATTGGCGTTGGTTATGAATTAGATGGAAAAAAAATAGATTTATTTCCTTTCGGTGCACATGCTGTTGAGCGTTGTATACCAATTTATGAAACTTGGCCTGGTTGGAAAGAAAGTACCGTAGGCATCAAAGACTATGATAAACTTCCAGAAAATGCTAAGGCATACTTAGCAAGATTATCTGAACTATGTGGTGCTCCTATTTCGATTATTTCAACAGGTCCTGATAGAGAGGAAACTATTATTTTAAATCACCCTCTAAAATAAGCTAGGGTATTAAAAGATTATTTAATTAAAGGAGATAAACATGAAAAAATTATTATTATCGAGTATTGTTATAGCATTTTCTACTTTGAGTATCAGTGTAGCCGCACCTTTAACTGAAGCAGAGTTTACTAAAACATTAAAATCTCAACAACAAGCAATTGCTAAAAATTGTAAAGAAGAACTTAATAAAGCTAACCCTAAGGTAGATGCTGCAACGAAAAAAACGATTGATAGTTATTGTTCTTGTGTCGCTGAAAATACCAGCTCAAATAAAACATATGTCAAAAAAATGTTTAATGTTGCTAAAAATGCCAAAAGCGAACAAGAGTATGTAAAAAACATGGAAGCTGTAGGCAGTGAAATCGGCCAATTATGCGAGAAAAAAATGGTAAAAAAATAAATAGCTATTTTATCGAGTAATAAAAAAACCACGATTAAATCGTGGTTTTTTTATTACTTAAAATATAGAGTTTCTTATTGTAGAAATTCAACTTCGTCAGCATCGATTTCAGTAGCTCTACCAATTTTCTTCTCTACTTCACCTCTAATTCTAATTTTTTGATTAGGGTAAACAGGTTTTCCTTTCCATAATTTATCGTCGATTTCGACAATAATAGAACCTGTGTTGTCTTTAAATTGATATTTTTCATCACCATAAGCTTTCAACAAAACACCTTCTAAAACAATCTTAGTGTCGTCTTTAAGAGTTTTAGCATTTGCAACAGTTGTAAGTGCTGGACGATTCAAAGGTTGTCCTTGTTGGTATGTATTCGTTGTTGTTTGATTTAAAGGTTGAGGATTAGCAGCTACTGCAAATGGTAACGCCATAGCCAAAGGTAAAGTAACTAATAGTTTTTTCATAATATTTCCTTTCTTTTTATATTCTAATTGCACTTTACTATTAACTTTACTATAAACAATCAATAATTTCAATTAAACCAATCTATAGCGACAATGTAAAAATATTATCAAACAATAACATAACGATAATTAATCTGTTCACTATTTGATATATTTTTTATGCAAACAGTAGTTTAAATGATTTTTCACCCCTGGCCATTCTTCCCTGACAATAGAAAAAATAACCGTATCTCGAATACTGCCATCGGGCATTATTTTGTCATTTCTCAGGATACCTTCTTGTTTTGCACCAAGACGCGCAATCGCTCGTCTAGAGTTTAAATTCAGATAATGAGTCTCCAAACGCACTACGTTCAACTTTAAATCTTCAAACAAATATTGTAATAATAATTGTTTGGTCTCGGTATTAATGCTTGTTTTCTGTGCGGAAGAACGATAAAAGGTATAGCCAATATATGCCTTTTTATGTTTTTCTTCAAAATTATATATACTTGTAGTGCCCACATAACACTCTCTTGATTTCGAATATATCATGTATGCAAGACGAGTTTGTAAAGCAACCTCTATAAATTCCTCTAATTCATCTGGTTTAGGTACTGGTGTAATAAACCAAAGTTCCCATAAATCACCATCTTGTACAATTTCTTGCAGTCCTGTTTTATGTTCAAACCTTAATGGTTCTAAAATAATATGTTCACTTTCTAGTTTAGGATAATTCAGCATTTTTACTTCCTCCTATATTATTTATTTATGCCTGATAAAGTAAATGTCAAACACCTTCTCTAGAACTCTGGAACCTATCAAGTTATTCAAACTTTAAGAAACTAAATTCCTCTTAATAACTCGTTGACACCTACTTTAGATAATGTTTTTGTATCTACTTTTTTCACAATCACCGCACAATATAGACTATGTGTCCCATCTTTACTTGGTAAGTTGCCTGAAACAACAACAGAACCCGCTGGCACTCGCCCATAAGTAATTTCTTTGGTTTCACGATCATAGATTTTAGTTGATTGTCCTATATATACACCCATAGAAATGACACTACCTTCTTCTACGATTACTCCTTCGACAATTTCAGAGCGTGCCCCAATAAAGCAATTATCTTCAATAATAGTTGGAGAGGCTTGTAAAGGCTCTAGCACACCACCAATTCCCACACCACCAGACAAATGTACATTTTTACCAATCTGTGCACAAGAACCCACAGTTGCCCAAGTGTCCACCATGGTGCCCTCATCAACATAAGCACCAATATTCACATACGACGGCATTAGTACTACATTTTTAGCAATATAGGCTCCTTTTCTTGCCACTGCATTGGGCACTACTCTAAAACCTGCTTGTGAAAAACGTGCTTGATCCCATTGTGCAAATTTGGTATCTACTTTATCAAAATAATGACTCACACCATCTGAAATAACTTCGTTATCACGAATTCTAAACGACAGCAAAACCGCTTTTTTTACCCATTCGTTAACAACCCATTTTTGATCAATCTTTTTTGCTGTGCGTAATTCACCTTTATCTAATTGTTCGATAACCTCTATTACTGCTTCTTTGACTTCTGGTGCAACTCTAGTAGAAGAAATTTCCGCTCTATTTTCAAATGCTTGTTCGATAATATTTTGCAATGACATGCTTATCCTTTCTTAACCCGATATCATTTTAATGAAAAATCTTTTAATGTTGAATATAACATAAAACCTCAATGGATACCTTACTTTAAAATGCAAGTTATACAGTAATTTTATATTTGTATTAAATGTAACTTAAATTAGCTAATTTCAATTCTAATCAATACATTAGTGCATTAAAAATGATTTTATGCTACAATGCCTAACTGCTTGAAAATTCTGGGGGGCGACACGGTTTCGACGGGGATTACAAAGCAAAGATGGGCATACCGAGATT
>WNLJ01000027.1 GCA_017114885.1 Neisseriaceae bacterium PsAf | reverse complement strand
TGATAACAATAATAACCCTAACAAAAATACTGATTTTTTCATTGAAACAATCCTTTGATTTTAAAAAATTATGTTTTTTTCTGCAAAATTTTACAATATCCTGATTAATATTAAATAATAATAAGAAATTATTAAAAAATTTTATGCGAACTCTACCTGAAATTTAATTTTGATTTTAATCCTATTCAAATAATACCTGATCAGTTAAAGAAACGGTCAAAAATATAGTTCCAAGAACATCATTATGATGAGCAATAATTTTTTGAGCACCCAATACATATAACTATTACAAGTGCTATGTGCATCTCCTACTAATTCAACGTGGCACCCTTAAAGAGTATGCTCTACGACGAGTAGTATCAATACAATATTCACTCTGTAAACCGACTAATATAACACTTTCAACTGCTAGTTCAATGTAATCAAAATCAGCACGATTTCCCCAAAATAAGAGAGAATTAAAAATTCGCTAGCAATAATACTATGCTTGAGATAAATCTTTTCTGCAGTTAATCTATATTATTACTCATTAAGAACATTGATCATTGGCACTTCTAAAATTTTCGCTTTCAAAATTTACTTCGTTCCATAAAAATCTACTTTAAATTCCGCTACTTTTAGCCAATGTTTTTTTAGAGTAAAGTTAATAATACTCTAAAAATAAATTGCTTAACATTTTGGAATGAAGAACTTTTAAAATATCTACAAATTAATCCACTATTACCTATCAAGGTTAATTCCACTTGATAGAATGATTTACTATTAAAATAAATAATCATATTAAGATAAAATCTGATTCAATCTATCTTTTTTAAGATAAAGAAAACAATAATATTAATTAAACACATTAGAAAACAATAACACAGCAGAGGCCATGGGTTATCTCCACAAAAGACAAAGGTAACACCAGTCTCAACAATGCCACAATTAAACTTTATAATAAACTATAATTAGCTAATTCTATACAAAATATATAAAAAATTTAATCTATCAATCCACTAAAAAAAACAGCAATATCATACTTTCAATAGAAAATTGAAAGTTTAGTAAACTTTCGTTTTATCATAAAAATAATAAATTATAAATTCTTTGATACAGCATTTGCGTTTTCTCAATCACTTCTTGAGGCAATCGGGGTGCCGGTGGTTCTTTATTCCAACCTGTTGATTCCAACCAATTGCGTATATATTGCTTATCAAACGATAAAGGTTCTTGCCCCACTTGATAATTATTAACATCCCAAAAACGACTTGAATCTGGTGTTAAAACTTCATCCATTAATGTCAATACCCCATTCTCATCTATGCCAAACTCAAATTTGGTATCCGCAATAATAATTCCTTTCTCTTTAGCATATTGAGCTGCTTTCTCATACAAATGAATAGCATTACTTTTAACTTCTTGTGCTAAATCATTACCAATGAGCTCACTCATGGTTTGAAAATCAATATTTTCATCATGATCTCCTACCTTTGCTTTAGTAGAAGGTGTGAATATAACTTCAGGCAACTCCTGAGCTAATTGTAATCCTTGAGGTAATTGAATTCCTGAAACCATTCCTGTTTTTTGGTATTCTTTCCAACCTCCTCCTGCGATATAACCCCTAACAACTGCTTCTACTTTAATAGGCTTTAATTTTTTAATGACTACTGCTCTTTTTTCAAGTTTTTTTGCTTGTTCTTCAGGCAAGACATCATACACGCTCTCTCCCGTAAAATGATTGGGGATATCGTCTTTAAAAAAATCAAACCATGCATTAGACATTTGCGTTAGTATCTCCCCTTTACCAGGGATAACGTCATCAAAAACAACATCAAATGCAGATAACCTATCCGTAGCAACCATCAATACCCTTTTGACATCAATTTGATACAAATCCCTTACTTTTCCTGAATAAATTTTTTCTAATTCAATATCCATTATGTTTCTTTCTAAATTTAATTTTAATATAATTCATCGGATTTTCTTGTTAAAGGCACGAAACCCACATACCGCATTTCTAATAGTTTATCCTCTACTGGGTCTTTCAAAATCTCTAATATTTTCTTCTTAGCAACTAAGGTATATATGGCTGAAAAATTAGGCCACCATCGATTGCCTGCTTTCTCTAAAAAATCAATTTGCCGCCCATTTATATAACTACTCAATAATGGGGTGTAAAACATAAACTGCCCTTCAACTACTTGCATGCTACTATTTTTTATTTCATTACTTAACTGGCGGACACTCATACAATTTTTTTTCTCAAGAATAGCATCCCCTTGCCATTTAGGATTCATAAACCATAATCGATGCGGGTTAAAAGAACAAATAACAAGATATGCTTCAGGCTTTAGAATCCGACTGATCTCCTTAATCAATAAATTCTTTTCCTGAGTAAACTCTAAGGCATGATAACAGATTAATAAATCAATACTGTCCTTATCAAAAGGTAAATACGCATATGAAGAAATAATGTCTCCTGGCATACTTTCAGATACATAGATACCTTTATTCGAAGATAATGGCTTTACGTAATTAAAAATATTAACAGGACCTAAACTTAATAAAACTGAGTCATGACCTTGCAAACGATTTACTGTATCTTGTAAAAAGGTACGTTCTTGAGCAAATAAATCTTGCCCTATTGAATCTTTACTTAGCCAATATTCTATTTTATTCATCATTATTACCACTGTTTACCTAATTCGTTATTCTATCTCATATTTAAAATCCATTGGTTTTTTTTGCCAAAAAGGTTTATATTTCAATATTGGTTCAATGAAAATATTATCTGACAAATGAATTTTAATGGCTCCTTGTCTATCAGTTCTATATAGTGGTATTTTTCTGTTCTGTAAAATTTGAATAACCTTTTCATTAGGATGATGAAAACTATTATTGTAACCAGAAGACGCCACAACAAATTCAGGAGTAACAGCATCTAAAAATAATTCACTATTCGAAGTTTTACTTCCATGATGACCTAAAATAAATACAGTAGAATATAAGTCATCTTGATAGCGATTTAGTAGTGTTCTTTCTCCTTTATAAGCTAAGTCCCCTGTAATTAATATCGCTTGATTCTTGGTTACAACTCTTAAAACGCAACTTCTATTGTTTTTTGATACTTTATCTTGTGGTGTGTAGGGCGTTAAAAATTCAAAATGTACGCCATCCCAATTCCAGGCATAAGACGCTTTACAAAAGTGTACCTTATCAAAACCATGACCTATATAATTCTCAGGCTGTCCTGCAAAAATAGATGAAATCGGTAAAGATTTAACTAAATTTTGCCAACCACCATCATGATCGTCATCATGATGAGAGAGTACTAAATAATCTAATTGATTAATATTTTTTGCATATAAATTACGGATTAAGTCACTCTGTACATATTTTTTACCTGTGTCATACAATAATTGATGCTTACTTGTTTGTATTAATAATGACAACCCTTGACCTACATCAAAAACTGTAATTTCTACTTCATTGGGTAAAATATTCTTAGGTTGGTATAAAAAAATAGCTAAAAACATAATGCATGCCCATAGTTTCAAATTTAAGCCTCTGGGAATAATTAATAAAAAAGCAGCAATTGAACTTAATATAACCAGACCAATAGGCAACTGAGGAATGGTGATTAAACTGGTATAGCCAGATATATGATGTAGAGTTTGCATGGTATATTCCGCCAAAATAATTGTTGCCTGCAAAAACCAATCAAATGGCAATAAAACACTCAATAAAGCGAGAGGCGTAATCACAAATGAAAACCATGGAATAGCTAGTAAATTAGCTAGAAAACTATAAATAGGAAAGCTATTAAAAAATATAGCAACTGGAATAATAGAAGCTATGGTTGTTGCGTACTCTGCCTTTAAAAAATTGATTAAATAAGTCTGATATTTTCGAGGGTAGGAACTATAAGAAATCAATAGTAAACTAGCTACTAACAGAAAAGATAACCAAAATCCAATTGATAATACACTCATGGGATTAAACAGCAAAACAATTGTCAGTGCCAACCACCAAATTTGCCAAGGAGAAAAGTATCGGCGTGAAAAAATACAATAAGCAACAACTCCAAGCATAATGACACTTCTTTGGACTGATACTGAAAATCCTGATAGCAAAGCATAAAAAACCGCTCCTAAAAAACTAAGCCCAGTCACCCAAGGTAATGGATTTGAAGGCAAAAATCGATAGCTCTTTAAATAAATTAATAATTTAATTCCTAGCAATACCAATAAACTAAGAAGGAAAGCAACAATGCCTACATGCAACCCTGAAATACTGATTAGGTGAGAAAGGCCCAAAGATTTAAAGTCATCCCAATTATCATCAGATAAATAGTTTCGGTAACCTAATGCCAAAGAAGCAATTAAAGCACTACCATTTGGATATTGAGAATAATAATTTTCTATTTTATTAAGCTCGTTTAACCTAATTTTATTGATTTTATGTGGTAACCATGAAAAATCAAAAAAAGGATCTGGTAATCTTGCCTTCACCTTCTGAATCTTTGCAAACCCATCTATACCCTGAGATAACGCCCAAGCCTCAGCGTTAAAACCAACCAAATTAACTCGACCAATAGAAGACTGAATTTTAGCTTCAACATTCCAACGACTACCTAGTGGCCAATTCTGCTGTGTAAAATCACTAATAATTAATTTTTTATAAGGTTTATTAGAGTCCAATACTTTAGCATAAAATTGATAAGAATTAGCATGTTTTTGAGGAATACTTATGACTTCAATGAACAATGGTACATTGGATAACAACTCATTCCTATCATCTACTCTCGATTGTAAATTAATTTCAATACGAAATAAGGCATACAGAAAACCCAATAATATAAATAATATCCATCTAAATGATGGATAGAAAATCGATAAAATTATCAATAAAACCAATATAAAAGCTAAAAACAACCTCAATGATATTAAAGATTCAGACAACAAAAAAGCCCCTATTATTCCGATACATAATAGAGGCAAATATTTCATCATTTTTTTAACTTATAATGTTTTTAAAAATACCTTAGATTGTCTTTTAGATGCTTGATATTCTAACCATCTTTCTTCTGGCAACATGTCAACAGACACTTCTGAAAACCCTCTCTCTTTAAACCAATCAGCCGCTTGTGTTGTCAGAGCAAATAATTTAGTCTTATGTTTTATTCTCGCTTCCTCTTCCACTCTTGCCAATAATTCTTCACCATAACCTTCATCTCGAGCAGATTCCAGTACTGCTAAACAAGCTAATTCTGCACTATCCCCCTCATATGATTTAAATTGTACGCAACCATAAATCACTTCATCATACTCAATCACAAAAAATTCATTGATATGCGCCTCAAAATAGCTTCTTGATCTAGGCAACAAATATCCTTTTTTTACTAAAGGATTAATAATTTGTAAAATACTAGGAATATCCGCACTATTGGCCACTCGAATATTAGTAAAAGATGAATACGACATAGAAGTACCCACCCCATCTCGAGTAAATAATTCGGATAATAAACTTCCTTCTTGTAGTCCTGAAATCAATTGCACTCTTTTGACTTGATTGGAAGATAATACTTTATTAATAGAGTGTGATATTTTCATAATATCAACATGTTGCTCTGTTTTTTGCATCACTTTTTGGGCTTCATTTAAGGTTAAATTATTTAAAATATCACCTTGTAAATTCACAATCCCTTTTGCCCTAGTGATAAAAATTAACTTTTCTGCTTGTAAAGAAATAGCTATTTCTGTTGCCATTTCACTCATCGGAATATAATAAGTCATTCCGCTGACAGAATAACCAAGTGGATTAACTAAAACAATATTTCTTTGATCCAAATGATGATTCATCAATTCAAGATTAATTTTTCTTACTTCACCTAAATGTTCACTATCTTGTCCTTGGACAACTCCTTTAGATCGGGCGGAAATATAATTAGCCCCTACCACATTGACTTCACTTCTCGATATAGATAAATTGGCATAACCAATACTCAAAAAAGATTCGATGTCAATGCGTACTCTACCCGCTAACTCTTTAATAATTTGCATTTGCTCTTTATTAATAGAACTACCTGCGTCAGGTTGATATTCTTCTTCTATTTGTTTATACACACCAAAGACAATCACTAGCCTCATCCCCAAGCTATTTAATAAGGTAATATCCTGTATTAAGCTTATTAAATAACACTCTTCAACAATATAGCTATTAATTCCAATAACTATTGTCTTCCCTTTTAAATTATTGATATAAGGACCAGCTTCTCTAAAAACCTTCACAAAATCTTGGCTAGACAATTCAGATGCAGTCATTGCTCTCTCAGACACCCTGTTAAAATTACAAAAATAGCACAAATTAACCAATTTGACATTAAAAAACCCCCAGATAACGGGGGTTTTTTAACAAAACAAATAAACTATTCCTTTTTCTTACCCGCCAAACAAATCCAACCCTCTTTTTCTTGATACAAATCAATATCAAACCACTCTTGATAAATTTGTATAATTTCCTCTTGTTGTGGTTTTAAAATACCAGATAGCACGATACTTCCTCCTGGCTTAACATAATGGGCCAACATATCTGCTAACAACCTCAGCGGATTAGATAAAATATTCGCAATAACCACATCAAAGGTTCGTTCTTGCTGAAACTCTTTGGGTAGGAAAAAGTCTATTTCTACTTGATTATTTTTTGCATTTTCATGACTCGCCAAAATGGCTTGTTCATCAATATCCACACCGACTACAGGATTAGCACCTAGCTTCTTGGCAGCAATCGCAAGAATACCAGAACCACATCCATAATCTAAAACAGATTGATTCTTTAATAAATTTTCATCCAGCCATGATAGACACAGATACGTCGTTGGGTGAGAGCCCGTACCAAAGGCCAAACCCGGATCTAAACGAATAACATATTCAACAGTATCTTCATTCTCTCTCCAAGAAGGAATAATCCATAATCGATCAGATATAGGAATAGAATCGAATTGAGACTGCGTGAGTCTCACCCAGTCCTGATCTTCTACTTCTTGTATCATCATTTTTTTTTCAGAGATGCGTAATTCCTGCAATAATTCTCTCGCAAGGGACTCAACCTGTACATTTTCTTGGAATAAAGATAATACCAAACTATTATCCCATAGCTGAATTTCTTCATCCTCAGCCACTTCTCCTGGTTCATCAAATAAAGCCTGCTCATTATTTGTATTAGCATAAGCGTCTTCAATACCAACACTCAACGCGCCCTTTTCTAAAAGTGCATCTGCCAACTCTTCTGCTTTTTCAGAACCTACAACTATTTTTAACTCTTGTAAAGGCATTACGATTCCCTACGCTCTGCTAACCATTTTTCTAAGTAATGAATCGATTGCTGACCCTCTACAAATTTTGAATTAGATAATAATTCTCTGTGTAGAGGGATGTTGGTACTAATCCCCTCTATCATAAATTCAGATAAAGCAACATTCATCCGCGCAATAGCAATGTCTCTATCATCACCAGTACTACATAATTTCGCAATTAAACTATCATAATGAGAAGGAATCCTATAGCCTTGATATAAATGTGTATCTACCCTAACACCAGGGCCACCTGGCACATTATAACTTTCTATCACACCTGGACTAGGTCTAAAATTATACGGGTCTTCTGCATTAATACGACATTCGATGGCATGACCTCGAAAAATAATATCATCTTGTTGATAAGATAATTTTTCTCCTGCAGCAATTAAAATTTGCTCTTTAACAATATCAATCCCAGTGATGAGCTCTGTTACAGGATGCTCTACCTGAACCCGAGTGTTCATTTCAATAAAGAAAAACTCACCATTCTCGTATAAAAATTCAAACGTTCCAACGCCACGGTAACCTATTTTTTGACAAGCCTCGACGCAGGTCGCACCAATCTTATCTCTTTGTTCTTTGGTAATCCCAGGTGCAGGTGCTTCTTCAATAATTTTTTGATGACGTCTTTGCATAGAGCAATCGCGCTCTCCTAGGTGAATAGCATTGCCATATTGATCAGCAATGACTTGAATTTCCACATGTCTTGGATTCTCTAAGTACCGCTCCATATAAACTTCAGGATTTCCAAAAGCCATCATCGCTTCTGTTTTGGTCATTTCTACGCTTTGTAATAAATCTTCTTCTTTCGTTACAACGCGCATTCCACGACCACCACCACCACCTGATGCTTTAATAATAACAGGATAGCCTACTTCTCTACCTATTCGAATCACTTCATCTGGATAGTCAGGTAATGCCCCATCAGAACCAGGTACACAAGGCACCCCAACTTCTAACATCGTTTTTTTGGCCGAAACTTTATCACCCATTAAACGAATCGTATCTGCATCAGGACCTATAAAAGTAAACCCTGATTTTTCTACTTGATCACAAAAATCTGAATTTTCAGATAAAAACCCATATCCTGGGTGAATAGCATCAGAATTGGTCACTTCTGCTGCCGCAATAATTCCAGGAATATTTAAATAACTTTTAGAGGATGGTGCCGGTCCTATACATACTGACTCATGAGCTAATTTAACATAGATAGCATCACTATCAGCTTCAGAATGCACCATAACAGAGCGAATTCCTAGTAAACGACAAGCTCTTAACACACGTAAAGCTATTTCACCTCGATTCGCTACTAATATTTTATTAAACATAACCTAACTCAATTCATTAAGAGATAATAAATAATGGTTCACCATATTCTACAGGCTCACCATCTTCAATTAAAATTTTGGTAATGGTACCTGATTTTTCAGCTTCAATTTCATTCATTAATTTCATCGCCTCTATAATGCAAAGTGTGTCACCTTGATTAACTTTTTGTCCTTCTTCTACAAATGGACTTGAATTAGGGCTGGGTGCACGGTAGAAAACTCCTACCATTGGAGATTTAAATAGATCCTCTTCTTTATATTCTGGTGCATTATTTGTATTTTCTTTCGCATTACCATCATTAGAAGAGCCTATATTAGAAGCAACTGGCGTACCAGCTACTGGTATTTGGTATTGAACAGGCGGTTGAGGCCCCACATAAGTAGTTTGCTGTCTTGATATCCTAACACTTTCCTCACCTTCCGTGATTTCAATTTCAGCAATCCCTGATTCTTCTACCAAATCAATTAATTTTTTAATTTTACGCAAATCCATTTTTTATCCTTTGCTATGACCCTACTTTGTAATCATTTTTAGCGCATAATCTAAAGCATATTTATAACCATCTTGACCCAAACCAGAAATTACCCCTACGGCTATATCAGAAAGATATGAGTGTTTTCTAAAGGATTCTCGTTTATAAACATTTGATAAATGCACTTCAATAAAAGGAATATTTACTCCTAACAAAGCATCTCGAATAGCAATACTTGTATGAGTAAAAGCTCCTGGGTTAATAATAATAAATTCTTGTTTGTTTTGAGCAGCATGAATTTGATTGATAATCTCATGCTCCGCATTACTTTGGAAAAAAGTTAAATCTACTGATAAATCAGTCACCGAATCCAATAATCTTTGATTGATTGAATCCAAAGTGTCCGACCCATAAACTTCAGGCTCA
Organism: Neisseriaceae bacterium PsAf; assembly: GCA_017114885.1. Lineage (GTDB taxonomy): Bacteria > Pseudomonadota > Gammaproteobacteria > Burkholderiales > Neisseriaceae > QFNR01. The sequence continues at coordinate 5,273 of WNLJ01000027.1, read as the reverse complement.
CGAGTGCCTAATAAATTTAAATTTGGTCCATTGATTATTAAAATTTTTTTCATCTCTTCAATAAATTTAACTAAATAACGCTATTTTCGCTTAAAATAAGCCTAAATGTCTATTAAAATATTAAAACTTGTTAAAAATAACATGAATATATTGGAATGTAAAACTCGTTTAATGCGTGATTTTTAATCCTTTTAAGTCCATAATGGCTCTTTTATATTATTTTACAGTTATTTAATCTTTATGAATATTAATGAATTTGACTTTACCTTACCAGAAGAGCTGATTGCTCAACATCCGCCTAAAGAAAGAGGAAGCAGTAAATTACTTATTTCTCAACCTCCTTTAATTATTGATAGCCAATTCGATCAAATCATCAATTATTTTAAGAAAGATGATGTATTAGTATTCAATAATACCAAAGTGATTAAAGCTCGTTTAAAAGGCACAAAAGAATCTGGAGGTAAAGTTGAAATATTAGTCGAACGAGTTATTAATGAGCATGAAGCATACTGCTTGATTAAAGCATCCAACAGCCCTAAAACAGGTCAAAAGATAAATTTTGATAATGGTATAACAGCAGCGGTTATCAGCCGCCATGATGATTTATTTCATCTGAAATTTTTTTCTCAAAACACCCTTTGGGAAATTTTAGAAAAAATAGGCAATCTTCCCTTGCCTCCCTATATCGAAAGAAAAGCCAATATAGATGATGAAAATCGCTATCAAACTATTTTCGCCAAAAACCAAGGAGCTGTTGCTGCACCAACTGCTGGTTTGCATTTCACTCAAAATATTTTACAACAATTACAAGATAAAGGGGTTAAAATAGTAGAAATTACCTTGCATGTGGGTGCAGGTACTTTTCAACCTGTACGCGTGCAAGATATTGATAAACATCACATGCATTCAGAGTGGTTTTCTATTCCAGAAGAATCACAAAAAATATTAAATGAAGCCATTGATAATCAACAATCTATCTGTGCTGTTGGTACAACATCGCTAAGGGCGTTAGAAAGTGCTGGGCAATCTGGCAAAATCGAAATACTTAATGCTGATACTGATATTTTCATCAAACCTGGCTATCAATTTAAAATTGTGGATCGTTTATTCACTAATTTTCACTTACCCAAATCAACCCTTTTAATACTAGTCAGTGCTTTTTCTGGATTAGATGAGATAAAAGCTATTTACCAACATGCCATTTCACAGCAATACCGCTTTTTTAGTTATGGCGATTGTATGCTGCTCACACGCAAAAAATAGCATGGCTGATAAATCAGTTTCCTAATCTAGTCCTAAGTCTTGCCATATTTCATCAATTTTTTGCACTACTTGTGGGTCTTTTTGGATAACACGTCCCCACTCTCTATTCGTTTCACCTGGCCATTTATTAGTAGCATCCAAACCCATCTTTCCCCCCAAGCCACTCACAGGACTGGCAAAGTCTAAATAATCAATAGGCGTATGTTCCATTAGCGTTGTATCACGCACGGGATCCATGCGTGTGGTGATTGCCCAAATAAATTCTTTCCAATCTCTCACATTGACATCATCATCAACTACTACGATATATTTAGTATACATAAATTGACGTAAATAACTCCAACAACCCATCATGACTCGTTTGGCATGACCTGCATATTGTTTTTTAATGCTCACCAGTGCCATGCGATAAGAACATCCTTCTGGTGGTAAATAAAAATCCACTATTTCTGGAAATTGCTTTTGTAACAAAGGAACAAAAACTTCATTCAATGCCACACCTAAAATTGCTGGTTCATCAGGTGGTTTGCCTGTATAAGTGCTATGATAAATCGCATTTTTTCGTTGTGTTATTCTTTCCACGGTAAAAACAGGAAAATAATTTTGTTCATTATAGTAGCCCGTATGATCCCCATAAGGCCCTTCTAATGCCATATCATCTGGATAAATAGCCCCCTCTAACACAATTTCTGCTCTCGCTGGTACTTGCAGATCATTACCAATACAGCGTGTTAATTCTGTTCTTGAACCACGCAACAGTCCTGCAAATTGATACTCAGATAAACTATCTGGCACAGGCGTTACAGCACCTAGTATGGTCGCCGGATCACAACCTAATGCCACAGAAACTGGATAAGGCTTACCTGGATAAAGCTTTTGATAGGCTTGAAAATCTAATGCTCCCCCTCGATGCGCTAACCAACGCATGATTAATTTATTTTTTCCTAATAATTGTTGTCGATAAATCCCCAAATTTTGCCGCTTTTGATGCGGACCTCTGGTAACAGTCAATCCCCAGGTGATGAGAGGTGCTGCATCTTCTGGCCAACAATATTGTATCGGGAGTTTGGTTAAATCAACCTCACTGCCCTCATATACTATCTCTTGGCAAGGGGCTTTTTTAATCAAATGAGGTGTCATATTCCAGATTTCTTTCACTAAGGGCAACATAGAAAGTGCATCTTTTACACCCTTAGGTGGGTTAGGTTCGCGCAATTCAGATAACACTCTTCCTACTTCTCTTAACTGACTGATATTATCTTCACCCATGCCCATAGCCACCCGTTCGACTGTACCAAATAGGTTAGTCAGCACAGGATAAGCATATTCTTCTTTATTTCTACCTACTGGATTTTCAAAATATAATGCAGGTCCCTCTTTTCTTAGAACGCGATCGGAAATTTCTGTCATCTCCAAATAGGTAGAAACAGGTCTTGAAATTCTTTTTAGTTTATTTTGACTTTCAAGCCCTGTAATAAATTCTCTTAAATCTTGATATTTCATGAGATAATATCCATCCAGTGGTTAATCTATTTGAGTTTAGTGTGGATTTAAAAAAAAGTCTATGTTTCTAGACTAAATTCACCCCTCCAAATCATTTTTTTTAGTTACCTTGGTGTCATACTGCCATTTTACTATTAACCAATAAACAAACTGAAAATAAGTAATCTTTCTATGTCAAAATATCGCTTTTCATCATATCCACTATATTTTATATTGCCTTACCTATTTGCTTCCTCATTAATTCTGGCAGATGATTTTACAGAAACTTATAACCAAAACGAACCTAGTCGTTTCGACTCGGTTATTATTTTTGGCGATAGTTTGAGTGATCAAGGCGGAGAATTAGGACGATTTGATCGATTTTTAGCGGGTGGTTTCTCCAACCTAAACTACGTAGAAATCATCGCACCTATTTTAACTAATCAGCCTATTTTGCCAAATTCTGAAGGGGGAACCAATTATGCACAAGCAGGCTCTAAACCTTTCGGATCCAGTCGAACGACACAAAATCAAATTAATCGTTATTTAGCATCTGTTGATGGTCAGGCAGACACAAATGCACTATTTATTATCAATGTTGGTGGTAATGATTTTTGGGGTTCGCAAGCTTTTCAAGAAATGATACCGTACTATATTGGTAAATGGATTACCCATAAACCTTTCAGTTTAGAAGGCAAATTACCCGGTCCCCATGCTATTTTAGAGCAAATACAATTATTAGATGAAAGTAGCGCTGAACACTTTCTCATTCCGAATTTGTGGCACATCAGTTATTTACCCTATTTTGCCTATCAAATTCCTATCACCTTTATTCCCTTTCAGATTGAAGAATGGTTTAATCATGAAGTCGCTTCCTATGTAGGATTAGCACTTAACTTGGGATTTGATAAGGGATTTAGAGCTCAACCAGATCTCGATGGTGGTGGCGTTGGTTTTTTAGAACGACAAAGTTTAAATTTAATCTATCAAGAATTTTCTTTATTCCCCAAATTTATTATTGCTGGTTTATATAAAGTATTATCTGAGTATGCCAATGCTTATGGTGATGAATATTTTAATATTGTTAAAAGAGGCTTAGAAAATTCAAATGCAAATGTATTGTATGCTGATATTCGCCGATTATATGAAGAAATTTATTTAGATCCTAAAAGTTTTGGCATCGATAACGTTCTTTTGCCTGAATGCAATATTGGTGTTTCTTCTTCTTCCACCTTATGTGACCGTTCACAATTTAATCATAAGGATAGAGTTTATTTATGGAGTGATTGGGTACATCCTTCTGCTGCAGCCAATCGACTCATTGCAGATTATTACTTATCTTTGATTAACGCCCCTGCTTATGTCGCTTCTTTTCACCATCAACTACAAGCACTTAATAAAAACAATCAGTTATTTATTTTTAATCAATTAAATGAAATTCGTTACCAAGAAAACAATTTCAATTCTCAAAACAAAAATATTTTTATTGGAATTTCAGGCCTTACAAGTCATCGCAGTAGTTATTTAAAAAGTAATAAAATGAATACTGTTGTATTACATTTAGGTTTCTACGAATATCTTAATCCGCAAAATTTGTTGGGCATTAGTCTATCCGGAAGTTATAAAAATACCCACCCTTACCAGAACTTTCATTTCCGTTATGGATACCTTGGGCTAAACCTCTTTCATCAATTCAATTATGGTAATGTTTGGCTACAAAATCAATTACAACTGTCTCGCATGCGTGCTAAAGAAATTCGCCGCAATATTCAAATAGGCAAATTACTACGCACTGAAAAAGCAGATACTGCATTATCTAGTTACTTTGGTTGGCATACTACCTTAGGTTATGATTTCTTGCATACTGAACATATTGTCTTGGGCGGTTTTATCACAGGAAGTTTAGAAAATTACAAAACCAACCCCTACTCTGAAAAAGGTAATAATAGTACCAGTATGAGATTTAGTGGCACACAAGTTCACCAACCTATCGGAACCATTGGTTTATACCACCGTTTCCTATCAAAGAATAACCAATGGTCTATGCATAATACAATTGCTTATAGCAATAAGCCTAAAAAAAGCTATAAAGTTCACACCAATGTCAAAACGTTTGCTCGTGACTATTCCCCTGAAGTAAAAGAAACGCTTAAAGGTTGGTTCTCTATCTCTTCTAACTTAAATTATCAAATCAATCCTAAAACTCATCTTAATTTAGGCATTAATTATCAAAAAGCCAAAGGTAGAAACTATACTTGGGATGGACAAATTGGTATTCGGTCCCAATTATAATATCATGCCAAATATACCTGTAATAAACCTTTTAAATACCCTCTATATTAGCTAGAGCAAAAATAAATTTTTGTTTCTAATAATTTCTTGCTAAATTAAATCACTAATTTATAATTTTAACCAAACCAACTCAAATAGTTGAGAGGCAAAAATAATATGCGTTCTATACTTTTATACAGTCTGCTACTGGTGGGACTGGTAGCTTGTCAAAATCAGGAGAAACCGATGAACAATCA
>WNLJ01000016.1 GCA_017114885.1 Neisseriaceae bacterium PsAf | reverse complement strand
TTTTGGCAAGCCATTAATCCGAATAATAGCCCGCTATAACATAATAATTGACGAATCATATTTATTCCTAACAAAAGAGGATCAGTTGAAGATTAATAATTTCATCTTAACATAAGCAATAATCAGATTAAAACAAAATAAACTTAAATGAGATTTCTTATGAAATAAAGTTATTTTCCAAAGTACATATGATTAATATTCTGAATAAACAAAAAATCTAGCATTAGAAAATTATTTGTCGTAAATCGTAAGCATTTTATTGCTAACAGTACTTTGTTACTTGTGATAATAGGAGTGATATACAGATAAAGGCATGCTCTACTGGTAGGACAAAGCTAAGTTAAATCAAATTTATATAACCATGAAGGCCGTACCAAAACCGATTAGTAGAAAGTTTTAATGGTAGATTTAGAGATGGTTATTTGAATTTTCATTGGTTTAAATTTCTGATAATGACTAGATTTTATTATTTTTTTCAGTTTGATGTATAAATTTTATTTATAAATATATTATTAGTATGTAATCTTATTATATGATTATTATATTACTAAGCACATAAGTTACTTGTAAATTATCCTTAATTTTTTATTGAAGTAAGAGGTCATGATTTTGAAAACTATGAATCAAATAGTACCGTATTTTTCTCTATAGGCAGTAATCGCAGCTTGATGTGTTTGCAGTTCTGGGTTGTTGGCTACTAGCTGTAATAAATCTTGCAGAGTGGCAATGGCTGTAACAGGAATCTGATAGGTTTGTTTAACTTCTTCCACGGCTGATATATCTTTTATTCCTTTTTCCATACGGTCTAATGCAACGATAACACCTGCTGGTTCTGCTTTTTCTTGTTGGATAAGTTGGATAGACTCAAGAACTGATGTGCCTGCAGAAATAACATCGTCTATAATTAGAATTTTCCCTGTTAGTGGTGCGCCTACTAAAATACCTTTTTCACCATGATCCTTAGCCTCTTTTCGATTATAAGCGAAAGGTTTATTAATATTTTTTTCAGCTAGAGTCATAGAAGTGGCCGCGGCTAAAACAATGCCTTTATAGGCAGGGCCAAATAAAATATCAAAATCAAGATTATTTTTGATAATAGTGTCTGCATAAAAATGAGCAAGTTGATATAATCTACTGCCTTCATAAAATAAACCAGCATTGAAAAAATAGGGAGAATGACGACCGAACTTAGTGATAAATTCTCCAAATTTTAAAATTTCTTTATCAAGCGCAAATTGTAGAAACTTTTGTTGTAAGTCTGACATGTTTTCCCTTTTCTAGTAAAATTGTGGTGATTTTATCATTTTTTATAAGGATAGTAGTGAAGAAAATTATTACCGCTAATGTAAATGGCATCCGTTCTGCTGCAAAGAAAGGTATTTGGGATTATTTGGCGCAAGAAAACCCTGATATTATTTGTTTTCAAGAATTAAAAGCGCAAGAAAAAGACTTATCAGAAGAAGATAAAAATCCTTTAAATATGCATAGAATTTGGCATTGTGCAGAAAAAAGAGGTTATAGCGGTGTTGCCATATACAGTAAAAGCGAACCTAACGAAGTTCAAGTAGGTATAGGAAATGAATTATTCGATAGAGAAGGGCGGTACATACGTGCAGACTACGATAATTTTTCTATTGTGTCCTTATATCTACCTTCAGGAACAAGTTCAGAAGAACGTCAAGACTTTAAATATGTATTTTTAGACTATTTCCAAGATATCTTACGCGAGTTTATCGAAAATGATAAAAGTATGTTGGTTTGTGGTGATTGGAATATTGCACATCAAAATATTGATTTAAAAAATTGGAAGGCGAATCAAAAACATTCGGGTTTCTTACCGGAAGAAAGAGAGTGGTTGAGTCAAATTTTGCAAATGGGTTGGGTGGATGTTTGGAGAACATTATATCCGGATATTCCTGGATATACTTGGTGGAGTAATCGCGGACAAGCCTATGCGAAAGATGTTGGTTGGAGAATTGACTATCAAATCGCAACACCTGATATAGCTGCAGCAGCAAGAGAGGCATCTATTTATAAAGAGGTTAAATTTTCAGATCATGCACCACTTAGTATCAATTATCTGTTGGACTAATCATGGCAAAAATAAAATCATTATATCAATGCAGTAATTGTGGAGGAGAAAGTCCTAAGTGGCAAGGACAGTGCCCACACTGTGGTGAATGGAATACTTTGACAGAAGTCACCGTTGAAAAGAATAATACCAACTCTCGTTTTAAATCTTGGGCTTCTGACGATTCTGGTATTCAATTGCTTTCTGAGGTAGATTCTAAGGATGTGGAGAGAATTCCTATTGGAATGTCCGAATTGGATCAGGTGCTCGGTGGTGGTTTGGTTTTAGGGGGTGTAACTATTCTCGGGGGGGATCCGGGGGTTGGGAAATCCACCTTGTTTTTACAAGTATTGACTTCTTTGGCCAATAATGGACAGTCGGTTTTATATGTTTCGGGGGAGGAATCAACACATCAAGTTTCTTTGCGTGCTAAGAGAATGGGTTTAAATGTCTCTGGAGTGAAAATTTTAGCTGAAATTAATTTAAATAAAATACTGCAAGAATTAAATCAACATAGACCTACTTTTGTGGTCATTGACTCGATTCAGACTATTTTTTCAGATGATATTAGCTCAGCACCCGGTTCTGTATCTCAAGTTAGAGAATGTGCAGCGCAATTAACACGTATGGCAAAACAAACAGGTATTTGTATTTTACTGGTAGGACATGTAACTAAAGATGGAGCTATTGCGGGTCCTAGGGTGTTAGAACATATGGTGGATACTGTTTTATACTTTGAGGGAGATACACATTCAAACTTTCGTATGATTCGTTCTATCAAAAATAGGTTTGGTGCTGCCAATGAGTTAGGTGTATTTGCTATGTTGGAGTCTGGATTAGTGGGCGTTTCTAATCCCTCTGCAATTTTTTTATCGTCTTATAGAGAAGATACAGCGGGTTCTTGCGTTTTGGTGACACAGGAAGGTTCTCGTCCATTACTTATTGAAATTCAAGCACTGGTGGATCAAGCACATGGTTTTAATCCTAAGCGTCTGACAGTAGGACTAGAACAAAATCGTTTAGCCATGTTATTGGCAGTTTTAAATAAACATGCTGGTATTGCCTGTTTTGATCAAGATGTTTTTTTAAATGCAGTGGGTGGCGTGAAAATTGTAGAGCCAGCAGCTGATTTGGCAGTGGTATTAGCTATTTACTCTAGTTTTAGAAATAAACCACTGAAACACAGAACGGTTATCTTTGGAGAAATTGGTTTATCAGGAGAAATTAGACCAGTGCAAAGAGGGCAAGAACGGTTAAGAGAAGCTGAGAAACTAGGGTTTGAATATGCGATTATTCCTAAAGCTAATATGCCTAAAAAAAGTAATACTTTTCGTAGATTAAAAATTTTCGGCGTAACTTCTTTAAAAGAGGCACTTGATTATTCTCTTGCTGATGAATAGATTAAAAGGATGATTATGAAAAAACCCTATTTTTTAGGTGGCATAATGATTATAGCCGCTACTATTATAGGGGCTTGTATGTTGGCGATTCCTATAGCAGGATCAGGAATTTGGTTTTATATAGCAACAGTTTCTCTAGTATTATCTGCACTTGTCATGATGACATCTGGATTGTTCATTTTAGAAGTTAATTTACAGTACCCACAAGGTGCTAGTTTCAACACTATTGTCAAAGATATGTTGGGTGCTAAGTGGAATTTTGTTACTGGTATTTGCATTGTTTTTGTTTTATATACACTGATATATGCTTATATTACGACTGGTTCTTCTTTAACCTTGAATTACTTTGAAAGTTTTATAAAAAAATCTGATGTAAATATTAGTCGTATAGCCATTACTGTTGGATTTACTTTATTTTTTGCTTTTTTTGTGTGGGTTTCGACCAAGTCAGTAGATAGAGTTTCTACTATTTTAATTATTTTGTTGATAATCACTTTTGGTCTTGCTGTTTTGAAAACATTACCCAATGTGAATGTTAATATGCTGGCGAGTAGCCAGCCTAAAAACATTCTTTCACTAAGTTATTGGCAATATTTACCAATATTATTACCTGTATGTCTAGCGTCATTTGGGTTTCATGGGAATGTCCCGAGTTTGGTTAAGTATTTTCAAGGAGATGTTAAGAAAGTTAAATACAGTATTTGTTTTGGCGTTATGTTGGCATTGATTGTGTGCTTTATATGGTTATTAGTTATACATGGCAATATACCTAGAAACTTATTTCAAGGAATTCAAAATGGACAACAAGATGAAGTAGTAGTGATGCTTAATTTATTGTCCGAATCTATTCATGAACAAAAAAATATATTTAAGAATATTATACAAATTTTCAGTTTTTTAGCGCTGACCAGTTCATTTTTAGGCGTTGCTCTTGGGTTATTTGATTATTTTATGGATTTCTTTCATTTGCCAGAATCGTGGTTAGGAGGATTAATGGCAGGTTTGGTTACTTTTTTACCGCCCTTGATTTTTTCTATAATATTGCCTTTTGGATTTACTGTTGCTATAGGTTATGTAGGTTTAGCTGCTGCTGTGTGGGTTGTGATTGTACCTGCTTTATTGGCTAAAAAATCAAGACAAAAACAACAGTCTAGCCGTTATCAAGTAGCTGGAGGCAATTGGGTAGTTTATTTAGTGATTATTTTTGGAATAATGAACATCCTATCATTATTGATGGTTCAGTTTCATTTAGTCGAGCGATTTTAATAGGCATAGAGAGAAAAGATCTCTCTATGCCCCTCTGATTTATTAATTCACAATTTGTTTTAGTTCACCATTAGCATAGCGTTGGGCCATTTTTTCTAATGGAATTGGCTTGATTTTATCTGCTTGTCCTTCGCAACCAAAAGCAAGATAACGGTCAAGACAAATTTGTTTCATGGCATTTTTAGATTCACCCAAGTATTTTCTAGGATCAAATTCTGCTGGGTGTTGTGCCATATAGCGACGAATAGCACCAGTACTTGCCAATCTTAAGTCGGTATCGATATTAACTTTACGCACCCCATTCTTAATTCCCTCAACAATTTCTTCAACAGGTACGCCGTAGGTTTCAGGAATTTCTCCTCCGTATTTATTGATAATTTCCAACCATTCTTGAGGAACGGAACTGGATCCATGCATTACTAAGTGAGTGTTAGGTAGTCTTTGATGGATTTCTTTAATTCTATCAATTCTAAGGATTTCTCCATCAGGTTGACGAGAGAATTTATAAGCGCCATGACTAGTACCGATTGCAATTGCTAACGCATCTAGACCCGTGTCTTTAACGAATTGAGCAGCTTCTTCAACATCTGTTAAAAGCATATCTCTAGATAACACGCCTTCAGCACCAACACCATCTTCTTCTCCAGCTAGTCCAGTTTCTATATTACCGATACAACCGATTTCCCCCTCTACAGAAACACCACAAGCATGGGCAAAATTAACAACTGTTTTAGTCACATCAACATTATAAGCATAGCTAGAGGGTGTTTTGGCATCTTCTTGTAAACTACCATCCATCATCACAGAACTAAAACCCAACTGGATGGCTTGTTGGCAGACAGCAGGAGAAGCACCATGGTCTTGATGCATCACTAAAGGGATGTGTGGAAATTCTTCAGTTGCTGCCATAATTAAATGGGCTAAAAACCGAGAACCTGCATATTTTCTTGCACCAGCACTTGCTTGTACGATAACAGGGGCATTAACCTCATTAGCCGCTTCCATAATAGCACGCATTTGTTCAAGATTATTGACATTAAATGCAGGTAAGCCGTAATCATTTTCTGCAGCATGGTCGAGTAGTTGTCGCATTGATACTAAGGCCATGTAAGTCTCTCCTTTTATAATTGATATAACAATATGATTATATCTGTATTATGCTTGATATTGAAGTGAAATCCATAGAGAATAATAAAAAAGGCAGAGGTACGCTCTGCCTTTTTGGATTTAAAACAGGTTTAATCTGTAATCATTTTCACAATCATTGCTACGATTGCAGCGAAAAACCCGAAGATAAAGAACTGCTCAAAACCACCTGAATTATTGTAGTTTGGATAGTTGTAACCTTCTTGGTAATTACCATTGGTATTATAATAGCCATTTGAATTATTGTTGGTATTATAATTTGGGTTATAGTTACCATTAGGTCCTTGATTATAATTGTCATTAACATTGTAGTTAATATTTGCACGAGCAGCATTATCAAGACTCATAGAATTTTGATAATTGTTATTAAGTGGATTTGAATTGATTTTAATAAAAGCAGCAGCAGGGGCTGCCAATACCGAAGTAAAAGTAAATGCTGCTATTGTAGTACCCAAAATAGTTTTCTTAATATTTTTCATGTTTAATCTCTTTCTCCAATTTTAACTAATTACGTTAAATATTAACACAGATTAGTAACGCTCAGGTTAACATTTGCGCAATACTTGCCGGTAGGACTTGATTGATAACAATTAGTTCGCCTAAAAATTGTTTAGGCATGATTTATTGTATAAAATTTTGAATGCTCTTTTGGATACCATCTGAATCTAAGCCTAAATCTTGTAAAATTAATTTGGCATTACCATGTTCTGTTATTTCATCTGGTATGCCCAAAGTAAGAACAGGTGTGCAGTTTTTATTTTTTGCTAATACTTCTAAGACAGCAGAACCCGCACCTCCTTGTATGGTATTTTCTTCAAGTGTTACTAAATATTCATGTTCTTTGGCTAGTTTTATAATAAGTGTTTCATCAATGGGCTTTACAAAACGCATATCAACTAAAGTAGCATTCAAAGATTTAGCAACAGGAATAGCCGATTGTAGTATGGTGCCAAAGGCAAGGATGGCTATTTTTTTACCTTTTTTTCTAATAATTCCTTTACCAATAGGTAAAGTATCTAGTTCATTATTAACAGTGACACCAGGACCAGTACCTCTTGGGTATCTAACTGCACTTGGTGTATCTTGTTGATAACATGTTGATAATAATAAACGACATTCTAATTCATCAGAAGGTGTGGCAATTGTCATATTGGGAATACAGCGCAGAAAACTAATATCATAGGCGCCAATATGAGTAGGTCCATCTTCGCCAACAACACCCGCTCGGTCAATGGCAAATAGAACGGGTAAGTTTTGAATGGCAACATCATGAATTAACTGATCATACGCTCTTTGCAAGAAGGTAGAGTAAATAGCAACAACTGGTTTTTTTCCTGCAAGTGCTAAACCCGCTGCAAACGTAACGGCATGTTGTTCGGCAATTCCTACATCAAAACAACGGTTAGGGAATTTCTTTTCAAATTCTACCAGTCCCGAGCCTTCAATCATTGCGGGTGTAATAGCTAGTAATCGGTTATCTTGAGTGGCTTGGTCAATAATCCAATCACCAAAAATTTTAGAAAAAGTTATTTGAGAACTAGGTTTTTCAATTAAAGGCGGTATTTTAGTATCAAATTTTCCTATTGCATGAAATCCGATAGGGTCACTTTCTGCAGGCGCAAAACCATGTCCTTTTTTGGTATGGATATGCAGTAGTTGAGGGCCTTTTTCTCTTTTTAAATACTCAAAAACTTCTACTAGTTCTAAAACATTATGTCCATCCATCACACCAGTGTAGTGGAAACCAAAGTTATTAAATAATGAAAGTCCTGAACGAGTATTATGCATTACCTCGGAAAATTTAGATTCAATATGCTGAGCAGTGTTAATAGCCAAAGGGATTTTTTCCAAAACAGGGGTTGTTTTAATTTTACAGGTTTGTAAAAATCCTTTAAAATCTTGGACGAAACTTCTGGCTAAATATTTTGGTAGTGCACCAACATTATTGGAAATAGACATTTCATTATCATTGAGAATCACTAATAAATTAATATCATTTCTATCACCTGCGTTATTCAATGCTTCAAAAGCCATGCCGGCAGTCATTGCACCGTCTCCAATAACAGCGATGGTGTGATTTTTTTTACCGTCTAATTGTTCAGCAATAGCAAAACCTAAAGCAGCACTAATAGAGGTCGAAGAGTGACCAACGCCCAGAGTATCGTATTCAGATTCGGTGATTTTAGGGAAAGGAGCTAGACCATGGTGTTGTCTAATGGTACGCATTTCATTTTTACGTCCAGTTAATAATTTATGAACATAGGCTTGATGCCCAACATCCCAAATTAAATGGTCTCTGGGTGTATCAAAAACATAATGCAATGCTACAGTTAATTCAATTGTCCCTAAATTACTGGCAAAGTGGCCGCCTGACTGTGAGATATTATGCATAAAACAATCTCTGATTTCTTCTACCAAATCAGGAAGCTGATTCTTAGATAGTCTTTTTAAGTCAGAAGGATAAGTAATTTGATTAAGTAGTGAAGCCATTATTATTTTAAATTTAGTTATATTATTTTATGAAACACGTAACCCATTTTATACGATTTATACATAAATATCACTAATTAGAATTTATTGAGAGATAACGTATTTTGAATTATTAGCAAGCTAGGAGTAAGAATATATTGGTGAGTTTATTGTATCTGACTCCTATTTCCTAGGGCGAATACGAATAACATTAGATATATGATATTTAAAGTAAATAGTTTATATATATGATATGAAGGAAAAAATAATATTTGAATATATCGCTCGGATAAAGTTATTTTTTTTTACATGTTAGAATGTGAAATATGATTAAGGGTAGATGTTATTTGATTAGTTGATATTATTAATATTTTTGGGATAGGTGAGGATAATGGATGTTTTTAGAATAAGAGATAGTGAGGATGTTAGGAAAATCACAATTACTAATTTTGAAGAAGCAACTCAAAAAATGTACCCCTATTATCAAGTAAATAATAATGGGAAGCAAAAGTTATATGCAGTATGTCCAGCATGTGGAAATACAATACAAATTATTAATTTATATGGAATACAGCAAGTACAGAATATTACTAATGTAGCGACAACTTATGGAAGGCATTGTAACAGAAATATAGCAGGGTTTGATCCAATAGACATAAATAGAAAGGAAAATTGTGATCTGTACAGACCGACTCCACTTGGGAATAGAGAGATAATGCATAATGATCAAACTAGTATTGAATTAAAGCAGTTGATTGAAAATAATCGAGATGCAATTAAGAAAGATATTAGAAAAATATTATCTATCAATTTATCACACAACATATTGGACAGAGTGATTGACTCTTTTATTGAATCTCAGTCATATAGCTATAGAGCAGTTACAAAATATAATTTACCCTATTCAATTATTTACTATTCAGAGGCAATCAATTTATATTCTCAATATTTGTTAGAAGAAGGTAGATTATTTAACAATATAAAAATATCTTTTAGTTCAAGCAGATATTTTATTATTTCAGAGGAAAATAAGATAACAAAAAATACAAATAAGTACGCTGAAGTATATTTTAATTTTTTATCTTATAGAAGATTAAATGATAGGGATTTTGTAAGATATAAAATATTCGAATCAGAAGCAGATAACGAATACAATACAATTTTTGAAGATGAAATAGAGATAGAGCTAATTATTTATAATGAATAAAAAGAGTGAATATAATGGAAAACTTAACAAAACAGGGAACATGTTTGTGTGGTAAAGTAAAATTTGCAGCAAAGTTAAAAAATCAACAAGTAGCGGCTTGTCACTGTTCTATATGTAGGAAAATCAATGCAGGACCGATATTTGCTGTTACCATTCAACCTGATTTGAAAATATTGCAAGGGGAAGAGTATGTTAGTTGTTATGAATCTTCTCAATGGGCTTATCGCCAGTTTTGTTCTTATTGTGGCACTTATCTATATACAAGAATGCAAGCAGAAAACCAAGAAATGTATTTGAATGCTGAATTATTAGAATTAAAAGAAGGTGAGTCATTAGAATTTTTAACAGAAATTTTTTATGATGATAAACCCAACTATTATGAGTTTAGTAACCATACACTTAAATTAGCGGGTTACAGTAAAAACAAATTTGAGGACCAATAAAATAATGCAATCCAATGAAGTATTCTGGGATAGTGAGCTAATTGCGAAGTATGATACACCAGCGCCTCGCTATACCTCATATCCTACTGCCATAGAATTTAATCAAGAATTTTCAGAACAAGATTTCTTACAAGCTTTTCAAAAATATCCCGATAAAAACTTATCAGTATATGTGCATATCCCATTTTGTCATAAGCTTTGTTATTTTTGTGGATGTAATAAGGTAGTGACAACCCATCAAGAAAAAGCAGATATTTATTTAGATTTTTTAGAACGAGAAATTAAGGCAAGAGCCGCTTTATTTAAAAATCGGACAGTGACTCAATTGCACTGGGGTGGTGGGACACCCACTTATTTAACCTATGCACAAGCCAAGCGTTTGATGGATTTATTAAGAAATTATTTTCATATCGATGCTGAGGCTGAAATTAGTTTAGAAATGGATCCCAGGGAAATTGATAATGCTTATTTGGATTATCTGAGAACCCTAGGATTTAACCGTATTAGTATTGGGATTCAAGATTTTAATCCCGAAGTACAGCGTTTGATTAATCGAGAACAAGATGAAACACAAATTTTTGGATTAATACAGCATGCTAAAGATTTAGGTTTTGAATCTATTAGTGTGGATTTGATTTATGGCTTGCCCAAACAAAGTTTAGAGAGCTTTCACCATACCTTAGAAAAAATTAAAGAACTAGATCCTGATCGGATTAGTGTATTTAATTTTGCTTACTTACCCAATTTAATCAGAGCACATAAGATGATTAATGCGGCTGATATTCCCGAGGCAAGTGTAAAATTAAAAATGTTTGAAGATACTATTCATTTTTTTCGAGATTCTGATTATCAATTTATTGGCATGGACCATTTTGCGAAAAAAACAGATGAATTAGCTATTTTGCAAAATGAAGGGCGCCTACACCGTAATTTCCAAGGTTATACCACCCAAGGAGAAACCGACTTAATTGGCCTGGGTGTGTCTGCGATTAGCATGATTGGGGATATGTATGCACAGAATGAAAAAATTCTTCCGCAATATTACGAAGCAGTAGATGAAAAAGAAACAGCTTTACTAAGAGGATTTAAATTATCTGAAGAAGACTGTTTGCGTCGCGATATTATCAAAAAAATTGTGTGTGATTTCCAATTGCAGTTTGAAGATTATGAGCAAGAGTATTCTATTGATTTTAAAGAGAAATTTTCTGAAGAATTGGAAGAGTTACGAATGTTTGAGAAAGATGGATTACTAGAATTAAGCCAACAAGGATTTACTGTGACCCCAGTAGGGCGGTTACTAATTCGGCATATTGCTATGGCTTTTGATACTTATTCAAAAGCAAAACGGCAAAGGTTTTCTAAGGCTATTTAGTAATAGGTCATTTAGCTAATTGCTTAGAATGCTTTTTGAGCTGATTAATAGTCGACTTATCAAGCATTTTGGGCTCATTGTTTAAAGTAATTGATTCTAAATTTGTGGGTTGTAACTTGGGAATTACCTCGATAAATTGCCAATGATCAAATAAATAGTAGTCATTCCCATAAGGATAATAAGCAACGGAAGGATATGGCCATTCGTATTTAGGAAATTTTTCTAAAATAGTATTGATATCCTGATTAAAACTTGAAATATCAACTGTTTCTACTTGATTAATTTCTTTAATAGACTTAAAAGGTAAATCATTATTGTACTTTTTTATCAAATTTAGGTCTGCATTAATAAATAGCAATAATTTCTTTTGTAATATTTCTGGTGACTTATATAGACCATAAAAGACGTGTTTAAAATCAGTTTTAGCAATGTGTAGTTGTATTTTATTATTAACGCATTCTTGAGAAATACTGTAATAAATTGCTTGTTTGGTATTGGTATATTGGTATTTTTGCTGTAACTTTAAAAAAATTAAATCTCTGCCAATAATTGAGGGATTGGGGTAACCTTTGATAGAAGCAATTTGCGCTATAGAAAATGAGTGTTGATTATTTTTTTTGGTAAGGTACGTTCTGACTTTACTCTGAATATTATTTGCTTTTTCAATTAACAGAGGTGCTTGTTCTTGATTAAAAAATATAAATACACCTGGTTTTCGAGGTAATTGATTAATGCTTTTCTCAAAAGGTGTATGTTGATGTATTGGTGCTGAGTGTTTAGAATTTTTTTGCTCAAGAACAGTTTTGATACTTCTCTTTAAAACATCAGGATCAATTTCTTGATGAATAATATTCCAGAATTGATAGATGGCTAAAGCATCACCATAAGCACGATGACGGTTAGGAATATCAATATGATGTTTTTCTACTAGAAAATCAACGCCATGTTTTTTATCTTCTGGATAGAGTTGTTTGGCTAATTGATAACTGCATAGTAAAGTATTATCCAAGTGGCGGCCATTTTTTTCAAATAAAGTTTGTAGAAAATTGAAATCTAAATTAACGTCATGAGCGATAAAAACAGTGTCTTTTAACATGTTTTGAATCTCATCCAAATATAATTTAATATCAGGCTGGTTGGCTACTTTTTTATTAGTAATACCAGTTAATTTTTGGATGAATTCAGGAATTTTTGCTTTTGGTTTAAATAGATGTTGAAATTCAGTAATATTTTTATTATCGACCCTAATAATAGCGATTTCTATAATTTCATCATTGGCAGATTGGCTACCGGTTGTTTCAATATCAACAAAGGCAAGTGGTGTATTTTTATTTATCATACTAAAGCTAAAATTATACAAACAGAATATGTTACTACTACTATCCATATTTTGACATGTTAAAAACAAAATTATTCTCAAAAAATTTGGTCTACTAATAAAAATATAGTATAAAAAGCGATACTTTTATTTAAAGTAAACTAACGACATATTTAAAATATAGCCACTTTATTGAATAGTGATATGCTATAGTAAGTTTTTTGAAATTGTTTGATTTAACAACCTCTAATAAAATAAAAATAGGTATTTAATAAGGAATGAAATATGAATAATTCAACCAGCTACCCTCATTTGTTTGCTCCTTTAAAAATAGGTAATGTTGAGATAGCGAATCGTATTGTGATGGGTTCGATGCATACCGGGCTAGAGGCCAGACGGAAAAATGCCGATAAATTAGCAGAATTTTATGCAACACGAGCAAGAGGTGGGGTTGGTTTGATTGTGACAGGAGGCATAGCACCTTCTCGTACGGGTTTATTAGCACCTTTCGATGCCAAAATGACCAATTTTTTAGATGTGAGTCATCATAAACCTATTACGCAAGCAGTTCATAAAGCGAATGGTAAAATCATATTGCAATTATTGCATGCTGGTCGCTATGGTATGACACCATTTAAAGTAGGTGCAGGGTCTGAAAAATCTCCTATTCATCCATTTAAACATATTAAAGCCTCTGATGGCATGGTTAAGCATTTAATTCGTAGCTTTGGAAAAGCAGCAAAATTAGCACAAGAGGCAGGCTATGATGGTGTTGAAATTATGGGAGGAGAAGGTTATCTTATCAACCAATTTTTATGTTCAAGAACTAATGACAGAACCGATCAATGGGGAGGGTCTACAGAAAATAGACAACGCTTTTTGGTTGAAGTAATTAAAAATATCAGATCTCAAGTTTCTAGTGATTTTATGGTTACCTTACGACAATCGATAGCAGATTTGGTTGGTGGGGGGCAAACATGGGATGAAATTATTTCCATGGCTAAAAAAGCGGAAGATTTAGGCGTGAATGCGATTAATACAGATATCGGTTGGCACGAGTCAAGAGTCCCTACCATCGTGACTTCTGTTCCAAGAGCAGCATTTGTTCATTTTACCGAAGGATTAAGAGATGAAGTAAGTATTCCATTGATTGCCTCTAATCGTATTAATACCCCAGATGTGGCAGAAGAAATTTTAGCGAGAGGCTTGGTGGATGCTGTATCTATGGCTAGACCACTATTAGCAGATCCAGAGTTACCCAATAAAGCAAAAACTGGTAGAGCCGATGAAATCAATACGTGTATTGCTTGTAATCAAGCATGTTTGGATCATATTTTCGTGGGGAAAAAAGTTTCTTGTTTATTAAATCCCAGAGCTGGGAGAGAGACAACTTTGATTTTAACACCGAGCACAAAACCTAAAAAAGTAGCGGTGATTGGTGCTGGTCCTGCAGGTTTAGCAAGTGCTATTGCAGTGGCAGAAAAAAAACATCAAGTAGAAATCTTTGAAGCAAATGCAACCATTGGTGGACAGTTTTCGATTGCTGCCAATATCCCGGGTAAAGAAGAATTTAAAGAATCATTACGTTATTTTCAACGTCAGTTGGAAGTGAATGATATTAAAGTCCATTTAAATACACAGGTAAGTGCACAGGAAATTAAATCTCAAGGGTTTGATGCAGTAATTGTTGCTACCGGCGTACGACCACGTATTCCTAATATAGAAGGAATTGACCATCCGATGGTAATGACTTATGCGGATGCTGTTTTAGGAAAAAGAAAAGTGGGCAAGAGAGTAGCGATTATTGGTGCTGGAGGGATTGGATTTGACGTTGCTGAATTTTTAACCACAGATGAATCCCCAACTTTGAATTTAGAAGAGTGGGAAAAAGAATGGGGTGTTGCTCGTGATTTAAGCATACCAGGTTTTGTGACCAAACCAGAAGTAGAGCCATCTAGTCGAGAAGTTTATTTATTACAAAGAAAAGAAGGAAGTCAAGGTAAGACTTTAGGCAAAACGACAGGTTGGGTGCATAAGGCTTCAATTAAAAAGAAAAAAGTACAACAAATTTCGGGTGCTCAGTATGACAAAATTGATGATGCTGGCTTACACATTAGTTTTGTTGATGAAACCAAAGCACCACAAATATTACCGGTAGATAATGTTGTCTTGTGCGCAGGACAAATATCTGTAAATGAGTTAGTTGAGCCTTTAAAAGCATCGGGTATAGAAGTATATGTTGTCGGTGGTGCCGACTTTGCAGGTGAGTTAGATGCAAAAAGAGCGATTAAACAAGGAACAGAGGCAGCGGCTATGATTGAATAGTGAATTTTATCGGGCGCCGAAACCAGTAAAAATAGTCTTGATGGTTTTGAGAAAAATCAGAAAATCTAAAGAAAATGAAAAGTATTTGATATAAAACAAATCATATTCGATTTTGACAAAGGTTTCACTGGTGCCTGATGCATAACCCTGATTAACCTGAGCCCAACCTGATATACCGGGTTTAACAATATGGCGATAATTATAAAAAGGAATTTCGTTTTCAAATTGTTCGACAAAGGTTTTTTGTTCTGGTCTTGGCCCGATAAGGCTCATATTTCCTTTAATAATATTAAAAAATTGAGGGAGTTCATCAATTCTTAATTTACGAATAATTTTTCCAAAAGGGGTGACGCGTTGATCCCCTAAAGAAGCAAATTGAGCACCTTGTTCTTCTGAATCTGTGTACATACTTCTAAATTTATATATCTTAAACTCTTTACCTCTATAGCCCACACGTTTTTGGGTAAAAATAGCAGGGCCTTTACTTTCTAGTTTAATAATGACGGCAGTAATAAGTAAGATGGGAATTAATAGTGGTAGGGATAAAATAATAGAAAAAATATCTATCAATCTTTTTAACTTGCTATATAGATAAGAAGGTTGCAGAGTTCCTAGCTCATTTTCACTTAAGCGATCAATGGTAACTCTTCCTGTATAAGATTCTAAAAGTTGCTTGGCGTTGATGACGGTAATGTTTTGTAAGCTACAATTAGAAATAAATTTTAACCAATCACTACTTAATTGAGGATGATTTAAATCCACGACTAAATACTCAATTGGCTCTTCAGGTAGTTTTGGTTCTTCAATCAAAACAAACTTTTGATCTTTCATTACCGATCTTAAATCATATTGATCATAGGTTGGAATATAGCCAATTCGGTGTCTTTTCTGTCGATTAAGGTATGCATCGAGTAGCATTACTAATAAGACCATGACCCCACCTAACATCACATAACTACGAGAATAAGGCAGTCGGAATACCATAACGAATAAAAGTAAAATTGCGAACCAAACAAAAACAGTAGAAGTAATATATATAGCAGTCTGATACCCTGGAACGTATTGGATTTCTTTAAGGGTAATATTAGATAAAATAAAGGTCAGAGCAATAACCAATATACTGATCCAATGATTTTGTAGAATATTAGGGATATTACTAACAACCAGTGCAGGCGTAACAAGGCACAGTAGTAGAAAGAATATTTGGCGAAGCCAATTAAAACTCTGAGATAAGGGTGAACTTAATTTCATAAAAAAAATAACTGTTAATTTCTTGAAGTTTATAACCTAATCCAATACTTCTTTCAAGTAATTTTAGAGATTAGTTGTTGGTAAGTAGGCAGTGATAAGTCTTTTTCAGAAATAATGCGCTCACTTGGTAGAAGCATCCAGTTGATATTTAATTGAGGATCATCATATCGAACACCAATTTCATGCCCAGGAGAGTAAGGAGCGTTTACATAGTATTGTATGGTTGCGTATTCAGATAAGACAGCATAACCATGTAAAAAACCTTCGGGGATTAAAAGTTGTTGTTTCTGGCGGTCGTTCATGAGGGTAGTCATTACTTGACCGAAGGTAATTGAATCTGGGCGAATATCCACGACCACATCTAATATTTTACCTGATAATACTTGTATGATTTTTGCTTGAGTGAAAGGCTTTGTCTGTGCGTGTAAACCTCTAATAACACCATAATGAGAAAAACTTTCATTAATTTGCACCAAGTGAAAACCTAAAACCTGAGCATAATCATTTTGCTGAAATATTTCCAAAAAGTAGCCCCTATGGTCTTTATGCACATTAGGGGTGATTAATTTACAATCAGGTAAACTCGTGTTTTCTATCATTGTTGTAACCATTCAGGGTGCGTAAGATACCAGTTGATAGTGTATATTAAATAGTCATCAAAAGCGAATACGGGTTGCCAGTGTAATGCTTGCTCTATTTTGCTCGAATTTAAGGCATAACGAAAATCATGACCAGGTCTATCCTCAACATGAGTAATTAAATTGGTGAGAGTATTTTCAGGGTAGCCCAATTTTTTTTCCATATAAAGGCATATTTTACTTACAATTTCCAAATTGGCGTATTCATGATGTGCACTAACAGCATATGTTTCACCTATCATGCCATGATGAAATATACGCTCAATGGCGTTAACATGATCAGGGACTGCAATCCAATCTCGTACCTGTTGCCCATTTCCATAAATTGGAATAGGCTTTTTTGCTAAAGCATGAGCAATTGTATTCGGAATTAATTTTTCAGGATATTGATAAGGTCCGTAATTATTAGTGGCATAAGAAATCATGGCAGGGAATTTGTAAGTATGGCGATAGGCCATGACTAAATGGTCAGCTGAAGCCTTAGAGGCAGAGTAAGGAGAGCGTGGTTGATAAGCACTCTGTTCGTCAAAAAATAAAGGAGTATTTATGCTGCCAAACACTTCATCGGTTGAAATCTGTAGGTATTTGAAGTTAGGCGTGGGATGTTTTTCTAAATAATTTCGGCAAGCCTCTAGTAGATTGGTAGTACCCAGAACATTGGTTTGTACAAAAGGAATAGGCGAGTGAATAGAATTATCAACATGTGTTTCAGCTGCTAGATGAATCACTCCTTGAATGTGATAATCTTGAATGATGTGTTGAACTGTTTCAAAATTATTGATATCTGCTTGCATAAAAGTAAAATTAGGTCGTTGTTCAATAGAAGCGAGATTGTGAAGATTACCCGAGTAGGTAAGATTATCCAAGATAATACAGTGATAGTTGGGATAGTTAAGCACAAAATGTTCGGCCACATGCCGCCCAATAAAACCAGCTCCTCCTGTAATTAAAATAGTTGCTTGAGTATTCATGTCTTAATCAAAAAAACTAGTTTGTTCTGGTGTTTGTTCGTTTTCACGCTCTAGAGCAGCTTTTCTTTCTCTTATGGCTTTAACTCTTCTTGCGTGACAACGCCGTAGTATGATGCGCCGCTGTTCATTAGAAAATTCGTTCCAATGCAATCGCTCCTCTCGATTACGAAAGCAACCAATACAATATCCTTTTGAATTGGTCTGACAAATTCGCCGACATGGGCTAGGAATATCAAAAAATTCTAGTTGTTGCATCATAAATTAAGGCAGTTTCGAGATGGCTTGTGTAAATAATTCAAAAAAGGCATCTGCCTTTACTTCATAAAACCAATCAACATTAGGTTTTTTATCTAATTTCTGATTCCAATCTACCTGCATTGCTCCCTCCATTAAACCGTGATTGGTTTCAATATCAGCAAAAACAGCTTTAGCAGTAAATAAGTCCGGTTGAGCAATATAACCAATCGTGCAAGGGTCATGCAAAGGGCCTCCTTCTAGGCCAAATTCCTGAATATCATAACGACTATAACTTTGTAACAAATTAGCAATTCTGGGACCATTTTTATTCGCTAATTGTCGTAATTGGTCCATTCTAGGCGTGGTAATGCAGGCTTTATGGGTGACATCTAAAGGAAATAGACGAATAGGCAACTCAGATTCTAAAATAATTTTAGTGGCAATCGGGTCCACAAAAAAATTAAATTCAGCATTGGGGGTAATATTGCATATATTTAAATAGGAACCACCCATAATCACTAATTCCTTAATACCCTGTTTGCATTCTGGATTTGCTTTAAGGGCAAGAGCAATGTTGGTTAAAGGCCCAATGGCACATAGGGTAATAGAGTTCTTTTCAGCTTCTGTTAATGTTTGGATTAAAAAAGAGATCGTAGATTGTGCTTGTAAGGGTGTTTTGGGCTCATGCAAAGGGGCATCGCCTAATCCTGTGTTGCCATGCACGTCATCTGCTGTGATAAGAGATTTAATAATTGGTTGCTTGGCACCTGCATAAACCGGTACATCACTTCTATCTGCCCAATCACAAATAATACGAGCATTTTTTTGTGTATAGTCCAAGGGGACATTGCCCGCGACAGTAGTTAATGCTAATAGATTGAGCAAACCCATCTTTTCTAAGCCTAAGGCAAATAAAATCGCAGCACAGTCGTCAATACCAGGATCGGTATCTATAATAATATTCGGTATCTCAGAATGGGAAAGTTGGGTCATATAAAAGCCTATTCATAAATCTGATTGTGGTTAAAATTATACCCTTAAATAGCACGACAAAACATTATTGTTAACAAAATTTAATCTGATTGCTAAAATTGATAATTGCTATATTAAACTAGATTTAGCAACATTTTGTTAACAATTAATCGATATATTAAACTCGTTTTATGAATAAATCAAAATCAGAAAAATCCATTGCAGTCAATACAGCCACTCATTCAGAACGAGTTTATTTAGATATTCTTAATTCAATTATTCAAGGTAATTTAGAACCAGGAGCCAAAATTTCAGAACAGGAAATTGCAGACGCCTATGGTATTAGTCGAGGGCCTTTGAGAGAGGCGATTAATCGATTGGAGGGACAAAAATTGGTGGTGCGTATTCCACATGTTGGTGCAAGAGTGGTTTCTTTGACTATGGATGAATTAATTGAGCTGTATCAAATTCGCGCCTCTTTAGAAGGGCTGGCTTGTCGACTAGCTGCTGAGAAAATTAGTAGTAATGAAGTGGATCGTTTGTTTAAATTACTGGAAAAGCATCGTAAAAATTTAAGTAATCTAAATATTTCTCATTCTTTTACTTATGATGAAGATTACGACTTTCATTATCGTATTATTGTGAGTTCTGGCAATGAAATGTTGGCCAGATTATTAGGAATAGATTTATATCAATTGATTAGAATGTACCGTCAGCGATTTCTAACTGTTTCTCATCGACGAGAGCAAGCCTTTGAAGAGCATTATAGAATTGTAGAGGCATTACAAAAAAAAGACGGGGAGTTAGCAGAGTTATTAATGAAAAGGCACATACAAGAAGCGCAAGCTAAGATGTTGCAGCATTTCTATGGACAAAAAGAACAAGGAGAAAAAAGCAAATGAGTGTCATTAGCGCAGGTCAAAAATTTAGGGAAGTGGTTCAAGAAGAATCTCCATTACAAGTAGTGGGAACGATGACAGCCTATACAGCAAAAATGGCGGAGGCCGTCGGTTATAAAGCCTTGTATATTTCAGGAGGAGGTGTAGCTGCTAATTCTCTTGGATTGCCTGATTTAGGTATTAGCACCATGGATGATGTTTTAATTGATGCAAGAAGAATAGCAGAAGCAACCTCGTTGCCTATATTAGTCGATATTGATACCGGTTGGGGAGGTGCTTTTAATATTGCACGAACCATTCGCTCTTTTATTAAAGCTGGGGTGGCAGCAGTACATATTGAAGATCAAGCGGGAAATAAACGTTGTGGTCATAGACCCAATAAAGCGATTACTTCTAAAGAAGAAATGGTGGATCGAATCAAAGCGGCAGTGGATGCTAGAACTGATGAAAATTTTGTGATTATGGCCAGAACAGATGCCTTAGCGTCAGAAGGTTTAAATCAAGCTATTGATAGATGCTGTGCTTATGTAGAAGCAGGAGCAGATATGATTTTTCCAGAAGCTATTACCGAATTAGCTATGTATCAGCAAGTGAAACAGGCAGTTAAAGTGCCTATTTTGGCTAATATTACTGAATTTGGCTATACGCCATTATTCACTAAAGATGAATTAGCGTCGGTTAATGTGGATATTGTTTTATATTGTTGTGCTGCTTATCGTGCAATGAATGCTGCGGCCTTAAAAGTATATCGGGAGATAAGAGAAAAAGGCACACAAAAAGATTTGATTGATATCATGCAAACACGTAAAGAATTATACGAATTCTTAAATTATCAAGCTTATGAAGATAAATTAGATGAGTTGTATGCTAAAAATAAAAATAAGTAATTGAAAGGATTATACAATGACAGATAAAAAAGTTTTGTCAGGGGCAGGTTTAAGAGGTCAAGTGGCGGGAAAAACCGCATTAAGTACGGTTGGTAAAGAAGGTGCAGGCTTAACTTATCGAGGATATGATGTTCGAGAATTAGCAGTGCATGCTTCATTTGAAGAGGTGGCTTATTTATTGTTGTTTGGAGAACTGCCCAACCGAGCACAATTAAAAGATTTTGAAACGAATTTGCAACATCAAAGAGAGCTTCCATTTGCACTTAAGACAATATTGGAAAATTTATCTGCCAGTAGTCATCCTATGGACGTATTAAGAACGGGAATATCTGCATTAGGAACCATGGAACCAGAATTAAATTTTTCTCATCAAGAAGAAACAGCGATAAGAATATTAGCAATATTGCCAAGTATTTTATGCTATTGGTATCAATTTTCTCATTTTGGTAAACGTATTTCTTGTCAATCAGAAGAACCTTCTTATGCTGGACATTTCTTGGCCATGATGTTGGATCAAAAACCGAGTAAATTACATACTAAGGTCATGAACAGCTCTTTGATTTTATATGCAGAGCATGAATTTAATGCTTCTACTTTTACTGCACGGGTGTGTGCATCTACTCTATCTGATTTGTATTCTTGTATTACAGGTGCGATTGGTTCTTTGCGTGGTCCTTTGCATGGAGGTGCTAATGAGGCAGCTATGGAAATGATTAGTGAATATAAGACAGTTTAAGAGGCCAAAGAGGGAACATTGAAACGACTAGAGAAAAAAGCCTTGATTATGGGATTTGGGCATGCAATTTATAAAGATTCTGATCCAAGAAATGAAGTCATCAAAAAGATGGCCAAAGAACTTTCTGAAGAAGTAGGAGATACAAGTCTATATCCAATTTCAGAAATGATAGAAAAAGTTATGTGGGATGAGAAGAAATTATTTCCTAATGCAGACTTTTATCATGCCAGTGCTTATCATTTCATGCACATCCCAACTAGTCTATTTACGCCTATTTTTGTGTGTGCTCGCTCAACTGGTTGGATGGCTCATGTATTTGAGCAAAGAGCAGATAATAGAATTATTAGACCAAGTGCAGAATATGTTGGTCATTAGTTGCGTGATTTTAAACCGCTTAAAAATCGTTAAGGAGAGAGAATGTCGAGTAATGTAGAGATTAATAATCGCCCAGAATATGATGAAGTGATTCAAAAAATTGCGGATTATGTTCTGGCCGAGCCTAATTTTTCAAAAGAAGCCTTAGATACGGCAAGAAATTGTTTAATGGATACACTAGGTTGTGGATTGTTGGCTTTAAAATTTCCTGAATGTACGAAGCATCTTGGCCCAATCGTAGCAGATACCATTGTTCCTAATGGTGCTAGAGTGCCAGGTACTAGTTATAGTCTAGATCCTGTACGCGCTGCTTGGGATATTGGTTGTATTGTACGCTGGCTGGATTATAACGATACTTGGTTGGCAGCAGAGTGGGGGCATCCTTCGGATAATTTAGGCGCTATTTTAGCGGTGTCGGATTATTTATCCAGAAAAAATTTAAGTGAAGGCAAGCCTGCTTTGACGATGCGCACAGTTCTCGAATCAATGATTCAAGCACATGAAATTCAGGGAATTCTGGCATTGGAAAATTCTTTTAATCGAGTTGGATTAGATCATGTTTTATTGGTAAGAGTGGCTTCTACTGCGGTATCAGCAAAATTACTGGGTGTCAATAGAGAACAATTGCTATCGGCAATATCACATGCATTTGTAGATGGTGCTGCTTTGCGGACTTATCGGCACGCGCCAAACGCAGGTTCTCGTAAATCCTGGGCGGCAGGCGATGCAACCAGTCGTGGTGTATTTTTGGCCATGGTGGCTTTAAAAGGAGAAATGGGGATTCCTGGAGTGTTGACCGCACCACAATGGGGTTTTTATGATATTTTATTTAGTCACACCAATAAGGACTTAGCAACTAAGGATAAAAAAGATAGAGTGTTTAAATTGCCTCAAGCATTTAAAGACTATGTGATGGAAAATATCTTATTTAAGATTAGTTTTCCTGCGGAATTTCATGCGCAAACAGCTTGTGAAGCAGCGGTAAAATTACATCCAGAAGTCAAAGATAGATTAGATGAAATAGAAAAGATTGTCATTACCACGCACGAATCAGCAATCCGTATTATTTCAAAAGAGGGCCCTTTAGCCAATCCAGCAGATATAGATCATTGTATTCAATACATGACAGCAGTTCCTTTGATTTTTGGTGATTTGGTGGCAGAGAACTATGAAGATGAATTTCATCAAAGTCACCCAATTATTGATGAATTAAGAAAAAAGATGGAGATTGTAGAAGATCCTCGTTACAGCAAAGAATATTTAGAATCTGATAAACGTTCGATTGCTAATGCAGTACAAGTATTTTTTAAAGATGGTACTTCAACTGAAAAAGTAGAAGTAGAATATCCGATAGGACATCGTCGTCGTCGTCGTCGTCAAGAAGGGATTCCTTTGCTAGAAGAGAAATTCAAAAATAATCTAGCAACTAGATTCGTACCTCAACGTTGTGCGCAAATTTTTGATTTGTGTGTGGATGCGAAAAAATTAGAAACGACAGAAGTTAATCAATTCGTTAATTTATTTGTTCTATAAAAAAATCGATATTTTGAGTTAAAAAGGCTTTGATATTCTAAATATCAAAGCCTTTTCGATTATTTAATTAATTTTTATGGTCATGGTGAACTTTTATAAATTAATGCGGGCATAGAGGCAAATGAATAAAAAAAAGAGCTTTATTTAAAAAGCTCTTATCAATTATGAAAAAGTATAGTTAATCTAAACTTTGGATTTACGACGTGCTGCGAAGTATGCTATCTTTTCTTAGTTTCCTAGTACGTCGCTGTACTATTCTACGAGTATTTTTTCTTAAAATCAATTAAATTATGTTAATTTAACCGATATTAATTTGGGCTGTGTGGTTTTTGGATTGTTTTTGATCTCTTTATTGAGTTCAGTCCCTTAGCTATTGGGTATTTTTATCGAAAAGCAGAATTTAAAAGTCAATTAAATAATAGTTTAATAAAATTTATTACTAAAAGAAATCGTACGATTCTTATAATATTGTGTGTTAAAATAACAAGATTTTAGAATATATTAAAAGGTTCTAAAAATAAAATTTAGAAAATTATCATTGATGGGATAATAAATAATTATGCTAGCTAATATTGGAACAAAAATTTTTGGAAGTCGTAATGGACGACTTTTAAAACAATATTCAAAAATTGTTAAACAGATTAATGAACTTGAACCAAGTATGCAGTCAAAATCAGATGAAGAACTGCAAGCGCTCTCTCTTGAGTTGAGAGAAAGGGCGTCTGAGGGGGAATCTTTAGATAAGATTTTACCTGAAGCTTTTGCACTATGCCGAGAAGCAAGTGTAAGAGTGTTGGGAATGAGACATTTTGATGTTCAATTAATTGGTGGGATAGCCTTACACCAAGGCAAAGTTGCAGAGATGAAAACAGGCGAGGGTAAAACATTGGTAGCTACCTTGGCTGTTTATTTAAATGCACTTACTGGTAAAGGTGTACATGTTGTTACTGTGAATGATTATTTAGCCTCTCGTGATGCAAATACACTACGTCCATTGTATGAATTTTTAGGTCTAACAGTTGGGGTTAATTTGTCTCAAATGTCGCCACAAGATAAAAAACAAGCATACGCAGCGGATGTGATTTATGGTACCAATAATGAATTTGGTTTTGATTATTTAAGAGACAATATGGTCCCAAGTAAAGAGAATAGGGTCCAACGAGATTTATCATATGCAGTCATTGATGAAGTAGATTCAATCTTAATTGATGAAGCAAGAACACCTTTAATTATTTCAGGTCAAGCAGATGATAATGTTGATTTGTATAAGATCATGGATCAAGTCCCAGGCATGTTAACACCACAGGAAACAGAAGATGGTGAGGGTGATTATTGGGTTGATGGTAAAACCAAGCAAGTTATCTTGAGTGAATCGGGACATGAAAAAGCAGAAAAAATACTAACGGAAATGGGCCTTTTAGCAGAAGGAACCTCTTTATATTCTTTGAGTAATGTTTCGTTGATGCATAATTTAATGGCAGCTCTAAGAGCACATACTCTGTTCTTCCTTAATCAGCATTATGTGATTCAAAATGGTGAAATCGTTATTGTGGATGAATTTACTGGTCGTCTGATGAGCGGACGTCGTTGGTCTGAAGGACTACATCAAGCTATTGAAGCAAAAGAAGGCTTGACTATTAATAAAGAAAATCAAACACTTGCCTCTATTACCTACCAAAACTATTTTAGATTATACGATAAATTATCCGGTATGACAGGAACTGCAGATACTGAAGCAGCTGAATTACAAAGTATTTATAATTTAGAAACGGTCATTATCCCAACCAATCGCAAAATGATTCGTAAAGATTTTGAAGATCAGGTATATAAAACAGCAGAAGAAAAATACGAAGCGGTTATTCAAGAGATTATTGACAAACATAATCAAAATCAACCTGTATTAGTTGGTACTGCAAGTATTGAAAGTTCTGAACTGGTTTCTCAGTTATTAAATAAAGCCAATATTTCGCACAATGTATTAAATGCCAAAGAGCATGAAAAAGAAGCTTATGTAGTTGCACAAGCAGGTAAACCAGGAATGGTGACAGTTTCAACGAATATGGCAGGACGGGGTACAGATATCGTTTTGGGCGGTAATATATCGCTTGATATTAAAGAAATTGAAGAAGACGAAAGTCTATCAGAAGCAGAAAAACAACAAAAAATTCAAGCGCTGAAAAATGAATGGAAAGAATCTCATCAAAAGGTTATTGATGCGGGTGGCTTACACATTATAGGGACGGAACGTCATGATAGTCGAAGAATTGATAATCAGTTAAGGGGGCGTTCCGGCCGTCAAGGAGATCCAGGTTCTAGCCGTTTCTTTTTATCATTTGAAGACAGTTTATTAAAGTATTTTGCCCTAGATAGAGCTGCGGGTTTATTGAATAAATTGGCACCAGAAAGAGGAATGCCAATTGAGCACAAGTTTTTAACAAGACAAATAGAAGGTGCACAAAGAAAAGTAGAAGGTCGTAACTTTGATATTCGTAAGCAAATTCTAGAATATGATGATGTTGCTAATGATCAACGTAAGGTTATTTATGTCTTGAGAAATAATATACTAGACAGTGAAAACTTGGATGATGAAACAAAAGAAATCATATTTGAAGTCATCAACAAATTGGTGAATAATTATATTCCGCCAGAGTCTATGCAAGAAGAGTGGAATGTTCCTGCTTTAGAAAAAGAACTGAAAAGTGAGTTTGATTTGGACATTGATATTAATCAATGGTTACAAGAGGATAAGTACCTTGATGATGAGAAAATCAAACAACGATTATTGGAAATTATTGAACAAGATTACAATCAAAAACGGGATATGATTGGTCATGAAGCCATGACTAATTTTGAACGCCAAATCATGTTGACTGTTTTGGACCAAAATTGGCGTGAACATTTGTCGATTATGGATCATTTACGTCAAGGCATAGGTTTAAGAGGTTACGGTCAAAAAAATCCTAAACAAGAGTATAAAAGAGAGGCTTTTGTATTATTTGAAGACCTTTTAGATACTATTAAGTTAAATATTGCCAAATATCTGATTGCAGTCAAAATAAATCCTCAACCAGCGGATGAAGAAATAGAACATGTCGATACTTTATCAGAGGCACAAACCGATACAAGTCCTGCAGAAATGTTAAGTGGAAAATTAAGTAGGCCAGAAGTTTCGGATTTATCTACGGATACGGAGAATGATCCAAATATGAATTTAGATGCTGTTTTAGCAGCAGTGGAAAGAGGGGAAATTTATATAGGTAGAAATGACCCTTGTCCGTGTGGTAGTGGTGAACGATTTAAAGATTGTCATGGTAAATTAAGCTAAATCAGGCATATAAAAAACGCACTCACTCGAGTGCGTTTTTTATTTCCAATCTAAAAATAAATTAATTTAATTAATTTATTTTTGATAGATAATTTCTTGTGCAATTTTATCTCGGTTATCTTTATCCGTTAGATACTCTAATACAGTAAGAGCAAAATCAACTGCGAGTGCAGGGCCTTTTGCGGTAATAATATTGCCTTCTACAATAACAGGCGTATCCTCAATTTCTGCACCTTCGAGATAAGATTCAAATCCTGGGTAACAAATAGCTTTTTTGCCTTTTAAAAGACCCATTTGACCTAATACCATAGGTGCTGCGCAAATGGCTGCCACACTATTACCATTATCCAGAGACTGACTAATCTTTTCCTTTAAATTAGGAAACTCAGCGATGCGTGGAGAGCCTCCTGGTAGGATAAGTATATCTACTTCACTATCTTTTATTTCATCAAATAGGAGGTCTGCTTGTACGGGAACTTGATGTCCTCCTATCACCTGTCTTTCTGGTTCAAGAGAGACGGATTTGATATCAACGCCTCCTCTTCTTAAAATATCAATAGGGGCAAGTGCCTCCATTTCTTCAAAACCAGTAGTGAGAAAAATAAGTGCTGTTTTCATGATTATCTCCTTTAAATTGATATAATCGACTCTTAAATTATGACATAATAAAAAAGTTTGTAAAATATAATTTTGGATTTTAAATGAAAATAGAAAAATCAGTTTTGGTTGAACATTCGGCTCAAGATATGTATCAGTTGGTTTACCAAATTGAAGATTATCCTAACTTTTTACCATGGTGTAATAAAACAGAAATTCTAAGAGAAGAGGGTAATATTGTAGAAGCAAGAGTTTATATAGACTACCTGATGCTTAAACAACACTTTACGACAGAAAATAGCCATATTGAAAATGAAGAAATTCATATGACTTTGGTGGATGGCCCTTTCAAACATTTAGATGGTTATTGGAAGTTTACGGATTTAGGTTCCTTAGGATGTCAAATAGATTTTATTTTAGAGTATGAATTTGCGAATCATTTTATTTCTAAAGTGTTGGGCCCTGTTTTTCATATGATTTTATCTACATTGGTAGATGCGTTTATTAAAGAGGCCAATCATCGTTATGCCTAAGATTTGGGTTGAAATCGTTTTAGCACTGGAAGACAAACAATATTTATTGAGATTTGAAACCAATGAGGGAACAACGATTAAAGAAGCATTATTACAAACAGATTTAAAAGGTGTTTATCCTGAATATTTTCAAGACTCAATGGAATTAGGAATATTTGGGATGAAAGTACAAGATGATTATGTTTTAAAAAATGAGGATAGAATAGAGATATATAGACCATTAAAAGTTGATCCTAAACAAAATCGTCGTATTCGTTCAGAGAAGAAAAATGGCAAAAATTAAATTAATTGTAGGCTTAGGTAATCCTGGTCAAGAATATGAATTAACCAGACACAATATAGGATTTTGGGTGCTAGATGTGATTGCCAAGAGGCTAGGCGTGCCTTTCAAGGCTGAAAAGAAGTTTTTTGCTGAAGTGGCGAAAATTAAATACCATGATGAAGAAATTATTTTAATCAAACCTAACACTTTTATGAATTTGTCAGGTCAAGCAGTGGGCGCTATTGCTAATTATTTTAAAATCAAGCCTGAGGAAATTTTGGTTGTTCATGATGAGCTAGATTTACAACCTGGGCGTTTAAAATTAAAACAAGGAGGTAGTAACGGGGGGCATAATGGCTTGAAAGATATAGATGCTAAACTAGGCTCAAATAATTATTATCGTTTGAGAGTAGGGATTGGACATCCTCGAGATAATATTAAACATAACAATCAAGCGGATTTGAGTATGTTTGGCTTAAAAATGCCAAGCTCTTTTAAAGCAAAAAAACCAGAAGTCACTCAATACGTTTTAAAAAAACCTTCGAAAGAAGATCAAGCACAAATTGAGCATGCGATGGACAAAATTACTGATAATTTGGATTCTATATTGGACTTGGATTTAGAAGTTGCGCAACGTCATTTACATTATTTATAGCTTGGTTTTTTGATTCACTAAATTAAGAAAGCCCCTGAGAATATCTATTTCTTCTTTTTCGATATTACTTTTATCAATGATACGCTGTACACGTCGCATTAGACGCTCTTGGTTGCGTTTCTCAAAAAAACCTATTTCTTGCATAGTTAATTCAAAGTGTTCTACCAATCCTGCGACTTCTTCTCGACTGGATAAATTAGGGTATTGTTTTAAAAATTCCATAGATTGATTTAATTGACTAAATAATTCATAAGTGATTACTTGCACGGCTTGAGCTAAATTTAGAGAAAAATAATCAGGGTTACCATTAATGGTAATTAAACGATTACACAAAGATACCTCTTCAATACTCAGCCCAAAGGTTTCAGAACCAAAAATAAAAGCTATTTTTTGGTCATTTTGTGCAGATTGAATAATTTCTGGCATTATCTCTCTAGGTGTTTGTAATGGTGCTGATATTTCTCTTTTTCGACTGCTTAAGGCACAGGTCAAATGCATGGGTTTAATTGCTTCTTTTAAGGTAGAAAAAACCTGCGCATGAGCTAAAATGTCTTTAGCCCCAGAAGCCAACGTAAAACTTTCTTCGGGAATAGTAAATGTCTCAGGATTTTTTACATCAAATACGGGTGGGTTAGGTGTTTGAGAAGTAGCAATAATATTGGGAGAAACCAATATTAATTGCGAGAGTTCCATGGTTTTCATCGCTCGGGCAGCTGAACCTATATTACCAGGGTGACTGGTGTGACACAGGATAACGTAAATATTTTTTAAAAAAGAGGGCAGAGAGTTGGTTTGCCTGTTTGATGTCATAGCGTATAATCTTATTGTCAAAATTGTTATAAAACGAATATTGTAACTCAACCCAGCAGATTGGGAATTAAAATTAGGAAAATTATGGATGCATATATCAATACCGCGGTAAAAATAGCACGACGAGTCGCCAATATGATGTTACGTGCTGCTAATGATTTAAGTAGTATTCGGGTGGAAAATAAAGCCTTTAATGATTTTGTTTCTGAAGTGGATCAAATAGCAGAAGAAATGATAGTCGAAGGTTTATTAGAAGCCTTTCCTACACATCGTATTAAAACGGAAGAAACAGGCTATCATGGGAATAATGAAGCTGAATTTGAATGGATTATTGACCCCTTAGATGGTACTACTAATTATCTACATCATCATCCTCAGTATGCTATTTCTATGGCGTTACTGCATAAGGGTAGTTTATTAGATGCAGTTATTTTTGCACCAGAACGAAATGATTTATATATCGCCAGTAAAGGAAAGGGTGCTTTTCTAAACGATAAGCGTATTCGTGTTTCTAAAAGAACGCAAATGAATGAATGCCTGATTGGAACTGGTTTTCCTGTTGTTGATCAATCTATGATGACGACGTATATGGCTATTTTACAAGATGTTTTAGCGAAAACGGCAGGTGCACGAAGAGAAGGAGCGGCTTCTTTGGACTTATGTAATGTAGCACTTGGTCGATTTGATGGCTATTTTGAATTTAATTTAAAACCATGGGATGTGGCAGCAGGCGCTTTGATTGTTATGGAAGCTGGGGGCTTGGTAGCGGATATGCAAGGGGAGGGAACTTGGTTAGAGACAGGGAATATAGTCGCAGGCAATCCTAAAATATTATCTCAATTGTTACAAATAATCGATGCTCATATAAAATAGATGTATAAATAGGCTAATGGTTAGGTATAAAGTATTTTGGTATTAAGTTTACCCTATGGCAGCAGGCCTGTATTTTTTGTTCGACGTTGAAACTAAAATCAATAATTTTTATTAAGTCTATATTTAGTCCATGCTAAACTAGGTTATGTTTGACATAACCTAGCTCTCTATGAGATTTTTTCTAAAGATAATTGTTCTTCTTTTTTTCTTTGCTATTTGTTATTTGACCGTGCTTTCCATTCATAGTTATTTTGATATAGGACCGGAGAGAACTGTATATTATTCTGACAGTGACTATAAAGAATATAATGAGAGTGGAGAATATTATTATACAAATACGGGGTATTCCTATAGAAGTGGGTATTTCCATCTTTTTAATAAAGATAATCAGTACTTGGGCGTAAGGAAGATTAAAAACATCGATCAGGTACACTTTACCAAAAATGAGCTTTATATTATAACCGACGGTCATGTAGGTGATATCAGTGCGTGTTTGAAATGTTTAGAAGATAAAATGCTCAAAGGTCCATTATTTCTACAAAGTAGTTACCCTTCTAGAGAAGATAAAAAAAGTCTAAAGTTCAAACGCCATGCGATGTATTTTCTTCTCAGAAACGTATTTAATGGTGATAGTGATTGGCAAAACGCGTGGGGTTATTAAAAAATATATACTGATTAAAAAATAAGTTTGGATTCTTTATAAAATATTGCGAAACACATTGATTTCTTCACAAAAATAATTATTTGCTTTTATAACACATCATCAAGACATAAAAAAACCGCAATAATTGCGGTTTTTTTAAAATTCTGCAAGATATTAGCCTCTTTGGATATTGGAAGCTTGCTTACCTTTAGGTCCTTCAGTCACATCGAATGTTACTTTTTGACCTTCTTTCAAAGTCTTGAATCCATCCATATTAATCGCAGAGAAATGAGCGAATAAATCTTCACCACCTTCATCTGGAGTAATAAAACCAAAACCTTTAGTGTCGTTAAACCACTTTACTGTACCTGTTGCCATCATTAAATTTCCTAACTTCAAAAAAAATAAATAAAAACGAAAAAGTTGCACTCATAAGTGACTCTTTCATGAAATATGATGTCATACTTTGTACATATAGGTACTATGTTTTGTAAGAATTGCCTAATATATTTACAAAGTTGTTCCTAAAAACATACAAAAAATTACAAATTAAGCGAATTATAAATAAATAAGCATATTCTAATCCGAATGTTCTAAGTGGAATGAATAAACTTAATTTAACAATATGAACTTTTTTATGTAATATGTTTATGTAATATGTCGTGTGTCAATGTATATATCAAGTAAAAATATACTTTTAACTTAAAGTAGATAAAAATTTGCTTGATTGTTACTCGTTAGATTTGAAAAATAAGATTGAACAATCCTTGTTGATTTGCTTTCTAATGGATATCGACGTTCATTGCTAATGAACAACATAATATTTTAATAAACTTGAATTGAGAAAAATTAAATGATTTTAGACAAGATTTTCACATGGTTTGAAAATAGAATTGATCCCTATCCGGATATTGATTCAGAAATCCCTACTAATAGTTTTGCTTCTTTTCTTTTGTACTCAGTAAGAGGAGTCAAAGGGTGGTTGTTTGGTTTTATATTATTAGGGGTGTTTTTCGGTGTATTTGAGGCTTATTTATTCCAAATGATGGGTTGGCTAGTTGATGCTTTGGAGAGTGGAAATCCAGCAACCTTTTGGACAGACAATCATCTGGTACTCACATTTTTTATTGGCATTATAGTTGCCAGTATTGTATTAATGTTCATACAAAACTTAATCCAATTCCAGACATTAAACGGTGTTTTTCCGATGCGCTTACGTTGGTGGTTTCACCATATGTTAATGGGACAAAGCATGCGTTTTTTTCAAGATGAATTTGCAGGTCGAATTTCAGCTAAGGTCATGCAAACTTCTTTGGCGGTCAGAGAAGTTATTTTTAGCTTAACTGAAATAGGGGTTTATTTAGTTGTGTATTTTGTGACTGCAGGGGTTATATTAGCTGGTTTTGACATAAGATTTTTAATTCCTTTTGGTGTTTGGATGCTACTTATGGGGATTGTGATGTATACCATGGTTCCTAAAATAGGTAAGGTCACACAATTACAGGCGGATGCAAGATCGCTAATGACAGGACGAGTTACTGATACTTATTCTAATATTCAAACAGTTAAATTATTTGCTCAAAACCGAAGTGAATCTGATTATGCCAAAGAAGCAATGGATGGATTCTTAGATACAGTTCACCAACAAATGAGATTAGTAAATATCTTGGGCGTTATCATGCATGCCATCAACATGGGATTGATTTTAGCGGTTAGTATTATTGGTGTTGCTTTATGGGGTTATAGCTTAGTAACAGTCGGTGCGGTATCTGCTTCGATTGCCTTTGCTTTAAGGTTAAATAGTATGTCCACTTGGATTATGTTTGAGGTCGCTAGGCTCTTTGAAAATATCGGAATTGTAAAAGATGGAATGAATACTTTTTCAATTTCTCCAGAAGTAGTAGATGTGCCTGATGCTAAAGATTTAGTGGTAACAGATGGGGCTGTAGCGTACAACGATGTGTGTTTTTCTTATACCAAAGACAAACCAATTTTTACTAATTTTAATTTAAACATTAAAGGTGGTGAAAAAATTGGTTTGGTTGGACGCTCAGGTTCTGGCAAATCAACCCTCATTAATCTACTGCTACGGTTCTACGATGTTGATTCGGGAACTATTTGTATAGATGGGCAAGATATTAGTCAGGTAACACAAGAATCGTTACGTCGTAATATTGGCATGGTGACTCAAGATACTTCTTTGTTGCATCGTAGTATTCGCGATAATATCCGTTATGGGATGAGTCATGCTACAGAAGAAGATATTGTCAGAGCAGCCAAACAAGCTCAAGCAGATGACTTTATAGATGATTTAACTGATAAATACGGGCATACAGGATACGATACTCTGGTCGGGGAAAGAGGTGTTAAGTTATCTGGTGGTCAACGACAAAGAATTTCTATCGCAAGAGTTTTATTAAAAAATGCACCTATTCTAATATTAGATGAAGCAACCAGTGCATTGGATTCTGAAGTGGAAGCAGCAATACAAGATACATTATCTGAATTAATGCAGGATAAAACGGTGATTGCTATTGCACACAGGTTATCTACAATTGCAGCTATGGATAGACTGGTCGTGATGGATCAAGGCAAAATTGTAGAAATGGGTTCTCATCATGAGTTATTAGAAAAAAATGGAGTGTATGCTCATTTGTGGGCAAGACAAAGTGGTGGTTTCTTACCAGAAGAATAAACTGTAATCAGCTATCAATGCTCGAAATAGGGACGGGTATTTTATTGTCCCAATCGAGCATGGCATTGATTAAGAATAGAGTATGATAATGTTGTAAAGTATCTTGATGAATATCTCGTTCTTTAATAAAACCACTTGCCAATAGATGTTGTCTTTGGACTCCATTAAGCAGATAGGTGTTAGGGGTAAAGTAATGATAACCATCATGCAATACAATATTGGCATAACTGCTGTCCGTGAGATAGCCATTTTGAGTGATTAAAATGTCGCTATACTCTGTGTATTTTTCTTTTAAGTCATTCAAACAATGTCTATCGGCGTATTTAAGATGATAATCAATTTGATTATCTTCCACCAATTTTAAATTATGAATGCTTTTGGGATGATAAATTTCAAATTCTATTGCCGTGATTATTTTTTCATAGTGCAAACGGTATTTGACAATATCTTTTTTCAGCTCTTTTGGAATAGCTATGTTTAAATCGGTTATGGAGATAAAGCCATAGATTTCTAGTTGAGTATTTTGTATTCTTTTTAAATGCAGCTCTTCTAATAATACTTGCCCATTTTCTATTCTGATACTTTCGATAAACATAAAAATTACTCACTAACAAAGGGTAGATATATTTTTTCAACTAATTCTTGGTATTCTTTTTTGATATCGCTGTAGGCAGTAATGCCACCACCGCTTTTATACACTAATTGTTTTGCTTGCTGTTCTATAAAGCGGATTAATACACATGTATCTAGGCTATAGCCATCGAAATACCCGGCAACTCCAGTATAGTAGCCTCTATCATGGGTTTCGACTTGTTTGATAATGTTGATGGTAGAGCTTTTTGGAGCCCCAGATATTGAACCGGCAGGAAGTAGTTCGAAAATAATATCTCCTAAATAATTTAAATAATCATAAGGTAACTGCCCAGATATTTCAGAGCTGGTTTGATAAATATTTCTTTGAGCTGTATTGATGAGTTCAAAATATCTAAAACGATCTACCTTGGTTTGTGTGGCTACTAAATTAAGATCATTACGCATTAAATCAACGATTGTCTTGTGTTCGGCTATTTCTTTGTTGTCTTCTTTTAAAATTTGTTGGGCATTGGGTAAATCTGCGTTAATAGTCCCTTTCATAGGGTAGGTACTTATTTTGCCTTCTTGATTAATTCTAATAAAAGTTTCTGGTGAAAAACAGATAAATTGATTGTTGAGTAGGACTTTATACTTTGCTTGAGCGAGATAAAAAATTTCTATAAGATCCAATTCACTTTTAATTAGAGTAGATTGTGTTAAATTAATGAGGAAGGTATGACCATTATACAGTTCTTGTTGTATGGTTTCGAATTGATGTGCATATGTTTTATAGTCAATTACTTTTTGAATTTCTAGTTGCAGTTTTTTATTTTGTTTTGTTAAGTTAACATCATTTTGGGCATTGCAAAAATAAGGAAAATTAAATAATAATTCAGAAGCATGAAAATTTTCTTGGGTTAAAAAATATCCTTCATCTTGAGCAAAATTAACCATAAAAAAGAAAGGAGCTCTTTTTGCAGCATAATGATTAATATTACTTTTTAGAGTTTGTTTAGAAAAAGGAAAAATTTGTTTTTTATTCATAGCCATGCATTAGATTCAGTTAGTCAGATGAGATGTTTTTTGTTAATATACGTATTATATTATTGTCATACAAAAATTTTCATCATAATAATTAAGGAGACCATAAAATGAAATTTTATGATTATGAAGCTGCTAATAATAACATAGCAGAGTTGGGTGATATTTTAAGGAAAGAACAATATTTGTTACTGATTAATAATAGAGATAAAGCAGAAAAGTTATTGAAAGCCTTAGAAGATTATTTAGAATTAGATGAATTTATTTATTTAGATAACAAAGAAATTAATGGCAAAATGTATTATTTCATAACCTATTTGGACTTTGATCGCAAAAAAGTAATTAAATTACTTGAATCTCAAGCCTAGTTTTGATTATTTTTTCGTGAAAAAGATAACGCTAGCGTTATCTTTTTTTATTGGTTTAAAATTAAAATTTTTTAACAATATAATCAAATTAAATAAGATTTTTCAGTTGAAAAGTTACTACTTGGAGGAGTATCATGCATGACTCATTTTGAGTTTTTATTTAAGCGTTATATTTAGTTTATTTTTATAGAATACTAATTGATTGATAGAAATAAATTTATTGAATTTTATTGTGTTAACTTATGAGAAATTTATTATAAGCAAATATTTGGTTTGCTTGTGGTGAAATAGACGGATAGAGGAAAATAGATGAAAAAACAAACAACAGAAATAACACAAAATCCAGAAAAGCATAGTATTCCTTGTGAAAAAGAAGGGGATTTAATGTGGAATGTTTGTCGCATTAAACAGTGGGGATTGGATTATTTTGGTGTAGATGATGATGGTAATGTTTGTGTTTGCCCTAATCCAGAGAATGCAAGCAATAAAGTTAAATTGACTGATATCATCAAATTAGTAGAACAAAAAAAAGGATTGCAATTACCAACATTAGTTTGTTTTCCTCAAATTCTTCAACATCGTTTAAAGTCTATCAATGCAGCTTTTAAAAAAGCCAGAGAAGATTTTGACTATAAAAATGATTATTTTTTAGTTTATCCAATTAAAGTGAATCAATCAAAAAGAGTGGTTGAATCTTTGATTAATTCTAAAGAAACCTTAGGCTTGGAAGCGGGCTCTAAAGCTGAGTTACTGGCTGTTTTAGCATATGCAGGTTCTACAAAAACCGTTATCGTCTGTAATGGTTATAAGGACAGGGATTATATTCGTTATGCGCTCATTGGAGAAAAATTAGGGCATAAAGTCTATTTAGTAATAGAAAAAATGACAGAAATACAGAAAGTACTTGAAGAGGCTGAAAAAATAGGTGTTAAACCTAGATTGGGCGTGAGGGCTCGTTTGGCTTCTCAAGGCCATGGGAAATGGCAGTCTTCAGGAGGCGAACAATCAAAGTTTGGGTTGTCTGCCACTCAAATATTGTCCTTAGTGAACCTATTAAAAAAAGAAAATAAATTAGACTCCTTGCAATTATTACATTTCCATTTAGGTTCACAGATTAGCAGTATTCGAGACATTGCTGTTGGTGTACATGAGAGCGCTCGTTTTTATGTAGAATTACATCAACTAGGTGTGAATATTCAATGTTTTGATGTGGGTGGTGGCTTAGGCGTAGATTATGAAGGCAATCGTACCTTATCTGACTGCTCAGTAGAATATGGATTAAATGAATATGCGTCTACTGTTGTCTGGGGAATAGGCCAAGCTTGTGAGGAATATAATTTACCTCATCCCACTATTATTACGGAATCAGGTAGAGGGGTTACTGCTCATCATGCGGTTTTAGTTTCAAATGTTATAGGGACAGAAAGGTTTCATCCTAAAGATATTGCGCCACCGAAAGAAGATTCTCCATTGGTTTTACATAGTTTGTGGGAAACTTGGGGAGAAATTTTAGAATCCAAGGAAAAACGTTCACCCAGAAGTTGGATTAATGAAGGCACATTTGACTTATTAGATGTGCAAAATAAATTTAGTGCGGGCGTGATTGATTTAGAGGAAAGAGCTTGGGCTGAACAATTGTATGTTAATAT
Source organism: Neisseriaceae bacterium PsAf (assembly GCA_017114885.1). Lineage (GTDB taxonomy): Bacteria > Pseudomonadota > Gammaproteobacteria > Burkholderiales > Neisseriaceae > QFNR01. Next base: position 35,781 of record WNLJ01000016.1, on the reverse strand, counting down.
TTGTCATAAAGTTTCAGAGTCCTTGAGTGAGAAAAATAGAGCTCATCGAGGTCTGATTGATGATTTACAAGAGCGATTTGCTGATAAAATGTATGTTAATTTCTCTTTGTTTCGGTCATTACCTGATATTTGGGGTATTGATCAACTATTTCCTGTTTGTCCTTTAACGCTTTTAAATAAACCAGTAGAAAAAAGAGCTTTGTTGCTTGATATTACATGTGATTCAGATGGAATTGTGGATCAGTTTATTGATGGTGATGGTATTGCTAAAACCATGCCAATGCCAGCTTATGATCCTGAAAAAACACCATTGATAGGCTTTTTTATGGTAGGGGCCTATCAGGAAATATTGGGTAATATGCATAATTTATTTGGGGATACTCATTCAGTAGATATTGTTATTGAGGAAAAAGGGAAAATTAGTATTGTTGATTATGAAAAAGGCAATATTGTTTCTGATATGTTGCAGTATGTTTATTTGGATCCACAACAATTAATTCAAAGATATCGACAACAAATTGAAAGTTCTAATTTGACGGCTACCGAAGCGATTAGTTATCTTAAAACTTTAGAAGAGGGCTTAGAAAGCTACACTTATTTATCAAAGGGTTTATCAAAAGGAAAATAATATGCTAAGTACATTATATGGTGAATATGACAATAGTTTAGTATCCAATAATTTTGGATTTTTAAGATTTCCTTTGGAATTTAATCCACATCAGACAGATGCAGATTGGGTTATTACTGGATTTACTTTTGATGTAGCAACTTCCGGACGTCCTGGGGCAAGATTTGGTCCTGAAGCTATTCGTAAGGCTTCAGTTAACTTGGCTTGGGAAGGAAATCGCTTTCCTTGGGATTTTAATTTAAGAGAACGTTTAAAAGTAGTCGATTGTGGTGATTTAACTTTTGCATTTGGTGATAATGCCGAGTTTTGTGATAAAGCAGAACAACATGTGACACGAATTTTACAAAGTGGTAAAAAGATGTTGAGTTTTGGTGGTGATCATTTTATTACTTTACCTTTGTTAAGAGGACACTTCAAAAAGTTTGGTCAAATGGCTTTATTGCATTTTGATGCGCATACAGATACTTATGATCACGGTAGTGATTATGACCATGGCACCATGTTTTACCATGCACCAAAAGAAGGTCTAATTGATCCTGAACATTCAATTCAAATAGGAATACGTACAGAACATGACCCTAGTTTAGGTTATACAGTTTTGGATGCCCCTAGAGCAAATGATATGACAGTAACTGAGATTGTTCAAAAAATTAAACAAGTTACCCAAGGGCTGCCCATATATTTAACATTTGACATTGATTGCTTGGATCCAGCTTACGCCCCAGGAACGGGAACACCGGTTTGTGGTGGTATGAGTACAGATAAGATTTTTAAGATATTAAGAGGGTTAAAAGATTTAAATATCATAGGGATGGATGTTGTAGAAGTAGCACCTAGTTATGATCAAAGCGATATTACGGCTTTGGCTGCAGCTACTATTGCTTTAGAAATGTTCTATCTACAAGCATCTAAATTAAAGTAACATCATATTGGGTATGAATTGTTTTTATTGAGAGATGTTTTCTGATAAAAACATCAATTGTGATGGACTGCTAAAGTAGATGAGTAGTGACTTTGTGTTATTTTGGTTAATAAATATAGGTTAATCTTACTGAATTAACTTGATTTTTTCCTATGAAATGAATTAAAATCTGGGGTTTAGTTTAATAAAGTGAATTTAATTTTTTAAAGGAATAATAAATGGTTGTGATTCGTATGTCACGTGGCGGTGCTAAACGTCGTCCTTTCTATAACATTGTAGTAGCAGATTCAAGAAATGCTCGCGATGGACGTTTTATTGAAAGAATTGGATTTTACAATCCTATCGCTGCTGAAAATGTTGAAAGTTTGCGTCTTCATAAAGATCGTTTGAATTACTGGGTTGAGCAAGGCGCTCAAGTAAGTGATTCAGTTAAAAAATTGATTAAGCAGGATCAAAAGAAATCTGCTTAATAGACTTAAGGAATAGTCGCTTTGAGTCAAGCCTTAGATTTAATTGAAATGGGTTTTTTAAAGTCAGCTGTTGGTGTCAAAGGCTGGTTAAAGATTAAGGCGAATACGGAAGAAGTGGACAGTTTATTGCAGTACCCTGTTTGGTATGTTGGAAATGCACAGCATGGATTTCATGCTTTTGAGTTAGAAGATGGTTTTTTAGCAACCAATGGACTGCAAGTAAAACTAAAAGGGGTAAATGATAGAACTGCTGCAGAAAAATTAAGGGGTTCTGTTATTGCCATACCTAGAGAAGAATTCTTACCAACAGAACAAGATGAGTATTATTGGGTTGATTTGGTAGGATTAAAAGTCATTAACCATCACAAAGAAATAATAGGTGAAGTGATGGGTTTGATGGAAACAGGCGCTAATGATGTTTTGGTGGTGTCTGCAAAGAGTGAACGAAAGAAAACATTAATTCCTTTTGTTGATGTTTATATCCAGTCAGTAGATATAGAAAAAGGTGTAATGACTGTTGACTGGGAATTGGATTATTGAATGCAAATCCAAGTAATTAGTATTTTTCCTGAGATGTTTGCTGCTATTACAAAATATGGTGTGACATCTCGGGCACTAGAAAATGGGTTGTGGCAGTTTTCGGTTATTAATCCTCGAGAATTCGCTAATAATCCCTTAGGATATATTGATGATAGACCTTTCGGTGGCGGTCCAGGAATGGTGATGCAGGTCGAGCCACTTTTAAAAGCTTATCATCAAGCTAAAAAAAATATAAAAAGTAATGCTTGCCGATTGATTTATTTAAGCCCTCAAGGTAAGCCGTTGGATCATACCAAGGTTAAAGAATTGTCTCACGAAGATGATTTAATTTTAGTGTGTGGTCGCTATGAAGGAATTGACGAGCGGTTTTTATCCATAACCAAGGCGGAAGAAATATCGCTAGGAGATTTTGTTGTTTCTGGTGGTGAACTACCCGCAATGTTGTTGATGGATAGTGTGTTAAGATGTGTGCCAGGTGTGTTGGGCGATGCTAATTCAGCGCAAGAGGATTCTTTTGCTAATGGATTGTTGGATTATCCTCAATACACAAGACCAGTGGAATTTAATGGTTATGGTGTTCCAGAAGTTTTGTTATCGGGACATCATGCCCATATCGAGCATTGGCGACTCAAGCAGTCATTAATGCGAACTTTAGAAAAGCGTCCAGATTTACTGGATAAACGTAATAATAACCCAGAGGAATCTTGTCTCTTGCAAGAAATTTTACAAGAGCGCCAAGATAAGTCCATATTAGAATAGGTGAAAAAATGAGTAATATTATTGAACAAATTGAGCAAGAAGAAATTGCTCGCTTAAATAAAGATATCCCAAAATTTACTCCCGGAGACACAGTTGTCGTTTGGGTAAGATTTAAAGAGGGAACTCGCGAACGTTCGCAAGCTTTTGAAGGTGTGGTTATTGCAAAAAGAAACAGAGGCTTAAATAGCTCTTTTATTGTGCGCAAAATTTCAAATGGTGAAGGTGTAGAAAGAACATTTCAATTGTATGCCCCCACAGTAGAAAAAATTGAAGTGAAACGTCGAGGCAATGTTCGTCGTGCAAAACTTTATTATTTGCGTGGCTTGACTGGTAAGGCCGCTCGTATTAAAGAAAAATTACCTAATAGAAAATAATTTTTTAATACAACTTGCCTGAAGGCCACTTATTATTTAGGTGGCCTTTTGTTTTTTATTTTTTAGGAATAGCACAATGCTTGAATCTCAAAAAAAAGTAGTGGTTAAGGTAGGTTCTTCTTTAGTAACGAATAATGGCATGGGCATTGATTCCTCACGTTTGATAGACTGGGCTGGACAAATAGCTGCGTTGAAGCAGCAAGGCTATCAAGTGGTATTGGTTTCAAGTGGTTCAATCGCGGAAGGGGTACAACAATTAAATTGGCAGGAAAGACCCAAGAGAATTTTTGAATTACAGGCTGCAGCGGCTATAGGTCAGATGGGTTTAGCGCAAAAATACCAACAAATATTTAAAGAGTTTGATGTGGTGACAGCGCAAATTCTATTAACACATGAGGATATTAGAAACAGAACTCGATATTTAAATGCTAGAGCAACTTTACTAACATTGCTTGAGCATAATGTTGTTCCCATAGTTAATGAAAATGATACGGTGGTGACAAAAGAAATTAAATTAGGCGATAATGATACTTTGGGTGCGTTGGTTGCTAATTTAATAGATGCAGAAACTTATATTATTTTAACAGATCAGGATGGTTTGTATGATTCAGATCCTAGGTCCAATCCAAAAGCAACTTTAATTCATGATATCTCTGTGGTTCATCCAGAGCTGGAAGAGATGGCAGGTGGAGCAGGTACTGCGGTTGGAACGGGGGGAATGTTAACTAAAGTCAAAGCAGCCAAAAGGGCGGCTTTTAGTGGTGCAACGACGATTGTTGCTTCAGGTAAAACACCTGCTGTTATTGTTAGAATATTGAGTGGAGAGAAAATAGGCACTGTTTTTCAACCAGATATTTCTTCCTTGAATGCTAAACAACAATGGATTAGAGATCAATTGATTCCTGCAGGTATTATCACGATTGATGAAGGTGCAGCTCAAGTTTTAGAAACACGTGAAAAAAGTTTATTACCCGTTGGTTGTGTTAAAGTTGAGGGAAACTTTAAAAGAGGGGATATGGTCTCAATTAAGAATTTAGAAGGCGTTGAAGTCGCTAGAGGCCTGATTAATTATAGTAGTGATGACACCTTTAGAATTTTAGGCTGTGCCTCAAATGAGATAGAAGATTCTTTGGGCTATATGTCTGAAGAAGAACTGGTGCACAGGGATAATATGATATTTGTTGAGCTGTAATTTTGTAACAATTTCATATAAGAGAGGGTGCTTGAAATATATGTTATTGACCCTATATACTTTTTGTGAAATAATGTAGAACTATTATTTTAATTTGTAATAATTTAATTTAACTAAAGGATGAGTGATAATTTATGCCAAGCGTACGTGTAAAAGAAAATGAACCGTTTGAAGTAGCAATGAGACGTTTTAAACGTTCTGTTGAAAAGACTGGATTATTAACTGAGTTAAGAGCTCGTGAATCTTATGAAAAACCAACAACAGAAAGAAAACGTAAAAAAGCAGCGGCTCAAAAACGCTTACAAAAAAGATTACGTAGTCAGTCGCTACCTCAAAAAAATTATTAAAATGATTTGATGAGTAGTCGTACTTAGAAAATACGTTTATTAAGGCAAAAAAAGGAAATTCAAATCATTTTTGAATTTCCTTTTTTTATTCAGTATTAAATTAAAGAAAGTTTACATCATGTTAAAAGAACAAATTACGCAAGATATGAAGATTGCCTTAAAAAGTAGAGAGGCTGAGAGACTTTCTGTACTGAGAATGTTATTGGCTGAAATCAAACAAAAAGAAATAGATCAGCAAATTACTTTATCGGATGAAGAAACGGTTGCTCTAATTTCTAAAATGATTAAACAAAGGCAAGAGTCTGAAAAAATATATCAAGAAGCTAATAGAGAAGATTTAGCTCACAAGGAAGCTCAAGAAATATTGGTTTTAAAAGTCTATTTACCAGAACAATTAGATGAGAGTGAGATTCAAGAAAAAATACAACAAGTTATATTTGATTTAAATGCGAGCACTAAAGCGGATATGGGCAAAGTAATGGGCGTTTTGAAAAAAGATTTAGCAGGTCGTGCAGATATGTCTAAAGTTAGTCAAATAGTTAAACAAAGCTTGAAATAATATGATTCCTAGTGCATTTAAAGTTGAATTACTGGGCAAGGTGGATATTGTAGATGTTATTGACGCATATGTGCCGCTTAAGAAAGCTGGTGCCAGTTATGTTGCTTGTTGTCCTTTTCATCATGAGAAAACACCTTCGTTTCATGTCTCTCGAGAGAAACAGTTTTATCATTGTTTTGGCTGTGGCGTACATGGTGATGCCATCAGTTTTATGATGGATTATGTGGGTCTGGATTTTCCTGAATCAATTGAAAAATTGGCCTCTTTGGTTGGGTTGACTGTGCCAAGAGTGAAAAGTGATTTTAATTTTGAAGAGAGAAAGGAAAATAAAAAGAAAGAAGAAATTCTAAAAGATTACAATCAACAATTATCCAATTATTTTTTTCTGCAAAAGAATAAATCATCTCTTTCGCTTGAATATCTTAAAAGAAGAGGCTTGTCAAAAGAGATTATCGAGACCTATCAAATCGGATATGCGCCTAACTATAATTATCTAGCGGAAGTTTTTCCTAATTCGTCTATCTATCAGGATTTAGTCACTGGTGGTTTATTGTCACAAAAAGAACAAAACTATTATCCAAGATTTCGAGATAGGATTATGTTCCCTATTAAAGACATAGAAGGGGCAGTCATTGGGTTTGGTGGACGTATTATGGATACTGGCGAGCCTAAATATCTTAATTCTCCTGAAACTATTTTGTTTGATAAAAGTCAATGTCTTTATGGTTTATATGAGGCCAAAAATCAAATTCGATCACTTGAAAAAGCGATAGTGGTTGAAGGTTATATGGATGTAATTTCATTGGCTCAATATGGTGTTAATTATGCCGTTGCTACATTAGGAACTGCTACAACGGGACAACATATCAGACTCTTATTTCGTTTTTCCAATCAAATCTATTTTTGTTTTGATGGCGACGAAGCGGGGCGTAAAGCAGCTTGGAGAGCGTTAAATAACGCACTTGAGTACTTAAGAGACGATAAAATTTTATACTTCGTTTTTTTACCAGAAGGAGAAGATCCAGATTCTTACGTAAGGGAATATGGAAAGGACGTATTCGAAAGTTTTATCAATGAAGAAGCAATTCCTTTGTCTCAATATTTTATTGAACACTTAATAGCAGGTAGAAATTTACAGTATGGAGAGGTGAAAGCGGATATTATCAAAATAGCCAAACCACTTTTGTCTCAGTTAAAAGCATCCTCTCTCAGATTTATGATCATGAAAGATTTGGCCAATCAATTGCAAATTAGTATGGATGAGCTAAGTCAGCTAATAGGAGATGAGAAACAGACTGAGCAATTAAAATCATATAGACAGGGTTTATTTCCAGCCAAGAGTATTAAGAAAATTGAAGTGACTCCTTATAATAAAAAAATGCTCAACTGGTTATTGATAAATCCAAAATTAGCCTCATATGTAGAGTTACCTGATTACTTAGAGTACAGCGAAGAAGTACAGTGTTTACTAGCATTGTCAGACGCGATAAAAATGAACAACGATATTAAGAATGCTGTGCAGTTAGAAGAAATTTTTAAAAACACAAAATTTTCTACTTTGATTACGGATATTCTACAAGAATCTTTGCAAAAAGATGATCAAGATATTCAATTGATGAATATAGAAGAAAACTTTAAACATGGTATCGCGAAAATTAAAAAAGAAATTGTTGAAAGAGAAATTTATGAGCTTAAAGGTTTGATGAAGCAAAGGTCTTTAAGTGGAGATGAAGAACAATTACTAATGCATTTATTAGCGCGATAGATGTGAATATTTATTAGATATTTGGAAGAAATTATGGCACAAAATAATAAACCTTTGAATTCTGATGTTGCAACCAATAAGCCTCAATCATTATCTGCAGAAGAAAAAAGAAATCAAGTAAGTAAGTTAGTTGTTTTAGGGAAAGAGAGAGGCTATCTTACCTTTGCAGAAATTAATGATTATTTACCAGAAGATATTATTGATAGTGAGCAAATTGATAATATTATTAGTATGATTGGTGGTTTGGGCATTCAGGTCACTGAAGTTGCTCCTGATGATGAAACATTATTAATGAGCGATAATACAGTGACTGATACCGATGATGATGCAGTCACAGAAGCAGCATTATCGAGTGTAGATTCTGAATTTGGTAGAACGACCGATCCTGTACGTATGTATATGCGAGAAATGGGACAAGTTGATTTATTGACCCGAGATGATGAAATCATTATCGCCAAGAAAATTGAAAATGCATTGAAAAAAATGATTGAATCTATCAGTGCATGTCCTAGCTCTATTGCAGAAATATTGACTTTGGCAGAAAAAATAAAAAACGATGAATTATCTGTAGATGAAGTCGTTGAAGGGATTATTAATACGGACGATTCTAAAACAGAAATGGATGCCGCAGAATCTGAAGAGCAAGAGGATGATTTGGAAAATGCAACTGATACCGATAGTGTTGATGATTCTGATGATGAAGTAGATACAGAAGATGACGATGATACATCCTCTAGTGGCGGCTCTATTTCCGAGCAAAATTTAGAAGATCTAAAAGTAGTTGCTTTAGAGCATTTCGCTGTGGTAGAAAAAATGTATAACCAAATGGTTAAAGAATTAAAAAAGAATGGCACCGATAGTGAAAAATATCTAAAAATACAAAATGATATCGTTAATGAACTCTATAAAGTTAGATTTACAACCAAACAGATTGAAGCGTTGTGTCAAAGTTTACGTGATAAGGTAGATTTAGTGCGTCAATACGAGATTGAGATTTTAAATTTATGTGTTGATCACATTAATATGGATCGAGAGTATGTACTTGAAAACTTCAAAGGGCGTTTTACTGATTTGAATTGGATTGATGAAGAAATTGCTAAAGGCAATACTTGGGCGGAAGAATTATCTCGCTTTCAACACAATATTTTGGAATTACAAAATCAGTTGATTGCTATTGAAGATGAAACCATGTTATCTATTGATGAGTTAAAAGCAATTAGTCGAGATTTGGCCAAAAGTGAGAGAGAGACTAACGATGCCAAAGAAGAAATGATTCAAGCCAATTTAAGATTAGTGATTTCGATTGCCAAAAAATATACCAATCGGGGATTGCAGTTTTTAGATTTGATTCAAGAAGGTAATATTGGTTTGATGAAAGCAGTTGATAAATTTGAGTACCGTCGTGGATATAAATTTTCGACTTATGCAACGTGGTGGATTCGTCAAGCGATTACACGCTCTATTGCAGATCAGGCAAGAACAATTCGTATTCCTGTACATATGATTGAGACAATTAATAAAATGAACCGTTTATCAAGACAATATTTACAGGAAACAGGTAATGATCCAGATTCCGCAACCTTAGCGGAAATGATGGAAATGCCTGAAGAAAAAATACGTAAAATCATGAAAATTGCCAAGGAACCCATTTCAATGGAAACGCCTATTGGAGATGATGATGATTCTCATATTGGTGATTTTATTGGTGATACGAATACAATTGCACCATCTGAAGCCGCAATGTATTCGAGTTTGAGAGAGGTAACGCGAGAAATTTTATCTAGTTTAACACCAAGAGAGGCGAAAGTGTTACGTATGCGTTTTGGTATTGAAATGAATACTGATCATACGTTAGAAGAAGTGGGCCGACAATTTGATGTCACTCGTGAGCGGATTAGACAGATTGAAGCCAAAGCGTTGCGTAAATTACGTCATCCTACTCGTAGTGAGTTATTAAGAGGTTTTTTAGATGGTAAGGATGACTAATTTAAATTGAATAATAAAAAAGACCCATTCGGGTCTTTTTTATTATGCTTCTTTAAGATTTAGTTGTTGTCGGTAATTGCTAATTTCTGCAATACTAATTTTAGTGATTTGATGTTTCTTGATGAAATTATCTAAAGCGATACCTTTCATCATGGTGCCATCATCATTCATCAGCTCACACAAAACAGCAGCAGGTTTTAAGTTTGCTAATTTTACTAAATCGACAGAACTTTCAGTGTGTCCCCTGCGGCCTAATACACCCGAAGGATGTGAAATAAGAGGGAATACATGACCAGGGCTGACAATATCTCCTGGTACAAATTGTTTAGAAATAGCTGTGCGAATCGTAGTTACTCTATCTTGAGCAGAAACGCCAGTAGTAACACCACTAGTAGCCTCTATTGATTGAGTAAAGTTGGTATGATATTTACTTTGATTATTTGCCACCATAGGCTTTAAAGCGAGTGCCTCCGCTTGTTGTTTATCTAAGCAAAGACAAACAATACCACTACCATATCGAATCATCATTGCCATAAGAGGGGTTGATATTTTTTCAGCTGCGATAATCAAGTCAGCTTCATTTTCCCTGTCAGCATCATCCGTCATGGCAATCGGCTTACCCAGTTGAATATCATGTATTGCTTTTTGAATATTATTTTGCATTGTAGTTATCCTTTAAATTAAATATAAGATAACTTCAGGACGACTCTTCTTTCATCCAGACTCTAACTGTTGGCTTTGGATTTGACCAAATCTGCAATTAATTGCTCGTGGGCTCTAATGATTGTATCCAATCATCAATACCACCAGTATGGAATTTCACCACTCCCTGAAGAACCAAATGTCATTGTATATCTTTTAAGAGATGAGAGATATTATTTTTTCTTGAACTAATGTGATGCACAAAAAATACTACTGACAGGAAGTAAAGTAAATTAAAGGTAATAAAAAAGTGAATAAAGCAGTTATTTATATATACAAATACATTCTTTTATAGCTATTTTATTTTATTCTATGATTTATCAGTGAATCCGATAGTGAGAATGATATTTTGTAATTAGCTAAGTTGTCAATTAGTTATTACCAAAAGTGATGGGAAGAGTGTATGTTTGAGCAACGAGATTCAATAAAAGAATTTGTCAGAGGATGCAAAGCGTGTATTCCTACTTTACTTGCTTATTGGAGTATAGGATTTGCATCAGGAGCAGTTGCGAATATAAGTGGCTTATCTCATATGCAGGTGGCTTTTGCTTCTCTATTTTTATATGCTGGAGCTGGACAATTTGTATTGTCCAGTATGTTACAATCTCATCTAACACTCTTTGCTATATGGTCTTCAATTTTTCTACTCAATATCAGATATGTCTTAATGTCAACTTACCTTAGTCAATATTTTCAAGGAATAAGTATTCCTAAAAAAATACTTTTAGGTTCTCAACTTACTGATGAAACTTTTGGTGTAGCATCAATAGAGGCTAAAGAAAAGAAGCATATTACTTTTTTTTGGATGTTTGGCTTGAATATTGTTGCCTATTTAAATTGGTTTATTGCGAATATATTTGGTTCTGTATTTGCTTCTTATATTCGTAGTTCCTATATTAATATTTTGAGCTACTCATTGATATACGTTTATAGGTTTAGTTGTGATAACAATTAAAACAAATCGTAATCTTAAATTGGATTTATTAGTTATTGCTATGACAGTTGTTTTATTTTGGCCAATTTATTACTTATTTAAGCCTAGTTTTGTGGTCTTGGTTGTTACTATTGTAGTTAGCAGTTTGGGATTTATATATAGTAGATGGGCGGATGAGTGTTAATATGGATAAGACCTGTGTTTTTTGGGCAATTTTTGGAGAAGGTATTGTTACTTTGATACCAAGAGTTATGCCATTTGTTTGGTCAGAAAAAATTCAGAAATTCAAATTACTTTTTTGTTGGTTAGAATTTATTCCTGTCACGATGATGCTCTCTTTAATTTTATTTGAATTATCAACTAAATATCAGCAGGATAGTACTGATTTTGGCTATGTACCGGCACTAAGTTTAATGGCGGTATTAACTGCTGTATTGACCAATAGTCTTTTTGCTACTGTTATTATTCCTGTTATTTTTTCTATTATATTAAATTATTATTTTGGCGTGATTTGAAGATGATAAAAAGCAATCATCATTTAAACATTGTATTATATTTAATGAGCATTTCATGATATATCAGATTAAAAATAACTTGTTTCTTTTAAAAAAAAATAACTTATGATAGAATGCTTATCTTTTCAAAAGAAAGGGTCTGTAGCTCAGCGGTTAGAGCAGGGGACTCATAATCCCTTGGTCGTAGGTTCGATCCCTACCAGACCCACCATTCAATCATTATTGTTTATCTAATATAGTTTCCTTAATTTTAGCCCAATACTCGTGCTGTGCTTTATAGCTTGTTTTTTGGTGTTTCTATTCTTTTAATTTAGTATTGAGAGCATGGCGACGCAGACCGCGACCAATAGGTAAATCAGTTTGATTACTTAATTCAAGCTCTTCTAGAGAGGGGATAGACAAGTTATTTTCAAGAGCTTTAATAATTTTCTTAACACTTAGAGGAGATCTTGCGTGCTTTAAGACATCGATATCTACATGCAATAGTAATTCACGGGCAAAAGTAGTGCAGTTATAACAACCTTTACGTCGTCCTGTGGCTTCATAAGTAGGTTTTATTTTTAATTCAGTTAGTGTTTTGTATTGAGAAAGAATTTTATCGTATTTTTCTTTGGAGATGTCAAAAGTATATGATTCAGAAGGCGGGCGACGATCATAGTAACGATCAGTAGGTTTGGCGTCTTTATCGCATAAACTATCACCACATAAATCACGGCCATCAAATCTACCTTCTCCTATTTTGGCCATCGCTCTATCATCTTCTAAATCATTGGCGCAAAAACTAATATATTCTTTTTGATTACCATCGCTCACATCTAGCCAAGTATGGATATAGCCCCAGTCATCTGAAAGATCACTATCATTATGAATGCTTAAGGTATATTTCTCGTCCATACTTTATCCTGTTAGCCGAAATGTCATGTTAGGAACAATACTAACATTTTTTAATTGATTACCAATAAACCAATTATTAATTTCTTGATTATCTTATTATAAGACTAGGAATATTTTAAAGATATTATTAATTGTCAGATATATTGTTTTGTATCATTTTATTTATCTGTTTATTTTGCCAACGGCTAAAGAATAATAAAGCACTAATAGAACCAATTAAAGCACAAAACATATCTGACTGTGTATCCCATGGGTCCCCCTGAGTACCTAAAAATTCATCAGCGCCTTGTCCTAATAATAGTGCAGCCAACCATTCTAATAATTCATAACTAGCACTAATAGCTAACGCAATACATACAATAAGGAAATAAAGCATTTTTTTCCTTTGACATATTTTCCTCGTACGAGAATTTCATAAGCTATCAAAGCTGGGACAAAACCTTGAAAAAAATGACCTAACTTATCATAAGGATTTCGACTTAACCCCAACCACTCTTGGACTTCAAATCCTAATGGTACGTGTGCGTAGCTATATTGCCCGCCTATTATTAAAATAAGCATATGTATAAAAATAAAAAAGTATAATAACGGTGTTAATGGATAACGAGAATAGGTGAACCATAATAAAGGCAAAGCAATAAAAACAGGAATCACTTCCAGTAACCAAGTTAATCTATTGTTAGTATATAACCCTGTATAGATTAATAAGAAAATTACTATACTGGTCGCTAAAATAAGAAAATTTTTTTTTATTGAATATTTGTATATAGTATTAAGTTAGATATATGTTTAAAGTTTAAATAAATTTTTGGTCATAGACAACTTTTTAAATATAATAATAACAATTATGTTAAAACTAATTATTTAATCATTTTAGTTTATTGGAGGGAAGGGTATGAGTGATTTAAGAAATATGGGAGATTTTAGTAGAAGCCTTATAACCACTTCATTTATGGGGTTGGGACTGACTAGTGGTGCTCACTGGAATCCATATGTAAGTGCGATTTTGGGTGTTGTCTCCTATCTGATAGCTTATTATATTTTTTTGTGAAGTACAAAAAGTAATTTTTATACTGCAATCTAATAAGGGGAGCACATTTTCTTGGTCTAGAATAATGTAATAGTCTAGCTGCCTAAAGTGTTTCTTCAAGTTGATAGCTTGTAAGTGAAGTAAAGTTTTTATTAATAAATTGCAAGCAATACAACAGTAAGATAATTATTTTTATTTTAGGTAGTATTATGATTTCTTTTTAGTATCTGTTTTTTTATTTTTTAGAATTTTTATTTTGGAAACCAAAATATCCTCATTATATGGTTGTAGAAAAGATCGTTTCACTGTGTCAACTGATAAAAATTTAATTAATCATCAAGTTGTTTATGATTTTCTAGTTAATTCAAGTTGGGCAAAAGGGATTGGGCGCAATGAAATTAGCCAATCTATTAAAAATAGTTTATGTTTTGGTTTATATAAAGATGACAAAATGATTGGTTTTGCCCGAGTAATAAGAGATTATGTTCGTTTTGCTTATCTATGTGATGTGTTTGTGATTGAAGATTTTCGTGGACGGCTTAGGTAAGTTTTTAATTAATAGCTGTTTAAATCATCCTGATGTTAGAAGTATCAAAAAAATTATGCTCTCCACTAAAACAGCAGAAAGGTTATATGACAAACTTGGATTTAATCCTGTCAATGAACCAGATTATATTTGGCAAATGATTAGAAATTCTAATTAGCTTATAGAGGGAAACTATTTTTCATTTGGACAGATGGGTGTTATTCTAACGATGTACTTTTTAATAATTAATTAAATTTAAGGAGAAATTTATGATTACATTAAATGTATTTTTTAAAGTTAAGAAAGAAAATAAAGCGGAATTTTTAAAACTTTTAGAAAACATGGTTACTGAATCAAATCAAGAATCAGGTTGTAGTTTTTATCAATTATGGCAAAATCATGGTGGCGAAAATAATTATGTTTTAATTGAACACTGGGATAATGCTGATGTATTAGCAGAACATCAAAAAACACCTCATTGGATTGAGTTTGATAAAACTGTTAATTCTTATTTAGAAGAAAACTATGATGAACACCACTATGAAGAAATTCCGAGCTAAATAAACTGTATATTAGTATACTTAGTTTCATTTCTCAGACAGAATAATATTTTCCTGTAGGTTAATGTTGTTCTGTCTTATTTTTTGGTTGATTAGGTATTATAATAAGTATGATATTAATGAACGATATAGAGTATAAAAGAGGGAGAATCCACATGAAAAAAACATTTTTTTATATTATGAGTATTACAGTTTTGACAGGTATGGTGGCCTGTAAAGATGAGGTGGTAGAAGAAGAAACAACAACCCAATCATCAACTCAATTATCTGATTCTTCCGAAGTTGTCAATACAGAGCCATTAGAAACAACAGAAAAAAATCAAGAAAAAGCCACAAAACCAGATGCACTCGATGCTTTGTTGGCCAATAAACAAGTAGCTACGGAATATGAACAACTGATGCAATATATCAATATGATTGAAGAGAAAAGTAAGACATCGAATATTTCTAATTTTTCTCAACAAAATAAACAAATCGATGAAGCGATTAGTTCCCTTAATAGTATTGTAGTAACTAATGACGATTTAAAAGAGTTACAAATATTAGCAGTTAAGTTTTTGCAACAAAATAAAGAATTAAATGATGCATTAAACGATGTATCAAAGGGTGAAAACTCTAATAAAATTGAATCACTAGGGCAAGAAACTCAAAATACTTTAGAAAAATTTGAACGCTTAAATAAACAAATCGTCAAAAAATATCAGATCAATGTGAATTCTGAAGGCAAATAATGTCTTATAAAAAACAAAATTAGCTAAGAATTATATTTTAATAAATACGGGTCTTTGGAATATAATTTTTAGCTGTTTGTCATGTGTGTTCCATTTACAATAAGTTTCAAAAATAGTCTCAAGAAGTAAGAAATTTGTTAGAATAGAAAGTTATCAAACTTTAAAATGGCGGCATGCATCTTAGTCAAATTAAACTTTCTGGATTTAAATCTTTTCCTGATAGCGTTAGCATCCCAGTGCAAGGCAGTATTGTGGCGGTAGTGGGTCCTAATGGCTGTGGCAAAAGCAATCTAATTGATGCTGTTCGCTGGGTGTTGGGCGAGTCTTCTGCCAAGCAATTGCGTGGCGAAAATATGCAGGATGTGATTTTCAATGGCACCAATAATAGAAAAATGGTCTCTAGGGCTTCTGTAGAGCTGGTGTTTGATAACTCTCAATCTTATTTAAAGGGTCCATGGGGGCAATATGCAGAAATTTCAGTTAAGCGTATTTTGACAAGACAAGGAGATTCTAGTTATTGGATTAATAATCAGCAAGTTCGAAAAAAAGACATTACCGATTTGTTTTTGGGAACGGGGTTAGGGGCTAGAGGATACGCAGTCATCGAACAAGGAATGATTTCTAAAATCATTGAGGCCAAACCAGAAGAGTTACGAGCTTATATTGATGAAGCAGCTGGTATTTCAAAATATAAAGAACGAAGAAAAGAAACAGAAAGCCGTTTAAAATCAACTCAAGAAAGTTTAGAAAGAATTAATGATTTAAAGCAAGAATTATCAAATCAATGTGAAAAACTCAGCAAACAAGCTAAAAAAGCTCAAAAATATGAAAGCATTCAATCTGAATTAAAGCACATTCAAAATATATTAGTAGCTGCTCAGCTATCTATCTGTTTACAGAAATTAGAAGCTTATCAACAAAAACAAAATGCAGAAAAGGAAAAACTACTTCAATTAGAGCAGGCAATCAAATCATTAAAAGAAGATAATTATCAGATTCAGTTACAAGAATATGATGTACAGTCAAAATTAGATGATACTAATCAAAAAATATCAAAAGTAAATGAAGAGATGATTAGTTTACAAACAGCATTAAAATTTCAAGAAAAAGAGTCTTCTCGTGTTCAAACAGAGAAAAAAAACATTCAGCTCGAATTACAAGAATTAAACAATAATACAACATGATGAATCTAGTTTATCGCAATTAAATCTTCTTTTAGAAGAAAAAGAATTAATATTTGAAAGCTTAGATGAACAATTAAGTGAATTGTATATGCGTTCAAGTGACATTGAACAAAAATTTGAACAACAAGAAATACTGTATAACACAGTTAAATCAGGGATTCATCTTAATGAACATACCTTACAAGCGAGGAACGAATCTTTTCAAAGAACTGTTTTAGAAATACAAAAGCTAACAGAACGTTTGCAATTGCAAGAGCAAAAAATACAGGATCAAGCATTATTAGATTTAACTGAATATGAAATTAAGTTAGAAATGCTTTTAGACTCTCTGGCGGATAAAACAGAAAATATAGATTGCCTAGAAAAAAAATCCTTGAATTTACAAATAAACATCAAAGAGAATGATGATGAGATTCGTAAAAATAATGATGAATTAATTGCTTTGGATGTGGAATTAAAAATTTTGCAACAACGTTTACAGGAAATAAAAGAAAAGCACAATGGATTTTGGAATCAATTTTCTGAATTAAAATCATCTCCTGTATGGGAATTTTTGACGATACAGCCAGAGTGGGAAAAAGCTGTCAGTGTTTACTTAGGGGAACGATTATTTGCTCGAATATGTGCACAAATCCCTTTTATCCCAGATGAAACAAAGAATTCTGCTGTCTGGATTAATCAATTACCGCTTTCAATACCTGTGTCGGTGGCAGAAGATTCGATAATACAATATGTTGCTTGTAATGATGAAATAATGCCTTTGATTAAGTTATGGTTAGGACAGGTTAGGTGTGTTAACTCACTAGAAGAAGGATTGCAAAAGCAGTCTTCATTGCGAACAGGGGAATTATTTTTAACTCCTAAAGGAATAGTGATAGATGCGCATGCTGTCTATTTTGAAGGTGAAAATCAAGAAGATTTGGTTTTAAATTTGCAGAATAATTATTTAAGTTTACTTCAGCAAAAAAAAGAAGAATTGGAGCAGTCGGCTACTATTTATAAGCAGCAAATATTAGAACTAAAAAAGAAACAAGAATCCTTATTGGAAGAGAAAGCTCAAGTGCAACATCAAAAGGAAGACATTCAAAGTCAATTGAATGATACCAAACAAGTGATGGTAGAGAGTAAAGCTAAAAATGAATTGCAACAGCAGTTTTTACAAGACGCACAGAAGGAAATAGAAGATTTAAAAAAACAAAAAGAATTATTGCACATCAAGCAAGAAGAATTAAAAGCAGAAATGCAGCATATTGAAACCCTTTTAAATCAAGAGCAAACCAGAATTATTCAGATTGAAAAAGACTATTTATATTTAAAGCAGTCTATTAAGGATGGGCAGCAGGATTTATTGACGAGTGAAAAAACCAAAAATCAAGCAGAGTTGGAATTAACAAATCTAAAAAATAGTATTCGAAATATAACTGAAAATTTAAACACAGCACGAGGAAAAATTATTACTCTTTGTAAAAGGGACGAACAGTTGCAGATAGACGATACGCTTGATATTGAAGATTATCAAAAAAGAATTAAGTTGTTGTCCGATGATAAACAAGAAACTGCTGCAATATTGACCTCTTTAGAGGAAAATCTTCAAATGCTACGTACTCAAAAAAATGAAATTCAATTAGCTTTGGAGCAAAAAGAAAGTAAAAAAAATGCTGTGGCGCATGACATACATGCTTATGAATTAGAAATTCAACAAGAAACAATTTATAAAAATCAATACCTAGAAACCTTGCAAGAAAGAAAACAGAATGTCTCTGAATTAATAGCATTAAATCAGCAAAATGATTATAATGTTCAGGAACTATCGGATAAAGTTTCTTTGTTAACCGGTCAATTAAAAGCGCTGGGCGCGGTTAATTTGACGGCTCTAAGTGAGTTAAAAGAAGTCGAAGAGCGCTATCACTTTTATCATGACCAATACGAAGATGTAGTGGCTTCAGTGACTCTTTTACAAGAAGCAATTGAAAAGATTGATGCTGAAACTGAAATTTTATTTAAAGAAACTTTAGAGAAAGTAAATGCTTATATCAGCGATTTTTTCCCTAAGCTTTTAGGAGGAGGAGAAGCCCGCTTGCATTTAACCTCTGATAATTTATTAGATACAGGTTTGCGCCTAATGGCTAGACCGATAGGTAAAAAAAATAGTACCATTCACTTGTTATCAGGTGGAGAAAAAGCTTTAACAGCTTTAAGTTTAGTATTTGCTTTATTTAGTCTTAATCCAGCACCATTTTGTCTGTTAGATGAGGTGGATGCACCATTGGATGATGCGAATACTCAAAGATTTAGTGACTTAGTGAGAGAAATGTCAAAGACAGTGCAGTTTTTATTTATCTCACACAACCAATTAACAATGGAAATGGCAGAGCAACTAATAGGTGTCACTATGCAAGAAAAGGGAGTATCAAGGATTGTATCAGTAGATATTAATGATGCTCTTTCAATAAAACAGTAAATATGTATTTGGAAAGGAATGAGATTATATGGCAGATAAATATGTAAATTGGGTAAGTTCTGGAACAGGGAAGAAAATTGCTAAAAAATTAGGTTTGCCTCAACCTGTTAAGTTAAAACGTTATTCTCCTGAAAAAGTTAATGTAGGCTTGAATGTCTTGGTAGGAGGATTTAAAAATACACCTGTATTGGAAACATTGTACAAAACCGTTTTAGATTTACCTGTTAATACGTTCGTTTTAGAAGATAATCAAGTTTTTCGTAAAGGGTTGGGTGGAAACACACCTACAAACGATGAAAAAATGAAATTTCATGGCCTTGTTTTTGATGCGAGTGGAATACAAAATACGCAAGATTTACAATCAGTACGTGATTTCTTCAATCCATTTTTTAGAAGAATTAATGAATGTGGACGTATTATTGTCTTAGCACGTGATCCTGATACTTGTGAAGATATTGAATCTGCTATGTCGAACCGTTCTTTAGTTGGGTTTATTAAATCATTAGGTAAAGAAGCTCGTCGTGGTATTGCTGTGCAGATTGTATATGTTACGCCAGATGGTGCAGAGAATTTACAAAGTACAATTGAATTTTTACTTTCTTATAAATCAGCTTATGTTTCGGGACAAGTGATAAAAGTACATAAAGCAGAAGTAGTTAAAGTAGATAGAAAAAAACCTTTGACCAATAAGTTGGCGCTTGTGACAGGTGCAAGTCGTGGTATTGGTAAATCAATTTCTGAAGTTTTGGCAAGAGATGGTGCTAAGGTAGTGCTATTGGATATCGAACCACAAAGATCTGCTTTAGAGAAATTGGCTAAAGAATTGGACGGCTTATATATTACTCTTGATATTACGGCTGAAAATGCACCTCAAGTATTGTCTGAATTTGCCGAAGAACACGGTGGTTGGGATGTGATTGTGCATAATGCAGGAATTACCAAAGATAAAATGTTCGTTAATATGACACCAGAAATTTGGAATCAAGTTATTAATGTTAATTTGGCTTCTCAACAAAAAATCAATGATGTTTTATTAAAAGAAAAGAAAATTAATTCTAATGGTCGAATTATCTGTGTGTCTTCAATTGCAGGGATTGCAGGTAATGCTGGACAAACGAATTATGCCACTTCTAAAACAGGTGTGATAGGGATGGTTGATTACACTGCTAAACACTTGTTAAGTGATGGTATTACTATTAATGCCGTTGCTCCAGGATTTATTGAAACAGATATGACGGCTAAAATCCCACTTGGTATTCGTGAAGCAGGACGTCGTTTGAATGCAATGAGTCAAGGTGGCTTGCCAATAGATGTAGCGGAAACAATTGCATGGTATGCTAATCCATCATCTTCAGGTTTAAATGGCAACATCGTACGTGTTTGTGGTTTGATGATGTTAGGTGCTTAATAGTTAAAATGATTCAAAAAAAGCCTAGTGTTTAAGACTAGGCTTTTTTTTTAGAAAAATTTCCATTTAACTTGTAAAAGTTTTTCTAGTTCTGGTACCGCTTGTCTTCTAAACACAAAAAAGATGATATGATCGCCTTCTTTTAAATCATGTTTATGATCAGTAATAAACTTACCGTTACTAATAATAGCAGCCACATCGATTCCATAAGGCCAGCTAATTTGTGAGGGTTTACGACCGATAATTTTGGAAGTTTTTTTATCGCCATGGATAATAACTTCTAAGATTTCAGCTTCTCCACGACGCATCGGATGCACCGTAACCACATCCCCTCTACGAATATGAGATAGAATAGAACCAATAGTGGTTAAATGAGGAGAGATCACAATATCAATGGTATGACCGACTAGAATATCCACATAGATAGAACGATTGATAATGGTTGCGACTCGTTTAGCACCCAATTTTTTAGCAATTAGACTAGACATGATATTATCTTCGGCATCATTGGTCAGTGCAAAAAACATATCAATTTCTTCGACATGCTCATCGATTAGTATATCTTCATCGGTAGCAGAACCACGGAATACAAGAGAGGAATCTAAATTTTCTGCTAGAAACTCTGCTCGAGAGTGATTTTTTTCAATAATTTTAGTTTGAAAATATGGTTCAGTTGTTTGTGCTAGTCGGTAGCCAATATTACCACCACCAGCAATCATAACCTTTTTATTCCCTGTTTCGTCAGGTCTGAAAATATCCATTAGATCTTTAACATGTTCTTTAAGTGTAATGAAATAGACTTCATCTCCTGAAATAATTTTGGTTTTAGGAGTAGGAATGACTAATGCTTCATTACGATAAATGGCGCAAATCTTAAAATTAATTTCTTCGGGAATAATATCGACGAATTCAGAAAATTGTTTTCCCACCAGTAAGCAACTATTTTCTACTTTGGTGACGATCATTTGAACTTCTAAATCTTCTGCAAAGTTAATAACTTGTAGAGCGCCCGGAATTAATAATAATTGGAATAATTGATCGGTTACGATTTGTTCTGGGCAAATAGATTCATTAACGTTAAATAAATCTAAAGGTGTCATCTCAGATTCATCGTCATTGAGTACTGATTTAAATCCATATTCAACGATTTCACTTTTGCGAATACGAGCAATAATATTCGGGATATTAAAAATTTCTTTAGCCATTTTGCTGGCAACTAAGTTGGTATCATCTTCTCCTGTAACTGCAATGAGAAGCTCCGTGTCTTGAGCACCAGCATTTTTTAATACAGTTGGGGAAGAGACACTACCCAGAATAGTTTGAATATCTAAGCTTTGACTTAATTTTTGTAGAGTAGCTTCATTTTTATCAATAACAGTAATCTCATAATTGGAGTAATTGGCTAGATTGTAAGCAACCGTTTCGCCAACAGTTCCTCCACCTAAAATTAATATTTTCATAAACTAATCACCCTGATTAATTGTCATTAAGTTTTTTAACTAATTCTTCTAAACTACAGGTTGCGGTTCCAACTTTAGCAACAACCACACCAGCAGCAGTATTCGCAATTTTCATCAATTGTTGATTATTAAAATTTGATGCTAGGGATAAAGCAGCTGCGGCAATCACTGTATCACCTGCTCCTGAAACATCAAATATTTCCTTAGCAACAGTAGGTTGGTGTTCTACTATATGATCTTGATAGAGACTTAAACCTTCTTCACTGCGCGTTAATAATAGCATGTTAATATCTAAATCTTTTCTTAGGGTTTGCGCTTTTTTAGTCAATATATCTTCACTATCCCAACTGCCTATTACTGTACGTAGTTCCTGGCGATTGGGTGTTAACATATTGGCATGTTGATATTTAGTATAGTCATCACCTTTTGGGTCGACCAATATTGGTATTTTGTGTTTGTTAGCGATATGAATAAGTTCTGCAACGTATTGTAAAGCACCCTTATCATAATCTGATAAAACGATAATATCATATTGTTGAATAATATTTTTGAATTCGTTTTTTAATGCCAAGATACTCTCTTCGCTGGGAATATTTTCAAAATCAATTCTAATTAATTGTTGATTTCTAGCAATAACTCGTAACTTAATAGTAGTATCAATAGAGGCATCTTTGATAAATGATGTCTGTATATTTTCATCTTTTACAATAGCCTCCAATTCAGTAGCAGTGTAGTCATCTCCTGTGATGGCAAGCAAAGATGCCTGTCCTTCTAAACTGGCGATATTTCTTGCTACATTAGCAGCACCACCTGCTCGCAAATCGGTTTTTTCTATTTTTGCAATTGGGACAGGGGCTTCTGGTGAAATTCGACTTGTGTCTCCGAACCAATACTTATCCAACATAACATCACCTACAACTAGAACTTTAATATCTGAAAATTTTTGCACCAGTTGTTTCCAATTATTAGTTTGGTTTATTTGAGTATTCATACAATAATTTCTATCCCATTTTATTGGCTAAAGATTGTTGGATGGTTCGGCAGGTTAAATCAATATCGTAGATAATTTCAAGAGGATTTTTCGTTTGGGTAATGGAACGGCCAATAACCATATAATCAGTCCCAACTTCAATGGCTTCCTTGGGTGTCATAATTCTTTTTTGATCATGCGTATTGGTATCTTGTAAACGAATTCCTGGGGTTACGGTGATGAAAGATTGTCCTAGTTGTTTTTTGATTTGTTTGACTTCATGAGTAGAGCACACAACACCGTCTAATCCAGAATTTTGGGCTAGTGATGCTAAATATAATATTTCTTGATCGATGGACTTATGAATGCCTAATTCGTGTAAATCAGATTCATCCATACTCGTTAAAATAGTCACCCCTATTAATGAAGGTTTATGTGCTAAATTAGCCAATCCATTAGCCGCGGCTTCCATCATTCTCCTACCACCACTGGTATGCACATTAACCATCCATACGCCCATATTTGCTGCGACTTGGCATGCGCGCTGAACTGTATTAGGGATATCATGATATTTTAAATCTAGAAAAATTTTGAAACCTTGAGTAACAAGAGATTCAACAAATTTTCTACCTGTCGTGGTAAATAATTCATTACCAATTTTTATTTTACAGAGACTAGGATCGAGCCGGCGAATGAAAGTAATTGCTTGTTCCTCGGAGGGGAAATCTAACGCAACAATAATTGGCGAGTCAAATTCAGATTTAAAATCATCAATTTGTAAAGGATTCATAGTTGCTAAACCTCTATTCTATTGGGGGTAAAGGTTTCCCATTTTCCACAAGCAGGGCAGCGCCAAAAAAATACTTGTGATTTAAAGTGACAGTGTTTACATTGATACATAAAGGATTTATTAATTTGGTTTGCAAGTATTTTTTTAATAATATCTGCATCTGTTTTTAGGGAGGGTTCTCCTTCACTCATAGCAATATCTGTTAAAAGATAGATTTTTTCTAGATTAGGATTGATTCGAATCAAATTAGCTGTAATTTCATTGGCTTTTTTAAAATCCCATACCAGTAATAATTTTTCATATATCAGGTTGGTCAAATTAAGTTGTGGAAATGCACGCATATAACCAATTAATAAGTCAAGACCTTGTTCTGGTTTATGCATGGCATCATAGGCGTCATAAATTTTTTCTCCTACCATAGTTAAGTAAGCATAATTTTGTTTTTCAATAGTAGTGTAAGCTTCTATGGCTTTGGCATAATTACCTCGTTTAAATTCCACATCACCTAAAATAATATTGGCTCGAGTACATTTTTTATTAATATATAAGGCTTTTTGGGCATAATTTTCCGCCTCATCTAGATGAGACTCAATTAGTGCTTTTTGAGCTAATTCACAATAGAATTGAGCCAAGTCAAATTGTTGTGAAATACCATCTTGAGGGAAATTAGAGACCATTTCAATGGCTTTCTCCCAGTCTCTATCTTGTTGATAAATATTGAGTAGTATTTCACTGGCTTGTTGCTTTAAAGGGCTATTTAGTAAATCTTCAAATTGTTTTTCAGCTCGATTGACTAAACCAGCAGACTGATAATCTTGTCCTAGTTCAAATTGAATTTTTTGCAATTTTTCTTCGGGAGTATCAGCTAAGGAAAGGAGTTTTTGATGTAATGCAATCGCTTTATCATTTTCTCCTCTTTTACGAAAAAGTTTTCCCAAAGTTAAGGCCAGTTCGTAAGATTCAATTTGTTGTCCAGTTTCGTGTTGTTCATCGATAATGCTTTGCAAGGTATCCGCAGCAACATTGGTTTTATGATCAATAACGGCATCTAAACTTTTATAAAATCTCATTGGAATGGCTTTAGCTTGCTTTAATACGGTTCGCATATCAATACGAGCAGCCAGCCACCCCATGCCAAAAAATATGGGTAATAAAATAATCGGAATTAACCAAATGAAAATATTATTTTCCATGATGTTTGTTTATTAAATACCTTGTTTTGGAGTAATATTTTCTTTTACGATCACTGTAGTAGTTGGTTCTGTAGCCATTAATTTTGAAACTGTTTCTTGTGATTTATTCAATTCTTTTTTAAGTCCAGTCACTTGTTTTCTTAAACGAAGTACTCTAGATAACATTGATAAAATACCTAAAAAAGCACCGATCACAAAAGAAATAAACAAGAGCAGAATCAAAGGCAACTGATAGGCGTTTCCAAATGGAATTTGAAACCTGACAGTTTGAGTATTAGCGTATGAAATAACGAACAATGCTACAAATAAAACGAATAGTACTATAAATTTAATTATTTTCATTTATTTTTTCCTTTTACGTGACTGGTTTTTTTAAGTGATAAACTGTATTATAAACAAAATAAGATATTAAGCTATTTTAATTCAAAATTAAAAAAAATCATATCTAAACCCATATTAACTTTAATGATTTAAAAGTATTTAGGAGTACGTATTATGTCAATGGCAGAGCAAAGTAGTTATATTTGGTACAACGGGGAATTGGTAGATTGGGAATCCGCTCAAACCCATGTTTTAAGTCATTCTTTACATTATGGGATGGGTGTATTTGAAGGAGTTAGAGCTTATGAAACAGATAAGGGTACAGCCATTTTTCGATTGGAAGATCACACCAATCGATTATTTAATTCTGCAAAAATTGCTAGAATGAAGATAAGTTACTCTCGAGAAAAAATCAATCAAGCACATAAAGATGTTGTGAAAGCCAATAAACACAGTTCTTGTTATTTTAGGCCGTTAGCATTTTATGGTTCTTCTAAGTTAGGTGTTTTACCTGATGAAGACGATGTACAAGTTATTGTTGCAGCATGGGAGTGGGGTGCTTACTTAGGAGACGAAGCGCTAGAAAAAGGGATTACTGCCAAAATTTCTAGTTTCTGTCGTATGCATGTTAATTCTATGATGTGTAAAGCAAAAGCAACAGGCAATTACCTTAACTCTATTTATGCCAAAAAAGAAGCTGTTAGAGAGGGCTATGACGAAGCCATTTTATTGGATACTCAGGGATACATTGCAGAAGGTTCTGGTGAGAATATCTTTTTAGTTAGTAAGGGCAAACTTTATACTCCTTCATTGGTAGTGGCGTTAGATGGCATTACTAGAAATACGGTAATCCATTTAATACAGGACTTGGGTTTGGAATTAATTGAAAAAGACATTACTCGTGATGAATTATATATTGCTGATGAAATTTTCTTTACTGGAACTGCGGCGGAAATTACCCCAGTTAGTGAATTAGATGGCATTACTATTAGCAATGGCAAACGAGGTCCGATAACCAAACAATTACAAAAAGCTTTTTTTGATATTGTGACGGGGAAAAATGAAAAATACCAACATTGGTTAACTTATGTTGACTAATCATCAGTAGAGCACATCATCTTCGTTAATTCTTGATAAACATACTGAGGTTGAATATCGATAAGACTTTGATGATAGCCTTCTGGGCTGTCATCAGCGTATCGAATGGGAATATAACCATCAATTAATCTAATTATTTTGGCTTGATTAGAAAGTGGTGGTGTAAATTCAGGGCTGGTAGGGCCATATAATGCCATTAGTGGTTTATTGACAGCAGCGGCAATGTGCATTAATCCAGAGTCATTAGAGACAACAGCTTGACTTAAAGACATAATATCAGCGACTTCATTTAATTTTGTTTTTCCTGTTAAACCAATACATTGTGATTTATCATTAATTTCAGCTTTTATTTTATGAGCAATTTTACTGTCTTTTTGACTTCCTAAAATACAAATTTTGTAACCATCTTGTATGAGTAGATTACTAAGATTGGCATAATGGTAATGAGGCCAACATTTCGCTGGACCGTATTCAGCACCGGGACAGATAACAATAAAAGGCTGCTCATTAGAAAAGTCATAGATAGAACTAAGATTTTGAGTCGTTTTTTTGATATCGTCTTGGGTTACTTGCAAGTGAGGGTAGGGTTTTTTTAATTCCTCAATTGGTGGCTGCTGTTGCTTTGGAAATGCCAAGGCATTATAGCGCATGACCATCATAGGATATTTTTCTTTATCTAATATGCGTAAGTCATTGATTAAACCATAGCGAAACTCACCTCTCCAACCAGTTCTCATAGGTATTTTGGCAAAAAAAGGAACCAAAGCAGATTTGAACGAATTAGGCAGAACAATAGCTTGTTTGTATTCTGAATCTAAGTCAGACGCTATTTTTTTGCGGGCCACAATATTAAGTTTCCCGTGGGTTAGAGGCATGTGGATAATTTTGTCAACCTCAGGCATTTTAAGCAAAATATCTTGACACCAAGCGGGGGCTAATACATGAATATTACTTTCTGGATGTATTTTTTTTAAGTTTTGAAATAGGCTGTTAGACATCATCATGTCACCTACCCAAGAAGGTCCGATAATTAATATATTCATCTTGAGTTACGATTGATAATGTTCAATACTGCCATAACTTTGGCAAAGGGAGAATAGACTATGACCAGTATCTCTAATTAATTGTCCTCCTGGCATATCTAGAAATTCAACAAAAGAGGCCACTTCGACTAATTCTCCACCAAGCTCTTCAATCATCTCAATGCTGGATAAAATAGTCTGTCCTGTGGCGATTAAATCATCAACTAACAAGACACGTTGTTTTTTCTGAATGGCATCACAATGAATTTCTATCATACTTTGGTCATATTCTGATTGATAACCACGAGAAATAGTATCGGCAGGTAATTTACCTTTTTTACGGATAGGAACAAATCCGGCATTAATATTATATGCCAAGGCTGCAGCCAGAATAAAACCACGAGCTTCCACACCTACTACGACATCAATGTTTTGATCAATGTATTGTTGGGTCAAGCCATTTATTAAAATATGGAATGTTTTTGGATCTTTTAGAGTTGTGGTTATATCGAAAAAAGCAATGCCTTCTTCTGGGTAGTTAAAAATAATCCGAATAGATTTTTGTAATAGATCAAGTTCAGTGTTAGAAAGTTGATAATTAGACATATTATGTTATGTAAAGAAAATAGTTAAAAAATTCTTTTTATTATACAATTAATCAGTAGAAATGCTAATCATTAAATATGATGTATGCTGGAAGAAATAATTACACTGGTATTGAATATGACATTGAGAAAAAAAGGTTTGTTATTTGTAGTATCTGCACCCTCTGGAGCAGGTAAAACATCTCTTTTAAAAAGTATTTTAGATGAAAATACTGATTTAACTGTAGCTGTCTCGCATACTTCAAGGTTGCCTAGGGAGGGTGAGACTCACGGAAGTAGTTATTATTTTACTTCACGGTCAGAATTTACGGATTTAATTAGTAAAGATAGTTTTCTTGAATATGCCTTAGTTCATGAAAATTATTATGGCACAAGTAAAGAAGAGGTACAGAAAAAACTAGCAGAAGGGAAACATGTTATTTTAGAAATTGATGTTCAGGGCGCAGAGCAGATTAAAAGAAAATTTCCTGAAGCTGTACTTATCTTTATATTCCCTCCTAGCTTAGAAATTTTAAAAGAGCGGTTAGAAAATAGACAGACGGATAGTCCAGAGGTAATTGAGTTAAGAATTAAAAATGCTAGAGAAGAATTAGAAAGATCAATTGATTTTGATTATTTAGTGATAAATGATAATTTTGAAACAGCAAAATATGATTTACAGTGTATTTTTAGGGCTGAGGAGTTGGCAGTTTCTAGAAATCAGGATATATTAGACGATGTATTATCTATTAAATAAAGGAAATAATTATTATGGCAAGAATTACGGTCGAGGACTGCATTGTACGCATTCCCAATCATTTCGAATTAACTTTAGTGGCGGCTTATCGTGCTAGGCAGTTAGCTAATGGTGCAACACCATTAGTCCAAGATGTTAAGAATAAACCAACAGTGACAGCTTTACGTGAAATTGCAGCTGGTGAAATAACCACTGATATTTTGAAGAAAAAATAACAATGAAAGGGACTCCAGCACCTTTAGCTGATTATGATGAAGTTACTTTAAAAAGTCGTGATACTCTTTTTAATGAAGTTTCCTATTTAAACGACGAAGAAAAACGTCGTCTGGAGGAAGCTTGCGCTTTTGCTAATCAAGCACATAAAGGTCAATATCGAAAAAGTGGAGAACCTTATATTACCCATCCTATTGCCGTTGCTACGGAGATTGCGACTTGGGGAGAGGATATTACTACTTTGATGGCAGCAGTATTGCATGATGTCATAGAAGATACGGATACCTCCTTTTCTGAACTAGAATCTCATTTTGGCTCAGAAGTGGCACAAGTGGTCGACGGTGTTTCTAAATTAGAAAAATTAGCAGGTAAAGATTTTATGGAACTTCAGGCTGAAAGCTTTAGAAAAATGCTTTTAGCTGTGGTGAAAGATTTACGTGTTTTGGTAGTGAAATTAGCAGACCGTCTACATAATATGCGGACTTTAGACGTTATGCGACCAGAGAAGCAAAAAAGAATTGCTAAAGAAACGTTAGAGATTTATGCTGAGTTAGCCAATAGAATTGGTATGAATCCTATTTATCAAGAGTTACAAGATCTATCATTCAAGTATTTACATCCTCATCGTTACGATGTCATTAGTCGGGCTTTAAAGGGATGGCGTGAAGAAAGAGGGGAGATGATAGAAAAGGTAATGCGTGATTTTTGCTTACAATTAGTCGCATTTAATGTAGAAGCTACGGTTAAAGGGAATGAAAAAAATCTATATGGGATTTTTAAAAAAATGAAAGAACAGAACTTGGATTTTTCCCAAGTGATGGATATGTATGGATTTGTCTTTTTAGTAGACAATATTCCCGATAGTTACCGAGCTTTAGGCGCTTTACATAACTTGTATAAACCGAAACCTGGTACTTTCAAGGACTATATAGCGATTCCTAAAAACAATGGCTTTCAAAGTTTACAAACGACTCTAATAAGTCCTTTTGGATTGCCTATAGAGGTACAAATTAGAACTTATGAGATGGATAAGTTATCTGAAGCAGGGCGTTCAAATGTTAAATTATTTAGATTGAGAAAAACAACCAGTGAAAATACTGCGGGTATTAGAACGAAACAATGGTTTGAAAACATTAAAGAATTTCAGGAAGAAAGTGACAGCGCAGTAGAGTTTTATGAAGATGTTAAGAAAGATTTATTTCCTGATGAGCTATATGTTTTTACACCTAAGGGCAAGATAATTGTTTTACCAAAAAACTCGACACCTGTAGATTTCGCTTATGCGATACATACGGATATTGGCCATCATTGTGCAGGTGCAAAAGTTAATGGGGTATTAGTTCCTTTGCGTTATCAATTAAAATCAGGTGATATTGTTGATATTAAAACTAATCCTAAGAGTAGTCCAAACCCATCATGGTTAAGTTTTGTGGTAAGTGCAAGGGCTAGAAGTGCCATCAGAAGTAAATTGAAAAATATGAATCGTGAAGATGCCATTAGCTTGGGTGAAAAATTACTACAAAAAGTTTTGGTAGATGTTTTACCAGAAGACGTTATTTTTTCAGAACGATTAAAAGATGAATATATTGAATATTTAAGTGAGCAACATTTAACTTTTGAAGATGTTTTGTATGAAGTAGGAATGGGAAAAACCTTACCGATTAAAATAGCCATGGATATTGCTGAATTAGCAGGACGTTGTAAAGGTGAAGAAGTAAAACTTAGCCCTATTACTATAGCAGGCAGCTCTTCAAGAAAAATTAGTTTTGCCAATTGCTGTCATCCAATACCGGGCGATGCCATTAAAGCGGTTTTGGTTAAAAATGAGGGTTTAATTATTCACCGGGCAGAATGTCCTAACTTACAAAAATATCCTTCTGAAAATCAATTGGACGCAACTTGGGAAGATTTATCAACCAATAAAAAATTCAAAGTTCAAATAAAAATTGAAGCAAGGGATACTCAAGGCTTATTAGCTCAAATAGTGAACTATATTTCCTCTAATCAAGTTAATATTGAGTTTGTAGATATGCCTTCTTCTGAAGAAAATGGCTATGATGATCATGTTAACTTTGTTTTTGGACTTGAAATTCAGGAAGGACTACCCATGTTGAATAATGTGATTAAATCAATTGAAAAGATACCACAAGTTATTAGTGTGACAAGAAAGTAGTTAATAATATTAATATTTTATTAAATAAGGCTAGTAATTATGGTAAAACGTTTTAGAAATACAGGATTCACACTAATAGAGATGATGGTTGTGTTGATTATTTTGGGCATTATTGCAGCATGGGGATTCAATTCCTTTCAAAAATATACCCAAAGAGCAAAACTAGTGGCCGCTAAAAGTGCGATGTTAGAAAATGCCAATTATTTGGAAAATTTTTATAGTAAATACTATCGTTATAATCACTCAGCTCAAGCGGGGGGCACGTGTTTGTGGCCAACATTGCCTAAAACACAAGCACCTGGTTTTAATATTGCTTTTAGTACCCCTGCCCCAGCAGGTT
Organism: Neisseriaceae bacterium PsAf; assembly: GCA_017114885.1. Taxonomy (GTDB): domain Bacteria; phylum Pseudomonadota; class Gammaproteobacteria; order Burkholderiales; family Neisseriaceae; genus QFNR01. Next base: position 4,373 of record WNLJ01000016.1, on the reverse strand, counting down.
GTCAAACTGAGTCGTATATAATGTACGCGACGCCGGATGCACAGTACCAAAGCAAAGAAAATCATTATCTTAGAATGGATGAGAATAAAAACATTACACTTTGTATCTCTAAAGGTACTGGAAATAGGGATGAGGATGAATGTGATGTGTTTTAAAGTAAGGTAGTCAATATGGAAGATAAAGTACAAGACAAAGCAGAGAAGACAGAAGAAAATAGAGTGGACTCAGAGAATAAAGTAGAAGAGGAATCTTTAATAGAATTTCCATCCCGTTTTCCTATTAAAGTGATGGGGGTTAGGCATGAGCGTTTTCCTCATCAGCTATTGGAAGTAATTCAGCCACATGATGCCAAATTGACTTTGGCGGACATTACCATTAGAGAGAGTAGCAAAGGAAATTATTTAGGCGCTACGGTTACAGTGAATGCTGAAAGTAAAGCACAATTAGATGCTATTTATTTAGCTCTGACAGGACATCCTTTGGTGAAAGTAGTTATTTAATGAAAATTAGATATCTTGGTAGACAAGAATATGAGACTGTTTACCAAGCGATGTGTGATTTTACAGATAATAGAACATCGAATACTGAAGATGAGTTGTGGGTATTAGAGCATTTCCCAGTATTCACTTTAGGTAAGGCGGGCAAGATAGAACACTTGTTGCATAAAACTGATATTCCTGTAGTGAAAACAGATAGGGGTGGTCAAATTACTTACCATGGGCCAGGACAGCTGATTGTCTATACCATGATTGATTTCTCACGTAAAAATATTTTAGTCCACGAATTAGTGAGTAGTATTGAGTTGTCTATTATAAAAACTCTGCAAGATTATGCTATTGTGGCTAATAAAGATGATGAAAGACCAGGTGTCTATGTTGCAGGAAAAAAAATAGCGTCCTTAGGATTAAGGATAAGAAATAATGGTGCATACCATGGATTGAGTTTAAATGTTAATATGGACTTAAATCCATTTCATGATATTAATCCATGTGGTTATGCTGATTTGGAAATGACACAGATAAAAGATTTACTGTCACCTTGTCCATCTATGGATGAAGTGACTCAAAAATTAGTACAATATTTACAAATTATATTATAGTTGGAAGGAAAATAATGAATTCAGATAAGAGAGGCATTAAATTAAAGGGAGCAGATAAAGTTGCTAGAATCCCTATTAAGTTGGTTCCTCTTGAGGAAAAATTAAAAAAACCTGAATGGATTCGCGCTAAATTTCCTACAGGGAAAAAATATATAGAAATTAAAAATATTTTAAGAGAGCAAAAACTTTTTACGGTTTGTGAAGAAGCGAGTTGTCCCAATATTGGTGAGTGTTTTAGTAAAGGTACAGCTACTTTTATGATTATGGGTGATATTTGTACTCGACGCTGTCCTTTTTGTGATGTGGGGCATGGAAGCCCTAATCCTCTTGATCCAGAAGAGCCTAAGCATTTAGCTCACTCTGTTGAAGTGATGAAATTAAATTATGTAGTCATTACCTCTGTAGACAGAGATGATTTACGAGATGGAGGAGCACAGCACTTTGCTGATTGTATTACTGAAATTCGTCGTACACGACCAGAAACACAAATTGAGATTTTAGTTCCTGATTTTAGAGGAAGATTGGATAAAGCACTAGATATTTTATCCATAACACCACCTGATGTTATGAATCATAATTTAGAAACCGCACCACGATTGTATAAACAGGCACGACCAGGGGCGGATCATCAACATTCTTTAAATCTGTTGAAAGAGTATAAACGTAAAAATCCTAATATTCCAACTAAATCAGGAATCATGGTGGGATTAGGTGAGACAGATGGAGAGGTAATTCAAGTTATGCATGATTTACGAGCACATGATGTGGATATGATTACTATAGGTCAATACCTACAACCTTCTGCAAGTCATTTACCTGTATTGCGTTACGTAACGCCAGAACAGTTTAAAAAATTTGAAACAATTGCTTATGAATTGGGATTTAAGCATGCAGCGATTGGTGCTATGGTACGTTCGAGTTACCATGCAGATATTCAGGCAGAAGCTGCAGGGCTATAGGTTAAAGGAAATTAAGAGAATATGTTAGATAATTTATCAGATCGTTTAGGTAATATTGTTAAAACCATTCGTGGGAACGCGATATTAACAGAAGATAATATTACGGATGCTTTGAGAGAAGTAAGAATTGCTCTGTTAGAAGCAGACGTTGCCTTATCTGTGGTTAAGCAATTTATAAGTGATGTTAAAGAAAGAGCATTGGGTGTCAAAGTGATAGGTAGTTTGACACCAGGCCAAGCTTTTATTGGAGTGGTGAATGATGTCCTAACTGAAATTATGGGGCAAGAAAATAGCTCTTTAAATCTATCCGCAGTGCCACCAGCAGTTATTTTGATGGCAGGATTGCAAGGGGCTGGTAAGACCACAACAGTGGGTAAATTAGCGAATTTATTAAAAAATAAAAACAAGAGTAAGGATAAAATTTTAGTGGTGTCTGCTGACGTTTATCGACCAGCTGCGATAGAACAGTTAAAATTACTGGCCAATCAGGTAGGCGTTGATTTTTATCCATCAGATAGATCACAATCGCCAGAAGAAATTGCCAAACAGGCCTTGGATTATGCTAAAAAGCATTTCTATGATGTCCTAATGGTAGATACGGCGGGTCGTTTGGCTATTGATGAAGAAATGATGTCAGAAATTAAAAACCTGCATCAAATATTAAAACCCGTTGAGACTTTGTTCGTCGTCGATTCTATGTTGGGACAAGATGCAGTTAATACGGCAAAGTCTTTTGATGAAGCTTTAGAGTTAACCGGGGTGGTATTAACCAAAATGGACGGAGATACCAGAGGAGGAGCCGCTTTATCAGTTAGACAAGTAACAGGAAAACCAATTAAGTTTATAGGGATAGGTGAAAAAATTAATGGTTTAGAGGCATTTCATCCTGATAGATTGGCCGATAGAATTTTAGGCATGGGTGATGTATTGAGTTTGATTGAATATGTGCAACAAGGCATCGATCAAGCTAAAACAGAAAAAATGGTTAAAAAACTGCGTAAAGGAAAAGGGTTTGACTTAAACGATTTCCAGGCACAGTTGCAACAAATGAAAAACATGGGTGGGGTAGAAGCCATTATGTCGAAATTACCTGGTATGGGTAATATTTCTCAAAAAATACCAGAAGGAGTGGCAGAAAAAGCTATGTCGCAAACAGAGGCGATTATTAACTCTATGACTCCTAAAGAAAGAGCCAATCCTCAATTATTAAAAGCCAGTCGTAAACGAAGAATTGCGCAAGGCTCAGGTACCAGTGTGCAAGAAGTAAATAAATTATTGAAACAATTTGAGCAAATGCAAAAAATGATGAAGCAATTAGGTAAAGGTGGTATGGGTAAAATAATGCGGATGGCTAAGGGTATGAAAGGTATGTTGCCTAGGTAATTTTGAATGTTGGAAAGATAATATGTGAATACACAAGAGGTTTTAGATTTTTGGTATGTGCCTGAACATCAAGAGTTATGGTTTGTAAAAAGTGATGAATTTGACTAATTAATCAATGCTAAATTTAGCTTTGTATTGAAAGAACCAGTCAAGTAGAATTATGGTCGTGCTGAGACACAGCAGAGGAGACTAGTAGAAATTATTGTATTGGATCAATTTTCACGCAATATTTATCGAAATCAACCTCAGTCATTTTCATAAGATAGTTTGGTTTTGGCTTAGAAGCGGTGATACAGGGATTTAGATAAAAATCTAGCTCCAGAGCAAAGAGGTTCTTTATATATGCCATTTATGCATATTGAATCTAAATCAGTACATGAGTGGGCGGTTAAATTATTTTGAAGATTTAGGGAATTCGGTTAATCTTGAACTCGAACTGAAACATAAAGGGATTATAGATCGTTTGGCCACTATTCTCATCGTAATGAAATATCGGGTCGTGAATTAATACCTGAGGAATTACATTTTTTAACTTTGCCTGATAGTAGTTTTTAAGTTTATAGGCAGTTTATCAAAATACATCTATAATTTGCTCTCTACGCTAATAAAGAAGAATCACTTAATAATGAGATAATCTTTATTATTTTTCCAAATAGGATCATTGCGATCGACTTTAACACACAGTCTGCCACCACAAGTATTAAATTGATATTGATCCAATGCTCTTTGTACCTCAACGGTATGTTGAGCAGAGCGTATTTCTTTTTGTTTATAGTGTAGATATAGGGCAGGGGCTGCAATCATTACGGTACCTATCAAAAAAGCACTCCCTATCCCAACCCAATAATGCTTGCTTAGACGACGGTGGATATAATCTGTTGCTTGAATTTGTTTTTTGATATTAACTGTAGATTCTTCCATCAAGCGTTGGG
>WNLJ01000001.1 GCA_017114885.1 Neisseriaceae bacterium PsAf | reverse complement strand
GCAGTAATTGAAGTCAGTTTCCAATCACACTCTCCTTGACCATAATAGTCTTCATTTAACATGGCATCTAGGTAAATGACCCCTTGCATTTGGTTATTATTAAATCCATCATTTTTAACTTGTAGATGATGTTCTGGAGACCCCGTTGCTCCTGCATATCGATTGGTGGTATAGGTGCAATTTTTGGCTTGATAAAGTGTAAAGAAATCAATATACCCCCAATCGCCTGGTGCATCATTAACAGTAACTTTGACTTTGTATGCTTGTTGTGGATTAGGATTGGTTCTAAATTCGACACTATCTCGTGTAGCATTCGGTAAGCCGTTGTGGTCATAACCCGTTACTTGATTGTTCATCGGTTTCTCCTGATTTTGACAAGCTACCAGTCCCACCAGTAGCAAACTTAATAATACTATTCGTTGCATGTTTATTTGCCTCTCAATTGCTGAGTTCGTTGATTAAAATTATAATTGAAATTAACTATTAATCAAAAGCTTATTCTTATGTAAAGTTGAAGTTTTTATTTTAATGAACGATTTTAGTATCAGTCCAGATATCTGCTGCTTTATTAGCCAATGGTTCTGTGCCTCGATAAGCCACCGTAATTTCATTGGTTGCTTTGTCTTGATAGACTGCCCCATAAAAACCAGTTGTAGAGTTTTGATAGGTTTTTAACACATAATATTGATGACCATCAATATTAATTGGTGGTTTTAATCTATTTGGGTCTTCGTCTTTTTTTCTATTAACATAGCTATCATCGGCTAAATTGGCATTAAGCTGTATTGTTTCTCGATTCATTATTTCACCTCCTCAATAGTCATAGTAATAGAAAACCACTTAGAACCATATTGCATATTTTCATTTTCTTTTTTAAGCCCAAAATCAGAATTACCTTCTAGCAATCTTCCATTCACATAAGTTTTAGGATAATCTTCTTTTAAATAATATAAGGTAGTGCTACTACTAGGAAATAATTCATTTTTAAAGCCAGAAATAATAAAACCTGTATCATTTGGGTCTTCAGAAGCCCTAAATTGTGCCGCCACTGAGGTCAATTGCCAGTCACACACTCCTTGGCCATAATAGTCTTCATCTAACATCGCATCTAAATATACTGTTCCTTCTAAGCTATTGTCTGAAAGATAATGAGGACTAATTTCTATTTCTTTTTCTGGAGAATTAGTCGCTCCTGCATAACGATTGGTAGTATAAGTACAATTTTGGGCTTGGTAAAATGCAACGAAGCCATGTAATTGTAATTTCCCAGGGATATCATTTAAACTTATTTCTACCTTGTATGCTTGTTGTGGATTAGGATTAGTTCTGAATTCCACACTGTCTTCGGTGGCATTGGGTAAGCCGTTGTGGTCATAACCCGTTACTTGATTGTTCATCGGTTTCTCCTGATTTTGACAAGCTACTAGCCCCACCAGTAGCAAACTTAATAATACTATTCGTTGCATGTTTATTTGCCTCTCAATTGCTGAGTTCGTTGATTAAAATTATAAGTTAAATCAAATAGCATATAAAGTATTATCCGGTATGCAGTTAAAAAATACCGATTAGTTATTTTTTTAGTCCTTTAATTCACCAATGGTTCTGTGCCTCGATACACCACCGTGATTTCATTGGTAGTCACATCCAGTTTAAGTTAAAATTTTATTTTAAAGAAAAAGCATCGAAGAACAACAATTTGATGCTTTTGTACAAATATTTCACACAAATAGAAACAGCGGAGTATGAAATTTAATCAACTCTAACTCCTGTCCAAGAACTCTGTTTTTTCAAGTGTGAATAGAAGCTTCAAGCTTCTTTTTAACTCTTATTATCGTCACTTACTGTATCCTTGTCTTGAGTTAATTCATCTTTGTTTTCATCGATTATTTTTGTTGCTTTATCTGAGTTTTCTTTCTTTGATTTTTCAGATAGATTATTGGTTGGGTTACTTTTCAAGTTTTCCTCTTCTTTGCCTGATATTTCAGTATTTGACTTTGTAGTCTCAGTTTTAAAAGAAGTCGTTTTTGCTTCTTTTATTTGTTCCTCGCTGAATTTATCTTCATCCTTAACCTGATATTTTATTTCTGTAGAATCACTTGTTACCTTTTTACCTGATTCTGATTCTGACTTGTTTTCATTTTCTTTATCAAAATTAGCAATATCCTTTTTAATCAATCTAAAAGTTTGAAAGGCACGATAGCCTGTTAGCACTGTGGCTATAAATAACAAAAAGACAATTGGATATGCAATTAAATCAGGAAATTTAAAAAAGAGAATAGTTAGTACCAGAAAAAAAACACTAATTCCTAGATAAGAATAAAACTCTACTTTATCTAAAACATCTTGATTTTCTGCATTTCCACGAAAGATTTCATCTATGTTTTTACCTAAATAAGCCATTTGTCTTACTAGGGCTTTTGATTGCATGTTTGTAAATCGTCTTCTTTCCGCAGGTGTTAATTTTTGCCGCTCAGTTGCTAATTGTGCCTGTCTATTCTCGCTTAATACCATTTCAGTAGAATGTTTAATATCATCCAAATATGCCATTACTAGTGGTACAACCGCTTCTTCTCCCTCTAACACAATATCTAACTCACTATTTGCAAACCAACTGGAAAGATTTAAATTAGTTGAACCAACCCTCCCCCATTTTCCATCCAAAACTAATGTTTTCGAATGAATCATGGAACCATTCCATTCAAAAATTCTGACACCTGCTTCTAATAAATCACGGTATTGAGTTCTAGAAACAGAAGCAATCCAAGGAATATCTGAAGAACGAGGTACCAGTATTCGCACATCTACACCATCTTTTGCTGCATTCATCAACAATTGTAGGTACATTTTAGTTGGCATAAAATAAGCATCAGTAATCCAAATACTTGATTGTGCAAAGGTAATCGCCATTAAATCCAAGCGTACCATATTGGCGGTAAATCGACTGGTGGCTACTACCCGAGCACTTGATAGAGATTCCTCTTGAGATAAATCTCTCATAGGTAAAGGCTCTTCATTAAAAATTGCCTCAGGAAAATCTGACCAGGTTTCTTTAAAAGCTTTTAAAACCTCCAGAACAATCGGTCCTTCTAGTTCAAGTCCACTATCTCGCCAAGGGGGAATGCCTTTTTGTGGATCTCCCTCCCAATCTGACGACATACATAAACCAGATACATATGCTTTTCTACCGTCTATAATAATAGATTTACGATGGTTGCGAGATAAAACGCCCATTCCAGAAAAGACATTTAATTTATTAAAAGCAAAGACCTGAGCCCCATTTTCTTTTAGTGGTTTAAAAAAACCTTTGATATGGGCATTTAAACTGCCAAACCAGTCATAAGTTAAATAAACATTTACCCCTTCTTTTAGTTTTTCAACCAATAAATCTCTGACTTCTTCACCATAATTTTTAGGCTCCCATATGTACATTTCAATACAAATGAATTTTTCTGCTGAACGGATACCTTCCAACCATGCTGGAAAATTTTCTGCTGCGTCTTTTAAATATGTTATTTTATTATTTTCCGTTAATTTGGAACCTCCTGTAATCCTAGAAATAGAAGTTTCTAATATGTGACTATCTATTGATACTTCTTCTGGCAACTCATTTGTTTTTACTTCATCCATAGTACGATCCCTTATTATTTTGAAGAATTTTTTGTTCATTTCTAAACGAGTTTACATCATATCAAATTTATTCATGTCATGTTACAATTTAAAGATTTAGAATTGTAAATAATAGGAATTGACATGAGTTTAAAATGCGGAATCGTTGGTTTACCGAATGTAGGCAAATCGACACTTTTTAATGCCCTGACCAAAGCAGGAATTGAAGCTGCAAACTATCCTTTCTGTACCATAGAACCAAACACAGGTATTGTAGAAGTTCCCGATCCTCGTTTATCTGCTCTATCAGATATTGTTAATCCACAAAAAATTCAACCTGCTATTGTTGAATTTATCGATATCGCAGGTCTCGTTGCTGGTGCTAGTAAAGGAGAAGGGCTGGGCAACCAATTCCTAGCCAATATCAGAGAAACTAATGCGATTATCAATGTCATTCGCTGTTTTGAAGACCCTAATGTCGTTCATGTCTCAGGTAATGTTAATCCAATTGATGATGTTGAAGTAATTGCAACTGAATTAGCTCTTGCTGATTTAGCCTCAGTAGAAAAAGCCATAACAAGAGAAAGCAAAAAAGCAAAATCGGGTGACAAAGAAGCTGCCGCCTTGGTTAACTTATTAGAATCATTAATCCAACCTTTAAATGAAGGAAAACACCTAAGATTACTTAGTCTTTCTGAGGACGAACAAAAATTATTAAAACCACTTTGTTTGTTAACAATTAAACCTGCGCTTTATGTTGCCAATGTATTAGAGGATGGTTTTGAAAATAATCCCCTTTTAACCCAATTACAAGAATTGGGTAAAAAAGAAAATGTCCCTGTGATTGCTATTAGTGCGGCAATGGAATCAGAACTCGCTGATTTAGAAGATGATGAAAAAGTAGACTTCTTAAATGAAATGGGGCTTGCAGAACCTGGTTTAAATCGTCTTATCCGAGCAGCATATGACTTATTAGGTTTACAAACTTATTTTACTGCTGGTGTAAAAGAAGTCAGGGCTTGGACGATTCATAAGGGTGACAGCGCCCCTCAAGCCGCTGGCGTTATTCATACTGATTTTGAACGAGGTTTTATTCGTGCTCAAGTGATTGCATATGAAGATTTTATTGCTCTAGGTGGAGAGGCCAAAGCCAAAGAAGCAGGTAAAATGAGAACAGAAGGCAAAGATTATATTGTACAAGATGGAGATGTCATTCATTTCTTATTTAATGTTTAATACAAATCAAGGATAGACAATATTTTCTAATTAGGGATTAATATAAGAAACTTAAATGATATACTTTAAACGAGATGTTTAAAGAATTAGGCCAAAATGGATTATTGACGATAAAGTTTTTATTTTAAATATAAAATAATTTCAAAAAATAAAAAACAACTAAACAAATAGTGGTAACCCTTTGTTTAGATTTCATGATTAATCAATAATTCAATCATATTAAAGCCATTATTAAGAGTAGCAAGACTCCTATCTATATTACATCATTGACAAATCTAGGCTTTATAACAATTCCAAACACTGATGGTTTAATACGACTAGCATCAGTCCCTCATTAAATTCTGAAAAACCTATAAAACGAAAAGAGATGGCGCTTTATTAGAAAACTAGGGCAGCATGATGAAGGTTGAGCCTCCTGTAGTCCCGTAATCCCGACGCCATTGATTTAAAACAAAAGATAAGTTTTCACAGTTTTGCTTCTTTATTCTCCTGTATACTCCGTCATTGTGACAAAGATAATCGATTGACTTTGTCAAATACGGATCGTCTATCATCTCATCTACTCCATAGTCTTTCTCACTCATCTTGATATAGTATGGTAAAACAAAAGAGATATGGATAAAACAAGCTACGATAAGCAATATTATCCCTTTTATTAATTTTTTTATTCGGCGACGTCCTATCATTCATTAGATAACTTGGCTCTCTCTAACGCATCACAATTAGCTTTTTTAACAAACGCATATAACTTATTAGTACAATTAATTTGTAGGTTCAATTGATTACCTTTTTCAAGAATGTCACTATAAGTATAATTTTTCTCTACCCATATTCCTAAAACAGTTAGAATTCCAATAAGTAATTCTAAAAGGATAAAAACAACTACTAATTCCTTGAAAAATTTGATTATTTTTACATTATTTATATCCATGTTATACAATACCAAAATAGATAATTCCAATATTAAAAGTTATCCCTACTTGACCAATTTAACACTCTCTTAATATTAAATACTTTCAAACCAAGAACCAACTATTTCTTCCACTTCTTCTACGCCTGTTTTTTTAAGGCTTGAAAATAATTGTACTGATAGCTGCATTCCTTCGGAGAGCCAAGGTTTAAGTGCTTTTTTGACTGCAAACAAAGTTTTCATCTGCTCTTGGCGAGATAATTTATCCGCCTTAGACAACAAAATATGAACTGGCAACTCTCTTGGTAAGAAAAAATCCAGCATAACTTGATCCAATTCTTTTAATGGATGACGACTATCCATGATCATAACCAAGCCCAAAATAGCTTCTCGACTAGCCAAATAATCGCCTAACAAACCTACCCAATGTTTTCTCACAGATTCAGGCACTGCTGCATAACCATAACCAGGCAAATCCACCATAAAACCACCATTTTTTAACTGAAAATAGTTAATATGTTGCGTTCTCCCTGGTGTTTTAGAGACATATGCTAAACGATTATGACCCGTTAATGTATTTATAGCACTTGATTTCCCTGCATTACTTCTTCCCACAAAAGCAACCTCTTTATCAACTTCTGGTAAGTCCTTTAAATGATTAACGGTAGTAAAAAATTGGGCTTCGCGAAAAAAATTAGAATATGGCATATGTTTTGTCTTTACTATGTTTAATAAACATTCTATTTAAAAATTAATATAAAAATTATCAATAATATTATTTGATAATAGCAAAAAGTATATTCTAAATTTAAAATTACTGATAGAATTAACTGTCTTTAATTACTAATTATCATATATGGATTTTAGTTGGGTTTTAGATCCCAATGTTCTAATTGGTTTTATCACATTATTAGTTTTAGAACTTGTTCTCGGAATAGACAATCTCGTTTTTGTCGCCATCGTCGCCAATAAAGCAAAACCAGAATATCGAGACTTTGCTCGTATTTCGGGTTTGAGTTTGGCCATTGTCATGCGTATCATTATGCTTGCATTAGCATCATACTTAATGTCGATGACAAAGCCTCTTTTTACAATTTTTAATATTGAGTTTTCTTTTAAGGATATACTCATGATTGCTGGTGGGCTCTTTTTGATTTACAAAGCCACCACGGAATTACATGAAAAAATTGATGAACAAGTCCAATACACTGATAGCTATCAAGCCAAGATTGATTATACACCTGTTGGCATTGTTATCTTACAAATTGTATTATTAGATGCTGTTTTCTCTATTGACTCAGTTATCACTGCCGTTGGTATGGTTAACCACATTACCATTGCAATGGTTGCTGTTACAGTCGCAATGATATTTATTATTATTGGTAGTAAATATCTAACAGAATTTATCAATAAACACCCTACCGTAGTAATATTATGTTTAGGATTTTTATTACTAATCGGATTATCTTTAATACTAGAAGGTTTCCACATTGAGGTTCCTAAAGGTTATATTTATGCTGCCATCTTATTCTCTATTATGATAGAAGTACTCAACCAAATTTCTTCTAAAAATAGAAAAGAAAATGCTTATACCAGTGTTAGTTGGAGAAGAAGGACTATTGATTCTGTTCTAGGCATGATGGGTATTCGTGAAAGTATTTTAGCGAGTGCTACTAAAAATGGGGAATTTATAGAAGACCAAAGTGTTTTTGAAGACAACGAAAAACATATGATTCGTAGCGTACTCACATTAGCCGAAAAGCCTATCGAGTCCATTATGACCCCAAGAATGGAAATTGAAAAATTAAATATTTCTAAACCCATTGAAGAACAAAGAAATGATTTAAAAGATAATCCTTTTTCTCGTTTGATTGTAGTAGGGAAAGCCGGTATTGAAGAGCCCTTGGGTTATATTAGTAAAAAAGATATTTTGACCGAATTACTCGAATCTGAAAAATATGATATTAATAAATTAATCAAACAACCTTTATTTATTCCTGAAACAGCAACTGTTCTTACCGCTTTAGAATTGTTTAGAAATTCACCTTCAGATATCGGACTGGTGGTTGATGAATTTGGTACTATTCTAGGTTTAGTGAGCATGAAAGATATTATGGAATCTATCGCTGGTGAATTCCCAGAAGAATATGAGCAAACAGAACTCCCTAGCATACAAACTAATCCAGACAAAAGTATCACTGTGGAAGGATCATTAGATTATGATCAGCTGACTCAGATAATACACATCCCTCCACTGCCAGAAGACAGTGAGTTTCATTCAGTTGCTGGTTTAATTATGGAAGAGCTACAACAAATTCCTAATATTGGAGATTCAATAGAATATTATGGTTATACTTTTGAAGTCCTAGAAAAAAACGGACAAAAAATAGAACGTGTTAAAATTAAACCATATACCAAAGAATCTAAATAATATTATGATATTAGATATATCATAATGTAGGAATATTGAGCGTGATTGATATAAAAAACTTAAGTCTTAGTCGAGGAACCAAAGAGCTAATCAGTAATAGTTCGGTATTTCTGCCTGACAATAAAAGGGTTGGGCTAATTGGTAGAAATGGCTCTGGTAAATCTAGTTTTTTTTCTTTATTACTCAACGAAATTGATCAAGACAATGGTGACGTGATTACCCCAGCCAATCAAACTTATGCCATCATCAAACAAGAAACGCCTTCTTTAGATTGTTCTGCTATCGATTACGTTTTAAGTGGTGATCAAAAAAGAAATAATCTTTTACAAGCTTTAGAAATAGCTATTCAAAACAATAATGCCAATCAAATTGCTGATATTAATCAACAGCTAGAAGATATAGATGCTTATACCGCACCCGCAAAAGCAGGCAAGCTACTCTCAGGACTCGGGTTTCATGAATCCCAACATAGTGAACCTGTGAAATCTTTTAGTGGTGGTTGGCGCATGCGTTTAAATTTGGCACAAGCACTTTTAACCCCTGCCGATGTTTTGTTATTGGATGAACCTACCAATCACTTAGATTTAGAAACTGTTTTATGGTTAGAGAATTATCTTATCCAACAAAACAATACTCAAATCATTATTTCTCATGATAGAAATTTTTTAAATAAGGTAACTGAACTGACTTTAGAGCTCGCTCAGAATCAACTAACTTTATATAGTGGTAATTATGATTTTTATGAAAAAGAAAAAGCCAATCGCTTAGCCCTACAACAAGCCCAATATAATAAGCAACAAAATCAAATTAAACACTTACAATCTTTTGTCGACCGTTTTAGATATAAAGCAACAAAAGCAAAACAAGCACAAAGTCGTATCAAAGCATTAGAAAAAATGGAACTCATTGCACCTATCCACTTAGAAAGTCAATTTGATTTCTCTTTTTTCCCAGTTGGCAACTTACCTAATCCAATGCTGAAATTTGAAAACTTAGTGATTGGTTATGATGTACCTATTTCTGAAGACATGACTTTTTCTATTGAAGCGGCCTCTCGTATTGGCTTGTTAGGTGTTAACGGCAGTGGTAAATCAACTTTAATTAAAACCATTATTGGTGATATTCCAAAACTATCAGGTAGTATTTTTTGCTCAGAAAAAGTGAAAATAGGTTATTTTGCCCAACATCAATTAGACTATCTAGACCCCAATGACACACCTTTAAATGCTTTAAAAAGAATAGCACCTAATGAAAAAGAGCAATTACTGCGTAATTATTTGGGTGGATATAACTTTAATAACGACAAAGTTAATGAGAAAATCCAACCATTCTCAGGTGGTGAGAAAGCACGTCTGGCACTTGCTCTAATTGTATGGCAACAGCCAAATTTTCTACTCTTAGATGAACCAACCAATCACTTAGATATTGATATGCGTACTGCATTAACTTGGGCTTTACAAAGTTTTGAAGGTGCTATGATTTTAGTCTCACATGATAGAAACTTACTAGAAGCAACTTGTGATGAGTTTATTTACTTACAAGACAAAAAATTACATATATTAAAAGGGGATTTAGATGATTATCATCAACAAACAGTTGGACATAACAATACCAATAATACCCCCTCTTCTTCTGAGATAGAAAATCACTATAAAAAAGATAAAGTGAAACAAGCTCAGTTAAGACAAGCTATTGCAGACAATACAAAAGACTTAAAAAAACAAGCTCAATCTTTAGAAAAAAATTTACATCTCTTAGAAAAACAACAGCAAGAAATAGAGAATTTTTTAATTTCTGAAGAAGCCTATCAAGATGAAAATAAACAGCGCTTGCAAGAAAATATTATTTTATCTCAAAAAATAAAACAAGACATGCAAACAACAGAAGAAGAATGGTTGAACATCCAAGAAACAATAGAAAATAAAGAATTGGAATTGATACAACAGTTTGAAAACAAAGACTAGATTTTAAAAAAAGTTTGTTTATAATGATTATGTCATAAAATACGTATATACTGCTTACCATGTTATATTTATTTAAGAAATTTATCTTTATATTAATAATGATTTTAGCAGTCCCAATGAGCCTTGCTGAAACATATGTTTGTGTCGATAAAAATGGTAATAAAACATATACTGACAAAGCCAACTTGGATACTTGCTCAATATCTCAATTAGGTGCACTTAACACTTACTCTGCTAATCTTGCCATTAAAGTTGCTAAAAAAAATACTAAAACAACTAAAAAAAGTAGTAATATTAAAAAAGTTAGCAACAATAAAAAAAGCCACTCGGCTTATTCCAATACCGTTGTTTCAAAGCAAACACAGACCAAAAGAGATGCAACCCGCAAACAGATCCTTAGTAATGAATTAAAAAATGAAATGCAAGCTCTTGCTAATATACGTGGTAAAATACGGGACGCTCATTCAAAAAACAATCAAACATCTATCCCACAACTTGAACAACAAGCGAGTGAGCACCAACAAAATATAGATGTTATTTCTAAGGAACTATCTAGGATATAAGTTTTATGAGTTTGATTACGGTTATTAGAAAAGCCACTCCTTATGATTGTGAAGATATATATAACGCACATTTATTCGCAGTCCAATACGCTTGTAAAAATTGCTATAACGACGAGATACTAGAAGCGTGGTCTCAATTACTCTATCCTGAAAGTTATTTAGCCAGTCTTAAAAATAAAGAATTATGGTTGGTTGAATATAAAAATCAAATCCAAGGTTTTTTCCAATTAGATTTAAAAAATGCAGAATTAGATGCCTTGTATGTACACCCTTTTGTACATAATAATGGCTTAGGTACTGCACTTATTCAAAAAGCAGAAGAAATTGCATATGACTCTAATCTTACCTTTATCAAATTATATGCATCTCTTAATTCAGTATATTTCTATGAATTATCAGGATATAAAAAATTACAACGCTGCCAACTAATGCTCAACGATAAAACAGGCGTTGACTGCATTCTAATGAAAAAAGATTTAACAGAAGAATACGGTTCATAAACCAAACTATCAAAATGGCAATCATTAAAAGCATTCAACAATTAGATAATTTTTTGATTAATCCACCACTAATTAATAATCTATCAGGTTTTAAGCGTTTTATTGTTGAATTTCTTTTTTTTGGCGTTAAACAAGCTCGAGCTTGTTTATTCCCTGCGCTTATTTTGCTGGCATTGCTCATAATTCCTAAAACAGGTATTGCAGGCATCCCTCGATACGATATTCTACTGGCATATGCTATCTTGGTTCAAATCGGCATGTTGTATTTCAAACTAGAAACCTGGGATGAATTTAAAACCATATGTCTTTTTCATGTGTTGGGTTTTGCGCTAGAGGCTTTTAAAATATCCGATGGTATTCAGTCATGGGCTTATCCTGATTTTGCTTATTCAAAAGTGCTCGGCGTCCCTCTGTTTACAGGGTTTATGTATGCCTCTATTGCTAGTTATATTATTCAAACTTGGCGTTTATTAGACTTAAAAATGATTCGCTTACCTGATATTAGACTAATGTTTTTAGCTGCTTTTTTAGTCTATGCTAATTTTTTCACACATCATTTTATTGGTGACTATCGTTATTATATTTTAGTATTCATTATTTTAATCTATTGGAAAAGTTGGGTCGCCTATAAACCTTATGATACCTATCGTCATATGCCTCTATTGTTAGGTTTTATCCTCGTTGGATTCTTTATTTGGATTGCAGAAAACATTGGAACTTTCGCAGGTATTTGGCAATATCCAAATCAAAAAAATGGCTGGTCTTTAGTCCATTTAGGCAAATGGAATTCTTGGTCCTTGTTATACATCATGTCCTTTACACTAGTAGCGAATTTGAAATGGATTAAAGAAAAGCGCCAACATCACTCAATCGAATAAGCCCTTACATTATTTTTAAAGAAATATTATACTTAAAATACAATATTAAAAAATAATCTAGCAAAGGATACAGCTTATGTTTACTTTTCAATCATTAAAACATCCTATAATTGTTGCTCCTATGGCAGGAGGAGTTTCCAACCCACATTTGGTAACAAGTATCACTAATTTAGGAGGTTTTGGTTTTTTAGCTGTAGGTTATAAAACTCATAAACAAGTTTTAGCAGAAATTGAGAAGACACAACAGTTAACAGATTCGCCCTTTGGTGTTAATGTCTTTATCCCTGCTGATATTACCTTAAATGCAGATAATCAAACTGCATTACAACAATATCGTACTGAGTTACTCCCTCTAGCCAAGAAATTAGAAGTTGAATTACCTGAAATAAGTGATTTACCTACAGATGGCAGTGATGATTATGATAATAAAGTCAATGTATTATTACAAAATCCCGTTGCCGTTGTTTCCTTTACCTTTGGTCTGCCTTCTTGCGAAGTCGTTCAGTCATTACAAAAAGTAAATACAATAGTGGTTGCTACTGTTACTAATTTAGAAGAGGCTAAGGAAGCTGAAGCCGTAGGAGTGAATGCTCTTTGCTTGCAGGGAGTCCAAGCAGGTGGACATCGAGCAACATTTAATTCACATGTTTCAAGTAGCCAATTATCGTGTGCTGAATTAATAGCATTAGTCAAAAAAGAAACTGATTTGCCGTTAATCGCCACAGGCGGCATTACCCAAAAATCACAAGTACAAGATTTATTAGCACAAGGGGCAAGTGCTGTTCAAATAGGTACTCTATTCTTATGTGCCCAAGAAGCAAGTACCAATAGTACTTATCGACAAGCTTTACTAAGTAAACAATTCAATGATACTGCCATTACCCGTGCTTTTACAGGACGTGAAGCTCGTGGTTTAAATAACAAATTTATACAGCAATACTCTCATCTTGCGCCCGATTTATATCCTTTGGTCCACTATCTCGCTCAACCCATACGACAAAAAGCCAACCAGCTTAACCTACCTGAGTTTACTAATTTATGGGCAGGTACTGGTTTTGAAGATTGTAAGGAGTTATCTGCAGAGGAAATTTTAAAAAATCTTATCTAAGTCTAAAGTCGCTTTTACACTTCATTAACGGAATTCCCTCTTTGTAATTAGTTCCTGAAAAATATTTGCTTTCAAAGTTCATTAAAGGAATATTATTCAGTAGCTCATTATCAAGTTCTATGGATGAACCCTCTACCCTTTAGGATAAAAAGGCAAAATTCTCATAACCTCATTCTTAGGTAAGATAATCGGGGATTGATTTCTCATATCTTCCAATTTAATACAATCTGATTTTTTATTTTCACATAAAAATACATAGTAGTAATCAGAATCAGAAAAAGGAATAACCACAGAATATCTTCTATTTTTATTTTCAGATAGTATTTTCTGAGCATAAGTAGATTGATCGTCCCAAAATAATAATTCTAACTGATGATTCTTATTTTCATTTTTTATTAAATTAAAATTTAAAATTAAATACTCAATTGGATCTACTAATCCATCTTTACTTACTAGTTTTTCAGCAAAAATGATTGGAAAAAAACTAACGATGAACATTACCAAGAATGAAATAACTTTAATTAGTGCCATTTCCCACATATTATCAGGTATTAAATTAAGGAAAAAAATATAAAAAATAGGAAGTGTAAATCCTATAATCATAATTATAAAAAAATGAATTATATTACTATCTTCTATATTTTTTAAAATAGGCTCATACAAAATTGGATATATAAACAAAATAGAGAGAACTAGTACTAACATAAGCAATATAGGATAATAAGAAAAATTACCCGTAAAAAATAACACGTAGCATATTAAAAGAACTATGCAATAAAACAGGAAAGATACATCGGAATTTTCACAAAAAAATACTGATACTATAACAGACCAAGAAATAAAAATAGCAACCACCAGACAAATGATATTTTTGCATAAACTAATTTTTCTTGAATAAATAAATTTTAAAATTAATGGCAAAAGACAATAATAAAAAATAGAAGTAATGAAGACTACCATGAGAGGAGCTATACCCCTTAAAAAATAGCTAATAACATCAATATTTAAATTATAGTTTTAAGATATCTTTGCACACTATAATACGAAACTATATAAATAAAAACTAGTAATATATTCAATAGTGAAGCTATTGTAGATATCCATAAGTTCCAACCATTTAATCTCCACTTAGACCATGTTTTTATAGTATAATGACCAGCCAAGTCAATCGATTGAAAAGAATTCTTTAAAACCTTTATATGTTTTCTCATCCCCATGGATTCTGATGATATTTCAAACCATGATATATCATATTGAGATTTTTTCTGTTTTCTCCTTATCTTTTTTTCAGAGAAATTGCCATTATTCATCACATTCAAACTCCCCTTTGAATAACATTAAGTTGTAAAAATTTCTAGCGTTGTACAGTATTTAGGAGACAATACTGTAATGAATATACATAAAATACCCTCTTAACGCCTTATCAACGTAAAGAGATATGGCGTTTACATAATACCCAAGAGAAAATTAGAGTAACGAGCTTATCTCAAATGTTTTCTGTCAGTAGACCAACGATCTACAATATTATCAAGAAAGCAAGATTAAGAGAATTTAATCCTAGAAACAGCACTAATAATCATTTTAAAAGTATTAGATATGGAATTAAACGTTTAGCTAAAGTAGAAAAGTCAATTCAATTAAAATTGAAAGCTCAAGCTAAATGCTATAATAAATCCTATTCTGGTGAAATGATGCATTTAGATACGAAGAGATTGCCTTTACTCAAGGGGCAAAGTGCTAAAGATAGAAGAGAATACTTATTTGTTGGTATTAATGATTTCTCTAGAGAACTTTATGCTGAAATCTATCCTGATAAGTCACAGTTTAGTGCTGCTGATTTCTTACAAAATAATATACTAGAACAATCCCCATATTTTATTGATTGCATTTATACTGATAATGGAACTGAATATAAAGGAACTAAAGATCATGCTCTGGTTCAGCTATGTGATCAACAACGTATCAACCAAAAATATACCCACACTGCTAGACCACAAACCAATGGAAAAGCAGAACGAGTCATTAGAACCTTAATGGAAATGTGGCATGATAGGATTGAATTTACTAGTTCAGAGCATCGTAAACTAGAATTAAATCGATTTATCAATTACTATAACACAGTGAAACCTCATGCTAGTTTAAATAAACAAACACCTTATGAGGTATTAGATTTTTATTTTAAACAAAAAGTGTAAACAACCCGACGAAATCTAACAGTTTATATTATAAACAATATATGATGTGAATTCTAATATGAAGTGCAATTTTTACTAACTGGGGTTTGGTGAGTAAGATGTTGTAAAATATCTGCTTTCTAAACCACCACAGTCGAGATTGCACAGATGAATTATCAACATTTTACTCAAGAAGAACGATACCAGATTTACGCTTTAAGTAAAACAAAAATTACTCAAAAAGAAATAGCGAAGATTATAGGTAAACACCCTTCCATTATTAGTAGAAAGTTAAAGTGAAACAAAGGTAGAATAGAATACAGACATAAACAAGCTCATCATTTAGCCTGTACTAGAAAATCTAATAATTCCAGAATGATTGAAGAGTACTATTGGATACTAGTTAAAGAGAAATTGTCTATTCAATGGAGTCCAGAACAATTTGCTCACTATGTAGGAATTAGTACAGAAAGTATTTATCGTTATATTTATAAGGATAAATCTCAAGGGGGTCAGTTATACCGTCACTTACGTTGTCAAAAGAAGAAAAAGAAACAGTATGCTATAAACGACAGTAGAGGATGTATTAAAAATCCAGTTAGAATAGATGATAGACCAAAGGTTGTAGAAGAACGTACTCGCTTAGGTGATTGGAAGGTAGATACCATTATTGGTAAAGCGCATCAACAAGCTATCGTTAGTTTGGTTGAAAGAAAAAGTGGTTATACACGGATTCAAAAAGTGATTCACAAAACAGCCGAGTTAGTGTCTGAGTCAGTTATTCAGCTACTCACTAATATGCCTGTCTTTACCATTA
>WNLJ01000002.1 GCA_017114885.1 Neisseriaceae bacterium PsAf | reverse complement strand
CAGCCCTTGACTTATGCTAACGCAGTCAAGGGCTTTCGCTTTGGGGGGGTATGTATTAAGACTTTGTTCTTATAATCTATGCTCTCGTTAAAGATTTTTTAATGCAAATTCCAATTTAGCAAATTCAAAATTAAAACCTTCTTCTAGTAAAGCTTGGGGTTTAACATATTGCCCATTGGTAATGAGCTGTGCTTTTTCTCCCAATAAAAGATTACAGACACACTGTGGCAAGAATAAAAAAGGCTTACGGTGTAATAATTGAGCACTTATTTGAACAAACTCTTGCTGTGAGATTAATTCAGGTGTGGTGAGATTATAGATTGTGTGTCGATCGTTATTTTCTAGCAGAAAATCAATAGCATTTAATACATCTTTTAGATGTATCCAAGTAATGGGTTGTTTGCCTGATGCAATACGACCAACCGTATTTAATTTGATGGGTAATAACATAGCCTTTAGTGCTTTAGCATCTTTACTAAACACCACACCTAAACGAATAATAACAGTATTTTGGTTTGGGTAACTTAATGCTTCTTGCTCCCATAATTGACATAATTCAGACATAAATATAGCTTGAGGAGGTGAAGTTTCTATACATATCTCGTTCCAAGTTTCAGAAGTGTCAATGCCATAATAACCAATGGCAGAGCCTGAGATTATTTTTTTAGGCCGAATATTATTATTTTCTAACCATTGGTAGAGTGCTTTTGTTGTTTGTACTCGGCTATCTATAATTTTTTGTTTGCCTTTTTTCGACCAGCTATCAGCTATTGGTTTGCCTGCAAGATTAATGACATAATCAATTGAAGATTCTCTAATCTCATTTAAATTTTCTATCCATTGCGTATTAGTGAATGATGCTTTATTGTTTTTATCTCTAGTAAGGCCAATAATAAAATAGTCTTTAGTCTGTAGATGTTGGATAATATTTTGTCCAATATAACCACTAGCACCGGTTAAAAGTAAAGCTTTTGACATAAATATCTCTTTCTTAGTAGAGAAACATAATAATTTAAATTATTTATCTTAGAGCATCATATCTAAAACCAATATTTTGCTCAACTGAAAATGAGTAAATTCTTTTACTTAGAAAGAGTTATTGGCTATAATTTCATGCCTAAAAAAATAAATATAAATAATAGAGGAAGTGTATGAAAAAAATTAATTTTTTAATATGTGTGGGTATGAGTATTTTATTATTCAGCTCTTGTTCTAAGTTTAAATCAACGGAAAAACAAATTGCAGAGTGTAATGCAGGGAATCAAGAGGCGTGTATGAAACTCGCTGAATATTATTCTAACGATGTGAATCAAGCAACCCAGTATTATACTAGAGCATGTAATTTAAATGCGGCGGAGGGTTGTACCCAAGCAGGACTAAATTATTTAGTGGTAGGTAAAAATACTTCTCAAGCTTTATCGCTATTTGATAAATCATGTTCATTGGATGGGACAAAAAAAGGTTGTTATTGGTTGGGCTATTTGGCAAGTAATGGATTTTTGATTCCGAAAAATTATCAAAATGCGGTTCAATATTTTTCAAAAGCTTGTAATGTAGGAGATTCGGAGAGTTGTTTGGCGCTTGGCGATTTATTTAGAGATGGGAAAGGGACTGATCAGGATTATAATAAAGCCTTACAAATTTACAATCAAGCCTGTCAAAGAAGTTACATTAATGCCTGTGTGAGTGCTGAGGAAATGAGAGTTATATTACAAGGCAATCAAGACAAAGAAAATTTATATCAAGAAGCTTTAAAGTATGAATTAGGTTTAGGTCAACCAGAAAATTTACAAAAAGCCCTTTCTCTTTTTGCGGAATCTTGTCAACAGAATAATGCTCAAGCATGCATGAAAATTGCGGGGTATTATGAAGAAGGTTCTAAAATATCTCAAAACATGAATAAAGCATATGATTTTTACTTGAAAGCATGTGATCTAAATGATTATAAAGCTTGTACTAGAGCAGGTGCGTTAATTGTTAATCAAGGAAGTAAATCGGGTAAAAATAAAGAATTAGCTTCTTCTTTACTCAATAAGAGTTGTAGCGCTAATGATGTAGAAGCATGTTCTCTATTAAAACAACTATCTACTGGGATGGTGCAATCGACTCCTGAATCAAATGTACAAAATAAAGAACAATCCTGTAATAGTGGCAATTATACAAGTTGTTATGAGTTAGGTAGAGATTATGTTAGGGGGGATGGTGTTTCTCAAGACATAGAGAAAGCAAAACAATTATTCAATTATGCTTGTAATAATTATGTTCAAGCAGCTTGTATTGCTCTACAGGAGTTAAAACCAATGAATCAACCTAATACAGTCATTCCTAAACCAGATAATGACGATAATGGGAGTACTATTTTGGGTTTAGAAGAAAGCAAGGACAAACAACCCTCCAATCAGGGAAATTGTAATTCTTCTAATTTAGCTGATTGTGTTAATAGTGTAATAGGTAATACGCATGAAGAGCCTCAAAAACCTAAAGAAAAAATACCTTCTAAACCGAAAAGTGATAAATTAGAAGATTTATTGTTTTAATGATAAAAAGCAGTGATTTGCTCACTGCTTTTTTTATAAAATATAATTGAATTAACTTAATATGAATGTTGGTCCAAATATATTACTTGCATGAAATACTTTAAACTAATTTTTATACCAATATTGCTGATCAATTTTAGTGCTTATATACATGCTTCAAATATAGGTTCTACATTGAGAACAGCCTCTTTATTGGTTCAATTGTTTCCTCAATTAGTCGATTTGTGGTTAGTAGGTGCTCCTAATAACTACCAGCACACATATCCAGAACAAAATTATGACACTATACAACATGGCTATGAATTCAATAATTTTATTACATTTGGCGATAGTCTATCGGACCAAGGCTCTAATGGACGTTATTCCATGTATTTAGCAGGGGGTTATGATAAATCTATTTATGTAGATTATCTAAGTCTTGTATATACTGGGAAAATATCGAAACCTTACAGTGCTCAGGGGTTAAATTATGCACAAAGAGGAGCCACTATGGATGCTGTAAGGGGAAATGATAATCTCATAGAACAAGTGAACTTATATTTACAAAATAATAATGGTAAAGCAGATTCTAACTCCCTTTATATGCTTTGGGGCGGGGCCATGGATGTCAATACTTATATAGGAACAAATATTATTGATATTATTTCTGGACGTTATGATTTAAATGCTAGAGAATTTTCTTTTGGTAATGGCCCTAAAGTGACTGCTTATTTAGCACAAGAATTAACCAATAGAGGGGCCTCTTATGTTTTTGTACCGAATATTCCAGATTCCAGCTTGATTCCCTACAGTATGATGATAGTTAGTGAGCAACTGATAGAAAATACACTAGGTCGATTAAATATTCCTTATACATGGTTAATAGGGAATATTGGAAAAAGAGTGGATTCCTATTTGAGAAATCCAGATAATTGGGTGCAGGCTGAAGGCGAAAATTTCGTAAGATTGAATCATATTCAAGCCATGCAAACACAAATTTTATGGTATTTACCACCATCACTGGTTGTAAATCTTTATGATTGGATGGCAAAAGTGCAAAAAAGAGTGACCTCTCAGTATAATTATTCTCTGAATCAGGCCTTAGGTGAAGTTAATGGTAATGTTGTTTATTTTGACTTTGCTGAATTCATGCAAGAAGTGATTAATAATTATCAACGATATGATATCGATAATGTATTAGTGCCTACTTGTACTCTTGGGTATTCTTCGCGTTACTGTGATATTAGCTCCCCTAATTTTCATGAAGGGAAATATCTATTTGGGGATTGGTTCCATCCAAGTGGTGAAACGCATAGAGCCATAGGTCAATACATACAATCTATTTTTGATGCGCCTGTTTACGCTAGCTCAATAGCCAGACAGTTAGAAAATATTAATTTATCTAGAGATTTTTTTATCCAACAGCAATTAATGCTAAAACCTCAATATAATCATGAAGTTTCAGATTCATTCGACTTACTGTTATCTTATTCTGGTGGTCTCTCAAAAGATGGCGTTTATACCGATAACAAAAGCTATAACACGAATTTATTAAATATTGGTATCAAAAAAACATTTGCTAATCTTTTACAAATAGGGGGTTTGTTGAGTTTTTCATCAGGAGTCAATCGACCACATGATTTGTTTTCATATCATTTTAATTATCAAAATATTAGTTTCTTTGCCCAGTATTTTTGGTCAAACCAAATTTGGAGCAGTATTAATCTGGGTTTTTCTCGAGTAGAAGCAAAAAATATTAATCGTTCTATCCCTATGTTTGAAACAACATTACATACGACAGCAAAGACAAGAGCTTATTCCTATGGTTCTTTATTAAAAACTGGTTGGAATTTTGTTAATGATGATGATCAACAATCAGCTATATTGATGCAATTAGGACTAAATTATATTAAAGTAAAGGGTTATGAGGAAAGTGGTATTGATGCTATCTCAATGAGATATTCAAATTACCACTACCATAAAAATTATCTGGGATTAGGTTGGCAATACCAAAACCAACAGTTTAAAATTAAAGAAAAACCTGTCCATTTATCTTTTCAATTAAGCATTAATAGGCAAATAGGAAAGAAAAATTTTGAAGTTCCTGCCTCTATTAAAACCGCACCTGTGAAGTTTAATCGTAAAATTCAAGATCAAAATAAATTATGGTTCAATACACAAGCGGATGCATCTATCCATTTAAATAAAAAAATTAATTTATCAAGTCAAGTGGGTTATTCAAGTGATTTAAAACGGAAGAAAAATCTTAATTATTCATTAGGCTTTCAATACAATATTTAGGTAGTTATAATTTACATATAAAAATATATTTTATATTCATATAGTTATATTTATAAAATATTAATAATTTGATAGATTTTGTTTGCATTTTAAATATAAATTATATAAAATAAACTACGGTAGCAAGAGTTTTGCTTGTGACTATGTGATTAACTAAGGAGGTATTCTTATGAAAAAATTAAGTTTATTAGATTAGCGTTATTTTCTACTGCTGTGTTTGCGGAAGATGCACCTGAGGAAGATGCACCTAGAGCCGCGGGTGGTGTGATTCCAGTACCAGTCGTTCAAAATAGTGCCGATTTCAATGTTGCTGTTAATTTAGCTAATGGGTTGTTTGAGTTAGCTCGTAATATTATCGCAACATCTAGTTCTGGAGTGAATTCAGTAAGATCTATTATCTCAGGACCTTCTTCTTCACTTTAAGATTATATAAGAGATGGAAAAATAGGGCACCTTTTTAGGTGCTTTATTTTTTGAAAGTAAAATTCTTGACTGCGTACTGAATCGCAATATAAAGAAGGTAATTCTTATTTCTTGTCTTTAATATTTTAATGTGAATAAAATAGTTATAATTCTCTAATTAAAAATGTCAATCAATAATTTCAATTAATAATCTATGAAAAATAACGTTTTTTCTCGAGTTTATTACAATTAGAATATTTTTAGGTTTAATTTATAATTCTAGTTATTAACGGTAACTAGAATTTTTGAATTATGGAAGTAATAACTATATTCATGAATTAAGGGCAGATTTGGTAGTTATGCGTAAATTGCCAGATTATGAATGACTCTTAGTTCCTTCATGTGTTATAAGAACAGTTTAATTTATGAGAGGAAAAGAGTCCATAAATATTTTGTTTGGCAATTTTTATATTTCATCTTAGGCTCAAGACTAATTGTATATTTACTTAGTATAAATATCCTATATCGAATAATTAGAATCTGATAACTAATTTAGAAGGTGTCAAATAATTGATCATTTTTGAGATGTACTCTTTAAGTAATCAGTGTTAAGTTAGGCGATTATCTGTAGAATTAGGGTATATTATTAGTTTTTTTATAGGCTATAGGAATATGAATTTTAAACTTTTTTATTTGACTGTTTTTTTTATCATAAGTGTATTTTTAAATGCTTGCCATGATTATGAACACAGAACGAATTTAGAAAATACGCATTTGACAGAGACGTCATCTCATTTAGTTGATTCTATAACCGTTGACCCTTTCATTCCAGCAGAAGTGATAGATGTTTCTGATGCTATTGATGAAGGTACACCGACGATTGTTGTGACTTTTAATAAGCCGATTGATAAGAAAAAAAATTATCAAAAAAATATTTCCCTACTAAATGAAGATTATAAAGAATTTGATGGTGGTTGGGTCTTGGCTGATAACGGCTTAGAAATCAAATATCATTTCCTTGATCCAGATAGTAACTATACTGTTGTGGTGAATAAAGGCATGACTTTTATTGATGGGAGCAAACTGCCTGAAACTTTCAAAAAAGAAATAAAGACTTATAAAAGGCAACCATCGGTTGGATTTTTTAGTAATGGATTTATTTTACCCAAGCAAGATCATTTAAATTTACCCGTGTTGGCATTTAATACCAACAATGTGGATATTAATTTTTATGCTGTGGATATGGCTCATTTGAATAAAATTCTTAATGAGTTTAACTCTTATTTATATGTGGGTAATATTGAGCGCATGCAGCCTTATACTGAATTAATTTATTCAGGTCATTATGATTTAGACTTGCCTAAAAATACAGAACAAGAAGTAAATATTGATTTGGATGGTATTAAACCTTTTCGTGAAGGAGGGGTATTTCTAGCAGTACTGAATCAAACAGGGAAATACTCGTATGATTACCCTGCGGCCTTGATTTTTGTGAGCAATATTGGTATTTCTGCACATTTATACCATGACAACGACAATTTACTGGTAGTGGCTCAAGATTTATCGAATGGGAGATTATTAAAAAATATTAAAATATCGGGTTTGGATAGTCAGGGTAAAAATATTGAATTAGGGAGTACTAATAGCGACGGAGTTTTAAAAATACCCGATTTTTCAGAAAAAAATTAGATTATTTATTGGCTAAAGAAGGAAATGAAACTTCTTTCGTGAAATTAAGTTCGGCTTTAGATTTAACAGGCTATCAAATAAAACAAGAAAATTCCTACTCTGCTAAGCAATTATTTGTATTTGGTGCTAGGGATTTATACCGTCCCAATGAGAATATTGTTTTAAACGCCTTATTGCGAGATAGCAATGGAGAACCAGTCAAGCAACAACCAATTCAATTGAAAATTTATGATCCAGAAAATACTTTAGTGAAAACTTTGGTGCTGCAACCACAAAACAATGAAAAAGGATTTTATCAAGTTAACTATCCTTTACCCAATAATGCTAAAACAGGTACTTGGGAGTTTGAATTCGAAATAAGTAGTAAGCAGAAAACCAAACAATTGATCAAAGTAGAAGATTTTTTACCTGAACGCATGGCTTTGCAAATTGATACCGATGAAAAACCTATAGTGAGCAATAATGAATTTAATTTTAATGTAAAAGGGTGGTTTTATACGGTGCCCCAGCGAATGGAAATGAAATACAGGGCAAAGCGTTTGTTAAAAATATAGATTCTTTTGATTTATTACCAGGCTTTAAAATAGGCAGTGACAAAGAAGCTGCTAAAAAACCTAAATTAGTTGATTCAATCGAAAAAGAGCTGGATCAACAAGGTCAAGCCAATATTAAAGTAAAAATAGATGAGGTTAAGACCCCTGTTGATGTATATCTTAGTTTAAGTTTATTGGATGCAGGTGGAAGACCAATCACCAGAACAGTCAAACAAAGTGTTTGGCCGTATGTTAACTTACCAGCAATTAAACCTCTATTTAACAGCGAAAATCATTATGATTATGAGTTTGATGGTTATCAAAGTGCACCAACAATTAATTTAGGCCAACCTGCTCAATTTGAAGTAGCGTTTATTAATAATCAAGGAAAGAAATTAGCGAAAAATGGGCTTAGAGCGCAGTTTGTTTACGAAAAATCTAATTATTATTGGGTTTGGGATGAAGAAAAAGGCTTGGAAAATAAGAAAAATTCTAAAGATTTGATCTTGTCACAATCAATTGTGAATACTTCATCTAAGGGAAGTAGCCAAGTTTCTTTTACGCCTCGAGAGTGGGGTAAATATCACTTAGATATTATTGATTTAGACACTAAAGCAACTAGTAGCGTGAATTTTTACGCAGGCTATAGTTGGAATGATTCAGATCCTAGTTCATTAAGGCCTGATCAAGTGAAATTAAGCTTAGATAAAACAAGTTATCATTCGGGTGATACGGCAAAAGTACAAATTAATTCACCGAGTGTTGGTGAAGGATATTTAATGGTTGAATCTAATGATGGGGTTTTATGGCAGAAGAATATTAAAGTTCCAGCCAAAGGCATTGTGATTGATGTGCCCATCAAGGACTGGAAAAGAAATGATTTATATTTGACCACCACTATAATTCGAGGACAAGATACAAGTCAACTAAGAACCATCAAACGAGCGGTAGGGATTTTGCACTTGCCGATTGATTATAATGATAGAAAAGTTAATTTTAGCATTCAGGCTCCAGCTAAAGCTTTACCGGATGAACCTATTACGATTAAGCTAAAATTGGCGG
The DNA here is from genome assembly GCA_017114885.1 of Neisseriaceae bacterium PsAf. GTDB lineage: Bacteria > Pseudomonadota > Gammaproteobacteria > Burkholderiales > Neisseriaceae > QFNR01. Next base: position 66,991 of record WNLJ01000002.1, on the reverse strand, counting down.
GTAATAGCCAATCAATCAATACGAAAAAACCTATTACTGCATTAGTCAGTGTGGTAGATGTTGGTATTTTAAATATTACTAACTTTCAAACGCCTGATCCATTTAATTACTTTTTAGGGCCTAAAAGCCTAAATATCGATGTTTATGACTTATATGGCAAGATTATTGAAAGTTCAGCTAAAAAAACAGCCAAATTAAAATATGGTGGCGATCAAGATGAGTTTGATTTATCTCTAGGTGGTAAAAAGCCAGATTCAGAAGTGAAAATTTTAGCACAACAATTAGTTCCTATTCGTTTTAATGCACAGGGAGAAGCACAAGTAGAAGTAACTATTCCTGACTTTAACGGGCAGGCGCGTGTAATGGCACAAGTCTGGAATGATGAGGTTTATGGACATGCAGATCAAACGATGTTGATTTCATCACCTATTGTTTTAGAATTGGTCAAGCCGAGATTTTTAGCCACAGGTGATTTGTCAACTTCTACCCTAGAAGTTCGTAATTTAACAGATATTCCTCAATCGATTAATATTTCTTTAAAAACAGAGGGACTGGTGAGTTTTTCTGAAGATGGATAGTTGAAAAACGAACTCACTATTTCTAATCTTGAATTAACCCCTAAGGCACATAAAAATATTCCTATTAATTTATATGCCTTAGATGGCTTAGGTACCCAAGGCAAGGTTCACATTGTTTCAGATAATATTAAATCAGATACTGGCGAAGTATTTTCTTTAAATCGAAATTGGACGGTTGGCGTAAGATCTCCTTATACCGCGATTCAAAAACAGGTGACGGTAACTATTGCACCAGGGGCTAATATACAAATAGTTCCTCAGGATTTTGTAGCGCAGGTTTTGGGAGCAAGTTTGGAAGCCAAACTTTCTGTTGCTCAAACACCGCATCTTAATATTAGTACTTATATTACGAGTTTATTTGCCTATCCTTATGGCTGTTTAGAGCAGACTATTAGCGGTATTTTCCCAGCTATGTTGTCTTCAGACGAGCAGTTAATGCGGTTGTGGATTAAAAAATTTGACAACGGAGAAGTGCAAAAAGCGAAAGTTGAAAAAGGCATTGAACATGCTTTGAGTATGCAAATAGATAATGGAGGATTTTCTCTTTGGGATAAATATGGCTCTGAAAACAATTGGCTTTCTGTATATGCGACAGACTTTTTATTACAAGCTAAAACACATGGTTATCAAATTAGCGAAAAGGTTTTGAAAAAGGCAATTGATAGGATTTCAAGTTATTTATACAATGAAAATACTTTTGATTCATACTTACAACAATCTTATCGCAGTGGTATGCTTGAGAATGAGAAATTGGCTGTTAAAGCATATACGACATTGGTTTTGGCAAGAAAAAATGTTAACCCTACCTTAGTCAAAAACACACTGAATGATTTTTATAGCCAATTTAAAAAGACTGATTATTATGAAAAAAATAAAAATCTACCATTGCCACTTACTCAGTTAGCAGTGGCTAGTCATTTAAGTGGGGATAAACCTAAAGCAGATTTTTTTATTAATTTGGCTAAAAAGGCTAATCGAAATGAGTTTGGTCAATATTTAAGCGATTATGGTAGTGTTGTGAGAGATGATGCACAGGTAGTGGCGTTGCTTTCTGAATATCAACTTTATCCCGAAGTAGCTAATCAATATATTGCTAAATTAACCCAACAGGATTTGGCACACAGAAGTTATTTTTCAACCCAAGAAAATAATGCTTTATTTCTAGCTGGTTTATATTTAAATGAAAATCAAGCTCAAAACTTTAAAGTTTCAATCAATAATGGAGCATCAGAGACTCATAAAAAAGTACTTAATACATATTATGTGGGACAAGATTCTAGAAGTATTGGTATTAGAAATGAAAGTAATTTTCCTATCTATGTTAACTTAAATATACTTGGTTACCCTAAAGAAAGACCTCAAGCCACACAAAATGAACACTTAAGTATTGAGCGACAATATTATGATATTCAAGGGAAAAAAATTACACCATCACAGTTGAATGTGGGTGATTTAGTACTGGTGGAATTAACTGTGAAAAGTCATAGTTATTATGATGATGTGTTAATCGTAGATTTTTTACCTGCGGGATTGGAGTTAGAAAATCAGAATTTAGACAATGCCAGTGTTGATATCAGTCATCTAGATCCGTATGTTAAAGCAAAATCTTATCAAAATCAGTTGGTTCATCAAGAATTTAGAGATGATCGCTATGTGGCGGCTATCAATTTCAGAAGTCGCCAAATACATAAACAGGTTTATTTGGTGAGAGCAGTAGTGCCAGGAACTTATATAGTGCCCCCTCCTTATGTAGAGTTAATGTATGAACCTGAAAATTTTGCTATAGGGGATAGTCTGGATAAAATGACTGTTAAGAAAAAATAATGAGGTTAAGCATTAAGATAAAAGAAAAGTTAATCTGTGTGTTAGGATTGCTGTTAACTTTTTTTATTATTTATTTTATTAGATAAGATTTTCCCTTTACCTTTAACAACTAAAGGTTATACTCAGACAGTATTAGCGAGTGACGGCACTCCTTTGTGGCGGTTTGCAGATGATGAAGGGATTTGGCGTTACCCTGTTTCAATAGATGACGTATCTCCTTATTATCTTGATGCTTTGTTAACTTATGAAGACCGTTGGTTTTATGATCATCCTGGTATTAATCCGTTGGCTGTTTTACGAGCTGCGGTACAAAACATTCGTAATGGCAAAGTAATTTCGGGTACGAGTACCATAAGTATGCAAGTAGCACGCATGATAGAACCTCATCCAAAAACTTGGATGGGGAAAATGCGCCAAGTCTTTCGAACATTTCAATTGGAATGGCATCTTAGCAAAGACGAAATTCTAACGCTTTATTTAAATAGGGTACCCTTTGGACGAAATTTAGAATGGGTGGGGGCAGCGTCTTGGTTTTATCTACAAAAATCACCGCAACAATTAAATCGTTCAGATGCGGTTTTATTAGCAGTATTGCCACAAGCACCGAGTTATTTGAGGCCTGATCGCTATCCAGAAAGGGCGGAAAAAGCAAGAAATAAAGTTTCAGATCGTCTGGCTTTTTATCATATTTGGTCTCAAGACGAAGTGAATAAAATTAAGCAAGATGGTGTATGGGTTGCAATCCCCAAAGCGCCTAGTCATGCTCCTTTATTAGCCAGAAGATTAAGTCAACAATACCCAAGTACTGAAATTATTCACAGTAATATAGAATTTCCCATACAAGAAGCATTAGAAAAAATAGCCTTCAATGCTAAGGGCAATACCTCTCCTAAGACGTCTTTGGCAATATTAGTTGTAGATGCCAATGACATGTCCGTTAAAGGTTATGTAGGTTCTATGGATTTAAATGACAGTACTCGTTTTGGTCATGTGGATATGGTAACTGCGATTCGTTCTCCTGGCTCAACCTTAAAACCTTTTTTATTTGCTTTTTCCATAGAAGAGGGACTTATACCTTCAGCTTCTTTATTACAAGATGTTCCTAGAATCAGTACAGATTATCGTCCGAAAAATTTTTCGCAAGGTTTTTCAGGTCCTGTGAGTGCTAGCGAAGCATTACAACGTTCATTAAATCTTCCTTTCGTACAATTAATCGATATTTACGGGCCAGCTAGATTCACTAATTTATTAAGACAAGCGGGAATCCAATTACGCTCCAAAAATAATGTGCCTAATAATTCCTATATTTTGGGTGGAGGTTCTACTAGTTTGCAAGAGTTAGTCACAGGATATAGTCTATTAGCACGACAAGGCAAGGTAGCTCAACCACGCTATGTAACAACTGATTCTCTACATGAAAAAGAGTTAATTTCAGAAGGAGCAGCTTGGGTTACTGGTGAGGTTCTAACCCAAACAACGGACGCCATGCAGCTTTTGAGTAATGGACGCCTAGCAGTTAAAACAGGAACGAGTTATGATTTTAGGGATGCTTGGGCCATAGGATTTAATTCACATTATATTATAGGGGTTTGGGTGGGAAGACCAGATGGAGCCGCCGTTTCTGGACAATATGGGAGAGTAACTGCAGTACCTATTTTGCAAAGGATTAATGAATTTTTAGTCAATTATGATCGGACAACACGGCAATCTCAAAAACCTATTTTGAGGCCCAATTCTGTTTCCACAGAAATGATTTGTTGGCCAACAGGGCTTCAAATCCATGAAAATGACCTTAACTGTTATCAAAAACGCCCTGCTTTTATTTTACGAGGGATGATTCCTACTACTTTTGCTAACTTATATCCCAAAGAACAAGATTATGGCAATACTCTTTTTACTTTTTGGGTGAATGATAAAGGGAAACGTGTTGCCTCTTATGGTGAGCAAGCAAAAGTAAAAAAAATAGCCTTATGGCCTATTGCACTTGATCCATGGGTGCCTGATGCACAAAAGAGAAATAATTTATTACCACCAGCAGATGAGAATTGTCCACCACAGGATAATGAAAGTATTTTTAACCAGTTATTTTTATCAGGAATAGATAATAAGCAACATATCCGTATTTTATCTGCAGAAGAAGGAGTGATCTTACCACTTAAAAGTGAAGGAGGTTTTGGTAAACGGTGGTTATTTTTAGATGATGAATTAATATCAGAACTGGAACTAGGGCAAGAATTTGAATTAAAGTTGGAACATTATCAACAAGGAAAACATTATTTAACCCTATTGGATGAAAGTGGGCAAGTGGTCAAAATTACTTTTTTTATTGAATAAAAATTTTTATCTCTATTTTTTTTTACTCTCAATAAGAAAAAATTCTTAATGTTCAAATTTAATTAATATAATTTTTTAGTAAAAAACTAATGTGATTGAAGCAATGTTCCATGTTATTTGAACTGATATTTCATCCCTACAGAAAAGCTTTTAGATAAATGTTTCATTTCCTGTATCCTATTTACTTTATCGGGCAAACATTTTTTATCATTGCAACCGATAGTAACATTGAGTTTTGTTTTGGGAATATAGTTAAGTTCGGTATTGAAGAAGATTTGCAAGGGTTTGCTCACTTGATAAGCTACAGTCATATTAGCACTCGTATAAATAGGTCTTTTATCAGGCCTAGTTTGCCAATTGATATTCCTAAGATGGTGGACATCTAAAGACCGAATAGTGGCGAAACGACTTAACTTATAATCGCATCGAATAGCCATTTTCCTTGGGTAAGGTCCATAGAGAAACCTAGGTAAGGAACTTTAAAGGTTTGTTTATATGAAACGATAGGATAACGGCTATCTCCATAGAATCCATAAAGGCCATCATCTTCATATTCAAAGTAACCATAACTAGGAGCTACCCACTGATAGCGGTCATTTTTGAGGCCAAATAATAAGGCAAAACGAGTAGCGGCATTGTTTTCTGTCAGCCAGTATTTTAAATGAATATCGAAACCATTGGCTTTTAATTTGGTATTACTATGACTGGATAGATCAGTTCGATGGTATGGATTTTCAGGCTCTAACCAGTCATAGTCAAACATATGGCTGTTTTCCCTATGTTGATTCGCCCATAAAGTAGCCCCTAAGGTTAGTTGTGGTAAAAGGTGATAGTAAAAACCGACTTTAAGGATGGGGCCGGAATGAGTGTTCCATATAATGTGACTATAATTTAAATGATCATTATGCCAATGATTAAATATTTCCTGACCTTTAACATTTAGCACACCGAAAGCAGTAAAAACTTCTAGTTTGTTTTCTAAATATTGTTTTTTAAACAAAGTGTCCTTTGCCAAAATCTGGTAAGAATTTAGGCTGATCATTAGTAACAATAATATTTTATTAATATTTTCCATTATATTTTTTTATAGTCCTTCTTATTAGCATTCAAGTTATTTAAATTGGTACTTAATTCCTATGGAAAATTTTTTAGATATATTTTTTAATACGTGTGATTTTTTAACAAATCCATAGTATTCTTTTCTGTCAATTGAACCGACATCAAGATTAAGTTTGGTTCTGGGAACATAGTTGAGTTCTGTATTCAAATATAACTGTACAGGTTTTTTATATTGATAGCCAATATCGAATTCTGCACTGGTATAAAGCGGCGTTTTATCCGGATAGCCTCTAAAGCTAATATCTCTAGCGTGATGATTATCTAGTGTTCGAATAGTATTAAAACGACTTAACTTGTAACTGGCATCAAAATTCCATTTGCCTTGTGAAAATCCAAGTAAAAAACCTATATAAGGAACCCTAAAAGTCTGTTTGTAGGAAACACCTGGCTCAGAATTGTTTTGGGTAAATCCATAAAAATCACTTGGTTCATATTCTAAATAAGAATAATAAGGAGCGACCCACTGGTAACGCTCATTTTTTACGCCCATTAACAAAGCAAAACGAGTAGATGAGTTAGGTTTAGTGAGCCAGTATTTTAAATAAAGATCAAAACCATTGGCTTTGAGCTTGGTATTACTATGACTAGACATATTGGTTCTATGATAAGGATTTTCAGTATATAACCAATCATAATCAAACATATGACTATTTTTTCTATGTTGGTTGGCCCAAAAAGAAGCACCAAATGTTAATTGAGGTAAAAAGTCATAATTAAAGCCGATTTTGACTATAGGAACAGAATGAGTATTCCAGATTAAATGGCTAATTATTTGATTGTCATTAAATGCATATTCTTGAGCTTTTACATTGAGCACGCCGAAGGAGGTGAAAACTTCTAATTTATCTTTAAATTGGTCATTTTGAAAGGATTCACTAGTCATATTGTCAGAAGTACTGATTTCTTGAATGGTGGGGTAGGCCTCTGAGTGGACCAAGAACGCAATAAGAATAAATAATTTTTTATAAAAGTTCATCATAATGTATAGTTAAAAAAACTTAGATTATACATCCTAAATAAAAAATCTAAAATCAAAGGATGTATTTTTTAGGAATGAAAAAATTCTAGTTATCCAAATATTTTAATAGAATAAATTTTTTAAAATTAGAAATCATACAAATAATCTTTTTAAAAGAAGTGATAAAAAAACTTTATCTAATAGATGAACTAAATTCTATTGTAGTTTTTATGGATAGACGTATTATGTTTTAGGATAGTGTTCAATTAGGAGTTTATTAATGACAAATCAAACAAAAACAGTTAAGTTGGCTGGATTAGATATTCCAGCCATTGGTCAAGGTAGTTGGGGAATGGGAGAGCATTCTTCGCAGCAGGATAAAGAAGTAGCAGCACTGCAACTAGGTGTTGATTTAGGCATGACCTTGACTGATACCGCTGAGATGTATGCTGATGGAGGTTCTGAAATTGTAGTAGGTAAAGCCATTAAAAATATAAGAGAGAAAGTTTTTTTGGTTTCTAAATTTTATCCCCATCATGCTGGTTCAAAAAGTGCTGTTTTGGCCTGTGAAAATTCTCTAAGAAGGTTGAATACGGATTATCTAGATCTTTATTTATTGCATTGGAGAGGACATATTCCTTTATCGGAAACTATTGAGGTAATGGAAAAATTGAAAGCACAGGGAAAGATAAAAAACTGGGGGGTTTCTAATTTTGATACCAGTGATATGCAGGAATTGTGGCGTAACGCTCAAGGTGATCATTGTCAAACCAATCAAGTACTGTACCATTTAGGCTCTAGAGGAATAGAATATGATTTATTGCCTTGGTGTCAAGAACATAGTTTGCCTGTGATGGTTTATTGTCCTACAGCTCAAGCAGGTAGTCTAAGAAATGGTTTATTAAATAATCCAGAAGTAGTACAGTTAGCAAAAGAAAAAAATTGTTCTGTGATTCAGTTATTATTGGCATGGTGTGTCCGTTCAGGTCGAGTTATTGCTATTCCTAAATCAACTTCTGAAGTTCATGTAAGAGAGAATGCAAAAGCAGGACAAATCGTTTTAAATACTGAAGATTTACAAAGACTAGATAAAGTATTTCCACCACCTAGCCATAAGATGAGATTGGACGTAGTTTAATAATACCAACTTTTAATATTATCGAAAAACCCCATGTTGCTCTAAGTGAACATGGGGTTTTTAATTTTTTTAACTAATTAATTTCATATAAATAGTTTTATATGAAATTAATGCTTTTTCATTGTTTTAAAATCATACCTTATCTATGCTATCAAAAAGTTTTTCAATGATATTTCAATTGACTCTGTTTAGGTCTTAATTTTTTCCTAAAACTTACTTTTGGTTATATACAAGAACAAAAATAGTATTTCATAAATTCTTTTCCTTTCAATAATATTGGAATAAAAACAGGTGTTTGCAATTCTTTAATAACTCTTTTAAAGGAGAGAACTATGTCTCAAAATAATTTACAGTCTTATTATCAATGGCAAGAAAAAAATGAAGATATTGCAAAGTGGTATCAAGTCGCTCATGAAGTAGCGGATAAATTGGATGAAGATGTTATCAATAGAGATTCCAGTGGAGAAAAACCTCTTCGCGAAATACAGCTACTTAAAGATAGTGGTTTAATTACTTTATTGGGACCTAAAAAGTGGGGGAGGTGCTGAGCAAAAATGGGATGTTGCTTATAAAATTATACGGATTATTGCTCGAAAAGATGATTCTATTGCCCAATTATTAGGTTATCACTGTTTATTGACTTGGACAGTCAAATTTCTTGGAACAGATAGTCAAATAGAGAAAATTGAAGAACTTTATACCAGTCATCAATATATTATAGGAAGTGCCGTTAACCCTCGTGACAGTGATTTAGAGGTAGTTGATGTAGGCGATAGTATTATTTTTAATGGAGATAAAACATTTTCCACAGGAGCCAGAACTTCTGATTTATTAGTCCTTGAAGGGGTTTTAAAAGGGAGTGATATACATGTTTTTGTTTATACTCCAAGTAATCAAAAAGGAATTACTTATGATGATTGGAATAATCATTATTTAGGTCAGAGATTATCTGAATCAGGCAGCGCGCATATTAGAAATGTAGAAGTCCCTTGGGGTCAAGCGCTTGGTTTTATTGACAAGCAACCTCCCGCAGCCAGAGCTTATTCTACCTTAAATTTCCCTGCATTAGAGCAGATTTTCAATAATTTATATTTGGGTATTGCGGAGGGTGCATTATTAAAAGCTTTACAATACACACAATCAAAAACTCGCTCTTGGCCCTATGGTGGTTACCCAACGACTGCAGGGGTGGATGAGTGGTATATACGCGAAGGTTATGGATATCTTTTTTCTAAATTGCAAGCAGCTGAGGCTTTTATAGATTTAGTCGGTAAAAAAAACTCATATATATTACATAATAAAAGTAATTCATTAACGGAGCAAGAAAGAGGAGATATTGCAGTGCAAATTGCAGCAGCAAAAGTTAATGTGGTGGAGTTAGGTTTGGAGATTACTAATAAAATATTTGAATTAACAGGAGCTAGGGCGTCTGCTACTAAGTATGGATTTGATTTATTCTGGAGAAATTTAAGAACACATAGCCTGCATGATCCTATTGCGTACAAAAAGTGGGAAGTAGGTATTTATATTGTTGCTGGAGAAATTCCAACACCTACTTGGTATACCTAATTTTCTTGCACTTCAAAAAAAATAGTAAAGGAGTAAATGTATGGCTAAGAATATTTTATTTAATTATTTTGAAATGAACTGTGTCGGTCATCAATCTCCAGGATTGTGGAAGTATCCCTCAGATCGATCTTCTGAATATAAAGATATAGAATACTGGACGGATCTTGCTAAAATTTTGGAAAGAGGTTTCTTTACAGCAATTTTTATCGCTGATGTCATTGGTTATTATGATGTATACGAAAATAGTTTATCCAAATCTTTAGAAGATGGTGTGCAAATTCCAGTTAATGATCCTATTCAATTAGCAGGTCCTATTGCTCAAGTGACCAAGCATTTGGGAATAGGGATTACAGCTTCTACTTCATTTGAGCATCCTTATCCATTTGCACGAAGAATAGCGACAGCTGATCATCTAACCAAAGGACGTGTTGGCTGGAATATTGTTACCTCTTATCTGGAAAGTGGGGCAAGGAACATTGGTTTAGAAGGCTTAAAATCTCATGATGAACGGTATGAGGTCGCTAAAGAGTATTTAGAAGTAATATATAAATTACTCGAAGGGAGTTGGGAAGATGATGCAGTATTGAGGGATAAACAAAAAGGTATTTTTGCAGATCCGAAAAAAGTACATGCCATAAACCATGAAGGTAAATATTTTAAAGTGCCAGGCGTAGGATTAACTGAACCCTCACCACAAAGAACCCCTGTCTTATTCCAAGCAGGTTCGTCCGTAGCAGGTATAGATTTTGCTTCTAAATAATGCAGAGTGTATTTTTGTTTCCAGTCCTAAAAAGTCAACGATTAAAAATTACGCTCAAAAGGTTAGAGAATCAGCGGTCAAGCATGGCCGTTCTGCACAAGATATTTTAATCTTTAACAAAATAACCTTGATTGTGGAATCAAGTGATGAATTAGCCCAGGAAAAATACCGTGAATATCAGCAGTATCAATCTATAGAAGGTGCTTTAGCATTATTATCATGATGGACAGGCATAGATTTTAGTCAATTTGATTTAGACAGTACAATTCGAGAAACGGATACCAATGCTATCATATCTATGGTGCGTGATTTGACCGAAGATGGTGAGACTTGGACTGTGCGAGAATTAGCTAATTGGTCAGCCATTGGTGGCTTTGGTCCAGTATTGGTAGGCTCTCCTTAAACGGTAGCAGATGAGTTGCAACAATGGGTAGAAGACACGGATGTGGATGGGTTTAATTTGACTTATGTGGTTGCGCACGATACGTTTGAAAAAATTGTAGATTTATTAGTGCCAGAACTACAAAAAAGAGGTGTTTATCAAACGTCTTATAAAGAGGGAACTTTACGTCAAAAAATATTTGGTCATGACTACTTACCAGAAAATCATCCAGCTCAAAAATATAGAAAAATACAAGCAAAATAAGTAATTTTTATATTAATTTAATAAAAGATTTTAATTAAAAATAGGGATCTTAGATTATTTTATTAAAGAGGTTATTTATTGATACTTGGCAAGTATAAAAAAGCCTAAGTTAATTATTAGGCTTTTTCAACGAACTTACTAAATTATAGTAATTTTGGGCTTTTGTATTCCCAACCATTGTTGGTTAATCCTAAAATTGATTTAACATCATAGCCTTCAGGATTGGTTAATGGTTTTAATCCTGGGTATAGAGTTTGAACTTCTTCATTAGTAGCCCAGTCGGCCAAGTCTTTAACTTTAACTCTATAATCTACTTTGGAGATAGTTTCTCCTAAAGCATCAGCAGGTTCAGTGAAGTTATTAATTTTCTCAACAGTAAATTTACCTGAGCAGAAGTCTGTTGCATTAGCATTTTGAGCTTTAACAAACTTTTGCCCCTCATCAGTGAGAGTGAAGTTTGATTGAGCGATAGTAGCTTCTGTGTCATTATTGTTGCTTAGTTTTTCCTCTTTAAGAAGTCCTGCGCTAGTTAATGCAGCAGCAAAAGGGTATTTTACATCATTTTCTGCAATAACGTTTTGCTCTTGTCCAACAGGAGCATTAATACAGATTACTTGATCACCGTACTCATCTAAATGAGCTTGAATGACTTTTTTGAAGTTTTTTTCATTAGCGGCTTTAGGGTCAGAACAGCCAACCAAAGCAACTAATGGCAATATTGATATAGCGATGATAGTTTTTTTAACATAATTTTTCCTTCAGTTTGTATGTACATTATGTGCTTCTCATAGAGTTAATGTATCACAATTAATGAAATTAATCTAAATAGATTACGGAATTATAACGGAAATATTTCTAGACGCTAGAAAAATATGTTTATAGGAATAATAGAGTATTAAGAAAATGGTGCGGAAGGAGAGACTCGAACTCTCACACCTTGCGGCGCTAGATCCTAAGTCTAGTGCGTCTACCAATTTCGCCACTTCCGCATAAAGATCTAAATTTGAGTTAGGTATTATAATCATATTGGTTTTGACTGGCAATATATTTTAGCAAAACAAAGGAATAAATCATTGATAGTGTGTTAATCAATATTTTATTTTGAAAACAACTTGCCAAAATAAATAAAATTAGCGATAATATGCGTCTTAAAATTGCCGGCGTAGCTCAGTTGGTAGAGCAGCTGACTTGTAATCAGAAGGTCCCGAGTTCGACTCTTGGTGCCGGCACCAGAATAAAAAAGCTTCCTATAATTGGGAAGCTTTTTTATTGTCCTCTTTAAAATAAAAAATATAAAAATTTTGAATACTGATTGAATCGAGGGTAGCATTAGCAACCAATATGGTTAATTTTTTTAACCAATATCATTTTTTTAATTAAATAAGGATTATTTTAAATGTCAGACTCACAGATGCTAAAAGTGGGAGAGAAGGATTTTATCAAAAATACTTTAACTAAGAGTGGTAAAAGTTTTATGTATTTTCATATTTTCCTATGTTGTATATCGATTTCTGCCTTTTGAATCAGGCGTGAATAAAGGTTTAGCATTGTTGGTCTGTATTGGGATATTGTGGGTTTCTGAAGTCATTCATATTACAGTAACTGCTTTATTGATTCCGGTTATTGCTGTGTTAATTGGATTGCCTAATGGTGAACATGCTTATACGGTAAAAGAGTCATTACTGGAATTTGCGAATCCTGTTGTTTTCTTGTTTTTGGGTGGATTTGCACTTTCAGCGGCTTTACAGTCTCAAAAACTAGATAAAAAAATAGCTCATGGACTAATCCAATTGACACAATCCAATTTAAAACTATCTATTATTGCTATTTTTATTATCACTGCCTTCTTATCTATGTGGATGTCCAATGCGGCGACAGTAGTCATGATGTTGCCTTTAGCTCTAGGGCTAGTAGAGGGGATAGATGAAAAAACATCCCCTGGTGTTTATTTGTTTCTTTTGTTGGGTATTTCTTACTCTGCTAATCTGCGATGGTTGGGCACTTATGTAGGTTCGCCACCCAATGCAATCGCCTCTCAGGAATTGAGTTATGGATTTGTGGATTGGCTCAAAGTAGGCTTACCCATTGCCAGTATTTTAGTGCCACTTGTGATTTCTGTTTTATACTGGAGAATTAAACCAAATTTAAATCAAACAGTAACCAGAAAGAAAACAGAAGCAATTCCTTGGACGTTGCCTAGAGTTTTAACTATTTTTGTTTTTCTATTTATTGTTTTGGGATGGATTTTTGGAAAAAAATTATCTCAATATTTTGGTATTGATAACCCAGATACTTGGGTAGCGATTACAGGAATATTTCTATTTGTGTTGTTGGGCTTAACTTCTTGGAATGAAATCTCCAAAAAAACTAATTGGGGTGTATTGTTATTATTTGGAGGAGGGCTCTCTCTTAGTGTTATGTTAAAAACATCAGGGGCTTCAATCGTTTTGGGAGATTATATTGCAATGTTACTAGGATTTTTACCCAATTTCTTTATTATTTTTATTTTGGGTCTTATCGTTATGTTGATGACTGAATTTACTAGTAATACAGCGACTGCAGCTTTAATGATTCCGGTGGTAGCAAGCGCTTCTTCACATTTAGGGCTCAGTCATGAAACTTTGGTTTTAGTGGTGGGTATTTGTGCTTCTTGTGCATTTATGCTTCCTGTTTCAACACCTCCTAATGCTATTGTATACGGCACTGGGTTTATTCAGCAAAAACAAATGATATCAGTAGGCAAATACGCAAGTTTATCAGCTTTGATAGTAGTAACTATTTATCTATCTCTACTTCAATTATAATGATAACTAGATAGAAATAATTGAGATTTTATTAAATAAAACTTATTTGCTAGAGAAAAATCGCTATAATAGGTGGCTAATAAATTTTTTTGTTTGAATTATGATTTATCCTAAAAAATATGATGTGATTGTAGTGGGCGGTGGTCATGCAGGAACGGAAGCGGCATTGGCAGCAGCAAGAATGGGCGCACAAACCTTGCTGTTAACGCACAACATTGAGACGCTAGGTCAAATGTCGTGTAATCCTTCTATAGGAGGTATAGGTAAAGGGCATTTAGTCAGAGAAATCGATGTCTTAGGTGGTGTTATGGGATGGGCTGCAGACCAAGCTGGTATTCAGTTTAGAAGATTAAACGCTTCCAAAGGCCCAGCAGTAAGGGCAACAAGGGCTCAGGCAGATCGACTATTGTATAAGGCGGCAATTAGAACCACATTAGAGAATCAAGATAACTTAGATTTATTTCAACAGTCAGTTGATGATGTGATTCTTGAAAATGATAAGGTAGTTGGCGTTAAGACGACTATTGATTTGGATTTTTACGCTCAGACAGTTGTTTTGACAGTGGGAACCTTTTTGACAGGTAAAATCCATATTGGATTACAAAATTATAGTGGCGGTAGAGCAGGAGACGTAGCTGCTAATCAACTAGGAAAATCATTAAGTGACTTGAATTTACCAAGAGGGCGGTTGAAAACAGGGACACCACCCAGAATTGATGGTAGAAGTATTGATTTCTCAAAATTAAAAGAGCAACCTGGGGATAACCCTGCTCCTTACTTTTCAGTACGTTCAGAAAAAAATTCTCATCCGCAACAAATTTCATGTTGGATTACACATACTAATGCTAATACGCACGAGATTATCCGTTCAGGATTTGATAGGAGTCCTATGTTTACGGGGGTAATAGAAGGAGTTGGTCCTCGTTATTGCCCGTCAATTGAAGATAAAATTAATCGCTTTAAGGATAAAGAAAGTCATCAAATTTTTTTGGAGCCAGAAGGGTTAACTACTCATGAATTTTATCCTAATGGTATTTCAACCAGCTTACCTTTTGACATACAAATTGAATTAGTAAGAAGTATGCAAGGATTGGAAAATGCTCATATTTTACGACCAGGCTATGCGATTGAATATGATTATTTTGACCCAAGAGCACTAAAGTCTAGTTTAGAGACTAAAGCCATAGAAAATTTGTTTTTTGCTGGACAGATTAATGGAACCACAGGCTATGAAGAGGCAGCAGCACAAGGTCTTCTAGCTGGAGTTAATGCAGTATTAAAAGTAAGAGAGCAAGATGCCTGGACACCTGCTAGAAATGAAGCTTACATAGGGGTTTTGGTGGATGATTTATTGACTAAAGGATTGACAGAGCCTTATCGCATGTTCACGAGCCGAGCAGAATATCGTTTGCAATTGAGGGAAGATAATGCGGACCAACGTTTAACAGAAATAGGGTATCAACTAGGCTTAGTAAGTGATGATCAGTGGCGTCAATATCAAGAAAAACAAGATAATATAGAAAAAGAGTTGCAACGTTTAAAAGAAGTATGGATTACTCCTCAAAAAGTGACACAAGAAGATCAAATGAGAGTATTGGGAAAAACTATTAGTCATGAATATAATTTAGAAAGCTTACTAAGTAGGCCTAAGGTGAGATATAAAGAGTTAATAGCATTATTGCCCGCTACAGAAAATAAAGATTTATCCTTGGAAGAAATTGAACAAATTGAAATTTTGATTAAATATCAAGGCTATATTGAAAAACAAAATCAAGAAATAGAAAAACAGAAAGATTTTGATTTGATTACATTGCCTCGCGATTTAGATTACAATCAGATAACGGGATTATCTAATGAAGTAAAACAAAAACTTATGGAGTTCAAGCCTGAGACAATAGGGCAAGCCTCAAGAATTTCTGGCGTTACACCGGCCGCAGTCATGTTATTATTGGTTTATGCAAAAAAAGGATTTAAAAATGAAAAACATGGATGAATCAATTAAGCGAATAGATTTGCAGGCGGGGCTAAGTGATTTGCAACTTTCTTTATCTGAGACAGCAGAATTAAAGTTACTGCAATATATTGATTTGTTATACAAATGGAACCAGACTTATAATTTAACCGCCCTAAGAAATAAATTTCAGATGTTGACTCATCATATATTTGATAGCTTAAGCATTTTAAAGGAATTGAATGATAGTAAATCTTTAGTAGATGTTGGTTCGGGCGGAGGAGTGCCTGGCATTCCAATTGCAATTGCAAGACCTGATTTAAAAATTATGCTAGTTGACTCTAACAGTAAAAAAACCACTTTTTTGGCACAAGCAGTTATTGAATTGGGGCTATCTAATGTTGAAGTTAAACAAGGGCGAGTAGAAGTTTTACAAGGCGAAGAATTTGATATAGTGGTCAGTCGGGCATTTGCAGAATTGAGCGACTTTGTCAGTATTACAAAGCAATTGCTATCTAAAGAAGGCTATTGGTTAGCAATGAAAGGGACTTATCCTTATGAGGAGCTTTCAAAATTGCCAGATTGGGTATTGGTAGAAGAAGTAAAACCAGTGAAAGTACCTCAGGTTAATGCAGAAAGACATGTTGTTAAGATGGTGCCTAAAAAGGATTAAAGATGAGTTGTCGTATTATTGCTATTGCTAATCAAAAAGGAGGAGTAGGTAAAACTACTACGACGGTTAATCTGGCAGCCTCTTTGGCGAGAATGGGTAAAGACGTTTTGGTAGTTGATCTCGATCCACAAGGGAATGCCACGACCGGCAGTGGGGTGGATAAAAATCAACTTGAGTTTGGCGTGTATGATATTCTATTTGATGAATCTAGTGTTAAGAAGGCAATCTTGCATTCCAAAGAAGGTCAATTTGATATTTTAGGCTCTAATCGTTCATTAGTCGGCGCTGAGATTGAATTGGTGCAAGAGTTGGCTCGTGAGATGAAGTTAAAACTTGCCTTAAATACGGTTAAAGATAAATATGATTACATCCTAATTGACTCTCCACCCACCTTAACACTTTTAACGATTAATGGGCTAGTAGCAGCTGATTTTATTTTGGTGCCAATGGTTTGTGAATATTATGCATTGGAAGGTATCTCAGATTTAATAGCCACTATTAATAAAATAAAAAAATCCAAAATTAATCCTTCTTTAGAAATCATAGGCTTGGTTCGGACAATGTTTGATTCACGCAATAATTTGTCAAAAGAGGTTTCCGGTCAATTAGAGGAGTATTTTGAATCAGACTTATTTAAGACGACAATACCTAGAAATATTAAATTAGCAGAAGCTCCTAGTCACGGATTACCAGGTATTGCGTATGATAAAAATTCTAAAGGGGCGCAAAGTTATTTAGATTTAGCAAAAGAATTAAATAAAAAAATTAAAAAGTTGAGTTAGAAAAACGGATTTGAATATGGCGAAAAAAAATACTTTAGGTAGAGGGCTAGATTCTTTATTAGGTGTTGGTCTGGATGCTTCAAGTGATGGTGAAGTGGTAGAATTATTAAATATTTCAGATTTAGAATCAGGAACTTATCAACCTCGGGTGCAAATGGATGATGATTCTTTAAAAGAGTTAGCAGAATCAATCAAAGAACATGGGATTATTCAGCCAATTTTAGTCAGAAAAACAAGTGATCATAGTTATGAAATTATCGCAGGTGAAAGAAGATGGCGAGCAAGCCAATTGGCTGGATTGGTCGAAATACCAGCTATTGTTAGAGAAATTAGTGATGAAAATGCCTTAGCAATTGGTTTGATTGAGAATATTCAAAGACAAAACTTAAATCCTATTGAAGAAGCACAAGGGTTATTTCGATTAAAAGAGGAATTTGGCTTAACACATGAAAGAATAGCCAGTGCAGTGGGACGTTCTCGTAGTAGCATTACCAACACGATGCGTTTACTAAATTTACCTGAGGAAATTCAAGAGTATTTAATAGAAAGTAAGTTGGACATGGGGCACGCACGGGCTATTATTACTTTGCCCGTTATGGATCAGTTAGATTTGGCACATAAAGCGGTCAAGATGGGTTGGTCAGTCAGAGAAATTGAAAGACGAGCCAATCGAGTAGGTGTCGTACAATCTAAAAAAACAAAAGATTTGGAAATTCAAAGACTGGAAGAACAATTAAGTGATTACTTTGGAATGAAGGTTGATTTGCGTGAAAAATCTAAATCAGGGTCTGGTGTATTATCTTTTAATTTTACTTCATATGATGAATTAAACCAGTTGTTATCCAAAATTCAATTTAAAGATAAAGACAAGAGTTTTTAATTAAATTTATATTTTTTTATAATGGTGTGGTTTATTAGTCTTAATGACTATTAAGACCTTGACTGAATGGCAAAGGTCTATTTATAATCAGGTTCTATATTTTTAAAATATAAAGATATGAAAGATTTAGCAAGATTGCAGTTGGTAATTATCTGTCTATCTTGGTTTGTGGCTTTGATTTTTTGGGGCATTCCTACAGCAGTTTCGGTTTTATTAGGGGGGCTGACTTATTTTATACCTACGTTACTATCGATCATGGTTCTGACGAGGTTGAGGAAGGTTCCAGAGTTATTGCCTATGACATTGTTAATAGTGGAAGTCCATAAAATACTAGTGGTTGTAATTATAATTGTCGCCACCTACTTTTTTTGCCCTCAAATTAACTGGGTAAGTTATGCGGTAGGTTTGATTTTAGTGACTCAAGTTGGCTTGTTAATGTTTAGGAAAAGTGCTTATTATGAGTAGTTCATCAATGACTTCTAATGAATATATTAGTCACCATCTGATTAGTTATAGTATCCCTGAAGGTCCTCAAACTAGCATGTTTGATTTTTCATTTATTAATTTGGACACATTATTTTTTGCTATCATATTGGGGATATTAGCTTTTGTTATATTAAGATATGCTGCCAAACGTGCCACTTCGGGAGTGCCCGGGCGATTTCAAGCGGCAATTGAGCTTTTATACGAATTTGTTGATGGTAGCTGTAAGGAAATGATACATAATCCCACATCCAGAAAATTAGTAGCACCTTTGGGCTTAACACTATTTGTCTGGATTTTCTTTATGAATGCAATGGATTTATTGCCTGTGGATTTATTACCTTGGGCGTGGCAGCATTTATTGAATGATGAACATGCAGCTCTAAGAGCGGTCCCTACAGCCGATCTTAATACTACCATGGCGCTTTCTTTGTCCGTGTTGGCTTTATGTTTTTATTATAGCGTTAAAATTAAAGGCCTAAAGGCATGGGGTCATGAGTTACTTTCAGTTCCTTTTGGAACTAATATCCTATTTGCCATCCCGAATATATTAATGAATATTATTGAATATGTTTCTAAAACACTATCTCATGGGATGCGACTTTGGGGTAACATGTATGCAGGTGAAATCGTATTTATGGTGATTGCACTGCTGGGAGGCGCATGGACTTCAAGTAATATATTCAGTAGTTCTGCGTTATTTTTATTGCAAATAATATTAGGTTCTGCTTGGGCTATTTTTCATATTTTGATTATTACCTTGCAAGCTTATTTATTTATGGTGTTGGCTTTTGTTTATATTGGCCAAGCACATGATTCACATTAATTGGTTTAGTAGATTAAATTTTATTTTTTTAAGGAGTTTGACATGTCAGGTATAGGTGGATTAATTGCGATTGCTTGTGGTTTAATGATTGGTATCCCAGCTATGGGTGCTTCAATTGGTATTGGTTTATTGGGTGCTAAGTACATGGAAGCATCAGGTCGTCAACCGGAATTAATGAATTCTTTATTGAATAAATTCTTCGTTATTATGGGTATGATTGATGCTGCTTTCATTATTAGTCTTGGTGTATCTTTCTTGTACTTTGCAAAAATAAGTTAAACAAATGTTCTTGTTATTAGAATTAAGTAACACTTGATTAACAAATGATTAACAAATTTTTGAAGGTTTCATCGTGAATATAAATGTAACTTTAATTGCACAAATTATCGTTTTTATCGTGTTGGTTTGGTTTACCATGAAGTTTGTATGGCCACCGATTGCACAAGCATTAGACGAACGTACTAATAAAATTGCTGAAGGTTTGGCTGCTGCGGAACGAGGTAAAAGCGATTTTGAAAAAGCGGAATTACAAGTTGCAGTGTCTTTAACAGAAGGTCGTCAAAAAGTTTCAGAAATGATAGCTAGCGCAGACAAAAGGGCAGAATTAATCACTGAGAATGCGAAACAAGAAGCTCAAGTGGAGGCCAATAAAATTATTGAACAGGCCCAGTCTGAAATTGATCAAGAGGTTAATAGGGCGAAAGAAGAATTAAGACTACAAGTAGCTGAGTTGTCTATTTTAGGAGCAGAAAAAATTCTTCGTCGTGAAATTAATCCTGAAAATCATGCCGACATTTTAAATACTCTGAAACAGGAGCTGTAATAATGGCTGAATTAGCGACAGTTGCTAGACCCTATGCTAAAGCTCTGTATAGCTTGGCTGAGGAGCAAAATAAATTAGAACCTTGGTTAGAGCAGTTGGCTGTTTTGTCTGAGGTTAGTTTGGATCCTAAAATTCAAATGTTAATTGAGTCGCCTAAGCTTAGTAAAGACCAGAAGCTGAATAGTTTTTTTGGTGTTGTTGGAGAGGATGGTTTGGATCCAATGCTGAAGAACTTTCTTGTGGTTTTGGTCGAAAATAATCGAATTGAGTTGATTAGTGCCATTTATGAGTTGTACAAAGAGATGGTGTTGGCGACAGACAAAATTGAACAAGCAACGGTATATAGCGCATACCCACTTACAGATGATGAATTCGCTGATTTAGTAAAATCAGTTGAAGCGCATTGTGAAGTTAAATTGGCGGCTAAATTGGTGATTGAACCAGAACTTATAGGTGGTTTTAAGGTTGAGTTCGGTGATCAAGTTTTAGATATGTCTGTAAAAAGTGAGCTAGATTCACTTTATCAGACCATGATAAGTTAGGAGATTTTCATGCAGCTAAATCCTGCTGAGATAAGCGAAATAATTAAGGACAGAATTGAAAACTTGTCTTTGGATGAGGAAGTACGTACTCGTGGTACGGTTATTTCTGTGACCGACGGTATTGTTAGAATTCATGGATTATCGGATGTTATGTTGGGGGAAATGATTGAGTTCCCAGGAAATACATATGGTTTGGCCATGAACTTAGAAAGAGATTTCGTTGGTGCCGTCATTTTGGGAGAGTACGATCATATTACCGAAGGTGATGAAGTTGTTTGTACTGGACGTATTTTAGAAGTTCCAGTTGGTCGCGAATTGGTTGGGCGTGTAGTCAATGCTTTGGGGCAACCAATTGATGGTAAAGGTCCAATCAATAGCAAAGGATCAGCACCAATAGAAAAAATCGCACCAGGAGTGATCCAACGTCAGTCGGTTGATCAACCATTGCAAACTGGATTGAAAGCAGTGGATTCAATGGTACCAATTGGTCGAGGACAAAGAGAATTAATTATTGGTGACCGTCAGACTGGTAAAACGTCTGTTGCTTTGGATGCAATCGTCAATCAAAAAGATACAGGCGTTATCTGTATTTATGTAGCAGTTGGACAAAAAGCTTCTTCAATTGCTAATGTTGTTAGAAAGTTAGAAGAGCATGGCGCATTGGAACATACCATTGTAGTGGCTGCCTCAGCAGCTGAAGCCGCAGCTTTGCAATATATTGCTCCTTATTCTGGTTGTACCATGGGAGAGTATTTTAGAGATATTGGTGAAGATGCATTGATTGTTTATGATGATTTATCAAAACAAGCGGTTGCTTATCGCCAAATTTCATTATTGCTTCGTCGTCCTCCTGGTCGTGAAGCTTATCCTGGTGATATTTTTTATTTGCACTCAAGATTATTGGAACGAGCTGCGAGAATTAATGCACAAGAAGTTGAAAAATTAACCGATGGTAAGGTAACTGGGAAAACAGGCTCTTTGACTGCTTTGCCTATTATTGAAACGCAAGCGGGGGATGTCTCAGCTTTCGTTCCTACTAATGTAATTTCTATTACGGATGGGCAAATATTCTTAGAAACAGATTTGTTTAATTCAGGTATTCGTCCAGCAATTAATGCAGGTATTTCAGTATCTCGTGTGGGTGGTGCTGCTCAAACTAAAGTGATTAAAAAATTGGGTGGTGGTATTCGTTTGGCTTTAGCTCAATATCGTGAATTAGCTGCCTTTTCGCAATTTGCTTCAGATTTGGATGAAGCGACACGCAAACAATTGCAACATGGTGAAGTGGTGACTGAATTAATGAAACAAAAGCAATTCAGTACTTTGAGTGTTGGTGAAATGGTGGTAACGCTTTGGTCTATTAATGCTCACGCTTATTATGATGTGGAAGTTGCTAATGCATTGAGATTTGAAAGAGAATTTTTAGAATTTGTTAAAACTTCTCATCCTGAAATCGTTCAAGATATGGATAAAACAGGTGTAATGAGTGAAGAAGCGGAGCAAGTTCTAACTAAAGCAATGGAATCGTTTAAAAAATCCTTTGCATAAGAGGGTTGAGAAAGGATAGAGAATGGCAGTAGGTAAGGAGATTATCACCAAGATCCGTAGCGTACAAAACACGCAAAAGATCACCAAAGCAATGCAGATGGTGTCGACCTCTAAAATGCGTAAGACTCAAGAAAGAATGAGTAAAGCACGTCCCTATGCTGATGAAGTTAGAGATGTGATGAGGCATTTAGCTGTAACTAACCCTGATGAAACACTTTTATTGCTTGATAGAAGAGAAAGAGACAAAATAAAAAGAGCTTGTATTGTTTTAATTACCACAGATAAGGGTTTGTGTGGCGGATTAAATTCAAATGTCTTGAAAGTATTCTTCTCTAAAGTACAGGAATATACAAAACAAGGGATTCCTGTGGATGTTGTATGCTTTGGGTCAAAAGGTTTATTGGCATGTCAACGAGTGGGATTAAATGTTATAGCAAGTACCGTTGGATTGGGTGATATTCCTAAGTTAGAAATATTGCTTGGATCGTTAAAGGTTGTATTTGATAAATATGAAAATAAAGAGATAGATGTTGTACATTTAATGTATTCGAGATTTATTAATACAATGAAACAAACCCCAGTGGATGAGTATTTTTTACCTGTGGGAAAAGAAGTTTTAGAAGATGATGGTACTTCTGAAAGAAGTGCTCACTATCAGTGGGACTATATTTTTGAGCCAAGTGCTTTGGAAGTGCTGGAATTTTTAGTACAACGTTATTTGGAATCTGTTGTGTATCAAGCGGTATGTGATAGTATGGCCTCAGAACAAGCAGCGAGAATGGTTGCGATGAAGTCAGCTACTGATAATGCGAGTAATGCGATTAAGTCTTTACAGCTTAAATACAATAAATCTCGTCAAGCAGCTATTACAACAGAGTTATCGGAAATTGTTGCTGGTGCTGCTGCTGTATAATAGTAGGCATCAGAGTTAAATTATTTTAAGGAATAGGTTTTATGAGCCAAGGTAAAATCGTACAAATTGTTGGAGCGGTAGTGGATGTTGAGTTTCCTCGTGATTCAATACCTAAAGTTTTTGATGCATTAAAACTAGTTGATAAAAATTTAACACTAGAAGTGCAGCAACAGTTAGGTGATGGTGTTGTGCGGACCATCGCAATGGGTAGTTCAGATGGATTAAAACGTGGATTAATGGTCGAAAATACAGGCGATCCGATTACTGTTCCTGTGGGAATTGAAACATTGGGTAGAATTATGGATGTCTTAGGGGACCCTGTGGACGAAGCTGGTCCAATTGGAGCTAAGGCAAGTCGTGCTATCCACCAATTGGCACCTAAATTTGATGAATTATCTAGTTCAACTGAAATCCTAGAAACAGGTATTAAAGTCATTGATTTATTATGTCCTTTTGCTAAAGGGGGTAAAGTTGGATTGTTTGGTGGTGCTGGTGTTGGTAAAACAGTTAATATGATGGAATTAATTAACAATATTGCCAAAGCACATAGCGGGCTTTCTGTTTTTACTGGAGTGGGAGAGCGAACTCGTGAGGGTAATGACTTCTACCATGAGATGAAAGAATCCAATGTATTAGATAAAGTGACTATGGTTTATGGGCAGATGAATGAGCCGCCAGGAAACCGTTTACGTGTTGCTTTAACTGGTTTGACCATGGCAGAATATTTCCGTGATGAAAAAGATGAGTCAGGTAAGGGACGTGATGTGTTATTGTTTATCGACAATATTTATCGTTATACCTTAGCAGGTACTGAAGTATCTGCCTTATTAGGACGTATGCCATCTGCTGTAGGTTACCAACCTACTTTGGCAGAAGAAATGGGTCGTTTACAAGAACGTATTACTTCCACAAAAACAGGATCTATTACTTCGATTCAAGCGGTTTATGTACCAGCTGATGACTTAACAGACCCTTCTCCTGCGACAACATTTGCGCATTTGGACGCAACAGTGGTCTTGAGTCGTGATATTGCATCCTTAGGTATTTATCCTGCGGTAGATCCATTAGATTCATCATCAAGACAATTAGATCCTGATGTATTGGGAGATGAACATTACCAAGTAGCTCGTCAAGTGCAAGCAACGCTACAAAAATATAAAGAGTTACAAGATATTATTGCAATTTTGGGCATGGATGAATTATCGGATGAAGACCGTATGGTGGTAATGCGTGCTCGTAAGATTCAAAGATTCTTATCACAACCTTTCCATGTTGCAGAAGTATTTACAGGCTCTCCAGGTGAGTATGTTTCTTTAAAAGATACCATTACTGGATTTAAGGGTATTTTAAATGGTGATTATGATCACTTACCAGAACAAGCATTTTATATGGTTGGTTCAATTGAAGAAGCAGTTGAAAAAGGCAAGACTTTAAACTAAGGAGTGTTAGCACATGAGTGATATCATGCAAGTTGAAGTGGTAAGTAATGAAGAGCAAATCTACTCAGGGGAGGCGTCTTTTGTTGTGGTGCCAACGCGGTCAGGTGAGCTTGGTATTTACCCTAAACACACTCCTATTATGAGTTTATTGAAACCAGGCTTGCTTAGATTGGTTGTTCCAGGACAGAGTGAAGAAATCAGAATTGGAGTGTCAGGAGGATTGCTTGAAGTGCAACCAGATAATATAAAAATTCTTTCTGATATTGCCATTCGCTCTGAAGAAATGGATCAAAAAAGAGCAGAAGAGTCAAAACGTATGGCGGAAGAAAAACTCAAAACTGCTAGTAGTGATAAAGAGAGAGAAAAGGCAGAAACAGCCCTAGAGTTAGCAATTGCTGAATTAAAAGCATTGGATTATATTAAAACTCATAAATAGAGTAGTAGTGTTTGAAAATTTAAGTTTTAAAACCTCGAATTATTCGAGGTTTTTTATTTTTTAGCAGCTGGTGCTTCTTTTATGTAATAAAAAATATAGCAAGCAACGATGAATAAAATGCAAAAAACAAATCCCCAAATTCTACTGCTGTCTAAAAGGATGCTCAGAGTAGTAATGAGCAGAAAAATGAAGCCTATGATAGCAGGGAATGGATAATAAGGGGAAAGATAAGGAAGTTCATTTAATGATTTTTGTTGTTTTAGAAGTTGTCTGCGAAAATTAAATTGCGACACGCAAATACTCATCCACACGATAATCATCGTAATTGCCGCTACATCTATAATTGCATTAAGAACAGTGCCTATTTCGAAATATTTCAAAAATAATCCTGGTAAACCACCTAAAATAGTAATAATAACTGCATAAATAGGAACACCTCTTTTATTAAGATGATTTATCCATTGAGGTAAGCGATATTCGTCAGAGATAGACCACAGCATTCTAGAAGCACCATATAGTCCAGCACTTGCAGATGATAATAAAGCAGTAATAATTACAAAACGAATAATATCTTCAGCATAGGGGATATTTATTTGGCTTAAAAGAAGAACAAAAGGACTAGTGCTGATACTATCAGAATTTAATCCCAATTGTTCTCGAGGAAATAAGAAGGCCAT
This sequence comes from Neisseriaceae bacterium PsAf, assembly GCA_017114885.1. GTDB lineage: Bacteria > Pseudomonadota > Gammaproteobacteria > Burkholderiales > Neisseriaceae > QFNR01. Next base: position 41,288 of record WNLJ01000002.1, on the reverse strand, counting down.
AATAGTTATGGTGCCAATAAACATAATTAGCAAACGCCAAAAAGTTGCTTTTATTGCTTTAGGGACACTTTTTCGTGGTTCTTTTGCTTCTCCTGCAGCGACCGCAATGAGTTCAGTTCCTGTAAAAGAAAAACTTACCAACAGCATGGTCGTAAAAATTCCTGCTAACCCATGAGGCAATAAATTATCCCCTGAAAAGTTGTTAAGGTAGATGCTCGGGTACTCTCCTGCAGGGGCTAGGGGAATAATATTAAATAAAACCAGCAAACCCAGTAAAATAAAAATGATAACCGTTGTAACTTTGACTAAAGATAAATAAAACTCTGACTCAGCAAATAATTTAGTTGAATAGATATTTACAATAAAAATGAGGGCCGTAAAAATGAGTACCCACATCCATATGGGAAAGTTAGGAAACCATTCATGCATTAAAATAGCAGCAGCAGTAAAGTCGATGCCCAGTGTTAAAGACCAAGCCAACCAATAAGTCCAAGCAATCACATAGCCTGTAGCAGGGCCAATAAATTTGGTCGCATAAGTGCTAAAGGCATTGGTAACAGGCATATACGCAGATAGTTCACCCAAACACATCATCACAAGATAAGTGACAGAGCCTCCAAATATGTAGGCGAGTATTGCACCTAAAGCACCCGATTGATGAATAACTAGACCAGAACCTAGAAATAAACCAGTACCAATGGCTCCTCCAAGAGACAACATCACTAAGTGTCTTGTTTGTATGGGATGCGCCAATTGGTTATTATTATTATTATTTTTACTACTATCCATATTTTACTAAAAATTATTTATTTATTTTCTTCGAAAGGTTCGCTATAGCCACATTCTTTTTGAGGACATACTTTTTCAGTTCCTCTTCTTTTTGTGGTTTTGATGGTTAATATTGGCCAGTTACATTTTGGACAAGTTTCCTCGATTGGCTCATTCCAAACGGCATAATTACACTTTGGATAGCGACTACAACCAAAAAAAGATTTTCCGTAACGACTTTTCTTTTCCAGTAGGGTACCCTCATTACATACTGGGCAGGTAATGCCTGTATCACGAGGTTTATTAAGAGATTCAATATATTTACATTTTGGATAGTTAGAGCAACCAATAAAACGACCATAAGGCCCGCGTTTATAAATTAATTGACCACCACATTTAGGACAAGTTCTATCTTCAACTATTTCAGGTTCTTCTGCTTTATCTTCTTTGGTTTGATCTATATTTCGAGTATAGTCGCAATCAGGATAACCAGAACAAGCAATAAATTTTCCTCTACGACCAAATTTTATTTGTAGTTTATGCTTTTGACATTTAGGACAAATTTCATCTAAATCTTCCGTTGTTACTTCTTTGCGTGAAATATTGTCTTTTTCTTCAACTTGTTGACTAAAATCTTTCCAAAAAGATTTAATAACAGGGAGCCATTTTTTATTTCCACTGGCAATACTATCTAAATCATTTTCCATTTTTGCCGTAAAGTTATAATCTACATATTGATCGAAGTGTTGGGTAAGAAACTTATTGACAATTTCTCCTGTGTCCGTAGGGATAAACTGTTTTTGATTGACCTCAACATATTCTCTGTCTTTCAACGTGGATATAATACTGGCATAAGTTGATGGGCGACCGATACCAAATTCTTCCAAAGCTTTTACCAAGGAAGCTTCCGTATATCTTGGAGGTGGTTGAGTAAAGTGTTGTTCGTCATAAAGTTTATTGACAGGCAATTCTTCTCCGACTTTTAAATCAGGAAGAAGTAGTTTGTTTTCATTTTTTTGTTCATCTTGACTTTCCTCATAAACAGATAAAAAGCCATTAAAAATCATAATTTGACCAGATACTCGGAAGATAGAATCGTCAATAGCAATATCTACGGTGGTTGTATGAAATTTTGCTTCTGACATTTGGCTTGCGAGTGTGCGTTTCCAAATCATTTGATAGAGTTTGAATTGGTCATTACTCAAAAAAGGCTTTACAGACTCAGGAGTTCTTTCAATGGAAGTAGGGCGAATTGCTTCGTGGGCCTCTTGTGCATTTTTAGTTTTAGTTTTATAAACATTAGGTGACTTAGGTAGATACTCAGCGCTCATGCTTTGTTGAACATAATTTCTAATTTCAGTAGTTGCTTCATTAGATAGAGCAACTGAGTCGGTACGCATATAAGTAATCAAACCAACAGCCCCTTGTCCTACATCTATCCCTTCGTATAACTGTTGAGCTGTTCTCATTGTTTTTGTTGTCGTCATGGATAGTTTTCTAACAGCTTCTTGCTGTAAAGTAGATGTAGAAAAAGGAGCTGCAGGTTTACGTTTTCTTTGTTTTTTAACAATATCAGAGACGATGGCTGACTTATCACTAAGGTTTTTGATAACTTTGTTATTTTTATCTTCAGACGGGATATCAAATTGTTCTAATTTTTTACCTTTGTATTGGAATAGTTTAGCAGTGAAGGGTTTTGATTCTTTTTCACTATCTAGATGCACGGTCCAATATTCTTGAGATTGAAAGGATTTTATCTCATTTTCTCTTTCGCAAATTAAGCGTAAAGCGGGGCTTTGAACTCTTCCTGCGGATAAACCTCGTTGGATTTTTTTCCATAACAGAGGTGATAAATTAAAACCAACCAGATAGTCTAATGCTCTTCTGGTTTGTTGTGCATCAATTAAATTTTGTGACAGTTCTCGTGGATTTTCTATGGCATGTGTTACAGCAGATTTAGTAATCTCATTAAAAGTGACTCTTTGCGGTTGAATATCTTTTAATTTCTTATTTTCTTTCAGTATTTCTTGTAAATGCCAAGAGATAGCTTCACCCTCGCGATCCGGGTCGGTTGCAAGATAAATGTTATCACTTTCTATGGCTGCTTTTATAATAGCATCTACATGCTTTTTATTTTTAGCGACCAGTGCGTATTTCATTTCAAAATTATTGTCGGTATCAACAGCTCCTGATTTTGGCACCAAATCTCTTACATGCCCGTAAGAAGCGAGGATTTCAAAATCATTACCTAGATATTTTTTTAGGGTCTTTGCCTTGGAAGGAGACTCTACGATGAGTAAATTTTTTGTCATGTGTCTATTCTGTTTTGCCTAGCTTAAATGAATTTCAAATTGGGTATAATATCATAATCAATATAATTGCCAACAAACATTGTGATTATCATGATTATGAAATAGAAAAATATTATTTTCTAGTAGTAAGTTGTTCCGTAGAAAAATCAAAAGATTATCGGTTTTTGGTTGTTGCTCAATTATTCTATAAAAGACAAGATATGCCAATTAATTCTTGAATTTATTAATCCACTATTAGTTAATAATTTTAAAGATAAAAAAGGATTTAAAAACTTGTTTTCATGGCTAACTTGGAAAAGTAGTTTATATGTTTATGATAAATAAATCAAATTGAAATTAAGGTTAATTAGAATAACTATTCGCTTAGAATTGGGGTTGTTTGTTATGTATGTCACTATAAAATTGTTATCCTAAATAATCAAGTAAAATATATACTTATAACTAATTATTCCTTATTTTTCAAGCAGGTTATGTTGTAAATTGTCACTGAGACCCTTTAAATAAGATTGAAAGGAAATAAGGATGGGGTCTCCAAATATTCAAGATGAAATTTCCACCGGTGCGGATTACGAAAAAGTTGCTAAGAAGTATCGACCTGTGTTTCAGGCCACTGCTGAAGGTGAGCTAGAAAGAGAGAAAAGTAGGTTGTTGCCATTTGAGGCGATTGATTTATTAAAAAAATCTGGATTCGGGGCATTGAGGGTACCTGTTAAGTATGGTGGAGATGGCGTGTCTATTCCCCAATTATTTCAATTATTAATAGAGTTGGCAGCAGTAGATTCAAACATCTCGCAAGCATTGAGAGGTCACTATGCTTTTGTCGAAGATCGTCTGATAGCACATCGTGATGAATCTCAATAAATTTGGTTTTCGAGATTTGTTAAAGGTGAAATCGCAGGTAATGCATGGGTGGAGGTTGGTAATAATGAAGTGGGCTCCTTAAATACTAAGTTATATCGAAATAAAAATGAATATGTTGTTAACGGGGAAAAATACTACACAACGGGGACTATTTTTGCAGAATGTATTGATTTATTGGTACAAGACAACACCAGCAAAGAGTTTTTAAGTGCTATTGTGGCGAATATCTCTCCTCAAGTAACTGTTAAAGATGACTGGAACGGCTTCGGACAAAAAACGACAGGCAGTGGAACAACTATTTTAAAAAATGTAGCCGTAGCAAAAGAAGATGTATTTGATTTTAATCATCGATTCAAATATCAAACAGCATTTTACCAAACAGTACTTAATGCAACATTGTCAGGTATTGCTCAACATGCAATAGAAGCTTTTTCAGAGGAAATAAAAAATAAAAAAAGAGTGTTTTCACATGGAAATACAAACCAAGTGAGAAACGATCCACAAGTTTTACAAATTATTGGAAAAGCAATTGGTCAGACTTATGCATCACAAGCAATTGTTATTTGTTCAGCTGAAGCCATACAAAAGGCATACGAAATTCATTTTTTAAAAGATAAAGAAAACCAAGAAGATTCGATTAATGATCAAGCTGAATTAGAGTCGGCTAAAGCACAAGTAGTAGTTATTGATTTGGTGTTGGACCTCACTTCAAAATTATTTAACACGTTAAGTGCATCGGCAGCAAGTAATGAGAAGGCTCTGGATAGGTTTTGGAGAAATGCTAGGGTAATTTCTTCTCATAATCCCGTTATTTATAAAGAAAGAATAGTAGCAGATTGGACGTTAAATAATAAGCCACTTCCTTATGCATGGCGTGTTGGGCTGGGACAGAAAAGCAATTAAACCAAAAATTACTGGCTTGATTTAAGTGGCGTGATGCGAATTTCTTTATTAATACGATTTTTGCGTCGCTTAAATTGTTTATTTTGTGTATTTTGGTAATAAATAGGGTTAGGTAGTAGGGCAGCTAGGTGAGATGATTGAGCAGAATTAAGTTGTTTGGCTGTTGTTTTGTAGTAGTAATGGGCAGCGGATTCTATACCATAGATTCCTTTGCTGAACTCTACTACATTCAAGTAGACTTCTAAAATTCTCTTTTTTAACCACATTTTTTCAATGTATACTGTAATTAAAGATTCTTGAGCCTTTCTAAGGTAGGATTTTTCTTTGAATAAGAATAAATTTTTGGCTAACTGTTGAGTGATGGTTGAACCTCCTGAAAGATTTTTTTGATTGCGTTTATTTTTTCAAAAGCATTATGAATACCATCCCAATCAAAACCCTGATGAATAAAAAAGTGGCTATCCTCCGCCGCGATAACTGCTTTTTTAATATTAGAACTAATATTATTATCATTAACCCATATCTGTTGTATTGGCGGGTTATTATCAGTCAGCCAATAAGTTAACATGAACATTGAAGCATTGACGGGGTAGTACTTCCAATATGCTAGCAGTAAAATGATAGTTACTTGAATCAAAAAGAAGATAAAGAATATAGCAAAGAGTAACTTTTTTAGTAGTTGGTTAACCATGTGTAATAAAATTGTTGTATCATAAAACCATGTACTTGTGGTGTTTATTTAATTTTAAAAGGTTTAATTATACTTGATTTTATTATAGAGTTTTTGAGAGTTTTAATGTTTTTTATTGAACTTTAATAAGTTTTGATAATAACATACTGTATTTTATAAAAAGAGTTGAATTTAACTAACAGCATTGTGGTGTGAAATGAATAAAAAGCGTAAAAAAGAAAAAACGGCATTTAAAAATTTATCGGAAACTTGATTGATTGTACGGTTAGCGAAGAATAAGAAGGAAATTAGACAAGCCCAAAAATTAAGGTATAAAATTTTTGCTGAGGAATTGGGTGCTAAGTTAGACACTAAAAAACCAGGGTTTGATATCGATAAATATGATAAATATTGTTTGCATTTATTGGTCATCGATGAGAATAAAGACAAAATTGTTGGCACCTATAGAATACTGACCCCAGAAGGTGCTAAAAAAGCTGGGAGTTGGTATGGTAGCAAGGAATTTTGTTTATCTCCTTTAGAGCCGATCATGCCTAAAATGCTAGAGACCGGTAGGGTTTGCGTTCATAAAGATTATAGGCTAGGGTCTGCTGTTTTACTACTATGGTCTGGGTTAATTGGTCTAGCTCAACAAATGGGTTATCAATATTTAGTTGGTTCAGGAAGCATATCGATGCAAGATGGAGGCGCCAGAGCTGCTAGTGTATACAAAAAAATACAAAATCAGGATAAAGTGATTTCTGAGGATATGATAGTTACTCCGATTAATCCACTAGCAGTTGATGAGTTCGAATTCGATAAAACAGCCGAAATACCTACTTTAATTCGAGGTTATTTAAAATTAGGAGCCAGTATTGGAGGGGTTCCTGGAGTGGATCCTGATTTTAAGACTGCAGATGTACTGATTATATTTGATATTAATCAAGCCAATCAGAGATATTTAAAAAAAATTATGGGGAGTGTGTGAGAATGTTTAATTATCTGGTTAGTGTCAAAAGATTTTACTTCTTTTTTTTATAGTCTTTTAGAGGGATGGTTTTTATTGAAGTTTGTTTACGCTAAATCTCCTAAGGAAAGAATAACCCAAAAAACCACAGATTGGGCTAGTCGATTTACTTCAAGAATGGGCATAAAAACACAATTAATTAATTTTGAAAGAGCAACTGAAAGAAATGGATTAATCATATCCAATCATATTTCTTGGTTTGATGGCATTACTTTAAGAGGGATATTACCTACCAGACATATTGCCAAAAAGGACGTTAGGAAATACCCAATTATTGGTGATATAGGAGAGAAGATAGATGTTATTTTTATTTCTAGAGAGAATAAAGCAGATAGTCCTAAAAGAGTTAAGCAGGTCGCAGATGCCTTAGTAGCTGGAGATAATGTCACTCTTTTTCCTGAAGGAACTACGACTGAAGGCAAAACTATTCTTCCATTCAAAGTCACTTTTTTTGAGTCTGCTATTGACGCTAATGTGCCGGTCATTCCCTTGGTTATTCGTTACACCAACCCAGACGGAAGCTTAAATCCAGAATTCGGATTTCCTATAGGGGTGGGGCTGATTGAATCGGCATGGAAAATTGCTAAACAGCGTAATATTGTTTTAGAAGTGAACGTATTAGAGCCCATACAACCTGCTAATTTAGATCGCATTGAATTGGCTAATAAAGCGCACGCTGTAATGCTTAATAAATTTGAAGCAGTGAATCAAGCCAGTAATGCTAATGCGTGATGTTTTTTGCGTACAATGTATTGAGCAGGTCATCTCCAATTAATACAGAAATCTCAGATTGATTCACCCAAGCAGCAATTAAAGTAATAACTTTAACGGTTTCCAAGTCGAGTTTATTTGAATCTATTTTCATAATGGCATGAATAAGTATCTCTATTTCGCTAAATTCCAATACTTCTTCGCGATATAAAAAATGTATGTACCCCCTAATATCTTGAGGGATTGTTACCATTTCCTCAGCAGAAAAACATCTCATTCTAGAGCTTAAATTAGAGAATTCTAACTCACTATATGGATTGTTTGAACTGAATAACTCATCAATACAAATTAGAGCATCAACAATATCATCATATTCAAAACCTGCCTCATCGAGTTTTTTTGTAATATAGTGTTTTGATGGTAAATGACCTAGATTTTGGCAATGTTCAAATAAGAATACCAGTACATCAAACATAGTTAGCTCCCTTATTAAAAAACAACTCGTTGAAATCGACCGCCTGAAGTTTTTTGAATAGTACCTTCAAGCTCTAACATTAGTAATATGCTATGTACCTCCTCTGCTTGTAAATGAAGAATATTTGAGATTTCATCTGGATGGATGATTTGACTGCCCATTATTTCTAATACCTTATTGACTAATTCGTTGTTTGACGCTTCTTGATGAACCATTTCATGATTGTGTTTTGTTTCATTATAATCAGATTTATGAAAATCTTCTAGGATTTCTTGTGCTGACTCTACTAATTTTGCACCATCTTTAATTAATCGGTGTGAGCCTTTCGATTGTGCATTATAAATAGATCCTGGAAAAGCCATAACATCTTTTCCTTGTTCCATGGCTAATCTCGCTGTAATTAATGAACCAGATTTTAAGGTGGCTTCCACAACGACGGTTGTTAAACTTAGCCCAGCTATAATTCTATTTCGAATAGGGAAGTTAATGGCATTGGCTTTAGTTCCAATAGGAAATTCTGAAATAATAAGACCTTTTTCTGCTATTTTATGAGCCAACTCATAATTAGCTTTAGGGTAAACCAAATCGATTCCTGTTCCTAAAATAGCTATCGTAGATCCTGCCCCTAATAGAGCTCCTTCATGGGCAGCAGCATCAATACCTAAGGCCATGCCTGAAACAATACAAAAATCATTTCTGCTGATTTCTTGAGCAGTATGTTTGGCAATATTTAAGCCTTGAGGGGTTGGACTTCTGCTACCAACTATAGCAATTTTTTGTTTTTTTAGTAGTGTTTTATCACCTCTTAAAAAAAGAACAGGAGGGGATGGATACACTTCAGATAATTCTATGGGGTAAAGGGAATCATATAAAGTTACAATAGTGCAATTCTCATTTTTATTTTGCCATTGCATAGCAGGTAGAACATATTTTTCTATTACATCTGGATTGAGCCAGTTTTTTAAAACTAAATGAGGCTTCTCAAGAAAAGGTTTTAACCTATCAAAGGGAGTTTTTAGAACTTGACTCGGAGTATCAAATTCCTTCATTAAATTAAGAAAGCTAATAGAACCCAAGTGGGGTGTAAATGCTACGGTTAAATAATCTTTTAATTCAGAATCAGTAAGCGTCATAGGCATAAAAGTTAAGGTTTAGGCTCATATTCAGGGATGTCTTCTAAATCTTGACCTCCTCCGGCAGCAAAATTTCCTATTTGGATATATGCATTATCATAGTTTTCAATAATAACGGCATAGGCCATATTATCAGAAACATTGTATACCATGGCTTTGCCAACTAAATTAACAGGGAAGGCTATATTTTTAACAGTAATTTTTTCTGTATTAGATGAATCCACCCATGTTTTATTTGGGAGTTTTTCATAAATTGAAACAATGGTTCCTTTATCCAGTCCTTGAGCAGTTCCTTTATTTAAAAGTATTGTTCGGTACTTACCAATATGTTGACCAGAGACGCCTTCAAACACGTGAATGATTTGCGCTTGAAAATCTTTAGCTGCGGTATGAGGTGTGAAATTAAAGCGCTCGTTACTATTTTCAGGAACGAGCAATAATTTGTCTCCCTGACTAATTTCAGAAATGGCTTTGGTAATGATTAAAGGTTGAGCTAATTTGGTGGCGATTTCTATAAAAGGAGGAGCTTTTTGACCAAAAATTCTAGCACCAGAAAAACGTTCATTTTGTGGAAGTCTTTCCTGAGCTCGTTCGTCGCGTATTAAAGTTTTATCGTTCTCTTTAGGGCCTATGGTTTTTGCTTCTCCTATATAGAGAATTTCTTGTCCTAAAGATTTACCAGTTTCAGGATCGATAATAGTTTGATTGGGTTTATAAATAATGTAACGTCCTGGTTCTAGAATATTTTCTGCATAAATCCTATCACCTGGTAAGGAAAAATAAGTATTCTTTGAGTTGCCAATAATGGAGGGTGCTTTTTTAATATCATCGGTTTCAATAACACTAGGATGTTCCATAAAACTTTTTAATAAGTTGATGGGTATAGAGGTTATTTTACTGTTTTCTGACTCTGTTCTCACTTGAGGGTAGAGTTTGATAACTGATTTGTTGGCTTCTACAATAGAAAAGTCTGTAAGAGAAGAGAGCGTTGAAATATTTTTGGTAAAACTAAGGACAGACAAAGAATCATGACTTATACTTAAGTTAGCAGATAAACTTAGTAGTAAAATTGGAAGTAAAGAAGAAACTTTCATTATTTTAATTACCTTTAAGATGATAGTATATATTTATCAATTTAATGATTTTAATAAAAAAATATACAATTTATACTTATATGCTGTTAATATAACACAGTGCTTTGAAGTAAATATTACATTAATTTAATAGAGTGGCAAATATTTTTAATCAATTTGTAAATGTATAAAGGTTTTGTATGGCAATTTTGAATGTATTGAAATATCCAGATGAGAATTTGCATATTGTGGCCGAGCAAGTTAAAGAGGTTGATGAGGAAATAAAAACACTTATTTCTGATATGTTTGATACGATGTATGAATTAAATGGTGTTGGTTTAGCCGCTACACAGGTAGATCGGCATGTAAGAGTGGTGGTTATTGATGTATCGGAAGAAAGAAACCAACCTCAAGTGTTTATTAATCCTAAAATTATAGCCTCGGAAGGAGAAATTGAAGGAGAAGAGGGATGTTTATCGGTACCTGGTATATACGATAAAGTAACAAGAGCTGAGAGAATAACGGTTAGTGCTTGGGACGAGAACGGAGAAATTTTTAATTTAGAAACTGATGGTTTATTAGCTAAGTGTATTCAACATGAAATTGACCACTTAAATGGAAAAGTTTTTGTTGAATATTTATCTCGCTTAAAACAAAATAGAATAAAGTCTAAATTATTAAAACAAGCTAAGAAAGAATTTGCTTAATGAAGGTTATTTTTGCGGGAACACCAGAGTTTGCATCGCATACTTTGCAAAAATTAATTGACAGCCACATTGAAGTGGTTGCCGTTTTAACCCAGCCAGATAGACCTAAAGGCAGAGGCATGAAATTAACAGAAAGTCCTGTTAAAGAAGTGGCTAAAAAAAATAATATTCAAGTACTACAACCCAATACTTTAAAAGATGAAGAGATTATTGAGCAACTAAAAGCCTATCAAGCAGATTTAATGATAGTGGTTGCTTATGGGTTAATTATTCCATCTGTTGTTCTCAATTTGCCACGGTATGGATGTATCAATATTCATGCTTCAATTTTACCTCGATGGAGAGGAGCAGCACCTATTCATAGAGCAATTGAGGCAGGAGATAAAAAAACTGGTATCTCGATTATGCAGATGGATGCTGGACTCGATACAGGGCCAGTACTTAAAATGCAAGAAGTTATGATTGAAGAGCGGGAAACAACAGCTAGTTTGCACGATAAGTTAAAAGAAGTTGGTGCTGATTTATGTGTTCAGGTATTAAAAGAGTTACCCGAGTTAATCCCAGTTTCTCAGTCTCAAGAAGGTGTAACCTATGCGCATAAAATTCAAAAAAAGGAAGCGATAATCGATTGGCATGAGTCAGCAGTAGTTATTGATCGAAAAATTAGGGCATTTAATCCGTTTCCGATTGCAAAAACTAAAGTGAATGAACAAGAAATTAAAATATGGCAAGCTAAAGTGCTTTCTCAGAAGGCAGAGCAATTACCGGGCAGTGTTGTTTCGGTGACCAATCAAGGCATAGAAGTTGCGACATCAGAGGGATGGTTATTGATTGAGCAGATACAAAAGTCAGGCTCTCAAAAGATGGCAGTTAAAGATTTTATTTTAGGATTTCCTATAAAAGTTGGTACTGTATTTGGATAGGAGTATTTTTGAGTCACAATAAAGTTCAGGTATATGCGGTTAAAGTTATCCATGAAGTGTTGATAGACAAGCATAATTTAAATGATGTATTTTTTCGTTTATTTTCTGAAAAATCATTAACAGAAACGCCAGCGGTTAAAGATATTAGTTATGGGGTTTTAAGAAATTATAAAACATTAGATTATTGGTTGAATTTGCACTTAAAAACACCATTAAAGGAAAGTGAAATTTATGTATTGCTGTTAGTGGCTCTGTACCAATTAAACTATACCAATACTCCTGAGTATGCGGTTGTCAATGAAGCTGTTAATCTGGCAGGGAAAAAACATAAAGGCAAATATAAGAAATTAGTGAATGCCCTTTTGAGAAATCATTTAAGAGAAAAACCTGAGCGATTAATGATTCCAGATGAAAATTTTGAGGCACGTTACAATTTACCCGCTTGGTGGATTGATAAAGTTTTCAATGATTATCCTAAACAAGCAATAGAGATATTTTCAGCTTATCAAACACATCCTCCCTTAACATTAAGAGTTAATTTAAGAAAAATTGCAACTTCAGATTATTTGAATATTTTGCAAGAAAAGTCAATTGCAGCAGAGCAATGGGATGAATTTACTATACGTGTGGTCAAACCAGTTCCAGTTGCGCAAATCCCCTATTTTTTTGAGGGTTATGTTTCCATACAAGATTGGGGTGCTCAGCAAGCAATTCCTTTATTAAATGTAACGAATAATACCTATGTTCTAGATGCTTGTGCGGCACCTGGAGGAAAAACAGGGCATTTATTGGAACATGCGGATTGTGAAGTATTGGCATTGGATATTAATCTGGAACGCTTGAAAAAAGTTGAAGACAATTTAAAAAGGCTGGATTTATCGGCTAAATTAAAATGTGCAGATGCAGCACAATTGGCAACATGGTGGGATGGGCGATATTTTGATTATATTTTGGCGGATATACCTTGTACAGCATCAGGAGTGGTGAAAAGGAATCCTGATATTCGATGGTTGCGGCAAATAGACGATGCTGATAATATGGCAAAGTCGCATGCTCAATTAATCGATAATCTCTGGAAGTGTTTGAGGCATAAGGGTAAAATGTTGATTGCAACGTGTTCAATTTTTTACGAAGAAAATCAAGGACAGGTTTTGCAGTTTTTAGCCAGAAACACAGATGCTAAGCTAATCACAGAGTTGCAAATATTTCCCAATAAACAAAGAGATGGATTTTATTATGCTTTGGTACAAAAAGATTAACAATTTTTTAATTATTTTAATCCTTTCAATGTGTGGATTTCTCTACGCAGAGGGTATTAAAGCACTTGAATACTATGGGTATAAAAATCCCGATGGCGAGGCCATAGTTTCTGTTCTCTTTGATGTCTCATTGCCAGAAGAACTTAAGGAGGCTTTAATAGAGGGTGTGCCATTAAATTTTATATTGGATTATGATTTGTCAGATCAAGGTTCTTCTGATTATATTAGTGATTTGAAAAGGTTAATAGGCATTAATAAACATACTCAATATAAATTATCTTATCATCCTATTTTAAATAAATATCAACTGTCAATGAATGGTTATGTTACTAACTACTATTCATTATCAGCGGCGCTAAAAGCATTAGGACAACTTCCTAATTTGAATTTAACGGAAGAATTAGGTTACGCGCCACTCAAGCCTGAAGAAAAGGTACAAGCGAGAATTAAACTAGCAATGAGTAACAAAGACCTTCCCAAACCTTTTCAAGTAGAAAATTTAATTTCTAAAGAATGGAACTTGGATAGTGGTTGGGTGAGTATTGATATCATTAAAAATAATCCATAATTATGAGATTAAGAAATATATTGCTTTTTTTACTGGTTTTGTCTGGCATTACTTTGTATATGCTTTCAGTTGCCACTGGTGTTACTAGTAAACTTTCTGAGTATTTTTGGTTTATTTTAGGGTTTAATGTCTTAATTATCCTTTCTTTGCTCTTTGTTCTTAGTAAACAGTTTTGGAAATTAACACAAGACGTTAAAAATGGCGTTTATGGAGCCAAATTATCTCAGTCGATGATTAAACGGTTTACCTTGGTTGCTGTTTTGCCGGGATTGTTTTTATTTGCTGTTTCCACACAATTTATTTCTCATAGCATTAATTCTTGGTTTGGTGATGGAACCAGAGAAGCATTGGACAGAAGTTTAAGTCTATCTAAAGTTGCTTTAGATAATTTTTCTACGCGCATGACTTCAGATGCTCAGTTGACTGGTCTGAAAATTAAATACGGCTTATCGATGGGACAATCGTTTGAAAATATCCTTCCAGGCATATCAACTGATTTAAGTAAGTTTGATCAAGTGTTGGTAATGAATAAAGACGGAGATATTTTAAAAACAGCAAATGATCCTAATAAATTACCCTGGCCTTATCTTGCAGAATTGGATTGGCCAATGATTTCAAATAATCCAATTTATACAGATACAACCTTAATAGGTGATAAATTATATTCAGAAGTTTTTTTGCATATATACCCAGATGAAATTAATGAATATATTCTCTTTTTCAGGAAAAAAGTACCGGATAATATTGCTTCAGACGTACAATTAATTAAAACAGCTAATCAAAATTATGCAGAATTGACTTATCACAAAGAGGGTTTGCAAACCATTTTCATTTTAACTTTATTGGTTTCTACGTTATTGTCAATTTTCATGGCTTTATTGGCTGCCGTTTTCTTTTCTAGAAAGTTTGTTGAGCCTCTGATTGCCTTATCTGATTCAACTAAGGCTGTGTCAATGGGAGATTTTTCTAAGAGAAATTTAGTTTTTAGAGATGATGAACTGGGTCAACTTTCTGAAAAATTTAATGAAATGACCGAACAGCTTCAGTTAGAAAGAGAACGTTCTGAAAATTTATATAATAAGCAGCAGGAAGCACGTCAGTATTTTGAAAGTGTATTACTTAATTTAACTACGGGCGTTATTACTCTAGACTCAGAAGGTTATATTAAAACTTACAATACCAGTGTAGAGAATATTCTTAATTTCTCATTAAGTCCTTATTTAGAACAGCCTTGGCAGGATTGGCCCAATGAAGATATGCATATTGGCTTTTTAAAAGCGTTTATACACCAATTATTAGAACAACCAGATGGTAAGTCTTTGGAATTTCAATATAGTGCCAATGATAGTGTGCAAGTATTACTTGGGAAGGCTGCAGAGTTAGAAGGTGGAAAAGGATTGGTTTTGGTCTTTGATGATGTCACTAAGTTAGTAACAGCGCAAAAAGAAGCAGCATGGGGCGAAGTTGCAAGAAGATTAGCACATGAAATTAAAAACCCATTAACACCTATACAATTATCCGCAGAGCGAGTTCAGTTTAAATTGTCCTCTAAATTAAGTGAAACAGACGCTCAAATGTTGAAAAAATCAACTGACACTATTGTTAAACAAGTGGCTGCATTAAAAGAAATGGTAGAGAGTTTTAGAAATTATGCTCGAACAGTAACATTAAATTTAACTCAAATTGATTTGAACGATTTAGTCAAAGAGGTTTTATTATTATATGAAGGATTAGATTGTACATTTATTGTAAATTTAAGTAATATAGAGTTGCCTGTACAGGTTGATAGTACTTCGATTAGACAAGTCTTACACAATGTATTTAAGAATGCGTTGGAAGCAGCAAAAGAAGATGAACATCCAGAAGTAGTAATAGAAAGTGAAAGAATTAATGGAGAAGCGGTTTTAATCGTATATAATAACGGAAAATCTTTTAGTCAAGATATGATTCAGCATGCTTTTGAACCATATGTAACAGATAAAATGGATGGCACAGGGTTAGGATTGGCTGTGGTGAAAAAAATTATTGAAGAGCATGGTGGCAGAGTCACTCTGTCGAATAGAAAAGATAGTGTTGGCGCATGTGTCAAGATAACATTAAATATAGTGGGTGAATAATGAGAAGTACAGATATATTAATTGTTGATGATGAAGTAGGCATTCGTGATTTATTATCAGAAATATTACAAGATGAAGGCTATACTGTTACTACGGCGGAAAATGCTAATGTAGCCAGAGAATTAAGAGAGCAAGTAAGACCTGCAATGGTTTTATTAGATATTTGGATGCCAGACTGCGATGGAATTACTTTATTAAAAGAATGGTCTAAAAATGGATTGCTGGATATGCCTGTGGTGGTGATGAGTGGTCATGGAAGTATTGATACAGCCGTAGAAGCTACTAAGATAGGTGCTCTTAATTATCTTGAAAAACCCATTACCATGCAAAAACTACTTGAAACAGTCAGATATGCTATGAAGCATAGTGCCATTCAAGCTTCGAGTGTTTTGTCTTTAAATAAATTAGGTAAAAGCGAAAAAATTCAAGAGTTGATTAGTGAATTAAGGGATATCTCAAAGACTGAAAATAATATTTTATTATGTGGAGAAGTTGGGTCGCCTTTTGAAATTATTGCTCGATTTTTTCAAAGTGATAATGCGCCTTGGATTATTCCTAATAAATCAGAAGATTGGTTGGAATATAAATTAGATTGGTTGAAAGCAGCAAGAAATGGCATTGTTTATCTTGGTGATATTGCCCAATATGATCAAACAGCACAAAAGGAGTTATTAAGTGTGATGCAAAAACGAGATCAATTTAATACTCGTTTTATTGGTTATTTGTGTAAGCCTTTAGAAAGTATTTATTCTGATGCAGAATTTGATTTACAGTTTATTGAAGAAATTTCCAATTCGGTAGTGACCATTCCCCCATTAAGAGAACAGTTGTCTGATTTATTCTTTTTGATTAATAATATATTGACTCAGTTAGTCGAAAGTAAACAAGTTAAGATGATCAGGTTTAATTCGGCAGCCCTAAATGTATTGACACAATATGATTGGCCAGGAAATATTGAACAATTAAAACATGTGGTTAAGAATTTAGCGCTAAATGCAGATGAAGGTCTAGTTGATGCAGATCAGGTCATTTCATTACTTGAGCAATTTAAAACCGATTATCAAGGAGATTTTGGGGGATTTAATTTTGATCAACCTTTGCGTGAATTGAGAGAGGAAGTAGAAAGAAGTTATTTTGAATATCATATCAGGCAAGAAAATAATAATATGAGTCGAGTCGCGCAACGTGTGGGGTTAGAAAGAACACATCTTTATCGCAAGTTAAAGCAATTAGGCGTTAACTTTTCTAAAAAGAAATAATTTTATTATAGTGCAAGTTATGCATAAAAAATCTAAACACCATAATCAAGTACGGATTATAGCGGGTAGTCATCGTTCAAGGTGGGTTAAATTTCCTGATATTGAGGGATTAAGACCGACATCAGATATGGTTAGAGAAAAAGTATTTAATTGGCTAGGGCAGTATTTACCGAATCAAAAAGTATTAGATTTATTTTCAGGCTCAGGGGGTTTTGCTTTCGAATCAGCCTCCAGAGGCGCTAATTATGTGGTGGCAGTAGAAAGTAACTCGGAAATCTATCAAGCAATACAAAATAATCGTAAAGCTTTAGAATTATTTGATGTGCATCCAATTCAGCAAAATGCACTCAGTTATTTACAGAGTATAGAGGAAAAGTTTGATGTTATTTTTTTAGATCCTCCCTATGTTTGGGATAAATGGGATCAACTGTTACATCTGTTACCTAACTATCTAAAAAATCAAGGTTATGCTTATGTAGAATCGGGGCATTCAATTGATTTTCCTCAAACTTTAGAGATTGTCAAACAAGGAAAAAGTGGTAAAAGTTACTATTATCTTATTTCCTTATCTTTAGTTTAAAAGAAAACAAATTTAGAAAAAACTATGAGTATAAAAAAAGAACAAGTTAGAAAAATGGTTATTTGTGCATTAGCTGGATTTTCATCTGGAATGCCATTATTTTTCTTTTTAAATTTATTACCGATTTGGTTGCGTTCTGATTTAGTTTTTACAAATTTTTTTGATTGGTTTTATCAGCTAGGACCAAATTGGGACTTTATTAAGACAGATATACTGTATGCGTATGCTAATTTTTTTGCCAGTAGTCCTTACTTAATAGCCCCCCCAGTTGATTTAAAAACCATAGGCTTATTTAATTTGCTACAACTTCCTTATACGGTAAAGTTTTTATGGGCACCCTTATTAGACCGCTATGCACCATTATCAATCGGACGTAGAAGAGGGTGGATATTATGTACACAAATCGCTTTGATGTTAATTATGATGGCGTATGCTTGGTTAAATCCAAGCACACAAATGTACTATGTCTTAGTCCTTTATCTATTGCTTACATTTTTCTCAGCAACTCAAGATGTTGCCATAGATGCTTTTAGACGAGAGATATTAAGTGATGAGGAGTTAGGATTAGGAAATTCAATTCATGTCACTACCTATCGCTTGTCAGTTATGATACCAGGTTCCTTATCTTTGATTTTGTCTGATTTAATGCCTTGGTCGCAGGTGTTTATAATGACATCATTGTTTATGATATTTGGTCTTTTAATGGTTTTTATTGCGAAGGAGCCTAGTACAGTAATTGTTGAGCAGAAAAGTGCTCGAGATATGATTGTAGCTCCCTTACTTGAATACTTTGAACGTAAGGGATTAAAAGATTTTTTTTATGTAGTCGCATTTTTTATCTTATACAAATTGGGAGACAGCTTAGCCGTATCCTTGTCTAGTGTTTTTTATTATGATATTGGTTATACCAGAACGATAATAGGTAGTGTCGCCAAATATTCTCAAATATCAGCTTCTATCATAGGTGGCTTGATTGGTGGGTTATTAATGCTCAAAATTGGTATTAATAAGGCCTTGTGGCTTTTTGGGCTAGTGCAAATCACTTCTATTTTAGGGTTTGTTTGGTTGGCCTCTTTTGGAAAATTCACAGAAGTGACATTTATAGAGCAAATTTATTTAGCCATAGTAGTGGCCTATGAATATTTTGGTGTTGGCTTAGGAACAGCGGCTTTTGTTTCTTTTATGGCCAGAGAATCTAATCCTATGTATGCGGCAACACAAATCGCTTTATTGTCTGCGATTGCAGCTATTCCAAGGTCTTTTATTAGCAGTACCTCGGGTTTTTTAGTAGAACGTTTTGGTTATTATCAGTTTTTTTGGATTTGTTTCTTTTTAGCGATTCCAGGTATGCTAATATTATTTAAAGTGGCACCATGGAATGGAACAACCAAGCCTATGATTGAAGTAACAAAGTAAAAGTGAGTTGAGTATGAATGCAAAAGACTACATGACAAAATTGGCACAAGAAGCGAAACAATCTGCTTACTTATTAGCTCAATTAGAGACCCAACAAAAGAACAATGTTTTAAAAACAATTGCCGAAGTGTTAGAAAAAAATAGAAATGACTTGAAAAAGGCTAATCAACTAGATTTAGAAGCAGCGAAACAAAAAAATTTAGCTTCTGCTTTGATTGATCGTTTGGTCTTGAATGATAAGGTCATTGACGGGATGATTGCAGGTTTAGAGCAGATTATAACCTTAGCAGATCCTATTGGTGAAATGGGTGATTTTCATTATCAACCTTCAGGTATTTTAGTAGGAAAAATGAGAGTACCTTTAGGTGTGATTGGAATTATTTATGAATCACGTCCCAATGTAACAATAGATGCTTTTGCGTTATGTTTTAAATCAGGTAATGCCTGTGTTTTGCGTGGTGGTTCAGAAGCAATCAACAGCAATCAAGCAATTGCTCATTGTATTCGTACAGCACTTACAAAAAATGACTTACCTGAATCTATTTTGGGATTTGTGGAAGATACAGACAGAGCTTTGGTGGGAGAAATGCTACAGGCCAGTGGTTTAATTGATGTGATTATCCCAAGAGGAGGCAAAAGTTTAGTCAAAAGAATCTCTGACGAGGCAAGAATTCCTGTTATTAAACATTTAGATGGTATTTGCCATATTTATTTAGATGATGAAATAAATACACAAGAAGCTATTGAAATATCCATAAATGCCAAGACATCTAGGTATGGAACATGCAATACATTAGAGACATTATTGGTGCATGAAAAAATAGCGAGTCAAATTCTGCCACTATTAGAAAAAGAATTTCAATCTAAAAAAGTTGAACTAAGAGGTTGTGAAAAGACTCTAAAGATACTACCTGGAATTACTTTGGCGACAGAAAATGATTGGCATACTGAGTATTTAGCGCCAATATTGTCAATTAAGATAGTTTCAGATTTAGAAACAGCGATTGAGCATATTAATTATCATGGTAGTCATCACACGGATGCGATTATTACTACAAATTATGAGCATTCGAGGCAATTTTTGCGAGCAGTTGACTCAGCTAGTGTGATGGTAAATGCGTCAACGAGGTTTGCGGATGGATTTGAGTATGGTTTAGGTGCTGAAATAGGAATTTCTACAGATAAACTACATGCTCGAGGTCCTGTTGGATTGTTAGGATTGACTTCAGAGAAATGGATTGTATTGGGCTCTGGACAAGTAAGGAATTAAATTAATACTGGAGAAATTAAGTTATGAAAAGAATATTTTATTATCTAATGACTAATATTGCAGTGATTGCAATGATATCGTTAGTTTTATTTATTGCTCAACTAGCAGGCGTGCCAATTGACACAGCCAGCATGAGTGGTTTATTGGTTTTCTCAATAATAGTAGGTTTTACAGGTTCGATTATTTCGTTATGGATATCCCGTTGGATGGCACTGCGTTCAGTGGGCGGACGTATTATTGAAACACCTCAAACTGAGGAAGAACAATGGTTGGTTAATACAGTTGCTCGCTTGGCTCAAGAATGGGGATTTAAAACACCTCAAGTAACGATCTATAATTCGAACGATCCAAATGCTTTTGCAACAGGTCCGACTAAGAACCGTTCTTTAGTGGCTGTGAGCAGTGGTCTATTAAACATTATGACACGAGATGAAGTGGAAGGCGTGTTGGGTCATGAAATTGCTCATATTGGCAATGGTGATATGGTAACAATGACTTTAATGCAAGGCGTTTTGAATACTTTTGTTGTGTTCTTCTCTAGAATTATAGCTAATATTGTTGAAGAGCGGTTTGAATTGGGCGGTGCTGCTTATATAGCTGTGGTTATAGTTTTGCAAATTTTGTTTGGTTTGTTAGCAAGCTTGATTTTAATGTGGTACAGCAGACGCAGAGAATATCGTGCCGATGAAGGTTCTGCTCAACACGTAGGTGCGCCTAAAATGATAGCCTCATTGCAAAAACTAGGTAAAATTACGCAGCAAGAACCACTACCTCAAGAAGTGAATGCATTTGGTATTGCTGGAAGTAAAGATTCTATATTTTCAACTCATCCTTCTACTGAAAATAGAATTTTAGCCTTGCAAGGATTAAAGAAAATTTAAGATTTATCAAAATTTTAATTATAATAAACACACGTTCAACGTGTGTTTTTTTTTTAGGAATATAATGAAAATTTATTTAGTTGGAGGTGCGGTTAGAGATTATTTGTTAGGGACTAATAGTGAGGATAAGGATTGGGTCGTTGTTGGTTCTACGGTTGAAGAGATGGTTGCCTTAGGTTTCAAACCTGTTGGTAAATCTTTTCCAGTATTTATTCATCCAGATAGTAAGGAGGAATATGCCTTGGCGCGCACTGAAAAAAAAGTTGCACAAGGTTATCATGGTTTCACCTTTCATACAGGTCCATCTGTCTCTTTAAATGAGGATTTGTTGCGTAGAGATTTAACAATTAATGCCATGGCTATGGATGGTAATGGTAATATTATTGATCCCTATCATGGTCGTGAAGATTTAAAAAATAAAATTTTAAGGCATGTAAGTCCTGCTTTTAGTGAAGATCCATTACGAGTGTTACGTTTGGCTAGATTTGTTGCTAGATTCGGTTTTGAAGTTGATCCTGAAACCAGACGTTTGGTTGAATTGATGGTTGTGTCAGGAGAGTTAAATTCCTTAACTAAAGAAAGGGTTTGGCAAGAGTTTTCCAAAGGCTTATCTGAAAAATATCCTTATGCAATGTTATTGTTTTTATTTGAAACTGGGGTAATGCAAAGTGTTTTTCCTGAACTTTATCTTGCCTTTGATGAAAATAAGGATGCAATAAAAAAAATATTAGAATCAGATGATTTGATAAACCTTGATTTGTCCCAGCGTTTGGCTAGTATGGTCATTTTTTTCGAATCAGAAAAACAAGTTAGAGATTTTCTGACTTCATTAAGAGTTCCTAAAAAAATATTTAATTATGTAATCACTTTTTATCGTATTTTTAAATTGTATAAAGAAGTATCAAAATTTGACGCAGAGACTATTTTATCGTTGTTTGAAGTAGGAGATGCTTTTCGTCAGCTTGAACGATTTGAAAGTATGTTATGTCTTTTAAAGCGAATTGAAAATTGTTTAGATATTGAATCTGATTTGTTTGAGTATGATTTGAATAGGATATTTCAAGAGATTCAAGCATTGGATATTGAAAAGTTTATAATAGGGAAAGCAGAGTCAGATATCCAACAAATTATTAGAGATGAAAGATTAAAAGCGATACAAGCTTTACTATAATGGATGGAAGTTTTGTTTGATTTTTTTCTTAATACGATAGAGAATAATGGTGTTTTCTTTAAAATAACAGAAAGAATTGATAATTATGAAGTTTCTTACTAAGTTTTTGGCTACTTTATTGACGATTATTATTATTTTTGCTTTGGCTTATGTTGGGTTAGCTTATTATTTAGGCATCAAAGCAGAAGAATCCATTAATAATGAAGTTGCAGTTCTTTCTGACAGTAAGTTATTTAAAGTAGATGATTACCATTATGATAGGGGCTGGTTTAAGTCTAAAGCCGTGGCTAAAGTGTCTATTAAGAATAATGTTTTAGAGACAATTAATATTGATAAATTTCCTGAAGTGTTAAAAAAAGTATTAACACACCCCGTAACTTTTAATACGACGGTGAAACATGGACCATTTGTGAATAAGCTTTTTTTAAGAGCATATGCGATAACAGATGTTATTTTTGAAAAAGAAGCGGAAAAAGAAATTATTAAATTTTTTAGTGTTAGAAACCCATTTAAAATAGAAGACATGATTCAGTTAAATGGCGCGGGCACCTTGGATTTTACTTTAAACCCTATGAAGTATGAAGAATTATCTGGGATACAAATTAAGTTTGATGGACTTAAAGGTCAGTTAGATTATAACCGAAATTATAGAGAGTATGCTTGGAATGTAAATGCGCCTAAATTTTATATGAAATTAGCGGATAAAGGCGGGGCGATTCTTTCAGGATTAACTTACAAATCAACTAACTACCCTAATAAAGGTTCAATAGATACAGGCTTGATAGAGTTGGCATTTGATAAATTGGCAGTGAGTGCTAAGTTAGAAGACAAGGTTAATTTTAATTTATCAGATATTTTAGGAACCTCTTTAAATATTAAGCTTAATAAAATATTTGATCCAAAGCTCTCTTTTGAGGTGTCTGACTTACAAATCAATCAATTTTTATTAAGAACAGATGTAACACAAAAAGATGATTTGGTAAGAATGGAAGGTGCCTTATCGCTAGACTCTTTTAATTTAAATAATGATATTTATGGACCTTTAATTTTTAAGATGTCGGCAGATCATATTCATGGAAAATTACTTAAGTTGTTGAAAGATTATTTAGCAGATTTAACCAAACAAGAATTAACGGTAGATGAATGGCAAGATAAGTTACTGGCTTATATTCGAGGACCTGCGGCTGGTTTATTTACTGACAATCCTGAATTCAATATCAAGCAAATTTATTTAAGAATGCCTGATGGTGAAGTTAAGGTGAGTGGTAGTATGAAGTTTGAAGGATTAGATGTTAACGATTTATCTGATTTTAGTGCTTTGATTAATAAATCAAAAGCCAGTTTTGATTATTCTTTGCCTGAAATTTTAGCGATTAATGTTTTTGAAAATCAGGTCATAGGTTTATTAATTACAGATCAAGAAGTCATTAGCGAACAAGACATGAAAAATGTGTTAGAAACCACAAAATATTTGGTTAAAGGGTTTATTAATAGCTATGCTTCTATGAATTATATTAATTTTGCCAATGGGATTATTTCTGGGTCAATTCGTTTAGAGCAAGGAAAAATGTATCTTAATGGGGTAGAGTATCAGAAGAATCAGACAGATATTGATAGTATATATTCTGAAGAGGACGATAGATTGTTGCGGCCAGAAGTACCTGCATTTGAAGATGATTATCCAGAAGATGAATCTATTTCAAGCCCTGAGCCTCAAAATAATAACCGAAATAATAATAGAGTGCAGACACAAGAAGATGGTTCTTCGTCGAATTTAGATGCTATTTTCTAAATGGATAAAAAAAGGCACCTCTAAAAAGAGGTGCTAATAAGGAACACAAACCACTACCAAATCTTTAAAAAAAACGTTAAAACAGCTAAATGCTTTAAACTTGTGCTTATAATAAATGAAAAATAAAATAAATGCAAACAATAATTATTATCAATTAGGATGTTTTTTATAACCTATTGATATAAAAGTAAATTAATTTCCAAAAGACTAAAAATAATGAGACAGATTATTCTTGATACAGAGACCACGGGCTTGTATGCGAATGCAGGTGATAGAATTATCGAATTTGCTGGTTTAGAAATGATTTCTAGAAGGCTCACAGGGAAACAGTGTCATTTTTATATCTATCCAGATTGTGATATTAATGAGGAAGCCAGCAAAGTTCACGGGATTACCTTAGCTGACTTAGATGGAAAGCCACGTTTTGCAGAAGTAGGTCAAGAAATCCATGATTTCTTACGTGGTTCGGAATTAATTATTCATAATGCACCATTTGATATTGGTTTTTTAAATATGGAATTTTCCAAAATGGGTCTGGCTCCTGTTGAGGAAATTGCCGAAAATGTTATTGATACTTTAGTAGAAGCGAAAAGGAAATATCCAGGCAAACGTAACTCATTAGATGCTTTATGTGAGCGGTTAGAAGTAGATAGAAGTAAGCGGGTACTACATGGTGCTTTAATTGATTGTGATTTATTGGCACAGGTTTATTTGGCAATGACACATAATCAATTTACGCTCGATATCGATTTAAACAGTGATTCCAATACAGATGGTGGGCAAAAATCCAATATTGATTATAGTGCCAGAAACTTTAAAATAGTTATGGCCTCAGCAGATGAAAACAAAGTACATGAGGCTTATTTAGATAAACTGAGCCAAACTTGTACTCCTATTTACCGAAATGAAGAATAAACAACGCAACATTGCTTTGATTCCTGCGGCAGGAGTTGGGGCTCGATTTGGAGCTTCTTCTCCCAAGCAATATACTTGTATTCATCAAGTACCGATTTTATTACACACCTTGCAACGATTATCTATCCCTGAAATAGACGCAATCTATATTGTGTTATCCCCAACAGATGAAATTTTTACAGAAATTAAAATTGAATATAGAGATTTTTTGAGTTCGTTACTGCATCAAGAAAATGCTGATACTCATTCGTGGCAGTTTTTGAAGGTGGGTGGAGATTCAAGAGCTCATACGGTGCTTAATGCCCTGACGTATTTAAAGAATCAAAATTTAATTAAAGAGCAAGATTGGGTGTTGGTTCATGATGCGGTCAGATGTTGTTTGCCGTATGAATGCCTGTGCCAATTAATTAAAATAGTTCATGCTAAGCAGGAAGGGGCTATTTTGGCTCAAAAAGTTATGGATACTGTTAAAAAAGTAGATAAATCTAAGCATATTCAGGAAACCTTAAATCGTGATTATTTATGGTTGGCACAAACACCACAAATGTTTTTAACAAAAGATTTAATGCATGCTTATGAGCAAGTTTCTGAAATCAATGTGATTACCGATGAGGCTTCATTATTTGAAACTATTGGCAGACCAGCGTTAGTGGTCAGTTCTGATAATAGAAATTTAAAAATAACAACACCACAAGATATTCATTACGCAGAATATTTATTAAGCGATAAGGATGAATGACTATGTATCGAATAGGACAAGGTTACGATGTGCATCAATTAGTAGAAGGAAGAAAACTTATTTTAGCTGGGATTGAAATTCCTTTTGAAAAAGGGTTAAAAGGCCACTCAGATGCTGATGTTTTGTTGCATGCGATTATTGACGCTTTACTAGGCGCCTTGGCGTTAGGAGATATTGGTCATTTTTATCCCGATACCGATCCTAATTTTAAAAATGCCAATAGCGTTGAATTATTAAAAGATAGCTATCAGCAGATCCAAGCACTGGGTTGGAATATAGTGAATATTGATAGTACTATTGTTGCAGAACAACCCAAATTAAGATCTTATATTGATAGCATGCGTGAGCGTATTGCTAAAACATTAAACGTATCCATAGATAGGATAAGTGTTAAAGCCAAAACCAATGAAAAATTAGGTTATTTGGGCAATCAAGAAGCGATAGAAGCTCAAGCGGTTATTATGCTACAAAAGATTGATAATCATACTTAACGCTCACTGTATATTTGGTCAAAAATACCCCCATCAGCGAAAAATTTTTGTTGGATTGTATCCCAATCATTCCATAAATCAGTAGCATCAATAACTTTTATTTCGGGAAACTGAGCTTTATATTTTTTTAATATAGCTGGGTTAGTGGGTCTTAAATAGTTATGTGCGGCAATTTCTTGTCCTTGTTCGCTCCATAATTGTTGAATATAATCTTGAGCAATTTCTTCAGTGTGATTTTT
The DNA here is from genome assembly GCA_017114885.1 of Neisseriaceae bacterium PsAf. GTDB lineage: Bacteria > Pseudomonadota > Gammaproteobacteria > Burkholderiales > Neisseriaceae > QFNR01. Next base: position 15,028 of record WNLJ01000002.1, on the reverse strand, counting down.
TTTGGTATTTTCTTCGACTACAGCAACAGGTTGTACGGCTTTAACAGAAATATCAGGATGAATAATTTCATAATCCCCTTTGGGAAGATGTCGAATGGCAATATAAGCCTCATTCTCTAAGGTAATTAAAACATCCCCTATTTGTCGTTGAATAAATGAATTAGAAGCAGAGCGACCACCTGAATCCAGAACGGGGATTTTGCGATAAAGTTGAGTGATGTATTCTCGCGCTGCCGCATCAGAATTTTGGTTTTTTAAATAGGCTTGAATATAAGCAGACAAAAATACATAACGAGCTGTGCCTGAAGTTTTAGGATTGGGCGCCACAATGGCAATTGGTTTATTAATTAAGTCTTCCCAAGTATGGATGTTCTTAGGATTGCCTTTCCGTACCAAGAAAACGGTTACAGTACTAAAAGGAATAGAGTTATCAGGAAAGAATTGTTGCCATTGAGGGCTAATTAATTTTTTCTGTACTAAATAATTAATATCATTCACTTGGTTAAGGGTTACTACATCGGCTTTTAAGCCATTGCCCACGGCAAATGCTTGTTTTCCAGAGCCCCCATGGGATTGATTAATTGATAATTGTAATTCAGGGTGTTTGTTTTCAAAATTTTGGATAAAATACTGGTTATAATCTTTGTAAAAATCACGACTGACATCATAAGAAACATTTAAAAACTTGATTTTTTGTTTATTATTATTATCTTGATGTTGGTCACAAGCAGTCAGTAGAATAAAAAAAGCCAAACACAGACCTAAATAACGAAACATAGTTATTCCCAAGGATAAAATAATAAGTTTAACCTAAGTTAGGTAAATAAGAGAAAGAATATATAGGTTTATGAATATAACCAAACAGCATAGAGTATTAAGACAATTGGTGATGTGTAGTTTTTTATTGGCTACTACAGCTTGTGTAACTTCTCCATATGAGATAAATAAAGACTATCAAGCAGTGAGTATGAATGAACGAATACGACATATTATTGTACATTATACGAGTGAGACCGAAGAAAAATCACTACAAATTCTAAGCAAGGGTGAGTTGAGCGCACATTATCTCATTGGGAAAGCGAAGAAAGCAGGTGATAAACCGACCATATATATATCAATTAGTCCCCGAAGATAAAAGAGCTTGGCATGCGGGGAAAAGTGCTTGGAAGGATAGGAATAATATCAATGATACCTCGATTGGTATTGAAATTGTGAACATGGGTTGTGATGAGCAGAATATTCAAAAAAATACTTGTGACCCTTATCAAAAAAAGCAGATAGAGTCATTGATAGTGTTATTGAAAGATTTACAACAAAGATATCAGGTATTTCCAGAAAATGTTTTGGGTCATGCAGATGTCGCCCCTTTTCGAAAAGTTGATCCGGGCCCTCTTTTCCCATGGCAGAAACTAGCAGATGCAGGATTAATAATATGGCCTCAACAAGAGCGTATCGACTATTATCTACAAGGTCATAATCCGCAAGAATGGGTAGAGATTGGCTTATTACAAAAATTATTAAAAGATTTTGGTTATACAGAAACCCCACAAACAGGGGTATTGGATAACGACACTAAAACAATTATCAGAACTTTTCAAATGCATTTTAGAAATAGAGATATTTCAGGTAATCCAGATAGAGAGACTATGGCTATTTTGCAGACTTTATTAGAAGTAGGAAATAATAATTAAACTATTTAAGTATTTAGTATAAAAAATGTGAATGGGAGGGATGAAATCCGTGTCGACACAAGTGTGTGTGTAGAAGTATTGCTCAAAATATCAAATAGCTTTTTTGATAGAAAGACCACACATCTATTCCTTTATTCTTACAAGGAGGCGTCACAAAATTACGCATTTAAATACGATGCTCTGTATCTGGTAATCAAAACATTCCCTCCTAACTATTATTATGCATTAATACACTTGAATCTGCAATATTATTTCCTGTTTAATTAAATTCTTTATAAGATTATTTTGTTTACTTTGTGGCCAATCTGTAAACCAATTTTGCTTGAATAATGATTCTTTCTCTCTTTTTGATATATTTTTTTGAATTAAGTTTGTTAAAATATTTTTATCTTTTTTATCTAAATATGGACAAGCAATATAATCCAATAGTTGCATTAATAAGTAAGTATTAGTTGTCAAGTCTTCCTTTTTAATTGATTGAAATGTGGCTTTGATATTGTCTTGTATTTTATTTCTTAATTTTGAATAACTTGAGTCATTTTCTATGTAATACAATATTCCAATGGTTTCAAAATAGGAAAAATTATTATTATTGTTATTTTTATTAAACGTACGCATGATTTCATCTTCTTTTAATGAGTGTACGTGATTATTTTTAAATAACGATAAACTTAATAAGTAATTGACTTTGATGATTTCGAATTCTTCAGTATTATGCTTGCATAATTCTAAAAAATCTTTTTTTAGTTCTATAAATAATTTGTTTTTAAAAGCATCTAAAAGTAATTCATTACTATTTAAATAACGTATACCATAGCAGTACATAGAGAGTATTTTAAAAGATGACGTAGGGTCTTTAGTTACCATAGCAAAAAACATAGAAGTTTGGAGTAAACTTATCAGATATATATATTTATTTTCTTCTATATTTTCCCAATTAAATTGATGAGTTTTTCGTATACGATTAAAGATCACACCAATAATAAAATTAGAGATTTGAGCATATTCAACATCTGCTAGTTGGCAAATATTTTTTATTTTTTTTATGATGTTGGAATATTCAGAATTCACTTTTTCAACGTCTTTAATAATCTCTTTTTTTGTATTTAAGGAATACTTCTTACTAGTAATTTTTTCTTCAAACTCATCAAATAATACTACACACTGATCCAATGCAAGAGATACTTTAGATTGAAAAGGCCTATTATATTTTAATAATTTGGCCTCATTTAGAGTCAATTTATAATAACTAACTGTATCTATTAAAACTTTATAAATTTTCTCTAGATCTGACTCTTTGTTAGCATAAAAGAAATAATCATCTACATATCTTTTGATTATGTAATCCTTGTCAAATTTTAACCCATATTTTTTTCTATTTGGATGATTAATTCTTTATCCATTTTTTGGAAAATTATTTCCGCAAATATTCGACTAAATTCACCACCTACTAATATCCCAAAGGTTTCATTATTATTCATTTTTTGCATTAATTGGTCAAAATCAGCAAAAAAAGAATCATTTTTATTATTCTTAGAATAGCTCTTGCTATCTGTGATTGCCCAGGAAATAGAGTGTGTGTATATGTTACTAAAACAATTTGAAATATCGGCATGCCATAAAAAAGAGAATTTTTTTTCTAAATAAATATATTGATTAGATTGGTAAAATTTATATATTTTTATATATGGATATGTGAAGTAGCTCACAGAAGATTTTATATGGGATTTTTTTGAATGAAATAATTGCAATTTTTTATTTTTAATTTTTTTACTATCTAATTTTTTTTTGTTCCTTCATGTAGGAGGAAGTAGATATTTTTTTAGGGTATCTTAAGCTAACCAGATTGTTTTTTTTTTTACAAGAATAAATAATAAAACTATCATACTTTTCATAAAAATTGATTAACTTGATTTGAAGACCTGGATGGGGTATTGAGAGTGTTCTAGTATCTAGGTTGCCTTTAGGTACTTTAAAAGAAAAAGGGGCTGTCTCATGTATTTTGTTAAAGATAATAAATTCTTTGAAAATTTTACCTAGTACATTATTGTCATATATATTTTTATTATAATTATTATAGTGAAAAGAAAAGTTTTCATTATTTATAATAATAGGTAATTCTGTCGGTAGTATTTCGGAAAGGAGAACCCTATTAGATTCTTTACCGTTAATTCTTATTTTATTTTTTTGTTTAGACATTAGACCAGCACCTATTTATTTTTGAAAGTTCAATTTTATCAAAGTGATAAAATATTTTTTCTTCATATCCTCGAATAAAAGAAAATTTGTGTAGTAATCTTTTATTTTTGCTATTTAAATTAAATTGATTTGCATAAATATTTTTTATTAAAAAGTTATCTAAACTTTTTAATTTTTTATTTATTTCGTCAGGGGTAGCGTATTCATATGAAAAATAGAGACCTATGTAAATAGGATGACCTTTTTTTTATCTATAATTTTAAAATTACTGGTTAGAAACTTTATTCTATCGTACAACAAACGAAAATCCCTATTATTTTTATAAGCTAAAAAAGCTTTGATAATTTTTATTTTGTATTTTTTTACTTTTTCATCGCTAATACTTAGAACAAGGGTTCTCGAGGTTTTTTTTTTGGGAAAGTTTAAAGTTATAGCCTAGATAGTCAAAATTCGTATTATTATTATTAATATTTTCTAGGACTATAATTTTTTGTTTCTTTTTATTAAACTCCAAGCCAACTGGCAATTGATTTGCTAATTCACCCATGAATTTTTTTTGATTTAAATTTTTATCATGCCTAATAATCAGGCATATATCATCAACGAATCTAGCGTAGTATAAAACTTCACTCTTATTTTTGATATTATGATCAAAATTGGAAAAACAGTACTCTGAAAGAGTCGAACTTATCGCCAAACCTCTAGGTAACCCTCTTAATCCTTGTTCAGCATGAAGAGATAAAAAATGTAATAAAAATTTTTTTACAGAGTCATCCAATCTATTGTCATCTGAAATTAATTCATTAATATTTTTAATATTACAGTTTTCAAAGAATCCTTTAATATCAAGTCGGTAAACTGCTATATGAGAACTTCCACTAATAAAGTTTTTTAAAGTTTTGATAATTTCTGTTTTATTACTAGGTCTGATATAGTAAGCGCTTTTTATAATCTGATTACAGGCATTTAGTATAAATTTAGATTCATTGGATGTTGGAGAATATACACTTTTTCCTTTAATTGATCTTAATTTTTTTATGGGATTATCAGAGAAAGAAGTGCTAGCAATCATATTTTGAACGTTATCAAGTTCTTTTTGATTTAATTTATTTATATCAAATGTATAATTCCACTTTAGATACGCAGTTTGTAACATTTTTACTTCTCCTCCTTTTAATTTTTTTGCAATGGAATGAAAAAGCAATTTATATTAATTTTACTACGATTTACATTATACTATAATTGATTATGGTTGGTCATCTTTTGAGGATATTCCTTCGGATTAAAAATACGAATCATTAAGAATGCGATGATAACTAGCAGTAATAATAAGCTCCAAGCAATAGTAAAACTATTCGTATAGTCTTTAATCATGCCAGCGATAAAAGGAGAGCAAGCGGCGATGATATAGCCCACGCCTTGCACAAAGGCAGCTAGTTCTCCTGATTGTAGTGGGTCGGTATAGTGATCCATGCTCACAATCAACGTCATGGTAAAGAGCCCTCCGATGCCTAAGCCTAATAAAGAAACCCACAGGGCATAAAGATAAGTTGGTTTCAGAATTAGTCCTAAATAACCAATAATTAATAGAGTAGCGATTAAATATAGCACAGGTCTTCTATCTAATGATTTATTAATCATAGCAGGGAAGATTAGTCCTGAAATGACTTGCATAACGGTTAATAAAGATAATAATAAACCTGCTTGCACACTGTCAAAACCATATTCCATAAAATAAGCAGGTAGCCAAGCCAATACACAAGAGTATGAAGCCGAACCTAGGCCGAAAAAGATAGCTAAGGACCACGCACGGGGGATTTGGTAAAATTTAATAGGCGATTCTTCTAATTGAATGGTATCAATATTAACTTGCCCACGAATCCAAAACCATGCTGCCAAAGCAAAAATAGCTAATATAGACCAACTAGATAAAGCAATTTGCCAGCTTTGAGTTAGTCTTTGTATGTTAGGAGAAAGAGCAGAGGCTAAAGCATCTCCTCCCATAACAGCAGTCACATAAAAGCCCATATACAACGCTACAGAAAAAGGGAAATTCTTTTTAATGACAATGGGTAAAATTGCCTGAATAATAGCAATACCACAACCTGCTGTGATAGCGGTGCTTAATAAATCAAAACCACTATTGGCAAACAATCGACATAAATTAGAGCCCCCAATGATAAGCAAACAAACAGCGACTACAGAGTAGGCATTAAATTTTTTTAAAATAGGCCTAAAGGTAAACATAGCGATACCGATAGCCAAAATGGGAAGTGAGGTCAATAAAGAGGTAACGGTAAAACTAAGGGGGATATCAGCTTTTATAAAAGGCAAGACAGGGCCTACGGCAGAAATAGTGGGCCGTAAATTTAAACCTATCAATACTAATGCCAAAACGATGGCGAGTTGATTACTTTTACGTTGTATCATTAAAAAGCCCAATCATTGTAATTCACGGCGCCATTATACTGCGAAATCAATGATTGAGCATAATCTTTAAGCAATTTTACTTTCATCATGAAAATCAATAGCGGCATTCACAACAGGTTTGATAATGCCGGTACGAATTACAAAATCTCCAAAATCTTCATTATCTAGTCTTTGTTTTGCCCATTGGCCAATTAAATCATCTAAAATCTCTAGGATTTCTGTATAAGGTAGATTTTCACGATACATTCTAGGAATACGTGTGCCTGCTTTGTTTCCCCCTAGATGTAAGTTATAACGACCGATGGATTTACCAACCAAACCTATTTCAGAGAGCATGGCACGACCACAACCATTGGGACAACCTGTCACACGTAGCACAATCGATTCTTCTTGCATTTTATGTTTGGCCATAATTTTGTCAATCTCATCAATAAAGCCAGGTAAAAAGCGTTCTGATTCTGCCATGGCTAGAGGGCAAGTAGGGAATGAGACACAAGCCATCGATGCTTTACGTTGTGGGGTAAATTCATCGTTAATTAAAGCATGTTCTCTAGAAATTTTTTCAATCGTTTCTTTTTGATCTTCTGGAATATTGGCAATAATGATATTTTGATTCGCAGTTAAGCGAAAATCACCTTGATGTATTTTAGCAATTTCTCGTAAACCTGTTTTTAAAGGACGATTCGGGTAATCTAAGATACGACCATTTTCAATAAATAAGGTTAAATGCCATAATCCTTTTTCACATTGAACCCAACCAATACGATCACCTCGTTCTGTAAACTCATAGGGACGAATGGGTTCAAATTTAAATTGCATGCGTTGTTCCACTTCATCTTTAAAGACATCAACGCCAACACGTTGTAGTGTATATCTTGTTTTTGCTGCTTTTCTATTGGTTCTATCACCCCAATCTCGTTGGGTAGAGACTACTGCTTCAGCACAAGCCAATGTTTTATCCAAAGGAATATAACCAAATTCTTTAGCTGTATTAGGATAAGTGGCTTTATTGCCATGTTCCATGGATAAACCACCGCCAACCAATACATTAAAACCAACCAAATGTCCATTTTCTTCAACAGCAACAAAATTTAAATCATTGGCATGGATATCAACATCATTCAGCGGAGGAATAGAAACCGTAGTTTTAAATTTTCGAGGTAGGTAAGAACTTCCTAAAATAGGTTCTTTATCTGGCTCAGTAGTAAACTGTTTTTTACCATCTAACCATATTTCAGCATAAGCATGGGTTTGAGGTAATAAGTGCTCAGAGATTTTCTTAGCCCATTCATAGGCTTCTTGATGCACCTTAGATTCGATAGGATTAGACGTACACATAACATTGCGGTTGACGTCTCCTGCTGTTGCCAAAGAATCTAGGCCTAAATGATGTAACCATTGGTGCATTGGTTTGATATCATCTTTTAATACGCCATGAAATTGGAAGGTTTGACGATTGGTTAAACGAATACTACCGTATAAAGTATGCTCTGAGGCAAACTCATCAATACCTAGCCATTGCTTGGGTTGAATAATACCACCAGGTAAACGGCAACGCAGCATGACATTTTTAAGAGGCTCTAATTTTTGTTCTTGTCGCTCTGCTCGAATGTCTCTATCGTCTTGTTCATACATGCCATGAAAACGAATGATTTGGAAATTATCCCCTTTGAACCCACCAGTTAAAGGGTCTTTTAAATCTTCTTCGATGGTTCCTCTTAAAAAATTACTTTCTTTTTTAAGCCGTTCATTATCAGCCAACGGTGCATCAGGTAATTTTGCTCTAGGATCTTTACTCATGTGTTGTGTTCCTTTGAATTAATAAACATCTCTTTGGTAGCGATCAGCAATACGCAATTCATTAAGATATTCTTCTGCATCATCTTCTGTGAGATGTCCTTTATCTTGAATTAATTGTAATAATTTTTGTTCAACATCTTTAGCCATTTTATTGGCATCACCGCAAACATAAATATGAGCTCCTTCTTGTAGCCATTGCCACAAGGTTTCTGCTTCTTGTTCTATTTTGTGTTGTACATAGACTTTACTTAAACCTTGGCGAGACCATGCTAAAGAGACTCTATTTAATAGACCTTGTTTATGCCAACTTTGCCATTCTACTTGATAAAGAAAATCATCAGTGAATTTTTGATTACCGAAGACCAACCAATTTTTACCAGTAGCATCAGTATTTTCTCTTTCTTGCATAAAGGCTCTAAAAGGCGCGATACCCGTACCTGAAGCAATCATAATAATTGGCGTGCTAGGATCAGTTGGCAATCTAAAATTATTATTAGGTTCTACAAAAACTTTAAGTTCATCTCCTTCTTCCAATCTTTCACCAAGAAAGCTAGAAGCACCTCCTGTATAAATTCTACCTTCATGCTCGAAACGGATTACGCCGACAGTTAAATGAACTTCATCTTCCACTTCTAATTGCGAAGACGCAATCGAATAAAAACGAGGAGTTAGAGGACGTAAAGAGTTATGTAAGGCTTGTGCATAAATATCTGCAGGATATTTTTGTAGCAGGCTAAGAATAGGAGTGTTATCCACTAAACTTTGCATTGCAACGGGATCATTTGCTATGTGCAATAATTCTTCATCAAGAGATAAAGCAGCTAATCCTTTGATAAACTGAGGAGAGTTTTGCGTGATTTCATCTAATTCTAATAATGCGTGACGAATGTCAACCTGTGTTTCATCTTCTAATTTGATAACTTCATCACCAGATAAATGACAAGTTTTTAAGATTTCATCAACTAATTGAGGGTCATTTTTAAACCAAACACCTAAAGAATCACCCACTTGATAAACCATATTGGAATTACTAATGTCGATTTCAATATGCTGTACATCTTTGTTGGCCTTGCGCGAAGTGATTTTTTGGCGAAGTGATAATGTGGCTGTATATGGTTCTTCCTTAGTATAGACTGTACCACTACTGATACTTGGATTCGCTACAGAGACAACTGGTGTTCCTACTGAGTCATTTTCTGGAATCAGCTCGAACAATTTTTGTACAATATTTTCAATCCATTGAGCAGATGGTGTTTCAAAATCAATATCACAATCCACTCGATCTAAAAGTCTATTAGCGCCTAAATCTGCTAATTTCTCATCAAACAGTCGACCTGCTTGACAAAAATCAGGATAAGAGCTGTCTCCTAATGCGAGTACGGCATAGTTTAACTTGGATAAATCTGGGGCTTTGTTACCATACAAGAATTTGAATAAAGGAATTGCTTCTTCAGGCGGGTCTCCTTCTCCTTGGGTTGAAGAAACCAAAAGCACAATGTCTTCATTGCCAATACTCTTAATTTTATAATCCCCTGTCGAGACCAAATTAGCAGATAGTTTAGCCTCAACTAGGGCTTTTAACAATTTTTCTGCTACACCTCTTGCATTACCTGTTTGACTGGCCGATAAAACAGTAATGTTTCTAGTGGGTGCTTGATTGGGAACATTGGCAACCGCCGCTTGATTATTTGCTGTTTGACTTTTGGCCCAAGCATAACCAGACAACCAAGCCAGTTGTACATTAGATAGTTGATCTATTTCTTGTAATAGTTGTGGTGCAATAGGGAAGTTTTGCATCGAAACACCTCTTAAAAATCTAATGCATTAATCATACCAGCAGCAACCGTTTGATTGGATGTTTCATCTATTAAGATAAAGCTTCCTGTGGCTCTATTTTGTGAATAATGATTAGCGACAATGGGTTGTTGTAATAGGATATCGACTTCAGCAATATCATTCATATTAATTTTATCGTGCTGTGTATGCGACGTTAAGGTATTAATATCCAGTATGCTATTAATGTTTTTAATTTTAACAGGCACGGTCGTGGTGGTTTGTTTTAACCAATATTTGCGTGCTGGATTTAAAGCTTGTGTGTCTAACCAGCATATAGTAGCTTTTATTTTTTTGGTCTCTGTATTGGGATTGTCTAAACTTAAAATAGCATCTCCTCGTGAGACGTCAATATCGTCGTTTAATACAACAGTGACATTATTTCCTGTACTGGCAGAATCAATCAATCCATTAACACCATAAATTTCTTTGATACTGGTTTTTTGTTCATTAGGTAAGATGCGAACTTCTTGATTAGTGCTGATTGTACCTTGTTCTACACGACCTTGATAACCACGAAAGTCTTCTGCAGTACTGCCATCTTGACGAATAACTTTTTGTACAGGTAAGTGCAAAGGCAAATTGTCATAATCAGATAGAGTAGCAGTAGAGTCTAAAGAAGTTAAAATTTGCAGTAAAGAAGGCCCTGTATACCAAGGGGTATTCTCACTGCTCGAGATGATATTATCGCCTTTTAAAGCAGAAATTGGCACAAAATAAACTTGCTCAATCCCTAATGTTTGCATGATTTTTTTATAAGCTTCTACAATTTGATTGAATTTTTCTTGGCTGTAATCGATTAGATCTAGTTTATTAACCGCAATAATAAGATGAGGACAACCTAAGAGTTGCAATAATGCGCTGTGTCGCTTGGTTTGAAGCAATAATTCTAATGGTTCTTGAGAAAAATCCAAACGTGTGGCATCGATAAGGATAATAGCAGCATCAGCCGTAGAAGCACCTGTGACCATATTGCGTGTGTACTGTTCGTGCCCGGGAGTATCTGCCAAAATAAATTTTCTATCATTAGTACTAAAATAACGATAAGCCACATCAATGGTAATACCTTGTTCTCTTTCTGCGGTTAGGCCGTCGGTCAACAAGGCAAAATTAGGTTCGTTATCTATAGTACTTGCTTGATTAGTATTACTAATTTGAGCTAATTGATCAGCTAATAAGGCATGACTATCGTACAATATTCTACCGATAAGCGTCGATTTTCCGTCATCGACACTTCCTGCGGTAATCAATCGTAATACTGAATCAGTGGTTGTTTGTGACATATGCATTCTCTTTAAAAATTGATTAGAAATAACCTGATTTTTTTCTTTCTTCCATAGCGGCTTCAGACACTTGGTCATCCATACGGGTAGCGCTGCGTTCAGAAATATCAGTATTCGCTGTTTCCAAGATAATTTCTGGCACGGTTTTAGCGGTACTTGCAACAGGACAAGTGCAACTAATATCGCCTACAGTTCTAAAACGAACTGAACGGACTTCACTGGTTTCACCTTCTTGTTTTGGCGTTAACCAAGTAACAGGAACCAATAGATGGTTTCTAGGAACAACTTCTCTTTCATGAGCAAAATAAATAGCTGGCAACTCTAATTGTTCTCTTTTAATGTATTGCCAAACATCTAATTCTGTCCAATTAGAAATAGGGAAGACACGCATATTTTCCCCTTTGTGAATACGCGTATTGTAAATAGACCATAATTCGGGTCTTTGTGCTTTAGGGTCCCATTGTCCAAACTCATCACGGAATGAAAAAATACGCTCTTTGGCTCGTGCTTTTTCTTCATCTCTTCTGGCACCACCCAGCAAACTATCAAACTCATATTTTTCAATGGTATCTAAAAGAGTAATAGCTTGAGCAGCATTTCTAGAATCCGTTTCTTTACGAAGGACAACTTTACCTTCTTTTATAGAATCCTCAACGGATCCAACCACTAAATTAAGACCCAATTTTTGAATCGTTTTATCTCGAAATTCGATTACTTCTGGGTAATTATGACCTGTATCAATATGTAAGATAGTAAAGGGTAAGTTTAAAGGTCTATCGCCTATTTTAAAAGCTTTACATGCTAGAGCTAATAGTACGACAGAATCTTTACCACCCGAAAATAAAATAGCAGGATTTTTTGATTCTGCAGCTACTTCACGGATAATGTAGATTGCTTCGGCTTCTAGCCAGTCTAAATGTTGATTGTTAATTTCTGTCATGGAGATTATCCTTTAATTTTGATGTAAACCACATTCTTTGCTGTCCTTACTTTCCCACCACCATCGACCAGCACGAATATCTTCACCTTTTCTAACAGGTCTTGTGCAAGGTTCGCATCCAATACTGGGGTAACCTTTTAGGTATGGTTGGTTAAAAGGAACTTGGTTCTCTTGAATGTAAGCCCATACTTCATGCTCTGTCCAATCAAAAATGGGATTGAATTTAGCAATATGGTGGGTAGTGTCTTGTTCTTCAAATTCTAACTGTTCTCTAGTGACTGATTGCTCTCTTCTTTGTCCTGTTAACCAAGCATCAGTATCAGATAACGCCCGATTTAACGGCTCTATTTTGCGAATATAACAACACTTTTTACGCAATTCAACGGATTCATAAAAAGCGAATTTTCCAAAATCTTTTTCATATTGATCCGCTTCTTCCTGATTAGGAGTGTACAGCTCGATATCAATATCATACACTTCTTTGATTTTTGGAATTAAAGCCAAGGTTTCAGTATGTAGTTTTCTTGTCTCCAGTGTGAAAATAATAATCGGAAGTTTTAATTTAGCAATCAAATCAGTGATAAGCATATCTTCCACAGCAAGACTAGAAGCTAGTTTCGCATTTGGATAACGACGAGCAATATCAATTAAACGTTCTCTTAATATTTTGACTTTATTGGGTAAATTTTGGTGATCTTCAGCACTAGGTTGAGGTATCTGCCAGTAGTTTGTATTTTCCATATTGTTCAGATTTATTATGATTTCAGAAAAATACTAGAATAATAACATTATTTTTTTTTAATCGTGAATGAACTATATTTAATAATATAGAACGATTGGTTATATAGCTAGTAAATTAAATTTGGTTACCATATATGCTCTTTGAAGTATAATTTATGGTTATGCAGAAATCTTATCCTATATTTATCAAATTACAAAATAAATCCGTGTTGGTGGTGGGTGGTGGTGTGGTTGCCGAGCGAAAAATCCAATCTTTATTGGCTAGTGGCGCTAATGTTTATTTAGTTTCTCAAACGGTCACAAAAACCATTCAAAGCTGGATTGACGAAAAACGTGTTATTTGGATGGCTAAAGAGTTTAATCCACAACATCTAGATGAAGTTTATTTGGTTATTGCGGCGACTAATGATTCAGAATTAAATCAGATGATTTTTTTAGAAGCTGAAAAAAAATATAAGTTAGTCAATGTGGTAGATAATCCAGAATTGTGTAATTTTACCCTACCGGCTATATTAGATCGTACCCCTGTGCAAATTGCCATTGGTACAGAGGGAACGTCACCAGTATTATCAAGACATCTACGCAATCAACTTGAACTACAGATACCACAACATATCGGGGATATTGCACAAATAGCAGGGGAATATAGGCAATTAGTTAAGAGAAAATTACAAGATTCTCAATTAATTAGAGAATTTTGGGAGCGTTTACTAAGTAGTGAATTTGATTTATTGGTTAGAAATCAGTCTTTAGAAGAGGCGGAACAATATTTACAAACCGCTCTAGAGCAACCTCAAAAGCAAACAGGCAAAGTATTTTTGGTAGGAGCCGGGCCAGGTGATTCAGGATTATTAACTTTAAAAGCCTTTGAAGCTATTCAATGTGCAGATGTTTTATTGCATGATGCTTTGATTTCAGAAGAAATATTAAATTTAGTACGTAAAGATGCTGAAAAGATTTATGTGGGTAAACGAGCAGGAAATCACCATGTCGTACAAAAAAATATTAATGAACTATTAGTGGAATACGCCAAACAAGGTAAAAAAGTAGTGCGATTAAAGGGAGGAGATCCTTTTGTGTTTGGCCGAGGAGGGGAAGAGCTACAGGTTTTAATAGAAAACAATATCCCTTATCAAGTGATTCCGGGTATTACTGCGGCAATAGGTGCGACAGCTTATGCAGGTGTTCCATTAACCCATCGGGATTATGCCCAAACAGTTATTTTTATTACGGGGCATTTGGCCAATACGCAACAAGATTTAAATTGGGGATTATTGGCGGATTCTCATCAAACTTTAGCAGTGTATATGGGCACTTTACAAGCCAAGCATATTGCTGAGAAATTAATTTCACATGGACGCAGTAAGACAACGCCAGTAGCGATTATTAGCAGAGGTACCTTATCAAACCAAATAGTGGTTACTGGGCAATTATCTGAATTAGAAGATTTAGCACAACAAGCGGTATCACCTTCGATTATGTTAATTGGTGAAACGGTAGAGCTACACAATCAATTGAATTGGTTTGGTAAGTAGGATTAGGTTTTACGATCAATTTGAAATAATTTTTGGAGGTTTTTATTTTTCTGGGCAATATTATAAAAAAATGATTTTAAATTTTATGCGCAATGAAAGGATTAGTTAAATTCAATTTAATGGAGTTAGTACTTTGACAATATTGGGGTAATACTTATACGATATTATTTTTGAAGGACAGAGTTACTATAGAGTCATCCCTTAAAATGTTTTGTAAATAGTCAAATTAGAGCATTACCAGCTTATAAGATAGCATTATTGATATTAATCAAACTGAACTGTTTATGAAAACACCAAAAAGATAAATTTTATTAAATATAAGGATTTGATTATTATAGAACTAATGCTAGAATTTTTAACAGTTAGAGCTCTATTATTTAAAGAGGGAGGTAATGATCAAACATATTTTATGAGAAAATGATACATTTTTTGTATGACAAGAATATTATGTGCCCAACCCGGTCTAATTTTTTGAAGTGAAATAGTTATTATAAAAAATAAAACTTTCCTATTTTATAATTAAATAATCTTTATTATTTTTCCAAACAGGATCATTGCGATCGACTTTAACGCACA
>WNLJ01000013.1 GCA_017114885.1 Neisseriaceae bacterium PsAf | reverse complement strand
GCACCTAACCCATTGATTTATTAAACCAAAAAATTTTAATTCCTGCAATATTTTTAATTCCTATTAATATAATTTAATATGTATATCGCATAAAATATAAAAAACATTTCCGTAAATAATACCTCATTATAGGTTTCATAGACAAGTATTTTATGGCGTCTATTATTAAATATTTCATAAACTAAATTGATTTTTATTTCTATATATTCTCTTTCTCGAATTTTTATTCTAAAAACACCTTTTATCAAGTAATTATTATTTTTATTGGCACCTACCGTCCAATAACTATATGTATTGATTGAAAAAATAAAAAAGATTGACTATTTAATATAATCAAGCTGTTTGGATAATTAAAAAATAATTTATTTATCTACTTAAAGAATAAAACAATCGAATCCCAGAACCTTCTGAAAAAACCACCTGATTTAATCTCTTGTAAAGCCAATAGTGGCAGTTCTTGAAAAGTTTTGGCATCAATTTTAATCAAAAGCTTACCGATGACCTGTCCTCTTTCAACAGGAGCAACAACAGGTTCATTTAAAATAACTTCTTGGGTAATTTTATCTTCACTGCCCACTGGAATTGAAATATAAGTATCTTTTAAAAAGCCAACAGATAACTCTTTGGGTTTTCCTTTATACACTCGAACTTGCCTTATTTTTTGTAATTCATCAAATATTTTTTGATTTACAAAAGCATTTCTACCCCAATTTAATAAATTAGAGGTGGCCGCCAATCTAGTCTTATCCGAATCTGTTCCGATGACTATGGCTATTAATCTACGCCCTTCATCAATACTACTTGCAACTAGATTATAACCAGCACTGCTTGTATGCCCAGTTTTTAAGCCATCAACAGTCGGATCTCTATACAGCAACAAGTTACGATTATTTTGTTTAATTTTATTATATGTAAACTCTTTAATAGAATAATAAGGATAGTATTCAGGATAATCTTGGATAATAGCACTAGATAAAATGAGTAAATCTCTAGGAGAAGTATAATGATTAGCACCAGGTAAGCCAGTGGAATTTTCAAAATGAGTATTTTGCATTCCTAAGCGATTTGATTCCTGATTCATCAAATTTGCAAAAGTAGCTTCACTACCAGATATGGTTTCGGCTAATGTAATTGCCGCATCATTACCTGACTGTACGATTAATCCTTTGAGTACGTCATCCACACTGGCTGTCTTGCTAAGTTCAAGGAACATTCTAGAACCTTCAGCTTTGTATGCTTTTTCTGAAACCGTTAATTGCTGGTCTAACTGTAACTGACCTTGTTTTAATTGTTGAAATGAAAGATAAGCAGTCATCAATTTAGTCAAGGAGGCTGGTTCAATTTTTTTATCTAAATCCTTACCGGTCAAAATTTGATTAGATTGCATGTCGTAAACTAAATAAGCTTTGGCAAGTATGTCTGGTGGTTTTGGTAAATCTATCGCTTGAATAGAAGTAGCCACCATCAAAATAGGTATTGCACTAAATATTTTCCTAATAAGTTTCATTATTCTCCTCTTTTCAATTTTTTATTTGATCTCATGTCAATTTTGTTTACCATTCTAACCAATGCTCATACTATTGCCGAATATTTTTTATACAAATACTTTTCAAATTCGATTTAAATGATTATAGTTAAAATCTTTGGACATAAAATCATATAAAGAAATCGTATGAATCATTACTCAGACTATATTGAAAAAATCCTCACATCTTCAGTTTATGACGTCGCTGAAAAAACACCACTAGTATATGCAAAAAACTTATCTGAACGCTTAAATAACAATATTTATATGAAAAGAGAGGATTTGCAGCCTGTTTTTTCTTTTAAATTAAGAGGTGCTTATAATAAAATTGCTCAATTAAGTGAAGAAGAAGCAAATCATGGCGTGATTACCGCAAGTGCTGGTAATCACGCACAAGGCGTTGCTCTAGCTGCTCAAAAACTTGGGTATCGTGCAGTCATCGTCATGCCTATTACAACACCCCAAATTAAAATAGATGCTGTGAAACACTTTGGTGCAGATGTTGTGTTACATGGTAACTCATTTTCTGATGCCTACCAACATGCCATGCAGCTCATCGAACAAAATAATATGACATATATTCCTCCTTTCGATGATGAGTACGTGATAGCAGGACAAGGGACTATTGCCATGGAGATCATTAGTCAATATCCTAAAAAAATCGATGCTATATTTGTGCCGATTGGTGGTGGAGGTTTGGCTGCTGGTATTGCTACATTCATTAAAAATATTCGTCCTGATATCAAAGTCATTGGTGTAGAAACAGAAGATTCGTGTGCCATGAAACAATCTATCGAACAAAATGAAATCGTTAGCTTAAAATCTGTTGGTTTATTCGCTGATGGCACAGCGGTCAAAGAAGTTGGTAAAATTACTTATCAGATTTGTAAAGACTTATTAGACGATATTATTTTAGTTGACACCGATGCTGTTTGCTCTGCAATTAAGGATATTTTTAATGAGACCAGAAGTATTATTGAACCTTCAGGTGCGCTTGGTCTTGCGGGTTTAAAATCCTATATTATTAATAATAATATTAAAGACCAAACCTTAATTACCATTAACAGTGGCGCCAATATTAACTTTCATCGTTTACGTCATGTTTCAGAACGAACTGATTTAACCGAAAAAAAAGAAATTATTCTCGCCGTGACTATTCCTGAAAAAGCAGGTAGTTTCTTAAAGTTTATCCAACTCATTGGAAATCGCAATATCACGGAATTTAACTACAGATATGGCAATAAAAATAATGCGCATATTTTCGTAGGAATTGAAACCAATAGCCAAGAAGATATTCAAGAAATTACTCAAAGTTTAAAAAACTCAGGTTTTGCCACTTTAGATTTATCTGATAACGAAATTGCTAAAATTCATATCAGACATATGGTTGGTGGAAAAACCAATGAAGTCAAAAATGAACGACTTTTTAGTTTCGAATTCCCAGAATATCCCAATGCATTAGGTGAATTTTTAGGTGCTTTGCAATCCAAATGGAATATTACTTTATTTCATTATAGAAACCATGGATCTGACTATGGTCGTGTAATTATGGGAATCGATGTGCCTCCTCAAGATAATGTAGAGTTTAGCCAGTTTATTAATGAACTAGACTATGAATTCGTGGATCATACTCATGACCCAGCTTATGAATTGTTTTTAAGTCCATTTTAATTTTTTTTGACAAAAACCACTAAAAAAATAACAAATTGTCATATTTTAGCTATAATATGGCTTAGATGTTATCTAATGAATTAAAAAGGACGGTTTATGAAAAAAATCCTAATGATGTGTTCTATATTACTAACAGCTCAATTTAGTCTAGCTGCACTGAGTGATGAAATAGAAAAAAGAACTCAAGATGAAGAGGCAACCACAATAGGTTGTTCAGAAGGTAGAATTGTCGGGAACACTTATGGAGCTTATTGTACTAATGATGGCGACAAACTAAAGATAGTTAAAGTTGAAGTAGTTTGCCAAAGATTATTAGATGGCAGAGCCAGAGTTAAAACGGATGATTTTAGTATTATCAGCCATAATGGTAAATGGGTTTCTGTTACTTGTCCTTTTGGTGAAATGCCTGATAGTGGACATATTTTCTTTCCTGGGACATAACCCATAATTTATAGCATGAAATAAATAAATAAGCCTAGCAATGTTAGCTAGGCTTATTTATTACACTTTTACTCTAAATAGTTTTTTAAATATTTCCCTGTATATGATTTCGGATTATTAGCGACTTCTTCAGGCGTACCTTTCGCTATAATCTCTCCCCCCTCATCCCCGCCTTCAGGTCCTAAATCTACAATATAATCAGCAGTTTTAATCACATCTAAATTATGTTCAATAATGATAATAGTATTGCCTTTGCTGTTTAAGCGTTGAATAACATCCAACAATAAAGAAATATCCGCAAAATGTAGACCAGTTGTTGGTTCATCCAAAACATAAAGGGTTTTACCAGTGTCTCTTTTAGATAATTCTAAAGCTAACTTAATTCTCTGAGCTTCTCCTCCTGATAAAGTAGTAGCACTTTGACCCAAGCGAATATAACCCAGACCAACATCTTTTAAAATGTCTAATTTTCGACTAATGCTTGGTATGTTTTCAAAAAATTGACTTGCCTCTTCTACAGTCATGTCCAATACTTCACTAATATTCTTTCCTTTATAAGTCACTTCCAATGTTTCTCGGTTATAACGTTTTCCATGGCAAACTTCACAAGGGACATAAATATCAGATAAAAAATGCATTTCAACTTTAATCATGCCATCACCTTGACAAGCTTCGCAACGACCCCCTTTAACGTTAAAACTAAAGCGTCCTACACTATATCCTCTTTCACGAGCCAAAGGTGTTTTAGCAAATAATTCACGAATTGGTGTAAATAAACCAGTGTAAGTTGCTGGATTAGAGCGAGGTGTTCTACCGATGGGCGATTGATCCACATTAATGATTTTATCTAAATACTCCAATCCAAGTATTTCCTGATAAGGTGTAGGATCGGTATTCGCTCGATTCAATTCACTGGCCAAAATTTTAGCCAAGGTATCATTAATTAAAGTAGACTTTCCACTACCAGAAACACCTGTGATACAAGTAATCAAACCTAAAGGAATGCTTAAATCTACTTCTTTTAAATTATTCCCACTAGCACCTTTCAATATTAATAATCGTTCAGGATTAACAGCTTTACGGTTTGATGAATAATGAATTTTTTTCTTGCCACTGATGTATTGTCCAGTTAAAGAGTTATCGTCTTGGATTAATTCATTAGGGGGAGCGGCTATTACTACGTTACCTCCATGCTCACCAGCACCAGGTCCCATATCTACTACAAAGTCAGCTGCTTTAATCGCATCTTCATCATGCTCAACAACCAGTACACTATTGCCTAAATCCCTTAAAAATTTTAGCGTATCTAATAAACGATCATTATCTCTTTGATGAAGCCCAATAGAAGGTTCATCTAATACATACATCACTCCTGTTAGACCAGAACCAATTTGACTCGCTAAACGAATTCTTTGCGCTTCTCCTCCTGATAAGGTTTCCGTGCTTCTGGCTAGACTCAAATAATTCAAACCTACATTAATTAAAAAACTTAATCGGTTTACAATTTCCTTTAAAATTTTTTCAGCTATAATTTTATGATTACCTTGTAAATCCAGATTTTCAAAAAAATCGTAACTTGCTTTTAAGTTTAATTGACAAACCTCATGAATTCCCATACCGCTAATACGTACGTATCTAGCCTCTTTACGGATTCTAGTTCCATGACAATCTGTACAAGTGGAATAAGTTTGATATTTACTAATTTCTTCTCTAACAAAGTAAGAATCGGTTTCTTTTAGTCTTCTTTCTAAATTAGGAATAATCCCTTCAAAAGGGTGAGTGTTTTTATACTGTTTGCCATTATCTGAATTTAAAATAAATTGAATCGATTCTTTGCCTGAACCATACAACAAGACTTTTTGGATTTCTTCTGGTAAATCTTGAAATGGTGTATTGATGTCAAAATGATAATGATTCGCTAAAGATTGTATCATTTGAAAGGAAATATTATTTCTTTTATCCCAACCTCTAATAGCACCGGATGCAATAGATAACTCTGGATGAGCAACAATCTTATTAACATCAAAATAATACATTTCACCTAAACCGTTACAGGTTGGACAAGAACCTATTGGATTGTTAAAACTAAATAAACGAGGTTCCAGCTCCAAGAGACTGTATGAACATTTAGGACAAGAAAATTTAGCTGAAAAAGAATATTCTTTACCCGTATCCATTTCTACTGCTAGTGCTTGATCATCTCCTAATCTTAAGGCAACCTCAAAACTTTCAGCTAATCTTTGCTTAACATCTTCTTTTACTTTAATACGATCAATAACAACATCAATATTATGTTTGATATTTTTCTTCAACTCTGGAACATCATCAATTTCATAATCTTGGCCGTCTATCTTAACTCTAATAAATCCTTGTACTTTTAGGCTGGCCAACAAGTCTATAAATTCTCCTTTTCGATTACGAACTACTGGAGCCAAGATCATTATCTTAGTTCCTTCAGGAAGCGCTAGAATCGTATCTACCATCTGCGATACCGTTTGGCTGGATAGCGGCTCATTATGATCTGGACAGTAAGGTGTACCTATACGTGCGTATAATAAACGCAAATAATCATAAATTTCAGTCACTGTACCTACCGTTGAACGGGGGTTATGATTAGTTGCTTTTTGTTCAATAGAAATTGCTGGAGACAACCCCTCAATTAAATCAACATCAGGTTTTTCCATCATCTGTAAAAATTGCCGAGCATAAGCAGATAGACTCTCTACATACCTACGTTGCCCTTCCGCATATAGGGTATCAAAGGCTAAAGATGATTTACCACTTCCTGATAATCCAGTAATAACCACTAACTGGTTTCTTGGAATATCTAGGTTAATATTTTTAAGATTATGCGTTCTCGCGCCACGGATCTTGATATACTCTGTCATTATGTGTTCCAGAAATCCATTTTGCATTGGATTACTTTAGATTGATAGTCATTAATTAAATTAGAATTAAGCCATAATAATTTAAAACATAGAGAGCAAGTATACCACTGTATACTTACTCTGATAACCATGTTTATCTTGCCTGATAATTAGGGGCTTCTTTGGTGATTTGGACATCATGAACATGAGATTCGTTCATTCCTGCTGCAGTAATTTCAACAAATTTTGCTTTAGCATGCATTTCATCAATAGAGGCACAGCCAGTATAACCCATGCTTGAACGCAAGCCTCCTAATAATTGATGGATAATATGTACAATAGGACCTTTATACGGGACTCGACCCTCAATTCCTTCAGGAACTAGCTTTTCAGAAGAAGCTTCTCCCTGAAAATATCTATCTGCAGAGCCTTTGGCCATAGCAGCTAATGAGCCCATTCCTCGATATGATTTATAAGATCGGCCTTGATAGAGTTCAATCTCTCCAGGAGATTCATCGGTACCTGCAAACATACTTCCTAGCATTACTGTATCTGCTCCCGCAGCCAATGCCTTTGCAATATCACCTGAGTAACGGATGCCACCATCAGCAATAATTGGAATATTTTTGCCCTTTAATGCTTTGGCCACATTGTGAATTGCAGTGAGTTGAGGGACACCAACCCCCGCAATAATTCTAGTCGTACAAATAGAGCCTGGACCAATTCCTACTTTTACACCATCTGCACCTGCACTAACTAAATCAAGAGCAGCTTCACCTGTTGCAATGTTTCCACCAATCACTTGTAAGTATGGATATGTGTTTTTAATCCATTGAATTCTCTTGATAATACTTTCATGATGACCGTGAGCCGTATCTACTATTATGACATCAACACCTTCGGACACTAACCCCGCTACTCTTTCTTCAGTATCATCTGAAACACCTACTGCAGCTCCCACTCTTAATCTTCCCTGATTGTCCTTATTAGCATTAGGAAAAGCAGTTGTGTTTAATATGTCTTTAACGGTAATTAAACCTTTTAATTCCCAGTCATCATTAACAACTAAAACTCTTTCTACTTTATGCTGGTGCATAAGTGCTTTGGCATCTTCTATGGAAGTTCCTTCATTTACCACAACTAACTGGTTACGAGGCGTCATTACCTGAGAAACAGGAATATCCATTCTATCTTCAAAACGTAAATCACGATTAGTGACTAATCCAACTACCTTATTATTTTCTAACACTGGTAAACTGGATATTTTATGTTTTCTAGAAAGATCTACCACATCTTTAATTAAAAGATCAGGAGAAACGGTTACCGGATCTTTTACCACACCACTTTCATGACGTTTAACTTTTTGGATACATCTTGCTTGCAGAGCCGGAGTCATGTTTTTATGAATAATCCCTATACCACCTTCTTGAGCCATAGAAATCGCCAACTTGGCCTCTGTTACTGTATCCATAGCAGCTGACACTAATGGAATGTTTAAATTTACCTCTCGAGAAATACGTGTTTTTAATTGTACTTCTCTAGGGAGAACGGTCGAAGCCGCTGGAACCAATAACACATCATCAAAGGTATATGCTTTTTCTAAAATTTCCATCATATTCTTTCTAAAGTGAACTTGATAGATTGTATCAAATAAGTACTTTATCGTTAAGCAATTGTAAGAAAAATAGCATATAATTAAGTCTACAAAAATTTTAATGAATCATTTTAGTATCATTACTATGAGTTTTTAATGCTAAGTTATTTTGAATGAATATTAGGAAAGGAATTAAATGCGCAGATTTTCTTTATTGAGATTAATAATCTTTTCTGTGTCAACCTTATTAATATCAAATGTTTCAATAGCAGATGAAACAGTCTATGTATGGAAATCTAAAGGTGTGAATACATATAGTGATATTCCTCCAACTACAGGTTACAATTACGGTACTGTTATTGACGAAGACATTATAATGATGCAAAAGAAAGTCGCCTCTCAAGATAATAAACAAAATAATGATGATACAAATTCTAGTGAAAGCACAACAGTAGAAAACCAAAATACAACAAGTACCGCTTCCGAGAATAAATCGGAAGATGCTAAAAACTGTTCTTTGGCTCAAAATAATCTGGATTTAGCCCAAAAAGTTCAAGATATTGCAACTAAAAACACTTTAATCAAACTGTATCAAGCAAATGTCGATAAATATTGTCATTAGATAAAATCAGTACAAATATTAATTATTTCATGAATCACTCTCCAGAATTACTCTCTTTTGTTAAAAACCTTCCCCATCTACCAGGTGTTTACAGAATGCTTGATGATAAGGGGTCAATATTGTATGTGGGCAAGGCGAGAGATTTAAATAACCGTGTTAAAAGCTATTTTCAAAACAAAGGCCATTCTCCTCGAATAGAACTGATGATTAAACAGATTAAGAAAATTGAAACCACGGTTACTCGTAATGAGGTCGAAGCTTTAGTTTTAGAAAATAATTTAATCAAATCACTTCATCCCAAATATAATATCTTATTTAGAGATGATAAAAGTTATCCTTTTATTAAAATTTCACACCACCCTTACCCACAAATTTCTTATTTTAGAGGCAATCCACAAAAACCTCATCAATATTTTGGGCCCTATCCTAATAGCCAATATATTAGGGAAAGTATCCATATCATTCAAAAGATATTTAAACTACGCACTTGTGAAAATACTACATTTACTAACCGTTCTCGTCCTTGTCTTTTATATCAAATACAACGCTGTTCAGGCCCTTGTACAAATGAAATCTCACAAGAAGATTACCAACAGAGTGTTGACCAAACTGTTATGTTTTTGAATGGTAAAACTGATACTTTAATTCAAGCGTTGACCAATAAAATGAATCTAGCCTCTCAAAATCTTGAATTTGAAAATGCCGCAAAGTATCGGGATCAAATCCTTTCTTTAAACCAAACTCAAAATAATCAATTCATTAATAGTCAGCAAAACCATGACTTAGATTTAGATATACTAGCTTGTATTTCTATACAAAATTTTATTTGTATTCAATGGATTAGTATTAGAAATGGGCAATATGTTGGTGATAAAAGTTTCGTATTAGATCATTCAAAATTCACTGATGAACCAATGGAAAATTATACTGAAAATTTCCTAGCTCAACACTATTTAGGTAAAGAAAAACCAGATCATATTATTACCAATTTCCCTGTTTCAGATATTATGCAAAATGCTTTAAATCAAGAAAATCATAAAAAAATTCAATTTTCTCAAAATGTTATAGGAGAAAGAAAAAAATGGCTGACCATGGCTGAAGGCAATGCTCGCTTAGCTATTAAACAAAAACAAATTACCGCTAGTAACCAAAAAAATAGAGTCGATAGTCTAAAAGAATTATTGAATCTAGAAAAATTAAATAGAATAGAGTGTTTTGATATTAGCCACACTTTTGGAGAAGCAACCATTGCTTCGTGTGTGGTCTATCAAGATTATGCCATGCAACCTTCACAATACCGTCGCTACAACATCAAGGCAAATACTCAAGGAGATGATTATCTCGCAATGTATGAAGCCTTGACTAGACGTTATCAGCATAATTATACTGAGGAGGGACAAAAAATAGCGCCGGATTTGGTATTAATTGATGGCGGTAAAGGACAAATAAGCACTGCCTTAAAAGTATGGGATGAATTAAAGCTAAATATCCCTTTAGTTGGTGTTGCTAAAGGACCTGAAAGAAAAGCTGGAATGGAGGAATTAATCATTCCTGAAACCAATCAAGTAATTCATCTCAACCCTGATAATCCTGCCCTACACCTCATTCAGACTGTGAGGGACGAGGCTCATCGATTTGCCATCACTGGGCACCGTAATAAACGTGATAAAAATAGAAAAAAATCTAAATTAGATGAAATCCCACTAATTGGCGCCAAGAGAAAAAAGCACTTTTAATTAGATTTGGAGGTTTAAGGGAAATTGAAAATGCAAGTATAGAAGAATTACAAAAAGTAGAAGGGATTAGTGAAACGATTGCCACCAAAATCTATCAATATTTACATTCTTCAGTTTAGAGTTTTAATATATTTTCATATTCCTTTTCATTCAACCTTAAAAAAAATTTTTACCTTCCAGCAAATAAAATATAAAATAACATAAAGCAAGTTTTAAAAACACTCTGTCAATCTTAATCCTAGTTAAATATCTAAGCCTTTTTGTACCATCTGTACTGCTCTTACTAAAGCCATTGATTTATTCTGTGTTTCTTGCAATTCCATTTCTCGGTCGGAGTCAGCAACAATTCCTCCCCCTACTTGAATATAAACTTTTTCATCTTTTATCACAGCCGTACGAATCCCAATAGCTAAATCCATATCACCAGAAAAACTAATATAGCCTAATGCCCCACCATAAACTCCTCGTTTAGAGGGTTCTAATTCTTGAATAATTTCCATAGCTCTTATCTTAGGGGCGCCAGATAAAGTACCTGCAGGAAAAGTCGAAGCCAATATTTGCATTAAAGAAATATCATCACGACATTCTCCTTCTACATTAGAAACGATATGCATCACATGCGAATACCGCTCAATAACCATTTTTTCAGTTATTTTAACACTTCCTGTCGTACTGATTTTACCCACATCATTACGCCCTAAATCAATCAACATTACATGTTCTGCAATTTCTTTTTCATCAGATAGCAATTCTTGTTCATTTTTTAAGTCTTCTTCTGGTGTCTGTCCTCTTTTACGAGTCCCTGCCAAAGGTCTTACAGTTGCTTTATTATCTGCTTTACGAACTAATAATTCAGGAGAGGAACCAACCACATTAAAATCACCAAAATTATAATAAAGTAAAAATGGAGAAGGATTTAAGGTACGTAAAGCACGATACAAACTAATCGGATTATCATTATAGTCTAAATACATTCTTCTCGATGGAACAACCTGCATACAATCCCCTGCATAAATGTAATCTCGGATAACATCCACACAGTTTTTATATTCTTCTTCTGTCATTTCATACTGTATATCAGAACTTGGACTTCCCAATGATAAAGGCAAAACAATATTTCGGCGCAGTTGAGCTCTTAATTCTTCCAGCCTATCTCTTGCTTTAAAATAAGCATCTGTTTCATTTACATCTGCATATACTATTAAATAAATTTTCCCAGCAAAATTATCGACTATGGCTATTTCTTTAGAGACTAAAAGGAATATATCAGGAATATCAATCAATTTAGGCAAGGGGTTATTACTTAACCTTTTTTCAAAATATTGATTAATTTCATAACTAAAATAACCTACTAGCCCTCCTTTAAAACGATCAAAACCTTCAATTTCTGGTGTTTTAAAGCGTTTAACATACTCATCTATAAAGTCTAATGGATTCCCTTTATGTGTTTCCACAATTGCATGCTCTTCATACACATCAATCGTATCATCATTAACTTTAATATAGCTATCACAAGGCAGTCCAATAATAGAATACCGACCAAACCTTTCTACATGTACTGCTGATTCCAACAAATAACTAAAAGGTTGATTAGCTAGCTTTAAATAGATAGATAAAGGCGTATCTAAGTCTGCCAATAATTCATAAACTAAGGGAATATGAGTGTAGCCTTCTTGTTTTTTTTGTTCAAATTCTTTAATCGTTATCATGTTGATTTAAATTCTCACTAAGTATGCTTACTAATTTTTGACGAAAATATTCATCTTGATCAAATGGACTGTGCACCAAGTCATCTATTAAATAAAGTTGATCACCTTCTTTTAATAGCTTTTTTAATTTTACCGAAGATTCATAATAAATTGTAGTGTCTTTTTTTCCATGGAAAATAACAATTGGTGCTTTAACTTGATTAATATATTTATACGATTCTAAAGGGTATTTAATAAACTGTTTAGGCGCAAAGCGAAAAAATCTCTGTCTGACAACCTCTACAATACTGTAGTAAGGAGCTTTCAAAATTAACAAATCGATTAATTCAGAATTATCCGCTGCTAATTTAATTGCTAAGCCCGTACCCAATGAGTAACCAAGCATAATGAAATGCTCATAAGAAGATTGTTGATAAAACTCACTAAAAACTTTTTGAGCATCTGCATAAAACTCTGATTCATTTTTAATTTCAGAATCACTTTTACCATACCCTCGATAATCCCAAGTAAACAGATCATAACCTTGTTCTAAATAAAATTTTAAGCTAATATCTAAATTATTAATAATGGCTTTATTGCCGTGCAGATAAAAAATAACGCCTTTGCATTTTGTTGTTGTCTTAAACAAAACACCATGTAAGCGAATATCTTTATCCACCGTAAAATAATATTCCTCATAGTTAAAGTCTGAAGTATTTTGTAATTTTCCTTTATATTGATCAGGTTTAAATAATAATACCTCTTGAAATTTAAACACAGAATCTTTAAGAATTTTCAAATCTTCCAAACTAATGGACTGTTTTAATTTAATATTCATAAATTAGTAAATTTATTATTCTAAAAAATCTATGAACTACTATAACACTAGTTGCATAAAAAAATAAACTCTCTTTAATCAGAGAGTTTATTTTAGTCGTTAATATTATATTTATTGAATATTAAACTGAAAATGAAGAACCACAACCACAAGTTGTTACTGCATTAGGATTGCGAATCACAAATTGAGAACCGTGTAAACTTTCTTTATAATCAATCTCAGCGCCCAATAAATATTGATAGCTCATTGGATCAATTAAGAATGTTAACCCTGACTTTTCAACTTGAAAATCATCTTCATTCACAATTTCATCAAATGTAAAACCATACTGAAAGCCTGAGCAACCACCACCGTGTACAAAAACTCTCAATTTTAAATCTGGATTATTTTCTTCTGCAATCAAATCCTGCACCTTCACACAACAACTTTCTGTGAAAACGATAGGTTCTTCCGCTGTAGCAGAAGTTTCAAATTCATCACTCATTTCGTTCTCCTTCTCAAACATTATCTAACTCTAATTGTAATCTTTTTTATCAAATTTTCAATCATTATTAATTATATTAATATGACCATATGAACTTAACTATTTTCGCATTAAAATTTCTACTCTATTACCATGCTGTTGGGCGTTATCATTAGAACCTCTAGGATAAACAACAGGAGGTTTTGTATTCGTTGTATAGTTTCTAAGATAATTAGCTACTGCTTGTGCTTCTTGTCGAGCAATTAATGAATTTTCAGATTCATCTATGCCGTTATTCACATAACTATAAATTTCAGGTTGTATCATCGGATTATCTCTTAAATACTTACCTACACGTTGTAATACTGGATACATATTGGGATTAACTGTATTACTATCAGACATGGCCAAATATTCTGGCATAGAAACCAATACATAACTATTATTAGGACCAAAAGAAACACCTACCTGAGGATTGAGTACTCTTATATCTTCTTGTAAGCGTGTGGCATTATTTTCAGCCACAGAGCCTGCAATCGCCCCAATAGCGCCACATACTGCCCCAGCATTAGTGGCATATCGGCCACTCTTACCATCAGGGGCAGTTGCTGCACCAATAGCAGCACAAGTAGCCGCACTGGTTAACCCATACAAAGCTGATTTATGCATTCGAGATTGTCCATCACCAACACTCACACAACCTGATAAAGTTAATATAGCTATACCTAATAAACCTGTTATTTTTTGCATATTCTTTCTCCTAATTTAAGGGACCAAAGGCACTAAATCTAAACCTAAGGATTCTGCCAGTCCAAACATAACATTCATGTTTTGTACTGCTTGCCCTGAAGCCCCTTTCATTAAATTATCAATAGTAGATAATATAACGTAGCAATCACTCTCATACATTTTATGCACTGCCAGTTGGCAAATATTAGAACCTCGAACATTTTTAGTTTCTGGTACTGCCCCTTGTGGTAGCACATCTACAAATTTTTCATTTCTATAGTAATCTTCAAACACTTTTTGTAAATCAATTGAATCGTCTTTTAATCGAATATAAATTGTTGCCTGCATGCCTCTTATCATAGGAATTAGATGGGGCAAAAAGACCAGTTTTTTAGCTATATCCTGATCAAATAAAGCAATATTCTGTTGAATTTCTGGAAAATGGCGATGACCTTGTAATGCATAGGCTTTCATGCTATCACTCGCTTCACAAAATAAGTTAGGTATTTTCGCGGATTTTCCCGCCCCAGAAACTCCAGACTTACAATCAGCAATAATATTAGTATCTTTATCTAATAAATCCTGCGCTAATACTGGTAATAAACCTAAAGTAACACAAGTAACATAACAACCTGGTGCCGCTACTAATTGAGCTTTTTTAATTTTTTCACGATTCAATTCAACCAATCCATAAACTGCTTGCTTAACATATTCAGTCGCTTCATGCTTAACTTTGTACCATTGCTCCCAAATAGGAATGTTTTTTAATCTAAAATCAGCTGATAAATCAATAACTTTTGTTCCTTTTTGCAACAACTTAGCAACTTGTTTCATCGCCACTGTATGGGGTGTTGCAAAAAACACTACATCTGATTGACTTAATTCATCATCATGTGGATTGGTAAATTTCAAGTTATAAAAAGAACGCAAACTAGGAAAAATTTCAGAGACCAAACGCCCTTGCTCTTGACGACTGGTTACATTAACGACTTCTACCTGAGGATGATTGGCTAATAATCTCAATAACTCAACACCCGTATAGCCTGTGGCACCTACTACGCTCACTCTTATCTTTTGACTCATGAAATATCCTTAAAGTTCGAGGTTATGTTAAAATATTTTGATATTCTATATTACATACTGATTTTACTGCAAAGTCTATAGGCTTACTAGTTACTAAGTATCTAGAACCCGTAAAGAGAAGTCAGAAGTGGTTACATCATGTTTTTTACCCTCTAAATCAACGATAACCAATGCACCATTGCTAGCAATTTCTTGGACTATTCCTTCCAAGATAGTTTCCTGTTTAAACGTTAGTCTGACCATTTTGCCAACATCTCTATGCCATTGATTGAATTCTTTTTGAAAACTTTCAAATCCATTTTCCAAATAAGTTATCAAAGCTTGCTCAATCTCATCTAGCAACACGCTTAATAATTGTGTAGGATTAATATCGGGATTTAATTGATTTAAAGAAATATTATCCGCATTTTTAACGTATCCTGAATTAAAATTCATCCCTATTCCTATAACAAGCATTTTATGGGACTGATACCTAATACTTTCAACCAAGATACCAGCTAATTTTTGATAAGCAATGACAATATCATTAGGCCATTTAATCTGAATTTCAACATTAAAATGCTGTAATGCTCTGCCAATGGCAACCGCTATAACCAATGGAATTGTTTGTATCTCTTGAGTTAATTGTACTTCCCAAGCTAGACTGAAAATTAGGCTATGACCTACAACACTTTGCCAATGGTGCTCTTGCCTTCCACGACCTTCTAATTGCTCATTGGTCACAAGTACCTGATGAGCAACTCCTTGTTGTCCTTCTTTAATCCGGTTAATTAGTACGCTATTGGTGGATAAACAGGTATTGATTACTTCCACTTGCAATAAATGTTTCGAACTAAACTCTATAAAATCATTTGAGGTAAATAAAGCAATTGGAATTAATAATTCTATGGAATCAGATGTTACTTGAATATGCTCTGGAAATAACTGTTCAAGCATTTTAATTTGCTTTAAACAATCGCTATGGTTTAAATTCAGCGTCTTTTCCAAATCGGTAAAATACCAAAATTTATTTTTATTCAACAAAGAAATAATATTCAAAAAAGGATATTGGGGAGAGAGACTCATAACTAATTTTTTAAATAAATTATCCTCTTATTTTTTTTATAGTTTGTGTTGTCGAAGTGTGATACAAAAAAGGGATAGAATAAACTTTTCCACCTCTTGATATCGTTTCTTGATAACCTACTATTTTTTCAATTGGCCAATCTCCTCCTTTAACTAGGATATCGGGTTTTAGTAATTCTATTAATTTTAAAGGAGTATCTTCATCAAACCAGGTCACAAAATCTACACTTTCTAAAGCGGCAATGACAGCCATGCGATTATCCAAGGTATTAATCGGTCTATCTTCTCCTTTACCTTGTCGTTTAACAGATTCATCTGTATTTAGAGCTACAATTAAAGATTGTCCTAACGCTTTGGCTTCTGCTAAATAAGTTACATGACCTCTATGTAAGATATCAAAACAGCCATTGGTAAACACCACGGGATGGATTGAATTTTTTAACTGAGAAGTTATTTTTTCAGCAGGTAATATCTTTTTTTCAAATGCTATTTCAACTTTTGACATAATAATAACCCTTTAATGATTAATCAGGCAATCTAGGGATAGAAGCCAAGAGTTCTTTGGTATAATTTTCTTGAGGCTGGCAAAATAAAGATAAGGTATCACTATATTCTACTTGTTTTCCATGTTGAATAACTAAAACATGTTCACACATACCTGCCACTACTCGAAAATCATGTGTAATTAATAGAATGGCCATATTAAATTCACGATTAATCTGCTGTAACAATTCGATAATCTGCGCCTGTATGGTCATATCCAAAGCTGTGGTTGGCTCATCACAAATAAGTAATTGAGGTCTAACCACCAATGCCCTTGCTACACCAATACGTTGGCATTGACCTCCTGAAAATTCATGCGGATAACGGTTAATCATATTTTTAGATAAACCTACTCTCTCCAACATCTCTTCTACTTTTTTCCTTCTTTCTTGTTTGGACAATTCAGGTTCATAAATCTTTAGGGGTTCTGCAATAATATTGCCTAAAGTCATTCTAGGATCTAACGAAGCAAGCGGATCTTGAAAAATCATTTGCATGTCTTTACGTGCCAAACGTAATTGATGAGCATGTAAATCCGTTAACTCTTGCTGATTCAATTTGACCGAGCCTGAAGTTGATTTATTCAAACCTATAATAGCACGTGCAATAGTAGATTTACCCGAACCAGATTCCCCTACTATACCTAACACTTCTCCTTTTTGCATTTGAAAAGATACATTATTAACCGCTGTGACAATATCTTTTTTAAATGGAAAAATAGAATCTTTTTTAGGAATATAAAAGTCTACCGATAAGTTGTTGACTTCTAATAGTACGTCAGACATTTTATTCATTCTCCATATGTCCCGTCTGGTAATTTAGGAATAGCACTCAACAGT
Organism: Neisseriaceae bacterium PsAf; assembly: GCA_017114885.1. Taxonomy (GTDB): domain Bacteria; phylum Pseudomonadota; class Gammaproteobacteria; order Burkholderiales; family Neisseriaceae; genus QFNR01. The sequence continues at coordinate 59,306 of WNLJ01000013.1, read as the reverse complement.
CCTTTAGTATAAGGATGCTCGGGTCTTAAGAACACTTCATCTCTTGTCCCTGATTCAACCTCTTCACCTAATTTCATCACCAATATGTCATCACACAAACTAGCAACTACGCCCAAATCATGACTAATAAATATCATGCCCATGTCAAATTCATTTTTAATATTTTTTAATAAATCAACAATCTGAGCCTGAACAGTTACATCTAAAGCAGTCGTTGGTTCATCAGCAATTAATAAATCAGGCTCACATAATAAAGCCATTGCTATTACCACACGTTGTCGCATACCTCCAGAAAATTCATGTGGATATTGCTTCATCCTTTGTTCTGGGTAAGGAATTTGTACTGCCTCTAACATTTCAACTGCTTTGGTATAGGCCTGTTTTTTTGACATTTTTTTATGATAAATTAATACCTCACATAATTGCTTACCAATAGTTAAATAAGGATTCAATGCCGTCATAGGATCTTGGAAAATCATAGCAATTTGGTTACTACGCAAGCGATTCATTTCTTTATCAGGTAAATTTAAAATATTATTGCCATTAAAAAGAATATCACCATCAGCCTGAGCGTTATCGGCAAGCAATCCTATTATTGCAAAGCCTGTTTGTGTTTTCCCTGATCCTGATTCTCCGACAATACCTAGCGTTTTTCCCTTTTCAAGTTCAAAGTTCAAGGACTTGACCGCATGTATCATGCCATCTTGGGTCTTAAAAGAAATATTTAAATGTTTTACCGATAATAAAATCATATGACTACCTATCTTTCGGATCTAGCGCATCTCTCAAACCATCACCAATAAAATTAAAACTAAATAAAGTGGTAATTAAAAATAAACTAGGGAAAATCAATTGCCATAAGGCTACTTGCATATTTTGCGCCCCTTCTTGCAACAAAGCGCCCCAACTTGTCATTGGTTCTTGTACACCTAGTCCTAAGAAACTTAAAAAGGATTCAAATAAAATCATGGTAGGCACCATTAGAGAAGCATAAATCACCACAATTCCCAGCACATTAGGAATAATATGCCTGAAAATAATTTGTCTGTTTTTTAAACCACTTACAAAAGCCGCATCAATAAATTCTTTTTGTTTTAAACTTAAGGTTTGCCCTCTAACAATACGAGCAACATCAACCCAGGAGAATAAACCAATTGCAATAAAAATAAATTCAATTCTTCGACCAAAAATAGTGATTAATAAAATAACAAAAAACATAAAGGGAAAAGCATTAATAATATCAACAATTCTCATCATAATTGTATCTACAATACCACCAAAGAAACCCGATATAGAACCATAAATCGTTCCTACTGTGACCGCCATCAAAGCACCAAGTATGCCAACCAAAAGAGAGATTCGACCCCCTACGGCCACTCTTGCCAAAACATCACGTCCTAAAGCATCACTTCCCATCCAATAACCCTGTTCAATACTAGGTGGACTTAACACATAATTCCAATTAGTTGCGGCATAATGATGTGGTGCAATCATAGGTACAATGATGGAAAAAAGAATAATCATACTCAGCAAGAAGACACTCGTCATGGCCGCTTTATTGTGTTTAAACCTTAACCAAGCATCTTGCCATAAACTACGGCCTTTCATATTTAAGGCATCTGATACTAGTTTTTGATCTTTTTTACTAATAAACATGTATCATTCTCCTTAATATTTAACTCTGGTATCTAAAATACCAATCAAAATATCCACTAACATATTGAAGGTAATTGTTAATGTCCCCACCAAAATAGTCAGACTAATGACTAAACCATAATCTCTATTTAAAGCGCCATTCACAAATAACTGACCTATTCCTGGTAAAACAAAAATTTGTTCAATAATCACTGAACCCGTAATAATACCCACTAAAGCAGGACCTAAATAAGAAATGACAGGGATTAAGGTAGGTTTCATGGCATGAAGGGTTACAATGGTACGTGTGGGCATTCCTTTGGCTCGTGCTGTGCGAATAAAAGAACTATGCATTACTTCTATCATAGAGCCTCGAGTAATTCTGGCAATCCCTGCTACATAAGGAAGTGATAAGGCAATGACAGGCATAATCAAATTGGCCACTGCCCCATCATTCCACCCTCCCGAAGGGAGCAACTGTAACACTACGGCAAAAATTAAAATCATAATTGGTCCTATGACAAAATTAGGAATCACCACACCTATCATAGCAAAAGCCATAAAAATATAATCCAACCAAGTATTCTGATTAAGGGCCGCTATAATCCCAAACAACAATCCTAAACTAACCGCTAACACAAAAGCATATAGGCCTATCTCCACCGAAACAGGTAAGGCATATTCTAATAAATCATTCACTGAATAGTCTTTATATTTAAAAGAAGGACCAAAATCTCCATGCGATAAGTCTTTTAAATAATAGCCAAACTGTGTAATTAATGGTTTATCCAAATGGTATTTTGCTTCGATATTGTGCATCACCTCTGGTGGATAACCTTTCTCTGTTGTAAATGGACTGCCCGGTGCCATACGCATAATAAAAAAAGATAAAGCAATTAAAATAAATAAAGTAGGTATTGCTTGTAAAATTCTTTTAATAATAAGTTTTATCATATTTTCCCTAAAATAATCTTTTATTTCTGTGAATTAGTTTTCTCATAATCTAGCCATAAATGGTTTAATTTAATATCTCCTAATGGTCCTACTTCAAACCCCTTAACATAAGTTTTAACCAATCTTGGTTGTATATAAGAGTAAATAGTTAAAGCGGGGACGTCTTCCAATAAAATTTTTTCCGCTTGAATATATTGTTTTGTTAATTTTTCATCACTCATATCAGATCGAAAAACTCCTTGTATCACCTTATCATAGCGTGGATTATTATATCCTGAATAATTATCAGGACTGTCCGATAAATTGGTCAATAAAAAAGTAGCCGGATCATTATACAGAGCGCAACCCCCTTGTCTTAGCATATCAAAATTGCTCAAACGCATAGCGTCTAAATACGCTTTCCACTCCATATTATTTAAAGTTACTTTAACAAATCCTAATTGTTTCGCCCATTCAGTCGATACTGTCACTGCAATATTTTTATGACTTTCTTGTGTATTATATAGAATCTCAAATTTTAGAGGATTTTGTTCACTATAACCCGCCTCTTTTAAGAGTTGTTTGGCTTTAGCTACTCTTTTTTCTAGGCTCCATTTTGCCCACTCAGGCTCTAACCTAGTAATATGATTCATAAAATAAGGAGTCTGTGTATAGCTCACTTCTTGTCCTTGTCCCAATACTTTTTCTACTATTATTTCTCTAGGTAGGGTCATGGCCAAAGCTAAGCGCACCCTTTTATCGTTAAAAGGCGGTCTGGTCAAATTTAAGTCATAATAATAATTACAAGCTAGAGGAGCCGTTTTTAATTCATTAGGATAATGTAATTTAATTTTATCAAAAAGCTCTGGTGGAATAGCACTATAGGTTATATCCTCATTACCAGACATATAATTAATGGTGTCACTAATGGTAGAAGTAATTGGTAAAAAGACTAATTGTTCATTCATTGTATGTGCATTATCCCAATAATAAGGATTGCGCACCACCTCAATATTGCTATTAATATTCCACACTTTTAAGCGATAAGGACCACTGGTTAGCATATTTTGAGGTCTGGTCCATTTTTTACCATATTTTTGAATGGCTTTTTTAGGTAAAGCCGCTAGAGCTGGAAAGTCTAAAGTAATAACAAAAAAAGGCACGGGTTTTTCTAATGTGACTTCAAACGTATAATCATCTAATGCTTTAACCCCTAATTCTTGTATCTCTTTTTCGCCTGCAATAATTTCCTTAGCATTCAGCACCCACACATCGGTTAATGCACTGGTTACAGGCGAGGCTGTTTCTGGATTAATTAAACGCTGCCAAGCATAAACTAAATCATGAGCGGTAATTGGACTGCCATCTGACCAGCGCGCATTTTTTCTCAAATGAAAAGTCCATACTCGATAATCTTGATGTTCCCAAGATTCCGCTAATGCAGGAATTGGTTTGCCTTGTTTATCTGTACTAACCAGCCTTTCAAATAAAGTTTTTAAAACTAAAACTTCAGAAACGCCATTGGTTAATTGGGGATCTAAAGACTCAGGTTCTAGAGCTATATTAATAATAATATCTTTTTTGTCGGCTTTTGCATAAGGGGTTTCTCGATAGGCATTATCGCCCACTTGCCAATCACAAGCACTTAACACAAATAATAAATAGATAAATAAAGAATATCTCAAATGTTTAACCTTACTCAAAATGTTTCAATTTTCATATTCAAATTCTAAATCCTTGACATGTACAAAATTTTGCGGGTCTTCCGTGCTATAACCTTTGACATAAGATTTCACCAAACGAGGAGCAACATAAGTATAAAGAACAAGTGCTACTGCATCCTGCATTAATGCTTTTTCCGCTTCAAGATAGATATTTTGTCGTTGTAAATCTGATAAATTTGCTTGTAAACTTTGATCCAATAAACGATCGAATTGAACATTTTGATAATTGATATAATTATTACTGCTGTTGCCTTTATAAACATTCAGAAAAGAGGATGGTTCATTATAATCACCACACCAACCTCTTCGAATAACATCAAAATCCCCTAAACGCATTGAATCTAAATAACTTTTCCATTCCTTATTGACTAAAGATACTTGAATAAAATTTAACCTGGTACTCCATTCAGAATAAAGTGCTAATGCAACCGTTTTATGTGTTTCTTGCGTGTTATACACAATATTAAATTTTAATGGATTCTGCTCATTAAAACCTGCCGCATTCAAAAGCTCCTTGGCTTTTTTAGTTCTTTTTTCCATACTCCAACTCGCCCACTCTGGTTCATAATAACGAAAATTATTGGTATAAGAGGGTGTTAATGTATAGGCAGGTTTTTGACCTTGTTTTAATACTTGGTCAGTAATATTTTTTCTTTCTACCAATAAACTCAAGGCTTGTCGAACCCGAACATCTTTTAAGGGTTCTCTAGTTTGATTGATTTCGTAATAATAAGTACATAATTGAGGTGTTGTTTTCAATTCTTCTGAATACAATGTTTCTAGGCGAGGATATATCTCAGGCGGCAGTGTACTATAAGTAATATCTGACGAACCAGACATAAAAGTAATGGCATCAGTCATGGCTTGTTCTATGGGTAAATATTCTACTCGCTCAATCTTAACCTGATGGGCATTCCAATAATAAGGATTTTTGATTGCAATAATACGATTATTAACGTACCACGCTTTGAGCTGATAAGCCCCATTGCTTACCATATGACCTGCTTGTGTCCATTTAATGCCATATTGATCAATCGCAGCTTGATAAACTGGAAAAACAGATTGATGAATCAACATCGCTGGTAAATAAGGTACAGGACGAGACAAAGTCACTTCAAGCGTATGTGCATCAATTGCTTTTACACCCAGTTCTGTAGTAGGTAGTTTGCCTTGAATAATTTCCTCAGCATTTGCTACATACATATCATTTAAATAACTGGCATAAGTAGAAGCGGAATTGGGATCTGCTAAACGTCGCCACGCATATACAAAATCATCAGCGGTAACAGGTTCACCATTAGACCATTTAGCATCTTCACGTAAATGAAAAGTCCAAATTTGGTTATTTTTACTCTCCCAAGAATCGGCAACCCCTGGCACCACCTTACCCTGGCTATTCACATCAGTTAAGCCTTCAAATAAATCTTTCAAGATTTGTGCTTCTGGCATTCCACTGGCTTTCTGAGGATCCAAGCTTTCTGGTTCTGCTGCATTTCCTATAATCAAACTTTTTTTATCTTTAGGTCCAAATTTTAGGCTTTTATTTTTTATTAAGATATCACTATCCCAGTCGCAAGAAACAACGTTGATAAGAAAAAATAGTCCTAAAAAATAACGCAGAATAGTGTTCAAGCCCAGTCCTTAAACGAAAAATATCTGTTAATAATAACATTAAAATTATTTTCATAAAATAAATACCCTTCATGATGAACTATTCTTTCATTTATCAATTAACAAACTTTAATATTTTATTTACAATGTCTTTTTTAATGAGTGTTCTCAAAGGCGATACAATGATTTTTAAAACTTTCAAAGTTCCATCTTCTATACAAACACAACTATTTGAAGAAATAGAAGAAATTACTAATATTACTTTGACAAAAATGTTGTATGACTTTAACAATCGTGCCAAAGAAGATTTAATTTTTAATGAAAAAGAATATTTACCAGTCCATCAATATTTCCTTAACAATAATCTTTCCATTAATGAAATTTTAAATTTACCTCAGTTTTCTCACTACCAACAGAAATTGAAAGACTTGGAATATAAGACAATTGAGGAATTAAGTGAATTTCTTTATAGTGATTTAGACTATATTTTAGAACAACAAATCTATGGTTATTTTGAGCAAGTAATTAATGATTTGGTTAGTGAGAGCCATTTTCTATTTTCCCCTTATTTAATGGCCATGCAACACCCTTTTACTTTTGAGGAATTTAATGATATTTATAATAAAAATCATAAGAAAGAAAAATGCTTTGATTTAAAAGGCCATGTACTGGATTACAATCGCTTTATTTTAGCCAACTATGTCTTAAAAAATATCAAAGAACGCTATTTTAAACAAAAAATTTATCAAAGTTGGTTAATCTAAATTCCTCTACCCAAACATAAAAACAAAAAAAAAGAGGCAATAGCCTCTTTTTTTATGACTTTTCTTTACTTACTTTCAGCAATAAAATATTCCGATGGCTCAGGTCCGTATCGATTATCTCCTTTTGTTCCTGGTTTAGCCAAAATAAATGTATAAACAATCATAGTTAAAAATCCCAATATGCCGAAAACAATCAAAGAAACTGATAAAACTTGAATATTAGGGTTCATGATAAACGCTTGTAAAACTTTCATAATTGCTTCATCTGAAGGTTCAGGGTTAATCATAATTAAATGTAAAATTTTATCTACTCCGCTAAAATATAGGCAATACATCAAAATGTTAATAATAATAATTAATAAAAAACTCCAAGCAGTCCACCAACCACTTTTCCCAAGATCATGAAAGCGTCTCGTCATTCAATTGTCATGTAATTAGAATAAGGTTTCTGCGTTAACAGTTGATCTACATCAAAACTACTATGTGTTGTTTGCGAGGCAAAATAAAATCCTACTACCATAATTAGAGCATAATATACAAGATAAAAAAGATAATAAGAAAATAGCCACCAACCACTATGATCAGTATCGTGTAAGCGTCTTGTAGATGCCGATAAACTGGATAGGAAAATAATCACACCATAAATAAGAATAAAGAATAATAAACCGAATGTTAAAAATCTTAAGTGTAAAAATATTGAACCCATCCAAACTCCAAATAAAAATAAACCACTGAGAAAACTAAATAAAACAAAATACCAAAACTCAGATCTTCTTGCTCTTCCCTTAATATAAAAAAATATTCTGAATACAATACATAAATGATTGCCAAGCTCCCATAATATATTTCCCCCTTGTTTATTAAAGTCATATAATTTATTGAAAATGGTTATATCATAGTCCATAAGCCATGATAACCACAATTAATGCATTATAAAACATTTATTTAATTTTCTAGGTTGCAAAAAAAAGAGGCTAAGGCCTCTTTTTTTTGCAACCTTTATTATCTAATGTTATAAACTTGACTAGAAAAATCAGTAGAAACAATATCATCAATCTTATAATAACCAGTATTTAAATCTTTTGTTACCGACAAATTAATAACTGATGGTCTTTTATCATATTTAATTAACCTGCCAGGTAATAGCAGGTCCTGGTGTAAACTTCTCTCTGAAATCGAAAAAAGTATTCATGTCATGTTTCATAAAAAAAGCACCAATCTTTTTTTGAAACGCCAATTCTTGTGCTTTATCTTGCAAGGCAGATAAAAAACCAGCTTCTTCAAAAAAACTCATACAATGCGGTAAAAGAGATTCACCTATTACAAATCTAGGAAAATGCTGTTTCTCTAAAATGCAAACTGAAAATCCTTTTTGTCTTAATAAGGCAGCCGCAGACGCACCTGAAGGCCCCGCACCAATGATAATTACATCATAGTCAGCACTGTTTTCATTATTTATATTCATGATTCTCTCTTTAGTCGTTTAAACATTTAGGGGGGATGGAAATAAAAGCAAAAATATACGAATATAATACACCAAAAAGTATCAGCATTCCAAAGGACTTAACTGCATAGGTACTGCTTAAAGCCAATAAACCGAACCCAATAATTGATGTGAGCATACAAAACAATAAAGCGATTGAAGTTAAACTATTTTTCAAATTATTAGAATAAAAATAGATTGTATAATCTACTCCTATTCCCAATATCAAAAAAGCAGGCATAATGCTAAATAAATTAATTGAATAATTTAGCACCGATAAAGTGCTATAAGCTGCTAATAAAGCAATGATAACAGGTGTCATTAAACGAATACCCACTTTAAGTCCATAAACAACACACATGAGTAAACATAAAATAGCAATAGCTATTCCCAGTTGAATTTCTGCTTTAATCCAATAGTCTTTGAATAATTCACTTAAATAATAGCCTGTATTCACATAAAACACTTGTTTAAATTGATTGGCTAAAGCCTGTAAAACGTCTATTTGATCTGAATCAACCAGGATAACCCTAGCCCCATTACTTAATTTAAGTCCGATAGCATTAATATATCTTTAATGTCGTCTAACGTTAAAATTTTTAAGTTCTCAACTTCTTTTTTCCAATCTCTTAATTGTTGATAACTAAGTCCTGATAATTCAGCGTAGTTAGATAAAGCATCATCTGGAATGTTTTGTATTAATTGATTATTTTCCAATTGTATGGATTGAGGTAATACCCATAGACCAATAGCATTTATCTGCGAAATCATTTTTTGTTTTTGTAATTTTTTTAATTCATTCAATAATAAATATTCTTGTAGGACTATATTATTTTCATCTTGTCCGGTTACAATAAAATATTGATTTAAATTTTGTTCTCCAAACCATTTTTGAATCGCTTCTTGTTGTGCTACCAGTTCTGAATTTTTTGCTTGTAAGCTTTGTACATTATCATCTGCTTGTAGATAAAAAATACCACCTACAGATAAAAATAAGACAACCCCTAAAAATAAATTAACCACTCTTTTGTTTTGTAAACAATAAGCGCGTATTTTAGGTAAAAAATAGAATATTTTTTGCACCAAACCAGTATCCAGTGCTGGTAATTGAGGCAATAAAAAGAAGTTAGTTACCCAGGCCCCAATCAAGCCAAAAATGGAGAAAATAGCAATTTGCTGCAAGCCGACCAGACCGGTAAAATACAAACATAAATATGCCAGTAATGTTGTTATAAGACTCATTAACAAAATTGGCATTAGTTGCGCTAGTAGCTCTAAGGCCGTCAATTCTCGATTACCTGATTGCGTAAAAAGATAGTAAAAAGAAAAATCGATACTAATTCCAATCAAACTAGCGCCAAATACCAAAGTTAATAAATGAATTTCTCCAAAAAGACTATGGGTCAAGACAAAGGCCAATAAAAATCCAGACGTAATTGCTGTTAATTCTGTAAAAATGGGACGAATAGATTTAAAACCTATAATAATTAACAATATCAGCCCTAAAATGGAGCCCCAACTAATAATTGATATCTCACTTTTGGCAGACTGTGTCCCTGATATTGAAAATAATAAAAACCCAGTTGCAAAAATTTTACTGTGATAACTAGTCGCTACATCTTGTTTGATTGATTCAAATACTGGCAATATTTTTTCTTGAAAAGCCACATCCATGACATTACCATTAACTTCAAACATTAATAATCGATGCCATTGGTCATCGTTATGAATAGTAGGATAAGCATCTATCATTTCTATATGAGACTTAACTGCTTGGAACTCCAATTGCTCGAATACAAAAGATGAAAAAAATAAAAAAGGATCTTGCTTTAGCAAATCATCTGAAAGTATAGTCCCCGGACTATATAGTTTTAATAATGATGCATCAATTAATGATTCATAATCTTGCTCTTTTAACAAGTTTTTATCAGAAGTGCTCAATAAATTGTTCCGATACTGAAAAATAGTTTGATAGCCTGTTTTAAAATCAGGAAATGAAATCTCTTTTATCCAATCAATCCCTTTTACCTTTTGAGCTAAAAATTGAGTGCTGGCATTTAAATCTTTTTCACTGGATGATTCAAGCATAACAAATAATTTGCTGCCTAATTTATCCATTATTTCTTTTGAAGATTGATTAATTTCAGCGGGGAATATTTGTTCAGGCAACAAAGAATAAATATCATTTTGAATATTTATCTTGTTATTTTGATACCAAAAAGTAACAGTACCTATGAGTAAAAGGATAACAAATAGCCATAAATATTTTAATCTATTGTGCCATCTGGAAAAGTTCATTTTCTCTACTCGTCAAAGGTTGAGATTGATGATGACTAAATTTAATTAATGTATTCGATTGATTTTTATCTTCTATATCAATACGATTGATATAATTTTGCCCAGAAACTTGAATCTTATTAAATAAGTTTTTTAAATTGCTATCTTTGGGCGTTAAAATAATTTTCCAAGCATTGGGATTGTTAGTCACTTCTTGTACAATAAAAGAATCAGTTAAAGCCTTTTTATTGCCTGACATCAGCTGACTCGTTAAAGATGCAATTGAAGCATAAGGGCTATTTTTTAAGTTGATTTCTGATTGAGAACGATTCGTTTTTTGTATCAGTTTTTTATCTGTAATGACAATATCAGCAACCACTGGTTTTTGCATTTCCCATAAAATGCCTTTTTGAGGGTTATAAACAAATCTTCCACTAGAAATCATCGGTTTATTTAATTGTGATAGTTTTTTTTCTTGAATAAAATCAGCTTGTACATTATTTTTAACTGAAATGATATCCAAAATATCTGTTAAGTCATCTGCATAAGAAAATGAAAATAAACTTAACATGACTAAATTCATTAATACAAAAAATTTTTTCATTGTCTCATCTCTTGGTTATTTTTTGATAAATAAGCATTTACTTTTTCTAGAAAAACATCCGGACTTTGTAAGCAAAGTACATGAGTATCTGCCTCAACCGCCACTTGTACGGTATACCCTTTGGTTAGTTTTTTGTGATTTAGTTCATCAAAAATTTCATAACCTATTTTTAGACGATTTTCCCATTCAAGTAAGGTGCTGACAACTAATATTTTCTGTTTAAAAAAATGCAGGTTGAATAAATTTAATTTGAGTATCAACAACAGGCCAAAGATAACCTGATTTTTCCATTGCAAAATAATCATAATGAATGTCATTCAATAAAGAACATCGGCCTACTTCAAAATATTTTAGATAATTACCATGCCAAACAATTCCCATAACATCAACATCATAAAAGGGAACCTCAATAACCGTATTGTTTTTTATTAAAACATTAGAATCAAGCATAATCATTCCAAAATTTAAAAAAATTAAACCATAAGTAAGGCTTTTCTTGACAATGTTTTTCAAGAATCAAAGCATATTCTTCTATCGCCTCTTTAATAATCTTATCCCTATTTTCTCTAGTGTACTCAATTTTGCGATACATTTCTCCTATATGAATTTCGTATTGATCTTGATTAAAATAACAAAATAATGAAATTACAGGACATTCTAATAAATTAGCCAACAACCATGGGCCTATGGGCCAATCAGCGGCTTTGCCTAAGAAATCACATGATATCACTCGCTTAGAATGTACAGGAACTCTATCTGCTGCTATTAAAACCCATTCCCCTTGTGCTATTTTTTCTTGCAATAGTAATGCTTCTGCAATATCTATTTTTTCTATGGGTATTAATTCTACTTTATTTTTTTTAGCATATTTATTTAACATTCTATTATAAGATTCAGAATGCTTGGTATAAACCAGTACATTAATCTTCTGCCGATGACCTCTTAAAGAACGAATAATTTCTACATTACCAAAATGACTAACAATAATAACAGCACCCTTTTGATAATTTTCGTGAAAACAATCCCAACCGAATAATTTAATATTCTCTTCGGTTACTACCCCAAACCAACCAAACATTTTTTCCAATAAGGTATAACCAAAATAATAAAGATGTTTATACGTAGAAAAAATATTGGGTTTTTTTCTAAATGGCGAATTTTCTTTAAAATAATTATGTACGTTGGTTAAATATTCATAAGATGATTGCCGAGCCAAAGGAGAAAAAATCCAATACCAAAATATGACGAAAAATAAAATAAAATTAAATAATGCTCTTCCACCTACCCGATAGAAAAAAAACATAATTTCAAAAAAAATTAAGTTTCCTCTTTCTTGTATATCATTCCATTTCTTTTCAGCCATTATCTTTCTCTATTATTCTTCTATATAAAATCACTGGACTTTTTATTAACATCAATAAAAAAAGTTTAGCATGCATTTTAGAAATCCGAATATTGTCCTTAACCAAATTAAAATTTGAAGTATTCCCTTCTGGATATTTTACCTCAGTTGCAATATTAACGAAGTGATAACCTTGCCATTTTAAACAGACTAAAATTTCTGAGTCAAAATCCATATAATCCCCTATTTCGATATGATTTAAAAGTTTTTGTACGATATCTACAGGATAAATTCTAAATCCACACATACTGTCTTTAATTTCTAATGATAAACTATTTATCCAAACCCAAACATGTGTTAAATAACGTGCATAAAACCTTTTTTTTATCAACACTCTCATCATATACTGGATAACCAATAATAATTCTTTCTGGATATTGCTCTGAAACTTTAATAAATTCGGGTACATCTTGCCAAGCATGTTGTCCGTCTGCGTCTATTTGAATAGCATGTGAAAATCCTAACTTTTGAGCTTCTTTTATGCCTGTTTTGATGGCCGCTCCTTTTCCTTGGTTATAAGGGTGTCGGATACAGGTCATCTCATTTTGTTTTTGCTGCCAAATATCATCAATAACATGTGCCGTTTCTGCACAACTACCATCATCTACCATGATTACAAAAATATTTAATCTTTGAAAATATTCAACCAGTTCTACTAGATGCTGGGGATGGTTGTATACTGGAATAATGGCGCAAAAATTATTCATAGTTTATTTCAATATAAAAGTACCAGAAGAAACCAATTCTTCTTCTAAGTTATTCATCTTAAATAATAATTTTTTATTATCTTTAAGTTGCATATTCATAACAACTATCTCGTAAGGTTGTATTACTTTGGCGAATTTAATTTTTTCGACCCGTTCAACTATCTGTTTAAGTGAAAATAAATCTCTTCCTAACTGTAAAGAAACAGCCAATTGAGCAACCCCAGGAAAAATTGGATTATCAGGAAAATGTCCTTTAAAATAAATTAATTCTTCATTAAAAAATAATCTTAGATTAATTTCTTTATCATGATAGGTAATAATTTCATATAGAGGCATTTTGGCTGGATGTGCAAACAAAGCATTAACTTGCTGCCAATTTATTTTATTGACACTGTTTACTGGAATTTTTTCCACAAACCGCCATTGCTTAGGAATAAAACTTAATTCTAGATAATTCCTTAATTCTTTTTTCAACTGACTAACAAATTGAACTTTTCCAATTTTTTTAATGTTTGCCAAGCATCATTGGACAATTCGCATACGGCATTGACAATCTCTCTTTTATTGTCATTCTCACCAATAAAAACAAAAACATTGACAACTTCAGCCAAATTTAAGATTTGATTTTCTATCTCATCTAAAGAAATACGTTTTTCCTGCAATTTAATCAAACGATTAGAACGTCCCATCAAAAAAATTCTTTTTTTTTATCAGAAAAATTGACAATATCCCCTGTACTGTACCATTCATCAATAAATGAATAAGGTGACCGTATATAAATTTGATTAAATTCATCTGTTTTAATTTCAACTTGTTCAAATGGGGTAAATTGCCCTAATTGCCGTGAATAGGCTATTCCTCCGGTTTCGGTAGAGCCGTATATTTCAATTAACTTCCCTTTGTATTGACTTCTAATATTGGGAGCGACGGAACCTCCTGATGAAAATATCAAAGTATTTTCTAAGGGTAATTTTTGACTTGTTCTTGATAAAAAACTTTGGCTACTAATCACGATTGGAAATTGATTATTTTCTACACTTTGCTCTATTTTTTGGCACAGTGTTTCTGTGAATAAAATCATTTCGGCATAGAAAGAAGCACCATTAATTAAAGGCAAAAATAATTGATACAAAAAACCAAACATATGCTGATGAGATACTGTTACTAAAAAAGAACTATTTTCATTAACTTTAGCTAATTTTGATAAAAATAAAGTTTCTCTAAAAAGCTGTATTAATTTTCTTTCTATAAGTTTAGGCTCTCCAGTTGAACCTGATGTTTGCATAAAAAAACTATTATTCAGTAATGCATCCCAATCGATTGAACTTGGCAGCACAGCGTTGGCATTAGAATGCTCAGAAACAGCATACGTATCATACTTGAAGTTAAATATATTGCGTAATGCTAAGGAATGAATAGTTGAAATAAGGTTATTAGGCGGTAAATAGACTTGTTTATTACTCAATAATAAAGCAAAAAAACTAACTAAAAAATAATATCCATTATCTTCCCATAAACAATAATCTGTATAAGATTCTTGTTCTAATTGGTTCTTTAGGTTGAAAACTTTTAACCAAAAATCTTGATAACTCCAAATATTATTTTCTGAATAAGCTAGTGTTAATTCACTATCAATATTCTTTTTTAATTTATCAATGACAATATTCATATCAAGCTTTTAATTTTTAGTTTTAAAAAAACGTAATATCCATTCACCAACAAAAATCACACCCATTAACAAATAGGATATTAGGCCATTGTATAATGTCCATAAGTCAAGCGAACCATATAAAACAGTCCCTAAGGCTATAAGACCATTAAGAAGAAAAAAAACAGTCCAGACAACTGTTACCCTATATATCCACTGAGTTGCCTTTTGATCCAATGTAGGGTATTTTATTCGTGCAAATCGCTCTATAATAGTTGGTGGGTATAACAAGCTATATAGAAAAATACTAAAAAAACCAAAACTCATCAAAACTGGGTAAAATTGAATCCATATTTCATTACTTTTAACAATAGTCAGTAGACACATTACTATTGCAACAATGTAAACCCACTTAAAAGAATTGTCTGTATCGAAATACCACCTAAGCAGAATCAACACCAATAAAAATACTGCTAAAAATATAGGCCCGTATTTATCCAATCCAAAATAAACGATAAATGGATAAACAACACCCAATATAACCAAAAATAGTTTTAAAAAAAGTCGCGTATTACAAGCTTTCAATGATCTTCACAACATCTTTAATATATCGAACTTCTTTAAACTGTTCAGGTTTTACCTGCTTTCCTGTTTCGTTTCTAATTTTAACGATTAAATCAATAGCATCAATACTGTCGATATCTAAGTCTTCAAATAAATGAGTATCCATTTGAACTTCTTCTGGATCTATTTCAAACAGTTCCTCTAACCATTGCCTAACTTGTTGTAATATCTCTTGTTCTTGCATTATCAACCACCTTTATTGATTCGCTTCTATTAACTCTACTAAACTTTGAACAGACTCGAAATGTTTTTTAGTTTCTTCAGAATCTGCCGATAATTGAATGTTATAGCGTTTTTTTAAAGCAGGTGCTAATTCTAATGCGTCAATTGAATCCAATCCCAGACCTTCTCCAAATAAAGGTACTGTATTATCAATATCTTCTGGTGTTATATCCTCTAAAGATAAAACATCAATCATCATCACTTTTACTTCATTGGATAAATCACTCATTTATTTTATCCTTTTTAAAAAATATTCATACATTTGTGTTGTTATTTTACGAACAGCAATGGATCTAGAGTCTGTTAATTGATACCATTTTTGGACATCCAAAGGGTCCTCTATATCAATGGTGACCTTAACGACGCCCTTCGGAATATTATACCATTTGTCTTCTTTACAAAGAAAGCGAGGATTCATAGTAATTGTAATCGGTCGGACAAGTATATTTTGTTTATAAACGATATTAGCAAAGCCTTTTTTCAGTGGATTTAATTGATTTCCCTTAAGCGTTCTGGTTCCTTCTGGAAAGATTAGAATAGAACGCTTATCCTCAGTAATAATATCCACACAGTCTTGAATAAGTGTTTCCGCTTGATCACTTTTTATGTATTGGGCGCCTCTAACAGGGTTTTTCATAAAAGGGTTGTACCAAACTGCCGGTTTAACAATGCAAGTAACTTTTGGTAGGATGGAAATTAAGAAAACAACATCCATTAACGAAGGATGATTGGCTACGATTAACTCATTTTTTATCTGATTGATTTTATCTTCGCCTTGAATATTAATTTCAAAAATATTTAATTTAACCAAAATATTCACAAACCTATTGAATATATTGTGTATATTTTGTTGATAAAACAAATATTTTTTTCTCCTCTAAAAAATATTGCTTTAATGGGTAAATAAATAGCACCAAACAAAACCCCTCCCAAGCCAAACAGGGTAAAGCCTAAGACGATTGAAAGAAATTTAGTTATTGATTGGAGATGCATTTGTTAATTTTACAATCTTCTAGGGTAAAACTAGGTATCTCATTTTGAAAAAAATCATAGAATTTTTGTATCTCTTGAAATAAATTTCTATTAATATTCTCGTTTTTCACTGGCCCAAAAAATAAGTTAGGTTGTTCATCATTTAACAAACATGCAAAAGAAAATGGTGTTAACAAAGAATCCATTTTATATAATTCTGGCAAAGGTTCATCATATATCACTAGTAAAACTTTTTTTGCATATCCAGACTGAATGTAAGATTGTGCTTCAAATAAAGCATTTAACAAAATACTTTCACTTAATCCTAAGCTAGTATAAGGGGTAGTGTCTTTCAATAAAATCGAGTATAACCCTCCTATGGAATTATGAACAGAAGATGAAAATTGTAAAGGCGATGGAGGATAATTTTCTACAATATTGGACATGATATCAACCGTTTTATTCTCTTCTCCATAACGAGAAACCCAAACAATAAAATCTACTTCATCATTTTCTAATGCTTCTAAAGCAATTGAAGTGGCCATTTTGGCTAAAGTTGATAACTTTCTTCTTTGTCCTGCTGGAATAATTTGTATTTTATTAGAATTAATGTCTGATTTACCATGATAAAACAATGTTTTTTGCACATGCAATTCAAGCATCGCCATAACCTCTTAGAAAAATTTTCTTTAAATTAAAAGTAACCTAAGCAATTGATTCGACAATTCCAAGTGTATCAATTTCTGAAGAACGACAACAAACAGTCCCTATTTGACCATATAACTGAAAAGGTATCATTCTATAAATTTGATTATCGTATTCACTAATCACTAAATTATTTTGTGTCGAATCAGAGATTGTCTCAAAATTTAATCGATTCAATCCTATGTAAATACTAAGCGCTTTGGCTTTTATAAATGATTCTTTCTGCGTCCAAAAGTACAAGAAATCGGTCATTTTTTGACCATTAGAGACAAAATAAGACCGTTGTTGTTTGGATAATGTCTTCTTAACAACCCCTAAATTAACATTTCTAGACAAAGATTCTATGTCCAAACCTAATTCTATCTGCTCATTAATCCAAGCAATTGCGTAATATTCCTTGCTATGAGAAATACTAAAAGAAAAATTTTTATCGTGAATAAATGGTTTTCCTCTTTCAGTATAACTCATATCATCTTTAGTAATACGAGTGCCCAATATATTAGACAGCAGATAATACTTGTACTCCCGTATCTGCTGTCTTTGTTCTCTCAAACTGCTTCCTTTTTGAACTATCTCATCTAAGGAAACAGCATAAAGATAAATTTTATTAGTCACATTTATATTTATTTAGCTAAATCACCTTTTAATGTCACACCAACGGTTGTATTGCCTACGTGACATTCATATTTATTTGGATCAGAATAGGTATTTTTCTTATAGAAACTCTTTATATTAATAACCTTAGTAGCACCTTCTGATTTAGCGCGATTGTGCAGTTGAATTAAAGCAGATTTTAACACATAAGCACATCTTTGCTCTTCAGGTAATGTCATGGCGCTGCTCTTTTTATTAGTCACCAAATCTTTAGTGATAATTGTACCACTGTTGCCAGGCGCACCTTGTAAATAAAATTTAACACTTCCATCAATCGAACCATCTTGAATGGCTGCTTGCACGTGTTTTTGAAAATCATAATACACTGCATCATTTCTCGCATAAGAAACCGCTGACACACATACTAATGCTGCTACTATTCCAAACTTATAATTCATGTTCATCCCTTTTCTTAAAAATTAACGAAGTATTGATTCCACCAAAAGCGAAATTATTACTCATTACATATTCACAATCTAACTTTCTTACATCATGCATAACATAATCTAGATTTCCACATTTTATATCAACTACATCTAAATTTAAAGTAGGTGCAAACTGCTTTCGATTCATCATTCCTATTGCCAACCACGCTTCTAAAACACCACAAGCACCTAATGTATGTCCAAAATAACTTTTCATAGAACTAATAGGAACATAACCAAAAACATTTTCCGTTGCTAAGCTTTCAGCAATATCACCATGTTCCGTTGCTGTGCCATGTCCTGAAATATACCCAATTTTTTTGGGAGTTAATTGAGCATCCTCTAATGCTAACACCATACAACGTTGCATGGTTTCATAATTAGGATTAGTGACATGTACTCCATCTGTATTGCTACCATAACCTACTACTTCCGCATAAATAGTGGCGCCTCGCTTTTTTGCAAACTCATACTCTTCTAAAATCAAACAGCCTGACCCTTCTCCTATCACCAACCCGTCTCTATTCATATCATAGGGTCTAGGTGTCAATTCTGGTGTTTTATTTAAACAACTTGTAGCATACATAACATCAAAAACAGCCACTGCACCGCTAGAAAATTCATCAGCTCCTCCGGCCAACATTACTGTTTGCTTACCATATTTTATGGCTTCATAGGCTTGACCTATTGCCATAGAACCAGAAGCACAGGCACAAGAAGTTGGTAAAGATAAACCTTTCAAACCAAATATAACAGAGATATTTACCAAAGCTGTATGTGACATCATTCGGATATAAGTTGTTGCATTCATTTTTTTATAATTTTTTTCAACAATAAAGCGACCAAAATCTTCAACTGCTTTAGAACTTCCAGAAGATGAACCAAATGCAATTCCAGTATGTCCTGATGTCAAAATAGGATTATCCAATAAATTAGCGTCCTGTAACGCTTGGTATGCAGTGGTTACGGCCATCTGTGCTACTCTTCCCATTCCTCTAGTCATCTTCCTAGTAAAATGACTAGGTAAAGTAAATTCGGCTAGCCCTCCAAGATGACTGTTCATTTCCGGATATTCAGATAACATTTTTACCTGTGTGATACCCGATTTTTTACCTTTTATTTTTTCCCATATTGTAGACCAATCATTACCTAATGGCGTAATACCTGAAACCCCTGTTATCACAACCCTTTTCATCAAACTAACCCCCCATTAATCGAAATAACTTGACGTGTGATATAAGCTGCTTCATCAGAAAATAAAAATTTAATTAAATTAGCAACTTCTTGAGGCTTTCCTAAACGTTGTAATGGGATTAATTTAAGAGAATGATCTATAACTTCTTGCGTCAACATATCTGTCTCGATTAAACCAGGAGAAACACAATTAACAGTAATATTTCTTTTACCTAGTTCTAATGCTAATGCTTTAGTAGCAGCAATAATTCCTCCTTTAGCTGCACTATAATTAACTTACCCTCTATTGCCCACTTCACCAGAAATTGAAGACAGAGTAATGATGCGACCCCCTTCTTTTAGACGAATCATAGGCATAACTAAAGGATGTAAAACATTATAAAATCCTCCTAAAGATACATCTATCACATCTTGCCAATCTTCTTGGGTTAAGCCAGGGAATGGGCCATCTTTACTAATACCCGCATTTAAAACTACTCCATAAAGAGCACCTTTATCATTAATAAATTTTTCTAAGGTTTCCTTACTTTCCAGATGGTTGCCCACATCAAAAGATAAATAATCAAAATTTTCTGAAATGTTTTTTGCTTCTGTTAAGGTCTCTCTAAGAGCATTACTCTCGGTTTTGCCATGAAAAATAACATAATAAGATTCTTTTAATAAAGATAAAGCAATCGCTTTGCCAATTCCTCGACTAGAGCCAGTGACTAATATTTTACGCACTGAGCACCACCTTTTGTCTTTATAAATAATTTTTATTATATCTGATTTTAATCATTACTTTACTAAAAATCATGACTCATATAAAAAAGGACCTAAAAGTTTTTCTTTTAGGTCCTAATATTAATTATTTTCAAATTAAGCTTGAATTTTCAGCCCTTCTTTTCCTGTTTGAAATTTACTTAATGCAGATAAATATGCTTTAGCACTCGCATTTAAGATATCCAAATCTGTTCCTTGCCCACTGACAATTTTATCACCCTTTTTAAGACGAATCGTCACATCAGCTTGACTTTCTATCCCTTCAGTCACCGCATTAACTGAATACAGCTCAAGAGTTGCACCACTATTAATTACCGATTCTATAGCTTTAAAAACTGAATCAACAGCGCCCACTCCTGATGCTTCAGACATCACCTCTTTGCCATGTTCTGAAAAATAAATTCTAGCCAATGGTGATTCTCCTGTTTCTGTGTCAATTTTCAATGAGATAAAGCGTAAATCTTCACTTAAACCCATATTACTAATTTCATCAGACACTAAAGCATGCAAATCTTCATCAAAAATTTGACGTTTTTTATCTGCTAAATCTTTAAAACGAGCAAATGCCGCATTTACTTTCTCTTCAGACTCCAAGAAAATACCCAACTCTTGTAACTTTGTTTTAAAAGCATTTCTTCCTGATAGTTTTCCCAATGTCAAACGATTAGCACTCCAACCAATTGATTCTGGAGAAATAATTTCATAGGTTTCACGACACTTCAAAACCCCATCTTGATGAATGCCTGATTCATGCGCAAAAGCATTAACACCCACTATAGCCTTATTGGAAGGTACTGGATAACCAGTAATGGTTGAAACTAGTTTAGATGTTGCTAAAATCTGTTTAGTATCAACATTCGTTTCTAATTCTAGTAAATCTTGCCTTGTTTTAATCGCCATTACTACTTCTTCTAAACTAGCATTTCCTGCTCGTTCTCCCATTCCATTAACAGCACACTCAATTTGCCTTGCACCTCCTTGAACGGCTGCAATGGAATTAGCAACTGCCATCCCTAAGTCATCATGACAATGAGCTGACCATACTACCTTATCACTATTAGGTACTCGTTTAATAATTTCTTCAAAACGTTTTTTGGTATGACTTGGTATTGAATAACCAACAGTGTCTGGCATATTAATAGTCGTGGCCCCTGCTTCAATAGCTGCTGTAAATATTTTTTCTAGAAAATCCATATCTGAACGGAAACCATCTTCGGCCGAAAACTCTATGTCATCCGTATATTCTTTTGCAATTTTAATTGATTTAATCGCAGCATCTAACACTTCCTCTGGTGTTTTCTTTAGTTTAAATTCCATATGCAATGGGCTGGTCGCAATAAAGACATGAATCCTTTTATGTGCTGCTGGTTCTAATGCTTCTCCAGATTTTCTAACATCTTTTTCATTAGCTCTTGCTAAAGAACAAACAGTAGCTTGCTTAATTAATTTAGAAATTGCATTCACTGATTCAAAATCACCAGGACTTGCTGCTGCGAATCCAACTTCAAGTACATCAACGCCCAGTTTTTCTAATTGCAAAGCAATACGAATTTTTTCTTCTTTTGTCATGGCAGCACCTGGCGTCTGCTCACCGTCTCTTAGTGTGGTATCAAAAATTATTACTCTATTTGGATTCATTGTCGTGTGCTCCATTGTTTCTGTTTGTATAAACTCATTAATATCAAAATCTAAATTTTTTTTCTTGGCTAAATTCAGCAAACCTTCTAATTTAGACATCGGCATGGAACCTCTCTGTCTCCATTTATATATCGCAGCACTAGAAACATCTACACCAACATCTTTTAATCCTTGCTCTAATGCTGAAACACCTCCAAAATAATCTATGAGTTTCGATACGTCTAAAATTAGATTTGACATTTAACACCTATAAAAATAATTTTTTGGACAATTAGTCTAATAATTAAATATTTCATGAAAATATTAGCTACTCGTGTAGCAACTAATTTATTATTTTTTGGACAATTAGTCAAACTAAATAAAAAAACATCACCGAAGTGATGTTTTTTTATAATGACATTTAATACTATTTGTCTTGAACTGCCTCATTAACCCGTTCACGTAATTCCTTACCTGGTTTAAAATGAGGAACTTTTTTAGCAGGAATATCAACTTTTTCGCCAGTTCTTGGATTACGACCAACTCTTGCTGGTCTATCATTTAAATCAAAACTTCCAAAACCTCGAATTTCAATTCGTTGTCCTCTTGCTAAAGAGCGTGTCATGCTGTCCACAATTACTTTCACGCTTTGTTCAATTACTACTTTTGAATTTAATTTCTCTAAATCTTGAGACATACTTGACTCTACAATTTGATTAATTAACTCTGATTTTGTCATTTTTTTTCCTTTTCTAGTGGTGATTATTAATCTTCAGTTTCAGAAAGTTTTTCTTTTAATAAATCACCCAAACTTGTAGTACCAGTATTTACATTACTGCGATTTACTGAAACCAAAACTTCAGATTGCTCTTTTTCAATGTTAGCTTTAATCGATAAATTAATAACACGATTTTTGCGGTCAATGCTAATAATCATTGCTTCAACCTCATCACCTTCTTTCAAGTGATTTCTCGCATCTTCTACTTTATCAGTTAAAATTTCTGAAGCACGTAGTTGACCTTCAACATCTGTATCTAATTCAACAATTGCTAATTTAGGTTCAACAGATTTCACAACGCCTTTAACCACACTGCCTTTATCATGAGCATCTATATAGTTACCGAAAGGATCTCCTTCTAATTGTTTAACCCCTAAAGAAATTCTTTCCTTAGCAGTATCGATTGAAAGGATGACCGTTTCAATTTCATCGCCTTTTTTATAATTTCTAACGACTTCTTCACCTGGCTCATTCCATGATAAATCAGATAAATGAACCAATCCATCAATACCACCTGGCAAACCTACGAAAATACCAAAATCTGTAATAGATTTAATAGTACCTGTTAATTTATCACCTTTTTGATAATTAGCATCAAAATCTTCCCATGGATTAGGCATACATTGTTTCATTCCCAAGCTAATACGACGACGTTCTTCGTCAATATCCAAGATCATCACTTGTACTTCATCGCCTAATTGAACAACTTTGCTTGGATGTACGTTTTTGTTAGTCCAGTCCATTTCTGAAACATGCACTAAACCTTCAATTCCTCTTTCGATTTCAACAAAAGCACCATAATCGGTAAGATTAGAAACTTTACCATACAATCTAGTACCCGCTGGATAAACACGAGATAAACCTTCCCAAGGATCATCTTCTAACTGTTTCAAACCTAGAGATACACGATTTTTTTCTTCATCAAACTTAAGAACTTTAGATTCAATTTCTTTACCAACTTCCAATAATTCACTCGGGTGTTTCACTCTTCCCCAAGCCAAGTCTGTAATATGTAATAAACCGTCTATACCACCTAAGTCAACGAACGCACCGTAGTCTGTAATATTTTTAACAATACCTTTAACCACTGCACCTTCTTTTAAGTTTTCTAATAGTGCTTCTCTTTCTTCACCTAGTGTTTCTTCTAACACTGCGCGACGAGAAACAACTACATTATTACGTTTTTTATCTAATTTAATTACTTTGAATTCAATTTCTTTACCTTCATAAGGAGATGTATCCTTAATCGGATGAATATCTACTAAAGAACCTGGCAAAAAGGCACGTATACTATTAACCATAACAGTCAAACCACCTTTTACTTTTCCATTGATAACACCAGATAAAACCGTACCTTCTTCTAAAGCATCTTCAAGTACAATCCAATCAGCTGCTCTTTTGGCTTTTTCTCTAGATAGTTTAGTTTCACCAAAACCATTTTCAATAGATTCAATAGTAACAGTTACGAAATCACCAACTTTAACTTCCAATTCGCCATTCGCATCTTTAAATTCATTAATATCAATCCAAGCTTCTGATTTTAAACCTGCGTTGACCGTAACAGTACTGTTATCAATATCGACAACTTCAGCGGTAATCACTTCGCCAACTGCCATATCCTGGGTTGATGAATATTCTTCTAATAACTCTGCAAAACTTTCCATGTAATTAATCTCAAGCATCGCCAAGAATGCTGTTGTGTTAAATTAATAAAAATTCACTACCTTGGCGTAGTGAATATGGAGTTAAACCCATATAAATCAAAATTATAAGTTGCACATTATAACTTAATTAACCAATTCTTGGTACCACTTTATAATTTTTTTTACTGTTTCTTCAATGCTCAATGTTGAAGAATCAAGAATTTTGGCGCCTTGGGCAGGTTTTAAAGGAGCTACTGTACGATTTTTATCTCTTTCATCTCTTGCTAAGATATCTTGATAGATTTTTTGATACTCTGGAGAATCAATTGCTAAACCAAGTTGCTTAACTCGTCTTTTTGCTCTTTCCTCTGCCGAAGCAGTCAGATACACTTTTAACTGAGCCTCTGGAAATACTACTGAACCCATATCTCTACCATCAGCTACTAAATTAGCCTCTTTGGCAAACTCTTTTTGTCGTTCTAACAACGCTGTTCTAACTTTGGGATGCATGGCAATTTGAGACGCAATCAAACCAATTTCTTCTGCTCTAATTTTATTGGTAACCAATTGATAATAAAGATAAATTTCACCTTCTAAAAATTCAACTGGTAATTCTGCTGCCAATTTTGCTAGTTGAATTTCATCTTCAACAGCAACAGAATTTTCCTTTGCTGATAAAGCTACTAAACGATATAAAGCGCCCGAATCTAAATAACGCCAGCCCAACTCTTGGGCCACTAAATTAGCAATAGTCCCCTTGCCCGATGCTACGGGTCCATCAATAGTAATTATTTGTGTTGTCATAATAAAAGAATAATAGTCATCTTCGATGACTATTATTCTAACCTATAAATTAATAAGAAAAATAAAATTTAAATAGAAGCATCAATAAATGCAGCCAATTGTGGTTTACCCAATGCGCCTACTTTAGTAGCCACTTCCTCACCATTTTTATAAATTTTCATGGTAGGAATATTTCTAATACCCAATTGAGAAGCAACTTGCTGATTTTCTTCAACATCTAATTTAACAATTTTTATTTTACCTGCATACTCCTTAGAGATATCTTCTAAAACAGGTGCAACCATACGGCAAGGACCACACCATGGTGCCCAAAAATCCACTAGTACTGGAATATCTGATTTTAAAACATCCGCTTCGAAATTTTGATCTGTTGTGTTAACAATACCTTCACTCATTTTCTTCTCCTAATTTTATTTTCATAAATAAAAACAAAAACATTGTCTTTATTATAACCAATATCCTTTTCTTTTTTGATAATAAAAATCTATGGAAAAAATAGTTTATTTTTTACTTCATTAGGAAACTTTTTCTTTTTTAGATTTTTTCTCGAGAGAATCTCCTTCTCGAACATACTCGGGTTTAGTTCCTTTTTCTACATTCTCTTTACTGATAATAACCTGTTTGATTGTGTCATCTTGCGGCACTTCATACATAACATCTAACAGTAATTTCTCCATAATGGAACGCAGTCCCCTAGCACCTGTTTTTTTCTCTTTAGCTACTTTGGCAATACTTCGTAGCGCAGAAGGCATTACTTTTAGTTCTACCCCTTCCATCTCTAACAAAGCTTGATATTGTTTCAAAATGGCATTTTTAGGCTCTGTTAAAATACGCACTAAAGCTTCTTCATCCAACTCTTCTAAAGTAGAAATCACTGGTAAACGACCAATCAACTCAGGAATTAATCCAAAGTGCGTCAAATCATCTGGTTCGACTTGTTTTAATAATGCCGAAGTATTTGCTTCATTTTTATCTGATATTTCTGCACCAAAACCAATACCACCTGGTTCTGATCTTCTTTGAATGATTTTTTCCAATCCATCAAAAGCCCCACCGCAAATAAACAAGATATTAGAAGTATCCACATTTAAAAATTCTTGACTTGGGTGCTTTCTCCCGCCTTGTGGTGGCACAGATGCAACTGTACCCTCTATAATCTTTAACAATGCTTGTTGAACTCCCTCACCAGATACATCACGAGTAATAGATGGATTTTCACTTTTACGGGCAATTTTATCAATTTCATCAATATAGATGATGCCTCTTTCTGCTCTTTCAATATCAAAATCACAAGTATTCAATAGTTTGGTAATAATTTGTTCAACATCTTCACCCACATAGCCTGCTTCAGTTAAAGTGGTCGCATCTGCAATCACAAAAGGAACATCTAATTTCCTTGCTAATGATTGTGCCAACAAAGTCTTACCTGAGCCTGTCGAACCAATTAATAAAATATTACTTTTATTAATTTCGACGGCATTCTCATCTATTTTTTCTTTATTTTTTAATCGCTTGTAGTGATTATAAACTGCAACTGCTAACGATTTCTTAGCATCATCCTGACCGATAACATAATCATTCAAATTATCAACAATTTCTTGTGGTGTTGGTAAATTAAATTCAAAATCTGGTTCAGAATAACCCTCATCCAAAGATTCTTGTAATTCTAAATAATGAATACTTTCTTCAATACAGGCATCACAAATACATGCATTTTTCCCTTGAATTAAAGTATTCACTTCATCTACACTTCTTCCACAAAAATCACAGTAGTTCGTATCTTGTGTCATAATTATTTATTTCCTTTTAATTCAGATCTAGAAGTAATGACTTGGTCAATTAAACCATAGTCTTTTGCTTCTTCTGCCGACAAAAAATTATCTCTATCTGTATCCTTTTCAACTTCTTCTATTGATTTACCACAATTCTTTGCCAACAATTCATTCATAATTTGCTTGGTTTTAATTAATTCCTTGGCGTGAATTTCGATATCAGAAGCTTGACCAGACAAGCCACCACTAATCAATGGTTGGTGAATCATAATGCGACTATTAGGCAAAGCCAGACGCTTGCCTTTAACACCAGAAGAAAGTAAAAAAGCACCCATACTGGCTGCCATACCCGTGCATATGGTTGATACTTCTGGCTTGATATAATTCATGGTGTCATAAATTGCCATTCCTGCTGTAATTGAGCCTCCTGGAGAATTTACATATAAATAAATATCTTTACTCGCATCTTCACTCTCTAGAAATAATAATTGCGCGACAATCAAATTCGCCATAGCATCATCAACAGGCCCTACTAAAAAAATAATTCTATCCTTTAACAATCTTGAATATAAATCAAATGCTCTCTCTCCCCTGCCTGTCTGTTCAATGACGGTAGGAACTAAATAATTTGCCGTTATCATGTTTCTTTTCTCTCCTAAAATAGAAAAAGCTTAAATACAATTTGTACCTAAGCTTTATAATACTCTAAAACAAGTTATTAATTTAGATAAAATTATACTTTCATTAATTCATCAAAATTTTGTTTTACTTCTTTTGTTTTAACTTTATCTAACACAAAATCCACAATATTTTTCTCAGTCGCTACTGATTGTGCATTAGCATATTCATCTTTATTATTCATATAGTAGCGTAGTACTTCAGCTGGATCTTCGTAATTTTGAGCAATATCTTCTATCACTGCTTTTACTTCCTCATCTGTTGCTACCAATGATTCTTTATCCATAATTTGATTTAAAATCAAACCAATTTTCACTGATTTTTCAGCTTGTTCTTTAAATAAGTCTTCAGGTAATTCTGGAATGCTTTCTTGACTCATTCCCTGATTTAAGAAATTTTGTTTTGCTCTTTCTTGTAGTCTAGCTACTTCACGATCCACCATCACTTGGGGAATATCAAATTCAGCAGCATCTAACAATAAAGTAATAACTGCTTCTTTATTGACTCCTTCTACTCTTCTTGCTACTTCACGAGAAAGATTTGTTTTAATCTCTTCTTTCATCTTGGCTACATCACCATCTTCAATACCAAGTGATTTAGCAAATTCTTCATCTAAAGCGGGCAAAACTTCTTTTTCTAATTTCTTTAAGGTAATGGTAAAAACCGCTTTTTTACCTGCCACATCTTTACCATGATAATTTTCTGGGAAATCCACTTCAACATCCTTAGATTCACCTGGTTTTAAGCCTATAATTCCTTTTTCAAATTCAGGAAGCATTTGGCCCGCACCCACAATGATTGGATAATTTTCTGCAGAACCTCCTTCAAAAGCTTCGCCATCAATTTTACCCACAAAATCTACAATGGCTCTATCCGTTCTTTTAGCAGCACGAGTCACAGGCTCATATTTTACTCTTTGTTTTTGTAACACTTCTAATGTTTTTTCTACATCTTTATCGGTCACTTCAGAGACAACTTTATCTAATTCTTTTTTAGACAAATCTCCTAATTCAATGTTATCAGGCACAACTTCAAAAATTGCTGCCACTTTCATGGTTGCTTTATCATCGTCTTGTGGCAAAGCTTCTAGCTTTTTTAATCCTGCCAAGGCTATTTTTTCATTATTAACAACTTCATAGAAAGCTTTAAATGCTTTATCGTTTAAAACATCATTTTGAATCGATTGTCCGTACATATTTTCAACCATCTTCAACGGCGTTTTTCCTGGACGAAAACCATCTAAACGAACTCTTTTTTGGGTATCTCTTAAACGAGCATTGACTTCTTTATTGATTTCTTCCCATGCCAAAGATAAAATTAGCTTTCTTTCCAACCCATCTAATGTTTCAATTTCAACAGCCATTTATAAACCTTCCACTATGTAAGTATATTAAAAGTTGTTATTTAAAATCTAGCCAATCATTCCGATTACCTAAACAATATTATTATTTTAAAAAATTTTAGTCGGTTATTATAACATAATTTTATTTTTTAAAATAATTGATTTTTAGAGAAATCATATAAAAGTACAACTATAAAATATCAATGGCTGAATAATTGGGTACGCTAAAAGTTTCCTCAGTGTCCATATTGTAAGCAGTTAAACGACCACCCCACACTGCTCCTGTATCTAAGCCAATGGCATAATCACCATAATAAGGTCCTATGGTTGACCAATGACCAAATAGAATTTTCTTATCTGCTAAATTTTGGTTCTCAAAATCAAACCAAGCTTTAAGATAAAAAGGCATATTGCTTAAAGAAGATTTAAATTTAAAATCTAATGTTTTATCCCAGCGATACAACGCTCGCATGCGCGTAAAAACATTCATATTAAATCTTAAGCGATCAAATCCATGTAAATCTTTGGAGTATTGATTAGGTAAATCTCCATACATATGATTCAAAAGCTCTGCGTAATGCGCTGATTGCAACCAATGGGATAGTTCATCACCATTTTTCTGTACATCTTCTAAAGACCACTCAGGAAACACCCCCGCATGCACCACAATATAATGTTCATTTTGCAAATACAAAGGTTGTTGTCTTAACCAATCAATGAGCTCTTTTGAATCAGGCGCTTGTAAAATAGGGGCAATAGTATCTTTTTTCTTGTAGGTAACAGATTTTCTTGTGGCTAAATACAACAAATATATATCATGATTGCCTAAAACCGTTTGCAGACAATCAGCATGCTTTTTAATAAAACGTATGGTTTCCAATGATTCAGGTCCACGATTAATGATATCTCCAGCAAACCATATGCTGTCCTTGCCATAATTAAAATCAATCGATTCTAACAAATCACTCAAGACAGTATAACAACCCTGTACATCCCCTATTACATAGTGTGCCATTTACTTTACTCTTTAACTCTTTGCATTAATTCGCTATTTTTCACACCAAGAATAAAGTAAGGTGACTGACCTTGTGCGTCTTTCATAATAACCCAATAAGGCTTATCTAAAATAAGTCTTTTGGGTGTTTTCATTACTGCTGCTGTCGCCGTAAATCCAATATAGGCTTCATTTTCAACTTTAGCCCCTACTTCATTCATATTAAATTTAATATTTTCTATCATTGCACCAATTATATAGTTTTCAAATCCAGCATTTGCAATTGGTACATTAATCAATTCTTTATGTTGATGACCCACATCTAAAACTAATTTAGGTGCTTTAAATTCATCTTTAGTATCAAGTAATTCAAAATTCCCAGTATTATTTTTATTAATATTATTTTTATTAATAAGTTGCACAATTTCTTTAGCCGAGGAATTTTCATATCCTTTAACCAAAAAAAGTTCATCTTTTGTATC
Source organism: Neisseriaceae bacterium PsAf (assembly GCA_017114885.1). Lineage (GTDB taxonomy): Bacteria > Pseudomonadota > Gammaproteobacteria > Burkholderiales > Neisseriaceae > QFNR01. The sequence continues at coordinate 28,850 of WNLJ01000013.1, read as the reverse complement.
TTTAAGCTTTAGTTTCAAAATAAATCGATCATCGTTGTCATAATCCAAAATTTGAATATTATTCCTCATTTCTGAATTAGTTGCAGAAAATGCTTGTACAACTTGTCCATTAAAATTAAGAGAAGTGATCGAAAAAGGCGTTTTGTATTGAACTTCTTTTAATAAATAAGCGTAACTGATAATATCTTTGTCGCCTAATTTAATTTTTAAATCAGGAAAACTTTTTTGAGGAAATTTTTGTTTCACTTCTTGATTGATTGCATCAATCGTCTTCTGCCCATAACCACTTTTAATATAGTAACTGTCAGCACTAATATCTTTTTTAGTAAAAACTGGGTGGTTATAAGAATAAATCTTATTTTGAATTTTTTGAAGATTAGACTTTACCTGAATCGGTGCTCCTATCACCTGCTCGCTCATTTCTGTCCAAGCCAAATTCATAGCACCTGCCCATATATAATTGCCTTGATAATTAAAGCCCTGATAATCTCGTTGCAGTGTTTCAGTAGTTACAGATGTATTATTTTTATTATCGGTGGCGCAAGAGCTCATCAATCCACCTATTAATAAGAATATCCCTATTCTTTTTAACATAGTATCTCCTTATTGCTTAGGTATTTTGTTCTAATAATTGATTAACATATCGAGAGACACCTTCTTCTACTGAGAAAAAATCATCATGATAGCCTGCTTGACGCAATTGGCTTATATCTGCCTCAGTAAAACTTTGATATTTTCCCTTTAAGCTATCAGGAAAATCAATGTAACGAATTAAACCTTGCGCGACCATTTCATCTAAAGATAATTTCTCTTTATCTTGAGATTCACGAATGGCATTTACTGTGGCTCTAGCGAGCTCATTAAAGGATTCACTTTTCCCAGTACCTAAATTATAAATTCCTGATTTTTCAGGATTATCTAGGAAATAAAAATTCACTTTAACCACATCCTCTACGGATACAAAATCTCTTTTTTGTTCCCCATTTTCATAACCATCATACTCGCCAAACAGTTCCACATATCCCTTTTCATGAAACTGATTAAAATGATGAAAAGCAACTGACGCCATACGCCCCTTATGTTGTTCGTGAAAACCGTATACATTGAAGTAACGAAAACCCACCACTTGGGATTTTAACTTGTTATTTTTAACATAGTTTCTTAAATACTGATCAAATAAAAATTTAGAATACCCATAAACATTTAAAGGGCTTTCATACTGCCTTGCTTCTTTAAAGGTTGTCCCTTTACCATAGACAGCAGCACTTGAGGCATACAAGAAAGGAATTTTTTTATCCTGAGCCCAGTGAAACAAATCAACAGTATATTGATAATTATTTGCCATCATAAATCGACCGTCATGATTCATCGTGTCAGAACAAGCACCCTCATGAAAAATCGCCGCTATTTTTAAATCACTAAAACGATGTTCGCAAACATATTGCATAAATTCTGTTTTATCATAGTAATACGCAATCTCACTATCAACCATATTCAGGAATTTATTGCCCTCTGTTAAATCATCAACCGCAATAATATTTGTAATCCCTCTCTCATTTAAAGCACTCACAATATTACTGCCTATAAATCCTGCTGCTCCTGTCACAACATAATAACTCATACCAATCTCTCTAGTGTCTAAAATGTCTAATACCTGTTAATACCATTACCATATCGTGTTCATCTGCTGCTTGAATAACCTCTTCATCTCGAATAGAGCCACCAGGATGAATAACTACTTTAATTCCTTGTTCTGCAATTACATCCACGCCATCTCTAAAAGGGAAAAAAGCATCTGAAGCTGCCGCTGCATTGGTTAAATCCAAACCCGCTTCTTTAGCCTTTCGTGCAGCAATCAAAGTAGAATCTACTCGACTCATCTGTCCTGCACCCACTCCATAAGTTCTGCCTTCTTTTCCAAACACTACTGCATTGGATTTCACAAATTGAGTTACTTTCCATAAAAATAATAAATCTTTTAATTGAGAATCATCTGGCTGACGTTTTGACACCACTTTCAAATCGTTTTTTGAAAGTAAATGAATATCCGGAGTTTGTAGCAACAAACCTCCACCAATACGTTTCATTTCAAATTGATTATGTTGATGCTCTAATGGAATTTTTAATACCCGCACGTTTTTTTTGGCTTTCATTAACTCCAATGCTTTTGCATTAAAACCCGGAGCCATTAATACTTCCATAAATTGATTCACTAAAATGGTTTCTACTGTTTTTTCATCTACTTCACGATTAAAAGCAATAATACCCCCAAAAGCACTGGTTTTATCCGTTTCATATGCTGCTAGATAGGCGGATAAAGTATCTTCTGCTACGGCTACACCGCAAGGGTTTGCATGTTTTACAATCACACAAGCAGGTTCATCAAATGCTTTAACAGCTTCCCAAGCTGCATCTGAATCCGCTAAGTTATTATACGAAAGTTCTTTGCCTTGCAATTGTTGATAAGATGATAAACTGCCAGCCAAAGGCTCAATGTCTCGATAAAAAGCAGCTTTTTGATGAGGATTTTCCCCATAGCGCAAATCTTGTACTTTTAACCATTGTTGGTTTAATTGTTGTGAAAATAATTTTAACTCAGGTTCTCCTGATAATTTTTCTAAATTCACTGATGTTAAATAGTTACTTATCAATCCATCATATTGAGCTGTATGAGAAAAAGCTTTAGCAGAAAGTGTAAACAGGGTTTGTTCACTCAATTGATGTTTATCTGATGATTTTAACTCTTGAATAATTTTAGAATAGTCTTGGGTATCTGTTACTATCGCTACAAATCTCCAATTTTTAGCCGCTGAACGAACCATCGCCGGTCCGCCAATATCAATATTTTCAATAGCATCTTCTAAAGTACAACCTTGCTTTTCAATAGTTGCCTTAAAAGGATATAAATTAACACACACTAAATCTATGGTTCCAATATCATGATTGGAGAGTGTATCCATGTGTTCTTTTAAATCTCTTCTTGCTAAAATACCACCATGAACTTTCGGGTGCAAGGTCTTAACTCGACCATCCAACATTTCAGGAAATCCCGTATAATCGGATATTTCAATAATCTTAACACCAGCATCAGCAAGTAGTTTTGCTGTCCCACCTGTTGAAATAATTTCCATGCCCAATTTTTCTAATTCTTGAGCAAATTCCACTACGCCTGTTTTATCAGAAACGCTAATTAAGGCACGTTTTACTGAACTCATAATTTATCAACCCTTCATGTTCAAATTATGTTTTTCGATTCTAACCCTTAAAGAGTTACGACTAATCCCCAACATTTTAGCGGTTTTCGTTTGGTTTCCATTACATTTTTCTAATATAAAATCGATTAATGATTTTTCTACTTGACTTATCACCATATCATAAACGCCGGTTGGCTCTTCGCCCTCTAGCTCATCAAAGTAAATAATCATATTATCTTGAATACATTGGCCAATTGTGATGCATTTTTTTTGCTCAGTCATAATCCACCTAATCTTGTAGATAAGTAGAGCGATAACGATAGTAATAATCTTCCACTTCTGCTTGTTGTAAAATCTGACATAACATATCAAATTGTTGACTTGAATTATCTAAAGTAAATAATTGGTTTTTAATCGCTCTATCATTGGTTAAATTTTTCAGATACCAACCAATATGTTTTCTTGCTATTTTATGGCCATAATTATCACCATAAAAAGCATAAATATCTGACAAATGTCTTTTTATTGTCCTTGAAATCAAATCAAATGGCAATATGATTTTCCGCCCTTCTTCCATAAATAGCCTAATTTCTTGAAATAACCAAGGTTGCCCTTGTGCTCCTCTACCAATCATAACCCCATCTGCACCCGTATATGCCAAAACTTCAATAGCTTTTTGAGGCGTTGTTATATCACCATTGACCCAAACTGGAATAGACACTTCTTTTTTAACTTCTTTAATCAAATCATATTTAGCTTCGCCTCTATACATCTGAGTACGACTTCTTCCATGTATTGCGATAGCGCTAATTCCTTTTTCCTGTGCTATCTTAGCAATAGTTAATACATTTAAATTATCATCATTCCAACCCAATCTGGTCTTAAGCGTTACTGGAATATTTACAGCAGAAACAACACTATCAATAATTTCAGCGACTAAAGTTTCATTTTGCATGAGCGCACTACCAGCATAGGTATGACATACTTTTTTAGCAGGACAGCCCATATTAATATCAATCACATCCGCACCAATTTTTTCATAAAACTGCGCTGCTTCAGCCATTTTTTGTGGTTGATTGCCTAATATTTGCATTACAATTGGTTTTTCTTCACCAGTATGAGAAATTCGATGCAAGGTTTTATGTGTATGCCTTAATGTTGGATCCCCACTTATCATTTCTCCCACTACCCAATCAGCACCAAACTCACGGCAAATTTTTCTAAAAGGATTATCGGTAATCCCTGCCATAGGAGACAAAGCCAAACCTCTATTTAATTGAAAAGAACCAATTGAAAACGCCATATTTTTCTCTAACTGTTTTTTTAAGGTAAAATGTTTCATTTACTTTTTTAATAAACTGAGTATTATAATCCACATTTAAAATTTTCAAATTCATCATTTATGAATCTAGCTAAATCATTTGTTTCTATTAGTGCCTTTACCTTTCTTTCTAGGATTCTTGGTTTTGTCAGAGATATGTTGATTACCCAATATTTTGGTGCAACCAAAGTCACTGATGCGTTCTGGCTCGCTTTCAGAATCCCTAATTTATTGAGACGTATTTTTGCCGAAGGCGCTTTTTCTCAAGCGTTTGTACCCATACTAAGCGATTTTAAGAAAAATAAATCTCATGCAGAAGCAGTAGAATTTACCCAAAAAGTATGTGGTTTACTATCCTTTATTTTATTTATTGTGACAGTCATAGGAATTATTGCTTCCCCATTCCTTGTTACCATAGTGGGCAGCGGCTTTTTGAAAGATCCTGAGCAATTTTATTTGGCCAGTGATCTCTTAAAAATAATGTTTCCTTATATCTTTTTTATTTCTCTTACTTCTTTTTTTAGTGCTATTTTAAATACACATAATAAATTCTCCATCCCTGCTATCACACCTATATTTCTTAACGTCTCCCTGATAATATTTGCAGCTTGGATTTCTCCTTTTTTTGCTCAGCCAATTTATGCGCTTGCTTGGGGTGTTTTTGTAGCTGGTGTTGTACAGCTACTATTTCAACTTCCTTTTGTGGCTAAATTAGGTTTTTTAAAGCTACCTAAACTAGCTTGGAATGACCCCGTTATTAACCGTGTTATTAAAGCTATGGGCGTGATTATTATTGGCGTATCGGCTGGCCAAATTTCTTTTGTCATCAACAGTAACTATGCGTCTTATATGATCAAAGGCAGTATTACCTGGCAATATGTTTCTGATCGCTTAATGGAATTACCTTCTGGTCTCTTGGGTGTGGCTCTTGGAACTATTTTATTACCAACATTGGCAAAATTTTCAGCTCAAAATAAACAAGAAGAATTTTCCGATTTATTGGATTGGGGACTAAGACTATCTGTTCTTTTGGCGCTCCCTTCTGCTGTGGGACTTGCTGTTTTAGCCATGCCTCTAATTATGACTTTATTTCAACACGGACAATTTACTCTCTATGATGCCAATATGACTTATCCTGCTGTTATGGCTTATAGTGTTGCTGTTCCTGGTTTTATCTTTGTCAAAATTCTAGCTCCTGGCTTTACCTCAAGACAAGACTACACCACTCCTGTTAAAATCGGATTTTTTATCCTCTTTTTTACACAATTTTTAAATTTATTCTTAGTTCTCTATTTTAAACTTGGCATCGTCGGTCTGAATCTATCAATTGGTTTAGCTGCCTGTGCCAATAGTTTTATCTTGTACTATCTGTTGCGTAAAAAAAATTACTATACGCCTAAAAAAGGATGGTTATTATTTAGTTTTAAAGTAACTACTGCAGTGGCTATCATGGGCTTTTCTCTCTATTTTCTACTGAATCAAACTTATTATCCTATAAAATGGGATATCAGTGCTTACATGCGCGTGGTACAATTAAGTGTACTGATTGTGATAGGAATTATTGTGTATTTTAGTGCACTCTTTCTATTGGGTTTTAAAAAGAGTAATTTTATGAAGAGGGTGTAAGTATGACATTTTATGAATGGCGGCAAAACAGTCAATTAGATCTAATTGAAGCTAATATTATTATTAAACAGGCTACCGGTTATTCTTCAGCACGCTTAATTAGTCAATTACATGAATCTATTCCTAGTTTATATATAGATACACTTAATGAATTAAGAGATAGAAGGCTCAAGGGTGAACCCATCGCCTATATTTTTGGCACACAAGAGTTTTACAGTAGGCCATTTGTCACAACACCTGATGTGTTGATTCCAAGACCAGAAACCGAACATCTCATCGACTATATACTACAAAATTTCGATGCGTCAGAAACGTTAAATATTTGGGATGTCGGTACGGGTTCTGGCGTTATTGCTATTACACTTAAATTAGAACGCCCCAACTGGAATGTTTTTGCTTCGGATGTGAGTGAAGCAGCTCTTAAAATTGCACAAAAAAATAGTCGATTACTGGGGGCGGATGTTATTTTTGGTTTAGGTTCTTGGTTTGACTTAGAATCTCGTTTTACTGACGATACCTTTGATATTATCGTCTCTAATCCACCTTATATTAAAAAAGATGATTATCATCTTACCCAAGGTGACTTACGTTTCGAACCACAAATGGCTTTAACTGATTTCAATGATGGACTGGATGCCTTTAGAATTTTAGCCAGAGAAGCGATTAATTTTCTTAATCCACAAGGATATCTTTGTCTTGAGCATGGCTACGATCAAGCCAGAAAAATTCAAGCTATTCTAGAAAATTATCTTTTTGAAGAAATACAAACTTATAAAGACTATTCTAATATAGACCGAGTTACCATTGCTAGAAAAGCCAAAAAGAAATAACTAAAATAATTATAAAAAAGCACACCGAATGGTGTGCTTTTTTATAATTATTGCAATTTATAACTATAGAGAATAATACATATCAAACTCTAATGGGTGAGGTGCTATACTTATTTTCCTTGCCTCTTGAAGTTTTAACTCCAAATAACTTTCTACCCAATCCTTAGAAAACACACCTCCTTTAATTAAAAACTCATGATCTTCCCTCAAAGCATTAAGTGCTTCTTCTAAAGTTTCAGCAACCGTTGGCACTAAAGTTGCTTCTTCAGGTGGTAAGTCATATAGATTTTTATCAACTGCATCTCCTGGGTGAATTTTATTCTGAATTCCATCAAGACCTGCCATTAATAAAGCAGCAAATGCCAAATAAGGATTGGCCATTGGATCTGGAAAACGAACTTCAATCCTTCTTCCTTTACTCGAAGCCACATGTGGGATTCTAATTGATGCAGAACGATTTTTGGCAGAATAAGCTAATTTAGTAGGTGCTTCAAAATGCGGCACCAAGCGTTTATATGAATTAGTACTTGGATTAGTAATAGCATTTAATGCTTTACCATGTTTAATAACACCACCTATATAATAAAGAGCTATTTCAGACAAACCACCATAGCCATTACCTGCAAATATGTTGGTGCCGTCTTTCCAAATAGATTGATGAATGTGCATACCTGAACCATTGTCTCCAAAAATTGGTTTAGGCATAAAAGTAGCTGTTTTACCAAAACTATGTGCAACATTACGAATAATATATTTTTGGATTTGAGTCCAATCTGCACGAGTAACCAATGTGCTAAACTTCGTTCCAATTTCCATTTGAGAGCCAGTCGCTACTTCAGGGTGATGTACTTCTACAGGAATACCAATAGCCTCTAATAATAAACAACAAGCCGAACGTAAGTCTTGACCTGAATCTACTGGAGGCAAAGGAGCATAACCATCTTTTACCGCAGGACGATGTCCTGAATTCATCCCGTCTAAACTCAATCCATTGGCCCATACACCTGATTCTGAATGGATTTGATAGCGTGAGCCAGAAATATTCGTTTCGTATTCTACGCCATCAAAAACAAAAAACTCTGGTTCAGGACCAAAATAAGCAGTATCACCAATCCCTGTTGATTTAAGATAATTTTCAGCTCTTCTAGCTATCGATCTAGGATCTCTGTCATAACCTTGACCATTAGCTGGGTCTATCACATTGCAATGAACAGCTATAGTTGGTTCATCATAAAATGGATCCATGAATGCAGTATCGATATCAGGAATCAAAAGCATATCCGATGCTTGTATTCCTTTCCAACCTTCAATTGAAGAACCATCAAAAGCTTGTCCTGTTTCCAACCAATCTTCAGGATCTTCTTGAACTACATGTGCAGGGATTGTTGCATGGTGTTGTTTACTCTTTGTATCTGTATATCTCAAATCCACAAATGTGGCATCATTTTCTTCAATTAACCCTAGTAATTTTTCAATCGACATGTTTTTGTCCCCTAATAAAATATAAAATATTTGCAAAGAGCTAGTATCTATCTCACTAAAAAACTCTTACCTTGTCATTTTGCCACATATGTTTTAGCTAGAAAACATAATATTTGATATTTTTAAAAGTTATTTTTAACACTTCAATCTGTCTAATTTTAAATTCTCTTTTTACTATATTTTTAAAAATATGTTCTTGCAGATAAAAACATTTGCATCCATGGACTGTACTCTCCTTGCCAAGATTCAGGATGCCAACTAAACTGCACATTTCGAATAACCCTTTCTGGATGTGGCATCATAATAGTGACTCGACCATCTTGATTACTGATGCCAGCAATTCCATTAGGTGAGCCGTTTGGATTCATCGGGTAGTTCTTACTAATACTGCCGTCGTTATCAACATAATGTAGTACAACAGATAAGTTATCTGGAACTAAATTTTCTTCCAAATTCTGCATATGAGAAAAATCAGCCCTACCTTCTCCATGACTAACAACTATGGGTAAACTAGAATTAGACATTTCATTTAAAAAAATCGAATTTGACTTTTCAATATTAACCATAACCAATCTTGCTTCGTATTGTTCAGATAGATTTTTCTTAAATCGTGGCCATAATTCAGTTCCTGGAATAATAGAACTTAATTCACTTAACATTTGACAACCATTGCACACGCCCAAGGTTAGAGTGTCTGAACGATGAAAGAAACTTTCAAATTGATTTTTTAACGCTTCATGATATAAAACAGTACTAGCCCAACCTCTACCAGCACCTAACACATCCCCATAACTGAAACCACCACATGCTGCCAATACTTGAAAATCAGTTAAACTGATTCGGTTTGCCAACAAGTCACTCATATGCACATCATAGGTATCAAATCCCGCTTGTTTAAAAGTAAATGCCATTTCTAAATGACCATTAACACCTTGTTCTCTTAAAATGGCTACTTTAGGATTTTTATTTTGTTGAATATAGGGCAACTCATGTAAATGTTCAGTATCAAAATTAACTTCAGAATACAATTTGCTATTATTTGTTTTAATAGTCTCTAATTCTTGTTTGGCACAAATCGGATTATCTCTTAAAGATTGAATTCGAAAAGAAGTATTGCCCCATACTTCTTGAAGTTCCTCTCTTTTTTCTTTAAGTAATTCCCCTCCATCAAGCTCAACTAGAATTCTATCCTCATCACTAATGGTTCCTAATTCTACAATAAAATTACTAAGTTTAGCTTGCTTGAATTCTTCGAATAAAGCGGCCGCATCCTCATTTTTCAACTGTAATACAATTCCCAATTCTTCATTGAATAAAGCGCGTATAATTGCTTCATCAATAGAATAATTTATATTTTGCATCACTCTATCAATAACATCATCTAAAATAACGTCTATCCCTACTCGAGAGGCAAACATCATCTCTATCAGTGTCGTTATTAAACCTCCATCAGAACGATCGTGTAAGGCCAAGATTTTTTTCTCAGTTAACAATTTTTGAATGATTTTGAAAATAGACTTCATTTCTGAAATGTATTCAAAATCAGGAACCTCAGATGAAAATTCTTTATACACTTGAGCGAGTGCGGACATCCCAATTCTAGACTGAAATTGACTTAAATCAATCAGAACCAGTGAGGAATCAGGTATCTTCTTTAATTCTGGCGTTACACTCAAACGAACATCATCAGTAACAGAAAAAGCGGAAATAATTAGTGATAAAGGTGAAATAACAGATTTCTCTTGACCTTCTTCTTCCCAAACTGTTTTCATCGATAATGAATCTTTACCAACAGGAATAGAAATATTTAGCTTTTGACATATTTCAGAAGTTGCTTCGACTGTTCGATATAATTTAGCATCTTCTCCAGGTTCTCCACATGACGCCATCCAATTAGCTGATAACTTTATATTAGATAAAGAATTACCTATATAAGCTGACATTAAATTAGTAATCGATTCTCCTATAGCCATACGTGCGGAGGCAGGACCATCAATCAGTGCCAATAAACTTTTTTCTCCCATGCTCATCACTTCACCAACATGAGTATCAAATCCCATATTAGTAATGGCACAATCAGCCACTGGTACTTGATAAGGACCCACCATTTGATCCCTATGGGTTAAACCACCAACTGTTCTATCCCCTATGGTAATTAAAAAGTTTTTAGCAGCAACTGAAGGTAAGTTTAATATCTTATATAAAGCATCTTGCAATGAAATCTCTTTTAAACCCTCCCATTCTTTAGCTTCAAAAGAAATATCTTGATCTTTTCTGATAGTTTTAGGTGGTTTTCCCAGTAAAACTTCTAACGATAAATCAACAGGATGATTATCAAATAATTCATCAGTCACTTTTAAATTTTTATCTTGTGTCGTCACTCCCACCACCGCAAAAGGACAACTTTCTCTTTGACATATATTCTCAAAAACAGATAGATCTTTTTCCAATACGGCTAAAACATAACGCTCTTGTGATTCATTACACCAGATTTCTTTAGGTGACATGCCTTTTTCTTCGATAGGAATTTTTCTTAATTCAAAGTGAGCCCCACGATCGGCATCATTAACTAATTCAGGAAAAGCATTGGATAATCCCCCTGCACCCACATCGTGTATGGCTAATATTGGATTTTCTTTGCCTAATTGCCAACATTGATCAATGACTTCTTGGCATCTACGTTCAATTTCTGGGTTGCCTCTTTGTACTGAGTCAAAGTCTAAATCTGCTTGATTGGTACCAGTTGCCATACTAGATGCGGCACCACCTCCTAGACCAATTAAAAATCCAGGACCTCCTAATTGTATAAGTAAGGCACCCTCTGGTATGGTTTCTTTAAATGTTTGTTCATCTTGAATATTACCCAACCCCCCAGCTACCATGATAGGCTTATGGTAACCTCTAACTTTTTCTTGAAATAAAGCTTCAAAAGTTCTGAAATAACCTAATAAACTCGGTCGTCCAAACTCATTATTAAAAGACGCTGCTCCAATTGGGCCATCAAGCATAATTTGCAATGCACTACTAATTCGATTCGGTTTCCCATATAAAGTATTCGGTTGGATATACTCCCAACTTTGTATATGGTCAGGAATTTCAAGATTCGAAACAGAAAAACCACACAAACCTGCTTTCGGTTTTGAACCTCTTCCCGTTGCACCCTCATCTCTAATTTCTCCTCCAGAACCAGTTGCTGCTCCCGCAAATGGAGAAATAGCCGTTGGATGATTATGTGTTTCTACTTTCATTAATACATGAGTAAGTTCAGGATAAAACTCATACGCTTGATTTTTAGGATGAGCATAAAAGCGATTAATACTTCTCCCCTCTATGACCGATGAATTATCTTTATAAGCAACAATCGTTCCGTCTGGACTGGCCATATGAGTCGCTTTAATCATCGAAAATAAAGTATTAGGCATTTTTTCATTATTTAATACAAAGTCTGCATTAAAAATTTTATGTCGGCAGTGCTCGGAATTCGCTTGTGCAAACATCATAAGTTCAACATCTGTGGGATTTCTTTGAATACGCTTATAATTTGAAAATAAATAATCTATCTCATCTTCTGACAAAGCCAACCCTAAATTTTTGTTGATATCTCTTAAGGCCGTAATTCCCTCTGATAAAATATCGATTTCAAGATAAGATTTAGGAGCTTGCTGTGAAAATAAAAGAGATAGCTCTTCATCACTAGTAAAACAAGCTTCTGTCATACGATCAGAAATAATTGGTAAATAATGATTCAAAGCCCCACTTTCTAAATTTAAAAAGTGGTAATAAATGCCTCTTTCAACTCTAACAACTTTAGTAATACCAATATTTAAAATAATATCTGTTGCTTTAGATGACCAAGGAGAAACCGTGCCTACTCTTGGGAAAATAGTTAATGCATTGTTTTGTGATAATAAAGAACCCACTGATGACATCTGTTTGGCTTCTAGTAATGATTCTAATTTTTTAAGTTCTAATGAACTCAGTTCTTCCTTTATTTCTATTAAGTACCAATACCTCGTTTCTATATCAGAAGGCAAAGAAATTTTTTCAGCTTTTACTCCTTCCAATATTTTTTTTATTCGAAACTCAGATAACGCTACTTCTCCTTGCATTGCCAAAATTGTCATGAAAGCACTTTCCTAGATTAAATGTTAATCATCAATATTGCTAGATTATAGGGTTTAATAACTTTACACTCAACGCTTTTCAATAAAAATTTATTAGCAAGAATAGTTTAATGTAAAATGAATTTCACTGTATAATAATCAAGACCTAATTTAATAAGAAATTTTATTGTAATAAAATCATGCAAGCATTTACTCAAATCCCGCCTGAAGAAGATGAATTAATTTTCACTCCTCCTCATAATACAGAGGCAGAACAGGCAGTTATAGGTTCTATTTTACTTAATAATGAATTATGGCATGAACATAATCTTTATAACACCATATCAAGCACTGATTTTTATAATATTCAACATCAAATTATCTTTGAATCAATTGCTGATATCATCAATAGCGATAGAAAAGCTGATTTAATCACCTTAACAGAAGAATTAACAAAACTGGATAATTTAGACAAAATAGGTGGTAAAGCTTATTTAGTTGAAATAATGTCTAACTCCCCTTCTTCTTTCAATGTTAAGGATTATGCTGAAATTATTAGAACAAAATCAATCATGCGTCAATTGTATGATATAGGACAAAAAATTAGTCAATTGGCTTACACTCCTGCCAATAAGACTTCTAAAGATATTTTAGATGAAGCCGAACAATTGGTTTTTAATATAGCCGAACAAAGTCAACGTGCTAAAGCTGGGTTAATGCCTATTCAGAATGTGCTGCTTACCGTTAACGAAGGTCTTGAGTCACTCTATAACTCTCCAAATCAAGGAATTACTGGCGTAGAAACTGGTTTTTACGATTTAGATAAAAAAACATCTGGACTACAAGCGGGTGATTTAATCATTATAGCGGGACGCCCTTCTATGGGTAAAACTTCTTTTGCCATGAATATTGCCGAATATGTCGCTGTTGAACTAAAAAAACCCGTGGCTATTTTTTCTATGGAAATGCCTGCTCACCAATTAGCGACAAGAATGATTAGTTCGCTAGGAGGAATAGAGCTATCCAAACTAAAAACAGGTCAATTCGAAGAGCAAGATTGGGATAAATTTAGTCACATATTCCCTCGTCTTAATAGCGCTCCACTTTTTATTGATGAATCGGGAGGTCTTTCAGCTTTAGAAATTAAAGCAAAAATTCGTCGTTTAAAAAGAGCTCAGCCTGATTTAAGTTTAGTTGTCATCGATTACATACAGTTAATGAGTGGTTCGGGTAAAAGTGATAATCGGACTGCTGAATTAGGAGAGATTTCAAGATCATTAAAAACCTTAGCCAAAGAAATCAATGCCCCAATTATTGTTTTATCTCAATTATCCCGTGGCGTAGAATCACGTACCAATAAACGACCAATGATGTCCGACTTAAGAGATTCTGGTGCTATCGAACAAGATGCAGACTTGATTATTTTTATGTACCGAGATTCCTATTACAATCATGAGACTGATGGTCCTGCCATCGCTACTATTAACTCAGAAGCAGAAGCTATCATTGGCAAGCATAGGAATGGTCCTATAGGTACTATTAATTTAATATTTCAAAATGAATTTACCAAATTTGTTAATGCAACTAAAAATGATTATGATTTTATCGAATAAGTCACTTATCCTTATTTTTTTACCATTAATCTTAAAAGGATGAATTTTCCCAAAAAATAAACTAATATTCACTTGATTAATAAGGGTAGAGTTATGTATAAAAATAGCGGATTTACTTTAATAGAATTAATGGTCGTCTTTATCATCATTGGTATTTTTGCCGCTATGTCTGTTCCTCCATTTTTAAGTGCTATTCGCAAACAGGAAGTTCGCTCTATAGGACAAAATATTGCGGATTTAATCAACTATACAAGAAATGAGTCTTTGCGCCGTAATCAAGTAGCTTTTGTCTATCCAGCCTATTTTAGAACAAATGGAAAATTAAATGGGCAAGCTCAATCTTGGGCCAATGCTAATGGCATGATTGCTTTTGTAGATCGATTAAACAATCCTAATAATACCATTGCTCAATATAACCAAAATGAAGAAATTAGAAGCCTACAGATAACAAAACCAGGCAGTGAATCTCAACCCAAAAAAATTAATTTAAGTGCCAATACTTTTACTTCTGTTAGCCAACCTAATTCTGATCCATCTGAAATTGGCTTAATCATCTACCCAAGTGGTGAAATGAAAGTATCCAGTAATTATACAAGTGTTTCTAGGGGTAACTCAGGATACCAAGCTAGAATTATCATTAGCAATGCCTATGATACAAACATTTGTCATGTTGTATGGGTAGATAGCCTGGCTAGAGCGAGAAGTTGTCCAAATAATGTTGCTTCAAAAAACACACCACAACGTATTAAAGATATTTGTACTTGTTGGCAACCTCCTAACAATAACTAAGTTATGATGTCTAATATGAAATTAAACCAAGCAAATATTCATTTACATAATAAACAGTCAGGGATTACACTCATCGAAGTGGTGGTTTCTATGTTCGTCTTAGGACTCGGTATTTTGGCTTTATTGGGCATGCAAACACGCTCCTTAGGCAGTATCAGACAAGCACAAAATATCGCTCAAGTATCTCAAGCGGTTGATAATTTAGCCCAGGGCTTAAGTATTAATCCTTATTTAAAATTAAAACTTATTCCTCAAAAAGGTTATATTACTCAAAAAGATTATAGTAACTATAATAATTTTAACGGTTGTAGTGATCGCGAAAGCGCTGCTTTTCTAAATGTAGACTCCCAACTTAACCATCAACAACTTGCGGCACAACAATTAGACCAATTTTGTCAAGAAATTAAACAAATTAGAAGTATCTCCCCAAATGATATACAGCTTAAAGTGTGTACCAACTCCAGCATACAGGGTAATTTGCCTTGGGACTTTTCTTGTAATAACAATGGCACAGAAACTGTTGTTAAAGTTGTATGGAAATATCAAACCAAGACAGAAAGCCAAAATAACTTAAATAATTCAGGCGTAATAGATAACAATAATAAAATTATTTTATCTTATGAAGTTCCTTTAACAGAATAATAATTGTATAGAATATATTATGAATTCACCTACACATATTTCTTTTTCAAATCAAAAGGGTTTTACTCTAATTGAGTTTGTCGTAGCAAGTGCCTTGGCACTTTTGATCATGCTCGCTGTTGGATCACTTTATTTTTACACCAATCGACTCAATCACATTGCACAAACTGATTTAAAAGTACAGGAAGACTTACGTGAAGCTTCACAACTAATATCAAGAGATGCTTCTTTAGCAGGTAATTTTGGTTGTTTATCTTTGGGTTCTCTCTATCAAAAAGACAGCCAAAATACTGATAATAAATTCAATCGTGAATTCCATGTTTTTTTTAATGGAGTTGATAACAGTAGTCCCATCGTTTTTGATAGACCAAGTGCTTCTGCTATGTCTAATAATCAAAACTTTGGCGTTAATATTATTTCTAGTGATAATATTAATATTCCTAATTTTAAAGCTCAAGGCAATGCACTTATCTTTTATTATGGCCTTGGTTCTTCAGGAGTCAATAATATTGAATTTGGAAGCAATGGCAATAAAATAGATAGTATTTCTTTTACTGATGGTGATGTTTATCAATCTTTACAAGCTGTTGCCAGTCAAGGTGGGTATCTTGCCTTGTCTAGTTGTCAAGCTCTTAATATTTTCAAATCTAATAATAAATCAGAACTGGATTTTGACCATTCTGACTTTGGAGATGTAAGAATTGCCTACGAAGATGAACCCAACAAACAAAAAGCATCTGAAATAAGTTTATTACGCTATATTGTGCATGCCTATGTTGTTGGAACTGCTAACGGTCAAACAGGATTATACAAGATAGAATTGAATGAAAATGGGGTTTTTGGCCCCCCTATTTTGATTTCTGAATATGTAACTAATATGAATACATCATTTTTTTATCCAACTACACTTAATGAAAATAATCAACCCATAGGTTGTCCTAGTGCTTTTAATGATGATATTTTTAGTCCATCAGTAAACAATATTGATCAAAAATTTAATGATTACCTTTTTTACGAAAAGGCGAATACAACTTTTGTAAATACCTCAGACCCTAGTAACGCTAAGCAATCACAAGGAGTAGATTTAGGAAGTCCATTACAAGATGAATATTTCTTACCTCCTGCTGGGGTCAATGTAATACTAACGGTCAGTTATCCAACACTAGACAAACCTTTTAGTTTAAGTCAGGATGGACAAGGTAATTCTAATGAAACTATCCGTATTGACATTAATAACGGACAAAATATCACATCTCAAACTTTTAGAATATTTTCCTCTATTAGAGGGGGTAATCAATGCGCCAACAGAAATTTACTAGATTAAATAATCAACAAGGTGGTTACGTACTAATTATAGTCCTATCTATGTTAGTACTTATTTCTTTAATGGTAGTTGCTACTTATGTCTCTACGGAAACTAATTTAAAAACAAGCTCTTATGATTCAGATAGAAAATATGCGCTTTCAATTGCCGAACAAGCTACTAAGATTGCGTCACAACAAATAGCACAGCAATTTTCAGATCCTCAAAATGGTATTCTCCCTCCCATTACAGATTATGATCAATCTCAATATCCTGTTATTTTTAGCCAACTACTAGAAGGTGGCTCTGCTTTAAAAACAGTTGACGGTAAAGAATGGCCCCAATATTTTACCAATAATTGCTCTGGGAGAGGCAAATATCCAGGATTTTGTGCCCCTTCTGCTATTATCGATGGAAAACAATATGGTAATGGTACTCCTGTTTCATCAAGGCCTAACGTCTTTAACGAATTTGGACAACAGTGCCAAAATGCAATAACCATTAGTAAAAATAATCTTCCTAATATATCCTCCAGAAATCCTTGTTATGTAGTAGAATTTTTAGGGATTAATCCAGAACGAATACTACGCTATCGCATTACCGTTATTGCTTGGGGCCAAAATCCCAAAACAACAGTTAAGTTAGAATCAACCTATGAGATTAGTTATGATTAAAAAAAATACCCTTAAAGGCTTAAATTTTAAAAATCAAGTTGGTTTTACTCTTATTGAGATAATGGTTGCTTTGCTGATCATCAGTATTCTCATGGCTTTTGGCATTGGCTATTTTTCTCAATACCGTGAAAAATCTCAACTGGCCATAGCAGAATCAATGTTAACGATGTATGCTCAAGAATTAGTCGCTTTCCAATTAAAAGCAGGACGCTTGCCTAAAAACAGTAACGAATATAATACACTCTTAGCTCAGTTTAAATTAGATCCTAATAATAACCCACAATACAATACTTATTTTCTAATTCAACCTGACTTTAATACAAATTATTTATTAGCCGTGCCACAAAGAAAACACAACTATAAATCTTATGCTCGAATGTCTTTGAATGATTTTACTATAGATATTTGCCGTGATGCTCCTAATCTATACGAAGCAAAAGGTGGCACGTGTCGTCAAGCCATTACCGCTACTCGTTTAAATCAATAGAATAAGGAGGCGAGCCCAACCCTCGGCACTTATTCATATGAAGTGGGCTGCTTGCTTCCGCACCTGACCCGTTGTTTCAAAGATTAATGCGAGGAGACCCGCCATTGATAGATTGAATCTGCACTATAACATGAGTTATATTTTTTCACAATAAGGATTGCCGCTGTCTCATAATGATAATCAATGTTCTTTTTATTTACATTTATTTTTTTTTAATTTAATATCTTTGCTGATAGGACAATTTATTTAGGAAAATTTATTCAAAATCATCATGCATCTTACTTCTAGAGAGCAAGAAAAACTAATGTTATTCTTAGCTGGTCAATTAGCCGGAAAACGTTTAAATCGTGGTTTAAAATTAAATTATCCAGAAGCTATTGCTTATATCAGTAGCCAATTACAAGAGGCTGCAAGAGATGGTTTGAGTGTAGCAGAACTTATGTATTTAGGGACAACCTATCTTACTCGAGATGAAGTTGTGCCAGGCGTGCCTGAGATGATTGAAGAAATACAAATAGAGGCTACTTTCCCAGATGGTACCAAGTTAATAACGGTTCATAAACCTATTCGCTAATACTCCATAAGGACTAATGTATGATTCCAGGCGAATACAAACTCTCTGAAGATAATATTGAGATCAATCAAGGTAGAAAAACCATCTTTATCTCTGTAACCAATAAGGGTGATAGACCCATACAAATAGGATCTCACTATCATTTTTCTGAAGTAAACCCTGCCTTGCACTTTAATCGTTCAGAAACGATGGGTTATCATTTGGATATCCCTTCTGGTAATGCTGTTAGATTTGAAGCGGGGGAAACCAAAAAAGTACAATTAGTTGAATTTTCTGGCAATAAAAATCTTCATGGTTTTAGTCATAGAAATAAATAATTACTTTAGTGCTTTTAATCTCTTATTTTTGAGGATGTTATTATATGCCCACCACTTTAAGTAAATCACAATATGTTGCTCTTTATGGCCCTACTCTTCAGGATAAAATTAGACTTGCCGATACTGATTTGTGGTTAGAAATAGAAGAAGACTTATTAAATCATGGAGATGAGTGTAAATTTGGTGGTGGTAAAACAGTTCGAGATGGCATGGGACAATCTAGTCTCGCAACATGCGAACAAGCACTGGACTTAGTCATCACTAATGTTATTTTATTGAGCCATGATAAAATTATTAAAACGGATATTGGAATTAAAGACCGTAGAATTGTTGGTATTGGTCCTTCGGGAAACCCTGATACCATGGACAATATTGCTGAAAACATGATTATTGGGGCCGCAACAGAAGTACATAATGGTGCTCATTTAATCGCAACTGCTGGTGGTATCGATACTCATATTCATTTTATTAGCCCACAACAAATCTATCATGCAATTGAATCAGGAATTACTACCATGATTGGTGGTGGAACAGGTCCTGCAGATGGAACAAATGCTACCACAGTATCTCCTGGTCCTTGGAATATCATGCGTATGCTGCAAGCGGCAGAAAATTTTCCTGTTAATTTAGGCTTTATGGGTAAAGGAAATTGCTCCTCTCTTGAACCTCTGCAAGAGCAAATTAAAGCAGGTGCGCTAGGTTTGAAAATACACGAAGATTGGGGAGCTACTCCTGCTGTTATTGATGCTGCTTTAACAGTGGCGGATGAGTTAGATGTACAAGTTGCTATTCATACAGACACACTTAATGAAAGTGGTTATTTAGAAGAAACCATGGCTGCGATTAATAACCGTATTATTCATACCTTCCATACTGAAGGTGCAGGAGGAGGACATGCTCCAGATATCATTAAAGCCAGTATGTATCCTAATGTATTACCTGCGTCTACCAACCCTACTCGTCCCTTTACTGCAAATACCATCGAAGAACATTTAGATATGTTAATGGTTTGCCACCATTTGGATAAACGAATTCCAGAAGATGTTGCTTTTGCCGATTCAAGAATCAGACCTGAAACCATTGCTGCTGAAGACATTCTGCATGATATGGGAGTGTTTTCTATTATGAGCTCTGACTCTCAAGCCATGGGTAGAGTGGCTGAAGTTATTATTAGAACATGGCAAACCGCAGATAAAATGAAAAAGCAAAGAGGCAGACTAGAAGAAGAAACGGGTGATAATGATAACTTTAGAATTAAACGATATCTGGCAAAATATACGATTAATCCAGCAATTGCCCAGGGAATTAGTGATTATGTAGGTTCAATAGAAATAGGAAAACTAGCAGATATTGTATTATGGCAACCTAGGTTTTTTGGGGTCAAACCAGAAATGATTATTAAAAATGGCTTTATTACTTATGCAAAAATGGGTGACCCAAACGCTTCTATCCCAACACCTCAACCTACTCTATACAGACCTATGTTTGGTTCTTTTGGAAGAGCCGTCGAAAAAACAGCTGTTATTTTCACTTCCAAACTTTCCATAGATAATGATATTAAAACCAAATACGGATTGAATAAGACATTACTTCCTGTTAAAAATTGTCGTACCATTGGAAAAAAGGATATGATTAACAATAACGCTATGCCTAATATTGAGGTTAATCCTGAAAACTATGAAGTTAAAGTGAATGGAAAAATAGTAACTTGCGAACCTGCTAAAACTTTACCTTTAGCTCAGCGTTATTTTCTTTTTTAATAGGAATCTGATATGCCAAATTTAATTCTTCAAGCTACTTTAGGCACACTTAAAGACTTTGATACTGATTTAAGTCAAGATACCGTTATTCTCAAATGGTATGAGTGTAATCGGAAGATTCTACATAAAGCCACTGTTAATGGCCGTAATATAGTTATTAAACGCTTAGAAGAGAATCAACCATTACACCAAGAAGATGTTCTCTATAAGGATGATGATTTAATTATATGGGTAGAAATTGAAGCAAGTGATTGTATTGTATTAAAACCTAATAATCTATCTGATATGGCAAAAGTATGCTATGAAATCGGCAATAAACACATCCCTCTTTTTATGGAAAATAATGAATTACTTTTACCTTATGAAAATCCGATTTTTATTTGGCTAGAAGAGGCTGGATTCAAACCTTTTAAAGAAAGAAGAATCTTAGACCACGCTTTACGCAACACCCTAACCACAGAACATCACCATCATGAACACTAAACAACTATTTTCTTATGCCGATCTGAATCAATTAGGTTGGCTGTTACACATAGTAGATCCTAATTTACCTATTGGTGGATTTAATCACTCTTTTGGCTTAGAAACCTTTGTGCAAAAAAACATTATTCATGATGCTCAATCTCTATATGAATATGCTCAAGAACAGCTACAACAAAACTGGGTTTATAACGAAGGCGCCTACATCTCCCTTGCTTTTGATAGCTTAATCAAAGAAAAATTTGATGATTTTTTCGAGTTAAACCAACATTTTGGAATAACAAGATTATCTAGAGAAATTAAAGAAGCTCAAATGAAACTAGGTACTCGTCTATTCAAAATTTTTGTTTCCGAATTTTCTCATCCTATTCTTGATACCATCCAGACAAAAAAGATAATGATGTATCACCCTTTAGTCTTCGTATTATTTTCTTTTTTATTCAATTTATCTAAACAAGTTACTTTATATGCTTATTATTACAATTCTTTAGTCAGCTTAATTAACAACGGTGTTAAACTCATTCCTTTAGGACAGTTACAAGGTCAGAAAATTATCTTTTCTATTAAACCCATTATTGAAACAGCGGTTCGAGCATCTTTAGATCCTGATAAAAATTTATTGGGTACAACTTCTGTTCTAACAGAAATTCGTTGCATGCAACATGAAAATTTATATACAAGACTTTATATGAGTTAAGGAGTTCTTATGTTCAGAAAAAATAATATTATTTATCTATTACTTCTATTACCTACTTTTATTTTTGCTCATCCAGGGCATTTAGGAAGTAGTAATTTTATAACAGGATTTATGCATCCTCTAACTGGTTTAGACCATTTATTAGCAATGCTTACCGTTGGTATTTGGGCTAGTTTTTTTTCAGGTTCGATTAAATGGGCTTTGCCTATTAGCTTTGTTGGCATGATGACATTCGGATTTATTGCTGGAATGAATCATGTACAATTACCTCTGTTAGAGACTGTTATTGTGTTTTCAGTTATTTGTTTGGGTTTTATAATAGCCATAAAAGCGAAGCCTAGTTTGAGTTTAGCAATTGCCACGGTTGGTGTTTTTGGTTTTTATCACGGTGTTGCGCATGGACAAGAATTAGTAGGAAGTTCTGCTAATAGTTTTGCTTTAGGTTTTATTTTATCTACTATGTTATTGCATATACTAGGAATTTTTGCTGGTAGCATTCTCTCAAAAAATAATACTATATTACAAACAACAGGTGGCGTTATTGTCTTAATTGGCATGGGGATGATGTTATCATGAGAAATTATATTAAAATTGGCATCGCTGGACCAGTAGGTTCCGGTAAAACAGCATTGATCGATAAACTTACTAGAAAAATGCAAGAAGACTACAGTTTAGCAGTGATTACTAACGATATTTATACCAAGGAAGATGCCGAATTTTTAATCCATAATAGCTTATTACCCGAAGATAGAATTATAGGTGTTGAAACTGGTGGTTGTCCTCATACTGCTATTCGAGAAGATGCCTCTATGAATTTAGAAGCTATTGATGAGATGGTTGATAAATTTCCCGATGTAAAACTTATTTTTATTGAATCTGGCGGTGATAATCTTTCTGCTACCTTCAGTCCTGATTTAGCTGATTTAACAATCTTTGTCATCGATGTCGCTGAAGGTGATAAAATTCCGAGAAAAGGTGGTCCTGGTATTACTCGTTCTGATCTTCTCGTTATTAATAAAATAGATTTAGCACCCTATGTCGGTGCTAATTTAGAGATAATGGAAAGAGATTCAAAACATATGCGACAAGGTGCGCCGTTTATATTTACCGATTTAATGCATATGATCAATGTTGATTCTGTTATCAATTGGATTAAAAAATATGCTCTTTTAGAAGATATTCAAGAACCTGATGCGCTTAAGTATTAATAATGAAAAGTACTTTAAATCTTAACGTCGAATACTGTCATCAAACCCAAAAAAGTGTTTTAAAACGCTGTTATACTACCGCTCCTTATAAATTTTTTTCAATTCCTTATGAAGAAATTAATCAACAAGGTTTTTTATACGGCATGCTAATGTCATCATCACCTGGTGTTTTAGGCAATGATGAATTTAATATAGATATTCAATTAGGAGAAAATAGCGCCTTATTCTTTGATACTCAAGCTTTCAATCGGATATTGAGTATGTCCAAGCACCAACAAGGTTCTCAAAAAATGAATATTTATTGTAAAAACAATACTTTTTTTCATTATCTTCCTCGTCCTACTGTTTTACAAAAAAATGCCAATTATGTACAAGAAACTAATCTCTATTTAGAAGATGATACAAAAATATTACTAGGAGAAATCGTTACAACTGGGCGTACTGGATGTAATGAATCCTACCTTTTTGAATATTTTTTTTCAAAAATTAGTATCTATTTTCATGATAAAAAAATACTAGAAGATAAATTAAATTGGCAACCTGGCAAAATGGACTTAACCCAAAAAGGACAAATGCATCATTTTTCACATTTATTAAGCCTGTATTTTTTTGATACCAGTGTTATACTCAAGCCTTTACTGATTGAAAGATTACATGAATTGATAACACCTCTATCGAAACAGATTGAATATGGTATTAGTCAAATTCATGATAATGGTATGGTTATCAAAGCGGTTGCTAAAAATTTCCAAGACCTAGAAATAATATTAAAAATACTTTCAAACTTTTTTATTAATCAAAATAATAATGTTTTCTAATAAATCCAATTCCCTTCCTTCTACTCAAAAATCAGTTAAACGAAAATTATTTCGTTCCCCTCATTTATTGCCTTATTTACAAGAAGCCAATATTACTTTACGCTGGTTGCGTTGGTTGGGTTATTTTATGGCTTTTTGCGCTGGGACTATTAATACCGTCGGCTTTTTCTCCTTTAATAAATATACCTCTCACATGTCTGGTGAATTGGCCAGCATGTCTAATGATATATTTTTAGGTAATTGGCATTTAGCATTGATGACTTTTTTATGTGTTCTTGCTTTTATACTTGGTTCTGCTCACTCTAGTTGGACTATCATTTGGACAAAAAAACATCGCTATCATAGTTCCTATGCCCTCTCTATGTGGATTGAAGCAATATATTTAATTATCTTCGGCTTGATTGGTTATGAACTCTACATCTCTAGCACTCTAACGTCTATTTTGATTGTTTTAATGTGTTTTATTATGGGCATGCATAATGCTGTATTAACCATACTATCCAAAGGTGTTATCAGAACAACTCATATGACAGGACATGTTACCGACGTTGGAATTGAACTTTCTAAATTGATTTATAATTTAGGTTTTAAAAAAGATGATAAGGAAAGAGTAGCAATTAATATGCCTAAAATGAAATTATTAATGGGTATTATTGTTTCTTTCGTTGTAGGAGGTGTTATCGGTGCTTGGGGATTTTTTGAGTTAGGCTATAAAATAGTATTACCTATTGCTTTATTCTTGCTAATTTTGGGTTCTACCTCTATCAATTATGATGTCAAATTGCGTTATCGTTTATATCGTTATAAACAGTATTTGAAGAATAAATCACCCGATTAATAAGATAATTTTTTACTATTTTAATTGGTTATCTAATAATATTTTTCTATCTTCATCTGATAGTTTACTATCAAAAATAGATTCTAATTTCTCAATCTTATGATTTATAAATATTTTTAACGATTCAATGTTCTCCAAAAGAAGGACTATATATAAACAATCTAATGGTTGAGAATTAAAAGAAAAATAACTAGGAATAATTTTCTGACCTTCCTTATAGTATGAAAAGCTTATATCATCTATATCAATATAGTTGTAATGAGCAACATATCCATCTCTTATCTTTTTTAATTCTTCATGATTTTCCTCAAATATATCATTAGAAGAATTGTTGATTAAAAATTTCGAAATTTTCTTATAATCCCATACATCTACAAACTTGCAATATGTAATTAACATCCCGATGAAAGAGAAAGATTGTAAGTTGAAGCTACTTTTTTTTTGGCAACTTAATACAACCAATCTCATCTGATATTTCTCTATCTTCATAATTATCTTCTATCTCTTTCTTAATATCCATGAATATTTTGCTACCAGATTTTAATATTTTAAATTGCTTTATTATTCCTTGACTACCTTCACTTAATTTTTCAAAATCGTCATCACTTAACTTAAAGGAAGAAAAATCATATATCATTTCATAAATAAATTTAAATAATTAACAATATAATTATAGCAAATATTAGTTTACTTTCTGCAAAGGAACGACCTTATTTTTATTCACAAATTGAATCAACTCTTGATTATCTTCTACTAAATCAGCTAGAGTAATCTCATCAAGCGCATTTAAGAAAGCCTTTTTAGCTGTAACTAAATGGTTTTTTAGACGACAATAAGAAGTAATATTACAAAAACTCTCACTACAATTAAGTAATTCCAAAGGTTCTAAATCACGAATAACTTGACCTACATAAATATCATGCTTACCTTTTTTGAGTTTGATACCGCCATATTTGCCTTGTATGGATTCTACATAATCCAATTGAACCAAACGATGCACTACCTTCACGATATGGTGATAAGAAATTTTATAAATTTCACTTACCGTTTTAACATTACTCAACTCTCCTTCAGGCAAGGCAGCAAGAAAGATTAAAGTTCTTAAGCCAAAGTCGGTAAAACTGGATAGTTGCATAAATTATTTATACTCAATTTGAATATCAATCTAATATGATAATAAATAGGCAAGCATCAATATGCAAGTATTTACTTCATTAAAGATGATTTTATTTCAAAGATACGACTAAGTTACTTTTAATAATGCTCGAACAAGCCAAATGAACCACATATACCCGAACGACAAGCTGTAATAATGGGCACACCTCCTTTTTCCAACACATCTACTAATACAAAACCAACTGGTACTTCTTGTTCAAAATTAAAATCAGGAACTTTAACTGTAACCAAGCTAGGTTCTTTGATTTCATAATCACAAATAGGCGATAAATTTTCAGATTTAAACAATTCTTGAAAATAATGGCTCGTGTCAAAGCCAGATTCTTGTAAATCTTTTTTTACTATTTGCATAAAACCATCAGGTCCGCAAACATAAATTGAATAATCATGAATACTACCAAAATACGCTTCTAACAATCCTGTGCTAAATCTTTCTAGACTAGCTTTTGTTTTATCTTTTACTTGATTATCCCATTCATCAAATAAAAATTGATAATCAAAATTATCGTATTTATCTTTAAAATCATAAATTTGATTAATAAAAACAGTTTCTTTTGTATTGGGTGCGCAATGTAGCAAACGAATATCGCTCTGATTACCTGAAGTTAGTAAATATTTCAACATAGCAAAATTAGGCGTAATGCCACAACCAGCACTGATCAACAATATTTTATCTTTAGGATGAGTGTCAACAATATTAAATGAACCCTCCACACCAAGACAATTAATAGTCATATTTTCCTCAAGATTATCAATCATCCAATTAGAAATTAAACCATTCTTTACTCTTTTGACCATAATTTGTAGTAGTCGATCTGAAGGTAATGAACATAAGGAATAAGCTCTATAATGTTTCTCTTTTTCAATTTCCACCTCTATCAAGATAAATTGTCCTGGTTTAAAATTGATTACACTTTTATCTTTAGATTCAAAATAAAAACTAACCGCATTGGGTGTCTCTGGTATTTTTTTAACTAATTTTAATTCTCTTGGAAACTTAATATTTGTTTGTGACATTTCTATTAACCTATTTAATAAAGGATAGGCAAAGCCTATCCTTTTTCTCTTAAGCGACTTTTTGACCCAAGATAGTTTCTAAATCTTCAACTGCATTTCCTGTTGCTTTTAATGCAAACTTATCTTGCAATATACCAATCACATTATCTGTTAAAAAAGCCGGTAATGTTGGGCCTGTATAGATATTTTTAATTCCTAGAGATAATAAAGTTAATAAAATCACAATTGCTTTTTGCTCAAACCATGATAAAACCAAAGTCAAAGGTAACTCATTCACTTCACATTCAAACGCATCTGCTAATGCCAATGCTAGCCCAATCGCTGAAAAAGAATCATTACATTGGCCAATATCAATCATGCGTGGTACACCATTAATATCTCCAAATTCTTCTTTATTGAAACGATATTTAGCACAACCTAAAGTTAGAATAACCGTATCTTTAGGTGCATTTAAAGCAAAATCACGATAGTAATTTCTACCATCCTGCACCATCACAGCCACCAACTAAAAAGAAATGTTTTATATGGCCAGCTTTAATTTCTTCAATAACGGTTGGAGCAACACTCATCAACGTATTATGCGCAAAACCTGTTACTGTTTCATGAACTGGTTTGAATCAGTAAATCCAGACATTTCTTGCGCTTTTTGGATTACTTCTGAAAAATCACCATTTTCAATGTGTTTAACACCTGGCCAACCCACCATATTACAAGTAAATATACGATCTTGATATTGACCAACTGTGGGATCTATTAAACAATTTGAGGTCATGACGATTGGGCCTGGAAATTCTGAAAATTCAGTTTGTTGATTCTGCCAAGCACCACCATAGTTACCTACTAGGTGAGAATAAGCATGCAATTTAGGATAAGCATGAGCAGGCAACATTTCACCATGCGTATAAACATTTATTCCTAATCCCTATGTTTGCTTTAATAAAAGATCCAGATCGTTCAAATCATGACCAGAAATTAAGATGCATTTACCTTCAATAGGTTGAGTGTTTACTTTAGTAGGTTCTGGATGGCCAAACTTTTCATTCTCAGCTTGATCCAATAAATCCATAACTTTATAATTTAATTGGCCTATTTGCATTGCTATATCAAAAAGCGTGTCTAAAGAATGATCATCATCACCAATTTGGCTCATTAATTGATGATAGGTACTAAAAATCGACTCATCGCTTTTACCCAAGGCTTGGGCATGTTCTAAATAAGCACCAGCACCTTTAATACCATACTGATTTAACAAATGTAAACTGATTGTATCTTCATTATCTCGTGCTAATTTAAAATTAAAAGCTACTTCTGGAATGGCTTCTTTCGTACTTAATTTATTTTCAGGTAGTGTCATTTTAGCGGCTGCTGTTAATGTAGTATAATCATCCCCATTGACAGTAATAGCGTTTTCAACCTTCTCTCTCAAAATATCTGTATATTTTTGGGTATCTTTAATGTAGGATTCAATCCTATCAGAGTCAAAATTAACATTGGTTAAAGTTGAAAAAAGAGCCTCTGTTGCAAAACGATCAATCTTGGCATCAATAATATTATATTTTCTGCCCAAGTTAGCCCAAAAAGAAAGTCCCTGTAACCATTTAACCAATATATCTTGCAAATCTGCTGTTTCTTCAGTTTTACCGCACATTCCTTGGCTATACATACAGCCATTTTTATTGGGACTTCTAATCGTTTGTTCACATTGAATACAAAACATTTTTAATACTCCTTAATTTTAATAGTGGTTTGTTAATTATTTTTAAATATGTATTTATAATAAATATTTAAAAATAGAAAAACAACCTTTATTTAAAAATATTAACAAAAGCATTAGCTTATTACATACCCCCCCAAAGCGAAAGCCCTTGACTGCGTTAGCATAAGTCAAGGGCTTTCTTGTA
>WNLJ01000004.1 GCA_017114885.1 Neisseriaceae bacterium PsAf | reverse complement strand
TTTATTTTTTACAATCATAAATCAAAACTTCAAACGTGGGCTTGGTGATTTTTTAGGTCTTCTATTCTTTTGTTCAAACTCTTCTGCTAATGTAATCATCTCAATAGGCGATCTTTGCGGGTTAGCCACGACTCTGATTTGTTCATTCAGAAGTGCTCCCCGATCTATCACACTCACTAAAACTCTTATTTGCTCTGTATCAAATCTAGAAGGATCCAAACCTAGTATATTATTAATATACAACCTAGCTTCTTCTGTATTCATAATAACCACCATTACCTTTTATACATTATATTATTCTAGTACTTTAGAGAAAGCATTTGCTACATAATCAATGTTATGATGATTCAAAGCTGAAATACACATACGACCATTCTCAACTAAGTAAACTGCAAACTCATCACGCAAACGCAATACTTGTTCTTTAGTTAATCCTGTAAAACTAAACATGCCTCTTTGTTTAGTAAAATAACTAAAATCTTTATTAGGAATATTTTGACTTAAAGTATCGTATAGTTTTTGACGCATCTCACGAATACGTAATTTCATGCCCTCCACTTCTGAAGTCCACTCTTCATACAATTGAGGGGTATTCATTACGATAGAAGTAATGTGTCCTGCGTGAAACGGTGGACTAGAATACAAGCGACGAATAGCAAATTGAAATTGACTAAATACCAATTTAGCTTCTTCTTCAGTATTCGCCACTACTGATAAAGCACCCACACGTTCACCATACAAAGACAAGTTTTTAGAATAGGAATTACTCACAAAGAAAGAAAGACCTAAATAGGCTGCTCTACGAATAGCATAGGCATCTTCTTCCAAACCATCACCCAAGCCTTGATAAGCAATATCCATGAACGCAATTAAATTTCTTTCCTTAATAATTGGTAAAATGGTATCCCACTCCTCTCGAGTCAAATCAACACCTGTAGGGTTATGACAACATGGGTGCAATAACACAATTGATTTTTCAGATATTTTTTTCAAAAATTCGACTAATGCTTCAAATTTAATACCACCTGTTTCAGGATCATAGTAAGGATATTTTTCTACGTTAAAGCCTACAGCTTCAAAAATAGCAATATGATTACCCCAAGTAGGGTCACTAACATAGACTGTACTATCAGAAAAGTACTTATGTAAGAATTCTGCTCCTACTCTCAAGGCGCCAGAGCCTCCTAATGTTTGAACAGTTTGAATTTTGTTTTCTTTTAATAGTGGATTATCTTCACCAAATAACAAAATCTGTGCGGCTTTTCTAAATTCTAATAGACCTTCCATCGGCAAATAAGCACTAGGGATATGCTGACTAACTAAATGCTCTTCCGCTTGTTTAACTGAATTTAATAATGGCAATTTACCATTTTCATCGTAATAAACACCAATACTCAAATTAACTTTCTCTGATCTTTGGTCTTGTTTAAATACTTCAACCAAAGACAAGATTGGATCACCTGCAAAAAAATCAACATGCTCAAACATAATAAATTCCTCAACTATAGACACATCTTTATGCTACACCAACTCACAATAATAAACTACATTCCTGAAAAAATAACGATAAAAAATGGGGCCAGAACTGTCGTAATAAAACCAAAACTAATCGCCACTGGTACAATTCCGATACCGCCTGCTTTTTTAATAGCAGGTAACGTACAATCCAAACTAGTAGAACCAGAGGCCGCCATACTAGCTGAAGGAGAAAATTTCATTAGAATCGGGATTAAAACAAAGGCTATCATTTCTCTACCCAAATCATTAATCAAAGCCACAGCCCCCCCCAAAAAAGCCCCATATACTTTTGTCACTAAACTACCACTCATAGAGTACCAACCAAACCCAGAATTAATGGCTAAAGATTCTCTTATTGGTAAAGATAAAATATAGGCTACTAAAATTGCGGCAATCCAACAACTGATGATAAATAAAACTGAAAGTTGCATTCCCTTACGATTCAATAATACTTCTTTTAAGTGCACTCCACTACTTCTCAATTGTAAGCCAATAATAAATAGCATTAACATCAGCAATGCATTGGCCAAAACATCCGCATGTGGTAACCACTTAGGAAAAACAAATCCAAATAATCCTCCAAAAATGACCCATACGATTTGTTTGAAGCTATTCACTATAATTTTCCACCTAGATGAATAATTTTGGGTTCTATTTTTTAATACTTTAGGTTTTACTTTAAGATCATATAATTTCATTACAAGAATATTTAAAATCAATGTCAATGCCAATATCAAGCCTGCGTAATAAAAAATTTTAAATATTTCAGAACCCAAGTTATCGATACTAGTAATACTTACCCCTGTGACAAATAATATGGTATACAATGTAACTGTGAGTAGATAGTCAGTTAGATGATACCATTTACTCTCAACTGATAAATTAAATAAATAACCAATGAGTAATGGAGAATTAATCCATATGATAGTAAGGAGATTTTGCAAAGCTGATTCCCTTATCGATTAGACTTTTTATTGCTCAACAAAAGCTCTCTCAATTAAATAATCACCTCTTTGCCCTCTTTTAGGAGAAACCTCTAATCCAAATCCATTCAATACTTCTGAAACATCTTTTAGCATTGTTGGGCTACCACAAATCATTGCTCTATCTTCCTTTGGATTAATTACAGGTAAACCAATGTCTCTAAATAATTGACCATTGGTCATCAAAGTAGTGATACGTCCTTGATGCTCAAACGGTTCTCTAGAAACAATAGGATAGTAAATTAATTGTTTTTTTATGATATCACCCAAATACTCATGCTCTTTTAAATACGTTGTAAAATGCTCACGATAAGCCAAATCTTCAATATGCCTTACCCCATGAACCAGAATTATTTTTTCAAACTCTTCATAAGCTTCAGGATCTTTAGTCAAACTTAGAAAAGGAGCAATTCCCGTACCTGTTGCTAATAAATACAGATTTTTACCCGGTTTTAAATCTGCCAATACTAATGTACCC
This sequence comes from Neisseriaceae bacterium PsAf, assembly GCA_017114885.1. GTDB lineage: Bacteria > Pseudomonadota > Gammaproteobacteria > Burkholderiales > Neisseriaceae > QFNR01. Next base: position 16,287 of record WNLJ01000004.1, on the reverse strand, counting down.
GTTGGCTTTCTACTAATTAAGACTTCATCTCCAACTTTAAGATGTTGTAAACGACTTGTTAAAGCACCATCTTGTACTTTGATACTAAAAAATTCCAAATGCTCCTCCCAATTAGCACTGGCTACACTATAAGCTCTAGCAATTGGTCGCTCTAAACCTTCTACTTTTAAGGCTACCATCACAAACTGGCCATTATCAAAACGTAAACTTTCATCTCTAGAACAAGTAAAACTAAAATAATTATCCGTCCAATGGTGGACTGATAATACCTTTTCTACATTATAAGCTGACATTTAAACTCCTCAATTAATATAATTATTATTAAGCCGCTTGTGTTCCTAGGAAAACTGCATATTATACAATGCTTGATAACGTCCACCTGATTTTAATAATTCATGATGCTTGCCTTGTTCAACAATACGCCCTTCATGCATCACAACAATTAAATCGGCAGATTCTATAGTTGATAAGCGATGTGCAATTACCACTGTCGTTCTATCTTGCATCAATCGTTCTAAGGCATTTTGAACTTCTTTTTCAGATTCGACATCTAACGCACTGGTCGCTTCATCTAAAATTAAAATAGGTGTATTTTTCAAGATTGCTCTTGCTATCATCAATCTTTGTCTTTGCCCTCCGGATAACTTAGAGCCATTTTCTCCTATTTTAGTATTTATCCCCTCTGGCAATTGTGTTACAAATTCCCAAGCATTTGCTGCTTTTAATGCTTTTTCTATATTTTCAATATCTTTACTATTATCGCCATAGGCAACATTATTGGCAACCGTATCATCAAATAAAAATACGTCTTGACTAACCATTGCAATGTGTTTTCTCAAATTATGTAACGTCAAATCTTTAATATCAATATTGTCTAATAATATATTGCCTTCTGAAACATCATAAAATCGTGGTATCAGATTAGCCAAGGTACTTTTACCAGAACCAGAGGAACCTACCAAAGCGACTACCTTACCTTTAGGAATGATTAATTGAATATTTTTTAAATTATCTAGTTCTGAATCAGGGTAGCGAAAAGAAACATTTTTAAATTGAATTTCATGCTTAAACTGATTAATTTCTAATGCTCCCTTATCTTCTTCTACCTCTAAATCTAAAAAATTAAACACGCTCTCAGCTCCTGCCATTCCTCTTTGTAGCGATTGAGAAATATCTGTCATACGCTTAATAGGATCAAACATAGCAATCATAGAACTTAAAAAAGCCATGAATGAGCCTGGTGTAAATCCCTGTTGTGCTCTCATACCCGCAAAATAGATGATCATTGCCAATGCAACGGCTATAATAAATTGTGTGGTGGATGTACTAATTGAGTTTGCAGAACGTTGTTTAACTAAATTAACTCTGATGGCATCCGTTAAGCGGTTAAAAAATCCTTTTTCTTGTTCATAAGCATTATAAATTTTTATTTCCTTAATACCGTCAACTGTTTCACTCAAAGATTGTGTCATACTACCCATATAAGATTGATTTAAAGAAGTTAACTTTCTTAATCGCCGACTGACTGTTTTCACCAAAACACTCACCACGGGTAAGGTGGCGAATGTAATTAGAGTTAGTTGCCAATCTAGATAAAACAAAACTGCTAATAGCCCTGCTACCATAACGCCATCTTTTGCTAATACTGTAATAACGTTAAACCCTGCATCAGTAATCTGATTAGCATCATTTAAAACTTTTGAAGCGATTTTGCCTGAAGATGACCCTTTAAAATAAATCACAGGTAAATGCATAATTTTGTCATACATTTCCAAACGAACTTTTTGCACCAAATGACTTGATAAATAAGTAGTTAGATAGTCATTAATATAATTAGCAATGCCTCGAATTAAAAATAAAATCACAATCGCAACAGGAATCATTAAAGTATAGTAAGAATCTTGTTCAACAAAACCTTTATCAATTAAAGGTTTCGTTAACAATGCAAATAAAGGAGTCGTTAATGATGCAACCACCATTGCAACAACTGCAATCGAAAACCACTTCCAATAACCTGCTAAGTAACGAAATAACCTTTTGTAGACGGTAAAATTAGTGCTAGGATTATGTGACATATATTTAATTAATTACTGTATAGTAGGTATGCATTATAAACAACTTCGAGCACTTTAACAAAAGGATTACAGTAAGCATATTGTTAAAATTAATAATCACTGTTATCTGAATATTTTTGAGCTAATTTTAACTATCAATCAACTAGCCATCTATAAAATAGGTGTATTATGAGAATCAGACAAACAACTCCAGAAGACATGCCTACTGTTCTTGACATCTATGCTTATGCCCGGGAACAAATGAAATCAAATGGAAATCCAACCCAATGGGGCAATAACCGCCCATCAGTAAGAGTGATACAACAAGATATTAAACAAAAAGTTGGTTATGCTATTGAAGAAAATAATCAGATTCATGCCGTATTTTCCTTTATTTTAGGTGAAGATTCCACTTATCAAAATATAGAGGCAGGTTCTTGGTTGAACGATGAACCTTACGGGACTCTACACAGAGTAGCGAGTGACGGTAGCAAACGCGGCGTACTAAAAGAAATACTAAATTTCTGTGAATCTAAAATAAATAATATTAGAGTCGACACTCACGAAAATAATATCGTCGTACAAAAGATTTTAAAACAATGTGGCTATATTTATTGTGGTGTTATCTATGTCGATGACGGTACACCTAGACTAGCTTATCATAAGTCGCTTTAGTGGCTAGTTCCCCACTAATAACAAATATCATATATAGTCTTTATTATTATTTTGACTTTTAATTTTTAGTGTCAAAATGAGAACAACCTGTTACAGTCAATATTACATCAGAAGATGAATTAAGTGCTGTTTCCATTGAATCTTGAATAATGCCTATAACAAAACCAACGCCCATTACCATACCGGCAATTTCTGGAGAAAGTCCAAATAGATTACAAGCAACAGGGATTAACATAATTGAGCCACCTGCTATCCCTGAAGAACCAGCTGCACAGATACTAGCCAGAAAACACAGCAATAAAGTTGTAATAAAATATGAAGGTTGGCCTAATGTATGTACAGCAGCCAATGTTAAAATAGTTATAGTAATCGCCGCACCTGCCATATTAATGGTTGCACCTAAAGGAATGGTGACCGAATAAACGTTTTTATCCAATTTTAACTCTTCACAAATTTTTAAGTTAACAGGAATATTGGCCACGGAACTTCTGGTAAAAAAAGCAGTAACACCACTCGTTTTAGTTGCTATCCAGATTAAAGGATATGGATTTTTTTTGTTTATTATATACACCAATAAAGGATTAACAATAAATGCCATCATCAACATTGTGAATACAAGTAACAATATAATTTGTGAATACTGTTTTAAAGATTCTGTTCCTTTGGTGGCTAAAGTAGAACTTAAAATTCCAAATATTCCAAAAGGTGCGAAATTAATCATTAAAGAAACGATTTTAGACAAAACATTAGACATATCTTGGAAAAATTTTTTAGTCATTTGAGAAGTATTTCTAACACCAAAACCAATTAAAATAGCCCAAAATAATATGCTTATATAATTACCATTGTATAAGGCTTTTATAGGGTTATCTAACATGCCTAATAATAAAGACGATAAAACTTCTGAAACGGTATTTAAACTAGTCGTTTGTGTATTATCAGATAATGATAAAGGCAAGGTAATAGGAAATGCAAAGCTCATCATAACACTTAATAGTGCTGCCAAAAAAGTACTTAACAAATAAAGAACGATAATAAAACGAATACTTTTTTGAGCATATGCTTTCTGTCCAGAAATAGAAGCAATTAGTAAAATAAAGACCAATATTGGCGCAACAGATTTTAAAGCCTGAATAAATAAATCGCCTAATATTTTAAAATGAACACTTAATTCAGGGAAAAACAAAGATACCAGAATAGCCAGTACAATAGCTATAGCAATTCGTAGTAATAAATTTCCTCTAAAGATAAAAATCAATGTTTCTCTTAACATAATATAAATAAAATAAAATTTAACTATAAAAAACCGAAAATAATACTTTATTTTCGGTTTGGTATATAAAATAGCATAATATTATTAAATACAACACATATTAATGATCACTACTCGACTGTTCTTTTTTATTTGTATCATTTTTTAATGATTCTTTTGTTTTATTGTCATTATCTGATAAAACTGAACTATCTTGAGTTTTCTCTATTTTTTTTCTTCTTTTTGTGTCGATGTAGTTGGTTGATTAGCTGCTAAATTATGACTATAATCCTTAGGCTCACTTGGTTCTTTACCTGCCATAATTTCAACCACTTGATCACGATCAATTGTTTCCCATTTCATCAGTGACTCAGTCATGGTTTCAACGATATCCCTTTTAGATTCCAAAATCTTTTTCGCTAATGCGTATTGTCCTTCTAAAATCTTACGGACTTCAGCATCTACTTTTTTCATGGTAGATTCAGAAATATTTTGCGATTGTGTCACACTACGGCCTAAAAATACTTCATCTTGATTTTCTGAAAAGACAATAGGACCCAAATCGGACATACCATAGCGCGTAACCATTTCTTTAGCAATTTTAGTTGCTCGTTCAAAGTCATTAGAGGCACCAGTAGAAATACGTTTAATAAATAATTCTTCTGCCACCCTTCCTCCAAATAATATCGCAATCTCATTAAGCAATTGATCCTTATATTTGCTAAAACTATCTCGTTCAGGTAATTGCCAAGTCAAACCTAAAGCCATGCCCCTAGGCATAATGGTTACTTTATGGACAGGGTCAGTTCCTTCAAGAGATTCAGCGACTACTGCATGACCACTTTCATGGTAAGCTGTTGCTTTTTTCTCATCTTCATGCATGACCATTGAGCGACGTTCAGGACCCATGTATATTTTATCTTTTGCTTCTTCAAAGTCACTTTGATCCACAACAACTTTTTTATTTCTACCTGCTAATAAAGCTGCTTCATTAACTAAATTAGACAAATCAGCACCAGAAAAACCAGGCGTACCACGTGCAATTTCAGAAACATTTACGGAGTCATCTACTTTAATCTTTTTAACATGGACACCCAAAATTTGTTCACGTCCACGAATATCAGGCATAGGTACAACGACTTGTCTATCAAAACGTCCAGGTCTTAATAATGCAGGATCCAAAACATCTGGTCTATTAGTTGCGGCAATAACAATAACAGTAGCATTTGACTCAATCCCATCCATCTCAACCAACAATTGATTCAGGGTTTGTTCTCTTTCATCATTACCACCACCTAAGCCAGCTCCACGCTGACGACCTACGGCATCAATTTCATCGATAAAAATAATACAAGGTGCTTGTTTCTTAGCTTGCTCAAACATATCTCTAACGCGAGAGGCACCAACACCTACGAACATTTCCACAAAATCTGAGCCTGAAATGCTATAAAATGGAACCTTTGCCTCACCTGCAATGGCTTTTGCTAATAAAGTTTTACCTGTTCCTGGACTTCCTACCATCAAAATACCATGAGGCACTTTACCTCCTAATTTTTGATAGCGCGCTGGTTCTTTTAGATAATCGACAATCTCCTGTACTTCTACTTTGGCTTCATCACAACCAGCGACGTCTTTAAACGTTACTTTGTTTGCATCTTTATCAATTAACTTAGCTTTACTTTTTCCAAATGAAAAAGCACCGCCACCTTTAGAACCACCTCCTTGCATACGCATAAAAAAGAAGTAGAACAAAAAGATAAGTAAAAATAAAGGAATTAGGCTGATGAATAAATTCTGAAGAACACTTGGACGTTCTTCCGGAATAACAGTTGTTTTAACATTATTATCTTCTAATACTTTAAATAAACCAACATCATAAGGTGCATTAGTAGTAAATTTGCTGTTATCTTTCTTTTCACCTTTGATAGTATATCCATACAAAAAAGAGCCCTCAACAGAAACATTACTTACTTCTTGAGCATGAACTGCGCCCAAAAAGTCAGAGTAATCCATCTGAGACTTTATATTTTGTTGCTCTTTGACCATGCTGTAACCTAAAAATAATAAAGTTACAATCAAAATTGTTATTAATATTTTCTTTACAGAAGCATTCACTAATTAAAACTCCTCAAATAGTATTCAAATATCAGCGTAAGTTGGACGCCAATAAGTATAATTCCGTAGATCTATCTCTTGATGCTTGTGGCTTTCTAACCACTACATCTTTAAAATATGATTTAACCAACTTTAAATATTCTTGATAACCAGACCCTTGAAAAACCTTTACCAGAAAACGTCCATTCTCTTTTAAATGATTTTTAGAAAAATCAAGTGCTAATTCAGCCAAATAATAACTCTTAGCTTGGTCTATAATCGCCATCCCTGTTATATTGGGGGCAATATCTGAAATTACAAGGTCTAATTTATCATTATTTAAATAAGTTTCCAATGTCTCTAAAACACTCAATTCAGTGAAGTCACCTTGAATAAAATGAACTCCCTCTATGGGTTCCATTTCTAAAATATCTAAAGCAACCAACATTCCTTTGTTTTGCATCTTCCTAATAGCGACTTGAGACCAGCTACCAGGGGCACTTCCTAAATCAACAACCTTCAAACCAGGTTTGAGTAAATTGTCTTTTTCGTTAATTTCTAAAAGTTTATAAGCAGCTCTAGCTCTATATCCATCTTTTTTAGCAAGATGCACGTAATGATCATTTACATGCTCATTTAACCATGAAGCCGAAGATTTTGAACGTGCATTTTTATTTTTTTTCTTCATTAATCGTAATCAACTTGTGTTTTACAAACTTAAAAACAATTGATCATTATACAATGTAAATGATACATTAAAAATTCTATTCTGGCATTTATACTATTAAGTCTATAAAATAGATTTATTAACAATCAACAAATTTTATATTTTTCAAAACGACCATGGAAATACTCGATCAAAAGTTTAAAAAATCACTTAAGCAGGCATCACACCATTTAGAGCCAGTAGTTATCATTGGACAAAAAGGTTTAACAGAATCGGTACTCAAGGAAATAAATGTTAATTTGGTGGCTCATGAATTAATAAAAATTAAAATTAATCATGATGATAGAGAGCAAAGAAATATACTCGCACAACAAATTAGCGATAATCTGGATGCTGTTTTGGTACAGAATATTGGTAAAATAAGTGTTTTATGGCGTGAAAATCCAGATAAAAAAGATTAAAAGGAAATACTATGGCACAGCAAACAGCTAGAAGAAACGATCCAGCTATCAAGAAAATGCTGATAGCGGTGTATATTTTATATTTTTTGGGTTTAATTGAAAGTGTTTTACTTCCTACCAACGGGATTATTATGGTGCTTGGCTTTGCACTTGTTTTGTTTCAATCTGATGCCATTAAAGAGTCTTCTTATATCAGACATTACTGGTGGCTAATTATATGTACTGTAATATTACTATTGTTTACTTTTTTAAATTTTACTGCACCAATAGAGGTGGAAAATACTAGCTTTAAATTTCAGACTAAATATATAGGACAACTTATTTATTTTATTTTAGTCTCCTATGGATTTTTCTGTTTATTTAAAAATAAACAATTACCTGATTTTCCTCCATCAAAAAACAATAAAAATCTGCCCTCTAAAAAATAAATAATTATCGTGCAGGAATGCCAATATCAATCAATATTAATTGGCCATAATATGGCTTGAGCGTTGACATCTGATGAAACGGTTTATAGGAATCAAAGACATAAGATATATGTGCTTGAAATGAGTTTTTAGAATAGGTTCCTGTATCGGCATGAATTCCACTTGGGATATCCAAAGCAACTTTTGTTAAATTTTCTTGCAAATTGATACCATGAAATGTTTTTTGTATTTCTTCTGTTAGCTCCCCTTTGAATCCTGTACCAAAAACAGCATCAATAATTAAATCATAAGAATCAATAGAATTTATATCAAGTTCATCTAATACATTAATATTATTGGGTAGTTTCTGATAATTAATTTCTGTTAATTGGGAAAAATTATTGCCTAGTAAAAATACAACATCAATTTTTTCATAAAAATCACTCATGACTCTAGCCATTACTAAAGCATCTCCCGCATTATTTCCTTTGCCACATAAAATTAATATTGACCTTGCTTTAGGATAACGTTGCATTAAATCAGTCGCTGCCCCTATGCCTGCATTTTCCATTAACTGTAAATAACTAATGCCTTGTTCATCCGCAAATTTTTCTCTTTCTTTCATTTCTTTAACAGTATGTGTTTGCATGGTATTAATTCCTACGTTCATTTTTAATGATTATAAGTTAATTTTTTCTTCGGCTTTTGTTTTTTTTGGTTAAACACACTACTCATCACTCCACTAGCAATTACCAATAAAATACCCATTCCTTCTTTAACACTTAATTGATCTCCTAAGATAAAGAAACCAATCAAGAAAGAAAAAACAATAGTCAGATAAGAGAGTATAGAAGAAATAAATAAATCGCCCTTAGAATAAGCCAAAGTCATGCACATTTGACCGACCAAAGCACTTGCCCCCATGGCTAAAATGTAAGCAAAATTTTCTAAGGTTAAGGAATGAAAACCTGAAAATAAACTCCATATCCCAGTAACAATAGTACCAATCAAAGAAAAATAAAACACAATCCGCCATTCAGGTTCTTTTAAAAGTGTTAATTCTTTAACTTGAATATAAGCTAACGCAGAAATAGCCCCTGTTAATATCCCTACAAGAGTAATACCGATTTGTCCCTGAGAAAAAGTAGGTTGCACCAGTAGAGCAACCCCAATGAGTCCAATGATTGCACATAATAAAACCAAAGGAGATACTCTTTGTTTTAAAATAAAAAATGAAAAAATAATAAACCAAATGACAGAGGTATAACTCAAAGTAACTGCTGTTGCCAAAGGTAAATAAGTAATTAAATAAAAATAAAGGATTAAAGCAATAGTACCTACTAATCCTCGTATAATATGTCCTTTTAAATAAGGTGTTTTGATACTTTGTCCTCTAGCTGAAGCTATGAGAATTAACACAATAGTTGCAAATAGCATTCGCCAAAAAACAATTTCCTGATAATCAAAATATTGACTACAAATTTTGACGAAATAGCCCATTAAAGCAAAACCTAATGAAGCTACCACCATCCATAAAGAACCCATTTTTATCCTTTTAGTTGATTTAATTTACATTAAAGATGAAATAATCGTTACAATTAGTACTTGTTTATTTTGTCACTTTATAAAATGATTTTAATTGCGCTAAGTGTTATTTTTAGTGTTGCTGTCTCAATTATTTTAAAACTAAGCAGCAAAGATCCTGATATTAGCCTAAGACAGATTATCGCTTTCAATTATATCACTGCGATAATTTTATGCTACATACTATTAAAACCAACCATGCCAAAAGATATAAACTCTTTGTCATGGTCTTTGTTTTTGAGCTTAGGTATTTTATTACCCAGTATTTTTATTGTCATGGGATATGCAATTAAAAACATAGGCATTATCAAAACAGATATTGCACAACGGCTAGCTCTTTTTATTCCAATTTTAGCTTCTTTTACTATTTTTAACGAAACGGCCAATCCAGAAAAAATTATTGGCATCAGCTTAGCGTTTTTAGCGATTTTATTATTATTTAATGGCAAAAGCGACATCTCAGACAATAAACCTAAAAAACAACTCGTTAATATAATTTATTTTTTAACAGTTTTTGTTGGTTTTGGAATCATTGATATTTTATTTAAACAAGTAGCCGCTTCTGGTACGGATTTTAGTCTTACTTTAGCATTAACCTTTAGTTTGGCTGCTATTATTTTATTTAGTTTAATTTTTTTGCAGAAAGAAACCATCAATCGTAAAAATATTATGATTGGAAGTTTATTAGGACTATTTAATTTTACCAATATTTACTTTTATCTTCGTTCACACCAATATTATTCACAAAACCCTACCTTAGTATTTACAGCTGTTAATATTGGTGTCATCATTTTGGGAACATTTTTTGGTAAAATCTTATTTAAAGAACCTCTTAACTATCGAAATTGGCTTGGTATCGTCATGGCTATTTTATCGATTGTATTTTTATTTAATGGGGAAAAATTAATTCATTTTTAAGGGTATTATTGTGAGTAATATAATAAAAACAAAAGCATTAGGTCAACAAATTTGGTTAGATAACTTATCTCGCTCTTTAATTGCTTCAAAAGAATTAGTACATATGCGTCAAATTGGTATTACAGGCATAACAACTAACCCTGCTATTTTTTCTAAAGCCATTGAGAACGACTCGTTGTATCAAAACGATATTGCAGAATTAAATCACAAGAAATTAACAGCGAAACAAAAATATGAATTTTTAGCGATCCAAGATGTTCAAGATGCTTGTGATGAATTTTCAGAGATGTATCAAGAATCTCATTTTCAGTACGGTTATGTGAGTATTGAATTAGACCCTTTCCTATCCCAAGAATACGAAGACAGTATTCAAGAGGCCAAACGCTTATGGCAAACAATTGATAGACCCAATTTAATGATCAAAGTTCCTGCGACCGAGGCAGGTGTTAAAATTTTTGAATACTTGATTAGTGAAGGGATTAATGTCAATGTCACCCTTTTGTTTTCTTTAGACATTACACAAAAAATACACCATGCTTATTTAAGTGGTTTAAAAACAAGATTAAACAATAATCAGCCTATTAATCATATTCGGGCAGTTGCCAGTTTCTTTTTATCTCGAATTGATACAGCTTTAGATGTCACCTTACCTCAACATTTACAAGGCAAAGTCGCAGTTTCTATTGCCAAACAAGCTTATCAAGATTGGTTGTCTATTTTTGATCAACAGCAACTAGTATGGTTAAACGAGCATAATGCCAAACCTATTTGGCTATTATGGGCTTCAACAGGGACTAAAAATCCTGATTATTCTGATGTTTTGTACGTTGATAACTTGATTGGTGCCGGTATAGTGAATACATTGCCAGAAAAAACTTTAAATTGTTTTTTAGAACATGGTACTGTAAGCCCCTCTCTAAATAGCAATATTGAAGAAGCTAAAACAGTATTGGATGAAGTCAAAAAACTCGGTATTTCTTTGGAAAACCTAGCAACTCGACTACAACAAGAAGGCTTATTACAATTTGAACAAGCTTTTCAAAAAATTCTTGAGCAATTAAATTAAAACTGGTTTCTTAATGTTCTTAGGCCTGAAAAAATACCAAGAGGTGTATTCTCAACATTGGGTACTAATTTAAGGACTCTTTTGATGATTTCAGGTTCTTGAACCCTTAAAAAAGGATTAACTTGTCGTTCATGTTTTAAGGTAACAGGTAAAGTAATATGATGGGGATTATTTTGGATATGAAATAAGGTGTCTTCAACTAATTCATTACTTGGTTCAACATATTGTGCAAACTCTAAATTATGCTGAGTATACTCATGAGCAGGATAAAATAAGGTATTTTCAGGCAAAGTATTAATACGACAAATACTTTGATAAAGCTCTTTTATTGTTCCATATAAAACTCGACCACAACCAGCACTAAATAAAACATCACCACAAAAAACGTGGTATTGATCTAATTTTAGCATAAAAATAACGTGATCTCGTTTATGACCAGGTGTTTCCCATACTTCAACAGTATTGTTCCCAATTGAAAAAGTATCATTGTCTTGTACTGGTTGATTAACGGATAAAATCAAAGGAGAGCCTTTAACTTCAGCCTTTGGATACTGAGATAACAACCCCGATAATCCAGCCAAATGGTCTTGATGTCCATGAGTAATCCAAAAATGTTGAATCGATAAATTGTTTTTTTTAACATATTCTAAAATAACATCTTCTTGAGTAGGATCAACACAGATAACATTATCTTCTAATTCCAGCATCCAAATATAATTATCCAAATGATACTTGGGAGCCGGCAACGCTGTAATTTTCATTTTATTACTCCATTAACAATCCACCATTCACATGTATGGTTTGTCCTGTAATATATTTTGCTTCTTTTGAAGCTAGAAATAAGACCGTATTCGCAATATCCTCTACTTCACCCAATGCTCCTAACGGAATACTGTTTAACATATCTGCTACCATTTCTTCTGATAAACTATCGGTCATATCAGTTTGGATAAACCCAGGAGCCACACAATTAACGGTAATATTTCGTGAGCCAACTTCTCTTGCTAAGGATTTTGTAAAACCCATCATACCTGCTTTACTAGCAGCATAATTGGTTTGACCACTATTTCCCATTTGCCCCACCACAGAAGTAATATTGATAATTGTACCTTCTTTAGCTTTCATCATTCCTCTCAATACTGCTTTAGAGGTTCTATAAATAGATTTTAAATTAACATTTAAGACATCGTCCCATTCTTCTTCTTTCATTCTCATTAGCAGATTATCTTTAGTGATGCCTGCATTGTTAACTAGAATAGTGATAGGACCGAATTCTTTTTGTATGCTATCAATCGTTTCCAGCACACTTTCGTTATTATCTACGTTTAAACGCTTACCTGCCCCTTTTAATGGTGATAAGCGTTCATGAATTTTTTGACTTTGCTCCTCACTAGTAGCTGTTCCAATCACAATTGCACCAGCATTAGCTAAAGTATCTGCAATGGCAGCCCCGATACCTCTTGATGCACCCGTTACCAATGCTACTTTTCCTGTTACTGACATAATTTTCCTTTCGCTAACTTATTGATTTGCTTGAATCCATTCATTCACAACATCCATACTCATAAAAGGCGTACAAGTCATTTCTTTAGAAATACGTTTGTTTAAATCAGTTAATACTTTAGCAGGTGCGCATTCGGCTGAAATACTTATGCCACAATCAAGTAAATATAGTATCGTCTCAGTCCAACGCACAGGCGAATATAATTGTTTTACTAAAGTAGATTTAATATCATCAGGATTATCGTGCGATGCGACATCTACATTATGAATTACTTTAATTTCTGGTTTTTTAATTTCGATATCAGTCAATTTTTTAGCTAATTCTTCTGCTGCTGGTTGCATTAATTGACAATGAGAAGGCACAGATACAGGCAAAGGTACGACTCTCTTTGCACCTTTCTCTTTTGCAATTTCCATAGCTAATTCTACCGCTTTAGTTTCACCTGCTATAACGACTTGATTTACTGAATTATAATTAGCTGCTTGAACCAAGCCTGGGTTTTTAGCATTCGCTTCTTCACACGCATCTCTAACATCTTCATCAGTCAATCCCAAAACTGCCGCCATAGCACCTGTTCCTTCAGGAACGGCTGATTGCATCAATTCTGCTCTTGTACGAACGAGACGAACAGCGTCTAAAAAATCTAATGCTTGAGCTGCTACTAAAGCACTGTATTCACCCAAACTATGACCTGCTAAATAAGCTGGTTTTTGACCCCCAGCTTGTAAATAAGCATTATAAACAGCTATTTCTACAGTAAGCAGTAATGGTTGAGTAACAACTGTTTTATTAATCATCTCTGCATCTTCGCCATTAATTAAAGCCCGTAAATCTAAATCCAATACCCTAGAGGCTTCATCAAATGTTTTTTTAACAATCGCCACATCTGAAAATCCAGACATCATATTTAATTTTTGAGCACCTTGGCCCGTAAATAAAAATGCAAATGCCATCTTATTTTATCCTTTGTAGTTTAACATTCTATTTACCGCTTCCATACAATGTTCAAGCGGTGCTACTAAAGCAATCCTTACTCTATTTTTACCTGGATTGCCAAAATCGGTATCTCGAGCCAAATAACTCCCCGGCAACACCTTTACAGACTGTTCTTGATATAAATTTTGCGTAAATTTTAAATCATCATTAACCTGCAACCATATATAAAAAGAAGCATCTGGAGTCGTTACTTCATATTTTTGCTTTAAAATAGGCATAACTTTTTCGAATTTTTCTTGGTACAAAGCTCGATTATTTTCTACATGTGATTCATCTTGCCATGCTGCTATTGAAACTTCTTGTACCAAACCGCTCGTAGCAGAGCCATGATAGGTCCTGTATTTTAAAAAATGACTAATTAAATCCGCATCCCCTGCCACGAAACCACTTCTTAAACCTGGTAGATTTGAACGTTTAGACAAACTTGTGAACATGATTTTTTTAGAAAAATCTAAATTTAATACTTGGGCGGCTTGTAGTATCCCCAATGGTTTTTCTAAAAAATAAATTTCGGAGTAGCATTCATCGGATGCAATAGTAAAATCATATTTCTTTTGTAATTCAAATAGTGCTGCCCAATCTTGTAAATTCATAACAGCACCAGTGGGATTACCTGGGGTACAGACAAAAACCAACTGTGTTTTTTCCCACACATCAGGTTCTATTTCATCCCATTTAGGAATATACCGAGGTGCATAAGTATTGGCATAAGCTACTTTAGCACCCGCTAAAATAGCCGCACCTTCATAAATTTGGTAAAAAGGATTAGGTACTACCACATACGTTTCTTTATCTTGAGTATCTAACATACTTTGAGCGAAGGAAAATAGTGCTTCTCTACTGCCATTGACAGATAAAATTTGTTGTTTGGCATCTACTGTAACAGCATATCTATCTTTTAGCCAATTACTACATACTTCTCTAAACTCATCTGTCCCTGTTGTCGTTGGGTATTTAGATAGTTTTAAATATTGATCAGCCAATATCTGAGGAATAAATTCAGGAACCGCATGCATTGGTTCACCTATGGTTAGATTAATTTCTTCTAAATTAGGATTGGCCTTAATATCTCCTAATAAATTTCTGAGTTTTTCAAAAGGATAAGGATTCAACTCATTTAATAAAGGATTCATCTTTCATTCCCAATACAATAAGGCATGATTGCGTTTGCCTCTACGCAAGATAGCGTAGCGGTTAAACTTTTTATCATCTTCTGATAAAACATAGGTATTGTCTTGAATAGGTTTCCCATTCAGTTGTACAGAATTTTGTGCAATAAATGTTCTGGCTTCATTATTCGATTTTGCGAGTTGACTTTTGGTTAGTGCTTCTATAATCGAAACCCCTTCTTCTACTTGATAACTTGGTAAACCATCTAAGGCTAATTGCTCGAAATCGGATTCGGTTAAATCACTTTGATCCTCTGCAAATAAGCTTTTTGAAATTCTTTGGGCCGCTTCCAATGCTTTTTCGCCGTGTACCATACGAGTGATTTCTTCTGCGAGAATTCTTTGTGCTTCTGGCTTTTTACCACTGGTTTTATCTGTTTGTTCAATTTCTTCAATTTCAACTAAAGTTAAAAAAGTGAATAATTTTAAAAATTTATAAACATCTGCGTCTGGTACTTTTAACCAAAATTGATAGAATTGATAAGGGGATGTTTTGTCTTTATTCAACCAAACTGCCCCTCCTTCAGTCTTACCAAATTTGGTACCATCTGATTTGGTCACTAAAGGCAGTGTTAAACCATAAACTGTTTTTTGATTTAAACGTCTGGTTAAATCTATACCAGCAGTAATATTACCCCACTGGTCAGAACCCCCTATTTGTAAGATACAGTCATAATTTTTATTAAGTTGTGTATAATCATAGGCCTGTAATAAGCTGTAAGCAAATTCTGTAAATGAGATTCCTACATCATCACGACTTAACCGCTGTTTGACCGATTCTTTATTCATCATGGCATTAACAGAAAAATGCTTGCCAATATCACGTAAGAAAGTTAGTACATTAATATTGGCAGTCCAGTCCGCATTATTGGCCATTACCGCTGCGTTTTCACCTTCAAAATCTAAGAATGGTTCTAATTGTCCGCGGATTTTTTCTACCCAGCCTGCTACGGTATCGGCAGAATTTAGACTTCTTTCTACCGCTTTAAAACTAGGATCTCCAATCATGCCTGTTGCCCCTCCGACCAAGGCAATTGGTCTATGACCCTGTTGTTGAAAACGACGCAACATTAATACTGGCAATAAATGCCCAATGTGCAAACTATCCGCCGTCGGGTCAAATCCACAATACAAGGTAATAGAACCTTGCTCTAGAGCATTGGATAAGGCTTCAATATCTGTCACCTGTTGAATTAAACCTCGCTCTTGTATTTCTTGCATAAACTGATTCATTGTTTATTTTCTTTCTATTTTATTTCTATCATTAAATTCAATTTAAGTGCCTATATTACCTTATTTAAGCACATAATAAAATAGACCATTCAGTCATCTTGATGGTCTTGTTTTAATAAAAAATTATATTATGAATTAATCTGATTCAGTCATTAACCAAAACTCATTCCCCTACTTCTATTATTATTGACTTGCTGTAGGTTATTT
>WNLJ01000008.1 GCA_017114885.1 Neisseriaceae bacterium PsAf | reverse complement strand
CTGCTCTTCATACGTTTTTAATAATATCTGGCTTTGTTGTGCCACCTCTATTTGTTTTTGTCTTAAGGCTAGATGACTCTGTCCACTAACTTCCAATGACCTTAGTTCATCTATCTGCTTGGCTAATTTTTGATAATAATGACTTATATTATCAACATGTTCTCGAGATAAATCGGTTAATGTTTGTATGTTTAAGTGATTATCTAACTTGGCCTCTTCAAATGCTTTGGCTTTGCCTAAGCGCTCAATATTTTCAGTAATCTCTACTTGCTTCGCTTGGTCTAGAGCTTTCTCTTTTCCACTAAACAATACAGGATATCGCTTCTCTTCTAATGCCTTTGCCTCTGCTTCTAAAACCTGTAATTGCTTCCCTATATGATTAATGGCTTCTTTGTCTTCTCGTATATAATCATTTAAACGTATTTGGTTAGACCCTAATTGCTTTGCTTTCTCACTAAAGTCTTCTAATATATTGCGAGTATGCGCTGAGGACTCAACTAATACTCTCTCTTGTTTAACCGCCAGCTCTCCTATTTTCTCTACTTTACTAAGCTTTAGTCCTGCACCCAATGGCACAACTAAGGTCCCTACCTCCAAACCTGCTCGATAAAGTCCTTTTTGACCAGCTACATCGCCTTCTTGCAACGCTTGATCAAACTCTTGTAACTTCTTCCCACCCCAATTTTTTAAACCGGTAACATCACTCAACAAAACATTTGGATCTCGTACATAATCCCCGAAGCGATCTTTTGCAATAGCATAGCCTTGCTCACCTTTCTCTAATATCTGATTAAGCGTTTGTCCTCTTTCCAGCATATTTTGTCTTGATTGCTTGACTAGCGGATCACTAGGCGACAATATACCCAATTGACTGCCTGTTAAAATACCAGCATCTGCAATCAGTCGGTCGCCCGCTTGAATTAAACCTATGGTCCCTTGAACCGCATCAGAACCAAATTCATAGGCACTTTCTCCTATCGCTAGAGCTGAAGCAACTCTCCTCTTGGCATAAGCGCCCCAACTATCATCATCTGCTGAAACCCGTAACGATTCTTTACCTTGTTGATACAAGCTACCCATCTTATCCATATAGGGTTGATACCATGAGCTTGCATCTAGCTTCTCTGCTTGAAGACTGGGTATTACTTCTGCCGGTCTTTGCGATAAAACCTGTTCCAAAGGAATCTCTAAATTCCCTTGTTTCAGTGCATTATTTAACTGTGCTTGTACCTTTGGAATAGGTGCTGTGAATAAAGGACTAACTGGAATAGTGGCAGCCATATACGGGTTTTGCATCGCCAAGGCTTGTACTACCATAGTACCGTCTATACTCGGCTTCTCATGAGCTGCTTGTAATTGACTCTCTCGGGCTAACTGTCGTGCATATTCTGCTTGTTCTCTTGCCTGCCTTCTTACCTCTTCTATTTGATACTCTAAGCTCTCTTGTCTGGCGAAGGCTCGACCTGCTTTCTTTAAATGCTCCGGCAATTCTTGACTCAGGTCTAACGTTAATTTCTGACCTGGATGAATAATATAATGACCGCTCTTACGGTCAAAAAAAACACCTCCTTGTTTAGGGAAGGTGCCGTATTCTTCTTGTAATCTCTGCAGCGCATAATAAGACCCTGCTTTCGGATCCTCCGGACAGAGCTTCTTGCCTATACTCGCTAAACTATCTCCTGCTTGAACTTCATAATCCACAGGTCCATATAAAGCTGAGGGATTCGCTCGCCTGCCATCAACCCCTATGCGCAATGAACTATCATAAAAACTACCTCGTGAGTCCGGGTCTTGAAGACGCTCTATAAACTTAGCCTTATCAAACGAATAGCCTAATACCTCTTGTGGATCTAATCGAACTTCTTTATAAGAAAACTCTTGACCATTAGACAGTATCGCTATCAAATCCCCTGTATCTCGATGTACAAAAACATTCTCGATGTGTTCTCCCTCTATTCCTGATCTGGCTACTTTATCTTGTAAGGCTTCTTCTAAGCTCTCACGTTCTACTCTCGGTAACTCTGTATAAACAGCTTCAATCTCGGGAAATCTTTGTAAATGCTCTGAAAAACTAGTTCGAATCGGCTCTGAATAAGCTTGTTTGCGCTCTGATATCTCTTTTTCTATTTGGGTTTGCTTTAATTGTAATTCTTCTGGACTTAAATCCGGTTGAATCTCTAAGTCGAGGTCTTGTTCTAATTCCGGCCCACCTCGGCTTAATTTCACATGTCCAATTCCCTTTCTTAAATTTTAACTAAATCACACTCTAATATTGTAAAATAAATACAAATTAAACACCTAACCCATTGATTTATTAAACCAAAAAATTTTAATTCCTGCAATATTTTTTCTAGTATAAAATATTTTTCAAACTCATGTGAGTAAATTATACAACATAAAGGACCATAAATAATGGAAAATAATATCGATGAAAAAGAGCTTATTAATAAAAATATTGATGATTATTTGTCGGGGCGTGAAAAATATTGGAAAAGGCTTAATTCTAAAACGTTTACTGAGTGGCTATTTTTAGCTACATTAGCATCCTTAGGAGTACCTAATCCCTTTTTGCAAATAATGGCAATTTTTATTTCTATTATTTTTGTCTCTAGAAAACTTTCTTCTCATCTTCCTAATGGTAAAAGTTTAATAGGTTATGAAAAAGAAATAAGAAATAAGAAATAAGATTAGTCGACTGGGATCAGAAACAGACATTGAATCAAAAAAGGCTGCAATAGAACTGAATATAAGATGCAGTGAGGAATTTATATTTACCGGTGCATCAAAAGATCCTAATACTATAATTAGAAATTTTTTTACAAAAACTAAAATCTGTAAATCGTTTTTTATGGTTTATATATTTTGGTTTATTTCTTTAATTTTTATTCTCTCTCAAAAATGTTAACAAATATTAATTCAACGACCTTTTCTTAGCGTATTTTAATGATTGGATATTTTTAATTTGTCCCTGTTCAAAAGATATCTTATCCGTCGCACATTGTTTAATAAATTCTGGATCATGAGTAGCGATAACAATAATACGATTAGGAGCCACACTTTGAATAATTTGAGCCACTTCCTGCATACCTTGATAATCCAAACCACTGGTTGGTTCATCAAATAAAATGATAGGTTTTTCACTGGCAATTGCGGAAGCAACGGCCAAACGTTGTTTTTGACCCCCTGACAAATTCATGGGATGTTCTGTCACCAAATCAGACAAATCTAAGGCTTGTAAAATAGTTAGAGCCTTGCCCTCTTTTTCTTTAGACGTTAATTTCAATGTTCTCATACTCAATAAAACTTCATTTAAGACTGATTCAGTAAATAACTGGTGGTTTACATCCTGCATAACCAAATAAGTCAATCGTGACATATTTTTTGCTTTAACTGATTTTTGCTTCCATTTTAACTGGCCTATTGCTTGATTAAGCCCTGCTAATGATTTTAAAAAGGTAGACTTCCCTTCACCATTATTTCCCACTAAAGCATAAATATGATTGCTGTATAAGTTAGTATTTTCAATGGCAATAATAGCTTGATTTTTTTTAATAGCATATCGTAGTTCTTTAATCAGCAAAGAAGCAGTTGTTTCGTTTTCTACTACTAATTGTTGAGCATATTGATTTTGAGGTAATGAATCAATCTCTTGTAAACTTCTAGCCCTCAAACCTAATTGATTATATTCTTCTAGTGATAATTTAAATAATTGTTCAGGAGTAAAGGCGGTTTTAATTCGTCCCTGATTGAGATAAATAATCTCATCTGCTATATCCAATAAATAATACAAACGATGTTCTGAAATAATAAGGGTTTTGCCTTCATTTTTCCAATGCTTTAATATTGTGCGCAAGCCTCGGATGCTTTCAAAATCTAAATTAGATGATGGCTCATCCAGTACAATAATATCAGGGCCTAAACAAGCAATACTAGCGCAAGCTATTTTTTGAGCTTCTCCTCCTGATAAACTAAAAATGGAACGATTCATCAAATCGTGAATCTCAAATTTTTGAATGACTTGATTTTGTTTTCTCAAAATAACGTCTTTAGCTAATCCTTGATTTTGACAAGCAAAAATCAATTCATCGTTTGTGTTTAAGTTAAAAAATTGAGATTTTGGATTTTGAAAAACGCTACCAACTTGTACACTAATATCAGCAACCGATTTTTGCAACCAATCTTCTTGATGTATAAAAATATTACCCGACAAACACCCATCATAAAATTCTGGAATTAAGCCATTAATTAAACGAGTAATAGAAGTTTTACCACATCCACTCTTACCACATAATAGCACCACAGAACCTTTAGGAATCGATAAATTAATATTTTCTAGTGCTAGACGATTAGCCTCTTGATATTCAAAATTAACTTGTTCAATCTCGATATGATTCATACTGGATTCATCCAAGCATAGATAAATAATACCCAAGTGATGCAACAAAACGAAATAATGAGATAATCCAAAATGCTTAATTGTACCTCTAACATATTGGTTCTGGGTTGGTGAATAGATAAACCTTTTGTCATGGCTGCAATGGATAAATCATCAGCAATCCTAATCAAACTCATCACTAGCGGGATTAATAAAAAATGAATCGATTCTAATGGATGAAAAATAAAATTACTACCACTTAGCCCTCTCATTTTCATCGCCATTGCAATCGATTTTCTTTCTTCTCGGAAAGTAGGGAAAAATCTAAAAATAACCACTATGGGAATAATGAATAACATAGGAATTTTAATTTTTTGCAATGCCAAAATAATTTCATTTATCTCAGTAGATTTGATTAAATGATAACCCAGAGCAAATGAGGGTAAAATTCTTAAGCTGAAAAACAACATAAACACTAGAATGGTAAGTACGCTCATTAGAATAGGTTTGTCTTTTAGATAAGTTAAGTTCGAAAAATCAATAGATTGATACTTAACCAAGAAGATTAGACTTCCTATCAATAGACTATATATTAATGCTTCTTTAAACTGTTTTTCGATTAAGAAAACGAGTATAGGGAGCACAAATAAAGTCCAGTACCATATATTAAAAGACTGTTCTAAATAACGGGTAACTAAGATAGTGCCTAAAGTAATAATCAGTACTATTTTAGTACGAACATCAATAGAGAGATAAGATTGCAAAATACTTAACTCCTCTTATTTGAAAACAGACACTTTGCGTAATATAGAACGGCCCCAATAAATCCCTATCACAGCGCCTAAAACAGTGCTTATTAACATAATAGGCAAGCTCCAAATAGGCATTGCTTGCATAACACTTTTCGTAAATTCGGTGCCCATTTTAGCAAATGTTGGATCTTGATTGAATGCGTCAACAGAAAAGTATAATTGGGTCGTAATCGACATAGCCCATAATGAAAATATGGCATAACTAAGTACTTGATACTTCCACTCACCATGATGATTTTTTAATACCCAATCAGCCAACAAACCAAATACAGGCCCAATCAATACATAAGAACCATGACCGAACAGCATAATGGCTACAGGCAGTAAAACAGAGAATATTGTAACAATACCAAATTTAGGTGCTTTAGTAATCAATAAAAGATAAACAAATCCTTCAAATAAAGCCAATAAAGCAGGAATAAAAGGATACGCCAAAGGAGTTAAAATAACAGGGATATGAGCAATAATTAAAAAAATAAAAAAATAAAAAATAAAACATATTCCTAGAGTAATTAAATCCTGGACAGCAATTGTTTGAGTATTTCTTTTCATTTTCTTATATAAATTTAATGAGATGATTATAGATTGTAACTTAAAATAATAAATAATGATAATTATTACACTTAATTATTGATGGAAAATCATCATATCAGCTATTTTATATTCTTTTGAATTTAGGAAAATTAGACATTAATTTTTTGCCATAACTACTTTTAAGTAATCTTGTGTCTAAAATAGTTACCCTACCATAATCAGTTTCACTACGAATTAATCGGCCCATTGCTTGAGCTAATTTAATTGAAGCTTCTGGTACATAAACTTCTAGGAAAGGATTTTTGCCTTGTTTTTCTAACCAATCACAATAAACTTTATCTATAGGATTATCCGGGACTGAAAAAGGAATTTTTGCAATAATCACATGTACGCACAAATCTCCTTTTAAATCCATACCTTCAGCAAAACTATCTAAACCAAAAATAATACTGGCATGATTATTTTTTATTTGTTGAGTATGTTGTTCTAATAATTGATTTTTAGCCATTAGACCTTGTACTAATATGTGTTGACGGTATATTTCAGGCAAATGTTCATAAACATCTAACATTTGTTTTCTAGAAGAAAACAGTACCAACGTACCAATCGCATGCTCTAAAGAAACAAGTTTAGGAAACCAAGCAATGATTTCTTGTGTATGTAAATGCGCCTGTTTAGGTGTGTTAATAAATTCAGGTAGGTATAATTCTGCTTGCTGTTCAAAATCAAAAGGACTATCTAATGTCAAAGTTTGAACATTAGGTAATTGATTTAACCCAGTTTGCGATAAAATCAGGTCAAAAGAATTAACTGATTTTAAGGTTGCTGACGTTAAAATAGCACCTGCGCATTGGGACCATATACTCTCTTTTAATCTACAGGCAGCACTAATAGGGGCAACATGAAATTCAAAATCTAATTTGCCTTCTTCATTACAAACAATCCACTTAGCTAAAGGAATTTTTTGTGATGTATTTATTTTGTCCATCAAATTCCAAACATATTCCATATTGGTGGTTGTGCTTAATACCCAAGAAAATTCATTTAAAAACCGATTAAATGATTCAGAATGATCTTTTTCAATTTTGATTAAAGTCGCTTGAATCTCTAATAAATCTTTTAGTACCTGAGATAAAACTAAGGCTGTGTTTTTAACCATTTGTCTAAAATCATCTGTTAAATCTTCTTCAGACAAAATCCATGTACCAATAGTATTTTCATCATTGAATTGATATTTTTCTGTTGGTATTTGTTTTAAAAAATATGCCCATTGGCTCCAGACTGAATCAATAACCTCTATATTTTGCTCTAATTTTTCTGCTAATTGAGTTGTTTCTAATATATTATTTAATCTGATTATGAGTATTTGTAAGTTTTCGAATAAAATCCAACTTTCGGAAAGTTTATGCGTTCCTGAAAAATGGCTAATCGCTTTTTTAGGTAAGTGGTGGGCTTCATCAATACAGTAAAAAGAATCTTGTGGTGACGGCAGTAAAACACCCCCACCAAACTCTAAATCAGAAAGCAATAAATCATGGTTAGTAACGATAATATCTGTTTTTTCAAACTCTTCTCGTATTAAAAAATAAGGGCATTCGCTTTTATTAGGACATTGGTGTTTTAAACAAATATGTCGGTCATTATTAATTTTATTCCAAACAGTGTTAGGAATAGCTTCAGGCCAGTCTTCTCTATCTCCTAAAAATGTTCTTTCTTGAAAAGATTGAGCGATTGATTTCATTAAATCGATATCATATTCACTCGCTTCTTCTTTGGTTCTAGGCAAATTTTGAAATCCAGCAAGAGAGCTTTGCCAAGTTCGAGAAGTAATCTGATATAAACGATAAGGACATAAATAATGAGAACGGCCTTTGGCAATTGTATAGGAAATCTTTAGACCACTGGCTTTTTCAAATGCTGGTAAATCTTTATTGATTAATTGTTGCTGTAATGCAATGGTCGCACTCGAAATGACTAAATGTTTTTTTCTAAATTGAGCCATAATGCTGCCAGATAACAAGTACGCTATACTTTTACCTACACCAGTAGGCCCTTCAACGACTAGAATAGAATCACCACTCTTAGTCTGTTTAATATCATCAGTATTCAATTCTTGAGTATCTTCAACGACATTACCAAGTGTTTTTGCAATTTCAGCAATCATAATTTGTTGTGATTTGCGATATTTAAAATTCCTAAAATTTTGACTTATATTTTTATAATGTTGTTGAATTGCTGCTTTTTCTTGATCTGTTATCATTTCTCATCCTATACATCACAAATAGCAGCTATTTGTGATACTGTTTTACGAGAAGCACCTTGATGTTGATCAATAAATTGTTTAGTGTTTCTTTTCATGTTTTTATAAAGTATGTCATTTTCTAATAATTCCACTATTTTCTGGTACCATTTTACTGTATCTGAGACTTGTACAGCACATCCAGCGTTTAGAGCATCCTGACATACTTGTGCAAAATTATAGGTAGAATAGCCAAAGATAGTAGGTACTTCACATACAATCGGTTCGATAATGTTATGGCAACCTGTATCGACCAAAGAACCCCCAACAAAAACAATATTGGCGCAAAGATAGTATGACATTAATTCTCGCATACTATCCCCAATAACCACCTGTACATCTGAGGTTATATTTGGACACTGAGAGCGTTTGACTGTATTAAAACCAAGTTGTACAGCGTAATGGTAAACCGATTCAAATACTTCTGGGTGTCTTGGAACAATCACTAACAGTATCGTTGAATGATGTTTTTTCCATTCATCTAGCAATAAAAAAGCCTCATTAACACCGTCTTTAACTCTCGTACTGCCACATACAATAAGAGGTCTATTTGAGTCTTCAATTTTAGTTTGAAACTGTCGAGCCAGTTGCTTGTATTCTGACTTGATGTCGATATCGTATTTGATATTGCCCATTACTTCGATTGCAGTTGCGCCTAATTGTTGAAAATAATATAAATCTTTTTCGGTCTGAGCAAATATCTTATCAAAACATCGTATTGCTTGTGCTGATAGGGGTTTAATTTTCTGATATCCTGAGTATGATTTTTGTGACATTCTTGCATTGACCAAAAAAGTGGGGATTTTTTGTTTTCTTAACTCAAATAAAAAATTAGGCCAAATCTCAGTTTCCATAAATAAAGCCATTATGGGTTGGTGATCTTTTAAAAACTGCTGTACGTAAATTTTTTTATCATATGGTAAATAACGACATTGAGCAAAAGGATATAATTTTTTTGCTACCTCTCTGCCCGTTGGTGTCATCTGTGTTATTAAAAAAGGAACATCAGGATATTTTTCTCTCAGTAACAGAACAATAGACTCGGCAGCTTGAGTTTCTCCAACAGAAACAGCATGAATCCAAATACAATTTGTACTAGGAGAATCAAAGGGTCTGCCAAATCTCTCATGCCAATTGTCCAAATATTTAGGAGATAAACGAGATCTTTTAATCAAGTATTTTTTTAAAAAATAAGGAGCAATTTGCCATAAAATTTGATAAACCCAAATCATCATAGTGTTATTTTAATAATATTCCTACTGCTGGCAATACTTCTCCTTCTAAAAACTCTAGAAATGCACCACCACCTGTACTCACATAGTCAATATCATCTGTTACCCCAAATTGAGAAACAGCGGCTAATGTATCTCCTCCTCCAGCTATTGAAAAAGCTTTACTCTTAGCAATGGCTTCTGCTAATTGTTTTGTCCCTTGGGCAAAATTTTCAAATTCAAATACCCCCAATGGACCATTCCAAACAATAGTATTGGCATCATCTACAATTTTAGATAATTGACTCATTGTTTCAGGACCAAAATCTAAAATTTGGTCATCTTCGTCTAAATCAGCAATATTTTTTAATGTTGCTTGAGCAGAATCTGAAAATTCTTTCGCTACATAAACATCGCTAGGCAAAGGAACATGTCCACCTCTGCTTTCTATTTTGTTAATGATATTGAGTGCATCACCCACCAAAGAGGCTTCCACTAAAGAGTTTCCTACCTTATAACCCTTTGCTAGTAAAAAAGTATTAGCGATTCCCCCTCCTACAATTAGGTTATCAACAAAATCAGCAAGCTTATCTAAAACTTTTAATTTTGTAGATACTTTACTGCCACCCACTATAGCAACGATAGGTTTTTGGGGGTTAGACAAAGCTTTCTCTAGATTTTTGAGTTCAGAATCAAGTAATAAGCCACAAGCAACCTCTGGCGCAAATTTAGCGACCGCATGAGTAGATGCTTGTGCTCTATGTGCAGTACCAAAAGCATCATTCACAAAAATATCACATAAACAAGCATAAGCTTTACCCAATTCATCAGAATCTTTTTTCTCGCCTTTATTGAAGCGTACATTTTGTAGCATAATCACTTCACCTGGTTTTAAATCAATTCCTTCGGTTTGCCAATTATCAACTACTTGCACTTTTCTACCTAATAGCTCACTTACCTTGTTAGCAATAGGCGTTACATCATCTTGCTCTGAGTATTCTCCCTCTTTTGGACGACCAAGATGTGTCATTAAAATGACTGAAGCGCCATTATTTAAAGCATATTCAACACTGAGTAAGGATGCTTTAATCCGAGTATCATCTGTAATAACTCCGTCTTTAAGAGGAACATTCATATCTACTCGAATCAAAACAGTTTTATCATTTAATTTAAAATCTTTGATAGTATTATATTGCATGTCCTAATTTCCATTTTTTATTCTTATTAAAATTTAAAACATTTTTAACTTAAGCAATTTCCTGCTCATAAACTTCTGCACTTAATAATTTATCCATCTCACTAGGATTAGTAGGTTCTAACACAAAAAACCAACCTTCTTCATATGGAGAGGTATTCACTAAATCTGGCGAAGCTTCTAAATTTTCATTAATCGCTACTACCTTTCCTGAAATAGGAGCATATATATCAGAAGCTGCCTTGACTGATTCAACGACACCTGCTTGATCATCTTTTGCTAACTCTGTTCCTATTTCTGGTAATTCTACGAATACAATATCTCCCAATAAATCTTGAGCATGGTCAGTAATGCCGATGGTAACAGTACCATCATCTTCTTTTCTAATCCATTCATGACTTTCAACGTATTTTAAGTGTTTTAATACTAATGACATTCTTTACTCCCAGTTATTAATCAAATTGTTTTTTACCATTGCGTACAAAAGAGGGTTTAATTACTTTTACTTCAGTAGGTTTGCCTCTTAATTCCACAATAGCAATATCTCTTGTGCCAACAGGCACTCTTGCCAAAGCAATAGATTGTTTTAAGGTAGGTGAAAAAGAACCACTGGTTATTACACCTTCACCAACACCTTCCACATTCACAGGCATACCATCTCTTAAAATCCCTTTGCTTTCGAGTACCAGACCCACTAATTTATTTTTTATACCTTCTTGTTTTAATTTTACTACTGCCTCTTTACCTATAAAGTCTCGTTCATCTGACAGGGCAACAGTCCAAGCCATCCCAGATTCTAATGGAGAGGTTTCATCATTCATATCATGACCGTATAGATTCATCCCTGCTTCTAATCTTAAAGTATCCCGAGCACCTAATCCACATGGCTGAACACCAGCCTTTTGTAATTGTAAAAAGAAATCTGAGATTTCATCTGCAGGTAAAATGACTTCAATACCATCTTCTCCTGTGTAACCCGTTCTTGCGATAAACCAGTCAGGTGCTACCATTTTTCCTTGGAAAGGTTTTAATTCGTTAATTACATCCGTCCATTCGGGTTTCACACTTTCAACTTTTGAAATGGCATTAGGACCTTGCACTGCTAAGATAGGTAAATCGTATCGTGGAGTCAGTTCAACTTCTAAATTCTTGGATGTTTCTTGAAAATGAGCTGAGTCTTTTTCTCTTGTCGCGGCATTGGAGACAATACGATATAAAGTCTCTTCTTCATTAAGACGATAAACAATCAAATCATCAATAACGCCTCCATTTTCGTTTAAAATTGGAGAATAAAGAGCTTTCCCTACTATATTCAATTTATTTATATCGTTCGCTAATAATTTTTCTAACCATGCTTTTGCATCTTTACCTGATACATCTGTTACTAGCATATGTGAAACATCAAACATACCTGCATCTTGTCGCACTGCTTCATGTTCTGCAATTTGTGAACCATAGTGTATTGGTAAATTCCAACCTGAAAAATCCACCATTTTACCACCACTATTAACGTGTTCATCATACAGTGGCGTTCTTTTTAAATCTGTCATTATTAATATCCCAAAGATTGAAATGAATAAGTGCAACTATTATACTAAAAAGACTTAGTTTAGGTAGTACTATATTTCATTGGAAATAAATTATAATTATTTTCATAAAATAACTATTAGCTAAGTAATTATGATATAAAATTAGATTTTTACCAATTTAAATTTAGGCCAATATGGAATCTACAAATTTATCCACTATCGTTGTTGAATATAGAGATGACATCGCTTTCGTTATTTTAAACCGTCCTGATAAGAAAAATGCCATGAGCTTTCTTATGATGAGGGAACTTATTCAAACAGCAAAACAGATTAAAAAAGATAAAAATATCAGAGCTGTCATCCTAACGGGTAATGGCAATTGTTTTTGTTCTGGTATAGACCTAGAAGATTTAAATAGTGGTAATAATAAATTAAAAATGATTTGGGAATTTATTAAACCGGGTAAAAGTATCTTTCAAAAAGTAGCCTTAGTATGGCAAGAAGTACCGGTCCCAGTTATTTCTGTTATTGAAGGACACTGTTTAGGTGCTGGGATGCAATTAGCCTTGGCCTCAGATTTTCGTATTGCTTATTCCAAGACTACCTTTTCTATATTGGAAGGCCGTTGGGGGATTGTACCTGACATGGGTATTTCAAGAACAGCGCATAACCTGATTTCTCAAGATACATTGAGGAAATATACTTATACTGCTGATTTTTTTGATAGCAATGAAGCCTTAGAAAATGGTTTTGTTAACCAGGTATCCGAAAGAGCTTTAGAAGATGCTATTGAATTTATTTTTAAGTTAAAAACCCGTTCACCTGATATGCTTGCAGGTGCTAAAGATATTCTTAATACCATGTTAAGAAATGCCAAAAAGAGTTTACGTAAAGAAAAAATATGGCAATTAAAATTATTAGCGGGCAAAAACCAAAAAATAGCAGTTAGAAAAAATTCAGATGATACGCAACAATTTTCACCTAGGCAGTATAAATAATAATGATAAAAGTTGGTGAAATGCTTTATGAAAAGCAACTAGAGGATAAAAAAACTCATCTTGAAAATCTTTTAAGTCCTTATGATATCCCTAGTTTGAGTATATATGAATCCCCTATTCAAAACTTCCGTATGCGTGCTGAATTTCGAATTTGGCATGAACAGGGAAATGCTCATTATGCTATGTTTTCCAAAGATAATAATAAAACACCTATCTTTTTAGAAGAATTCCCCTATGCGAGTGTAAAAATCAATCAATTAATGTGTGGTTTAAAAGAAATTTGGCAAACCTACCCCTTAATTAAAGAAAAATTATTCCAAGTTGAATTTCTGACCACTTTATCTGATGAGTCCTTAATTACTCTTTGCTATCACAAAAAATTAGATGAAGAATGGTTGCTATTAGCAAAATTAGTAGACAAGGAATTGAATGCTAAAATTGTTGGTCGTGCCAAAAAACAAAAGCTAATGACTCACGATGATTTTGTACAAGAAACGTTAACTATTTTAGGACACAATTATCATTATATTCAACCAGAAAATTCTTTTACTCAACCTAATGCTATTGTTAATCAAAAGATGATTACGTGGGCATGTGAACATCTAGCTGATAATAATCATGACTTATTAGAGTTATATTGCGGTAATGGTAATTTTACTATCCCTTTTAGTCATAATGTAAGGCGTATTTTTGCGACTGAAATTAGTAAATTATCCATCAAGGCATTGCAACAGAACTTACAGTTAAATAACATTGACAATATTGAATTAGCTAGATTATCCGCTTTAGAACTTACTCAAGCAATAAATGAAATAAGATATTTTCGCAGACTTGCTCATATTGATTTAAAATCTTACAACTTTGAAACCATTTTTGTTGATCCACCAAGAGCTGGATTAGATGAGGACACTTGTCAGCTCACTAGCCAATTTTCTAATATTATTTATATTTCTTGTAATCCCGAAACCCTAGCTAAAAATTTAAAAGAATTAACGAAAACACATCGAATAACGGCTGGCGCCTTGTTTGATCAGTTTCCTTACAGCCCTCATATCGAAACTGGGATTGTTTTATCCAAGAAATAAAATAACTATTTAGAGCTAAGAATATTAATAACAGTTTTTTTTACTGTGGTGCTAGGCATATTCTCCTCTGCAAACCAATGATCTTCTTCTACTAAATTATTTTGATTAAAATCAATGAAATTATAAAGATTTGAATCAAGCAAATGAGAAGGGACTATATTTTGTAAAGCAGAAAATATACTTTCTACTCTCCCTGGGTATTTTTTCTGCCATTCATGCAACATTTCTTTCATTGCTTGTCTTTGTAAATTGGGTTGAGAACCGCAAAGATTACATGGGATGATAGGAAATTGTCGTAGTGCAGCAAAACGGACCAATTCTTTTTCGGGAACATAAGCCAGTGGACGAATTACGATATGTTTTCCATTATCTGTGAGTAGTTTAGCAGGCATGGCTTTTAATTTCCCGCCATAAAACATGTTTAAGAACAATGTTTCTATAATATCATCTCGGTGGTGCCCTAAGGCTATCTTGGTTGCCCCAATTTCTTCTGCCACACGATAAAGAATTCCTCTTCTTAGACGACTGCAAAGAGAGCAAGTAGTTTTGTTTTCAGGAATTTTTTCTTTTACAATGCTATAAGTATCTTCCTCTATAATTTTATAAGGGACTCCTATGCTCTCTAAATAATTAGGCAATACCTCTTCAGGAAAGTTCGGTTGTTTTTGATCAAGATTAACGGCTATTAATTCAAATGGAATAGGTGCTGATTTTTGTAAACTCATTAAGATATCTAATAGTGCATAACTATCTTTACCGCCTGATAAACAAACCATAATTTTATCATTCGGTTCTATCATATTAAAATCATTAATAGCATCTCCTACCCAATGACGTAATTTTTTGACTAATTTATTATTTTCAAATTGTTGTTTTTGAATGGATTGAGACATATGCAGATTTTATCTCTACTTGAAATTGACAATAATAACACAATCTATTGTTTTAAATAACTCTTATATGAAAAAAGGTTATGAGATAAGATTTATTTTGGTTAAAATAACGTTAACGATGGATAAAGTTTATGTAATAGTTTCGAAGAGTAATAGTTTCGAAGATTTAGATTTGTTACTATTGTGTCAATTTAGTGGATTCAAATTATGGTACAATGAAAAAGGTTATTTAGTCAAATGAGAAAAATTATTTTTATTCTTTATTTGATTATGTTGATGACAGTGAATTGTATAGTTATTTTTTAGGAGATTTTTATGAAAAAATTGTACTTGGCTATGTTTTTAGCTGCATTTGGTGCTAGTAGCCATGCTGGTCTTAGTGGTAGCATTAGCGCTGAAAGAGGGGGAGGAGTTAGCGGTTACATAGATGCGATTACTAACATTCCCGGTGATATGTTTATGTATATTAGCTCTGCATTTTTAAAATCTATCAGCGATGTTATTACAAGCATTGGAACTGCTTTCGGTGATGCAGCGGACAATGTTCAAGAAAATGGAAATATTTCTAAGTAATTTGATTTAAACTTATTAAAAGCTCAGCATTTTGCTGAGCTTTTTTAATTAAATAAAAACCATGTTTCACTTTACAATCTAGTAATCTATGCTAGAGTTACAAACCAAATAAATAATAATTAATTAAATATGAGTACTGTACTTTTAACAATCTTGCTTTTTATCGCCGTTATTTTAATCTTAGTCGGTCTAGTTGGTTTGGTTAACCCTGCCCTTCCTGGTTTACCATTAATCTTTGTTGCTTTATGGATTATTGCTTATACGGGAGATTACGAGTATATTTCTGCTACCAGTCTAGTTATTATTTTTATCTTAACAGTGATAGGACTACTGCTTGACTATATTTCTGGTGTCATGGGCGCAAAAACTGCAGGCGCTAGTAAACAAGCTATGTACGGTGCATTAATTGGAGGTATTCTGGGAATATTTTTTGGTCTACCAGGCATTTTTTTCGGTTCAACTGTAGGTGCTATGCTAGGAGAACTGTCTTCTAATCAAAAATTACTTCAAACAGGAAAAGTTGGACTAACAACTTTCATTGGTTTTATTGTAGGAACTGCATTTAAAATTGGCATTGCGTTAGCAATTTTATTATATGCGCTACTGGTTCATATCTACTATTGGCTATTTTGAATAACTAATAGATAAATCCAAAATATTATTCAGCTAAAATTTTTTCACCATTCAAAATATGGTTGCTCATTTAATTCTGTAAAATAACAGTTTTGTCATGATTTTGTATCTATTATCTATCTATCGCTTGCTTCGAAGTTGTTCTCAAGGAGGGTAAAATCTTAGCCCATTTTCCCTTCTTTACCACTAAAATTTTTTTGTTCAAATATTTTTATTAGTAAAAATAAAATAGCCTTTTCTTTGCTTATCTAAACATGAAATAAATACCACATCAATATTGTCCAGTATATAAGAGGTCGTGCGACTGACTCTGTTTTATCTCTTTTCCATAGAGTAACAAATTGGCCTAATTTTTTAGAGTACTTTTGTCTGTCTAAATAAACAATATTTTTGATGAATTGTGAATCGAAGAGCGTTATATTTTTTGCTTTCCTTTTCTAATTGAATATGATTTATATCGAAAAAACCAGCAGGTTTTAAGATAAGTTCAATTAGTTCTACAAAAGTAATAGGTAAATTATCTAGCATTAGTATTCAAATGTTTATTTATAAATGTTGCTAAAGTTATCTTTCCTTTATAGGGATGCTCAGGCAGTTTATATTCTTGATTTTGAGTGATTTTTGTCATATTGCAAAAAGACTTGATAGCTGTCTCTGAAAAACCCAATTGTCGATAAAAAATTGGCCATTCATTTTCTGGGATAACCAATAATTTTCCTACTGTGTTTAAAAAAGATGATAAATTTTGCAACACCTCTAAGGGAGAATAACGTTCAGGGGCTTCTGCAAAAATAGTTTGGTTAATTGAATTATCACTAATCAAATGGTTAGCACAAATTTCAGCTAAATCTTCAGGGGCTATCATAGGTATTTTTAAATCAGTATCAAATAAAGTGGTCAGTGTGAAACTATCTTTTTTATTTCTAATTGCACTTAGCCAATTATTCATATGATAAGCAGAGCGTACAATAACAGTGGGAATATTTGTTTTTCTAAGTTGTTTATCTAAATAATATAAAGAGCTTAAATCACCACACAAAGGATAAGGAGTTGCACCATAAGTTGACACAGCAATAATTTTAGAGACGTGGGTATTGCTGATTCCTTTTATAATAGCATCAATACTAATTCTCTCTTGTTCATCAAAATCTCCTTTAGGATTTGCTGGAGGATTGAGCACAAATACTCCTTTAGCCTCTTGAAGTAATTCTGATAATTTTTGTGGTTCTTTGATAAAATCGAATACTCGATAATTTGCATTATCTTGAAAGCTTTCATTGCGAGTGATGCCAATATAATCAAGCGATTTTCTTGTTAGGATATTAATTACATTTTTTCCTATATTGCCCGTACTACCTAAAATGACATACATATTGATTTCCTATTTGATATCCTAATTGATAAACCCCACCATCTAACGATAACATCTTATCCACTACTCATCTAGTATAAATACTCTTTAAGGAAAACAAAGAATGAAAAAATTTTTGTATGCAGGACAAACTTTCGTTCATTCAGGAGGTAAATTTAATTATACCTTAACACAATGAACTAGTTTTTTACGAAACAAAAAAAACTTTGAAGTAAAAATTACAGATATTAATTTGTCATAGCAGCTAGATGAATAAGTCTCTAAATATGTATGGTCGGATATTATTATTTACCATATACCTGTATGGTGGTTTCAAGTACCCTATCAATATTAAAGAATATATTGATAAAGTTTTTTACATGTCCATAATAATGTCATCTATAAGAATGATGGTAGAAACCGCAATAGTGATAATCCAAAATTACATTATGGAACAGGTGGTTTATTAAAAGGTAGGCAATATATGTTTACTGCAAGTTGGAATACACCTATTAAAGCCTTCACTATTGAAAATGAATTTTTTCAATTACACAATGAGGATGAGATATTATTAGGAGTACATAAAGTGAACCAGTTTGTTGGATTAGATCATATCTCAGGTTATCACTTTCATGAGATGGGAAAAGACGTTACTAATGAAAAAATTGAAATGGAAAAAAATCATTACCCAGCATATTTGAAAAAGATTTTCGAAAATTATAATTCTAAAATAGTTCTAAAAGTAAGATTAATTCTTGGCTCTTGAATTTTCAACATTTTGGGAACGCAATGCAACCAATTATTTTGAGTTTCCCCTTTCATGATAATTAGTTGACCATGAGAGAGCAGTAATTCTGTCTTAATATGTTGTCGTTTATGCTTAAAACAGAATCTACGAGTAGCACCCAAAATTAGCGATGCAATCACAGGGTTTTTGCCCAATATCAATTCATCGTCACTATGCCAAGACATTCCTTCGCCACCGTCATGATATAAATTTAATAAGCATGAGTTGAATAAATAACCCGCTCTATTTTCAATTAGCTTTTTTAAAGTTAATAATTCCGGAGTCCAGACATGAGCATGACGCGAAGTGCCTGAGTATGAATACATAAAATCTTTTTCACCATACCAACCTATTTTTCTTTTGATTACAATGGTTCTGCCAAATATTTTAACAGTATCTTGTTGCCAATCAATGTCTTTTAACAAAAATCGGTAATCATAATCGGCTTCAGATGGTTTTAAAATAATACCATAATTAATAACATCTCCTTCGTATGGTAATAAATTCAAATGAATCTGAGTATCATCCATATCAAACAAATTATAATTCATATAACTTACATTTAATTCTAATTAAATAATTTTTATTTAAGCGTTAAACAATATGTCTTTTTTTATTGTATAAACCATAAATATTTCTACTACTGGCTAATATAAATCACACAAATAATATTATATACGATAAAACAAAGGGTTGAATGAAAAACGAATAAAATTATGCTAGAATAAGAGGGAGATTTATTAATTTAATGCATTATCAATCCATAATTTCTTTAACCCTCACTCTGATTTTCTTTTAACTAAAAACTACAAGCAATATAGCGTTCCATGATGACGAGTAATTTATAACATAATAATTATCCGTATTTAAGATATATAACTAATCAAGGGAATAAAAATGATATCTAATAATAAAAAAGAGTCTCAACTTGAACAACAAGTAAATTTATCATTCCTATCATACAATGATATTACTATCCTTGCAGAGACTTTTCGCTTATTGGGAGATCCTTCTCGGTTGAGAATTTTATTGTTTTGTATGCAAGGACCCTCATCTGTTGGTGACATCGCAGATAAGCTTGAGCTTTCACAATCATTGGTGAGTCATCATTTAAGATTATTGAAAGCAGCGAGACTTGTTAAAGGCGTTCGTCAATCCAAACAAGTATTCTATGAAATTGATGACCAACATGTTAGTCAGGTTCTTTTAGACATGGCTGATCATATTGTTGAAAATCATAATGAAGAATAACTACTGTTTGTTGTTTAATTAACCTATGACTAGGCATCAAAAATATTATTAATCTAACTTAACCTAGCTGATTGCTGGTTATGATGTCAATGATAAAAATAATCATATGAATATATGCTCATATATGATATTATTATTTTTGCTCTCTATCCCCTCTATATATTGATGATTAGCAAGGCCTTATAGGAGATTGGTAATGACATTAAATTCCACAGCTAAAGAAAACAAAAAGCTTATATTTCAAGTGAGAGGAATGGATTGCGCTAGTTGCGTTGCTAAAATTGAAACAGCACTACAACATATGAATGGCATCTCAAATATTGATGTTAATTTCACCAATGAAACCTTAACATTAACTAAAGATTTTGATAATACTATCGATACTGAAGAAATTATTAAAAAAATTGATAGTCTAGGTTTTGAGGCTCAAGAATTGCCTAGTAAAAGTGAGTACAATCAAAACGAACATCATACAGATAATCACACATACTCTGCACCACCTCAAAAAAATATCAATGACTTATCTGCCCATGTTTCTATGCATGTAGATGGTATGGATTGTGCTAGTTGTATCAATAAAATTGAAACAGCTTTGGGGAAGATTCCTGAAGTCTCTAATTTAAATATTAATTTTGCTACTCAGACTTTACAACTAACGCTCGCAAATAATTCAACAATACAGATTCCTGATATTCAAAAGATTATTGAAAATATAGGTTTTCACACTTCTGATGTTAAATACGGTGATACTCATTTAGATGAGGAGACTTCGTCTTCACCTATTACTAATAATCAACATTGGTGGCAAAGTAAAAAAGAAGGTAGATTGGTCCTTAGATTAGCGATACTAATGGGATTGTCATATGTCTTATCTTTAATATTTTCTGAATATGCTAATTTGATTTTTGCTATTGCTGTTATTATAGGTATTATTCCATTTGTTCGCACTGCTTTTGCTTTAGCAACCTCAGGTACTCCTTTTTCAATTGAAACCTTAATGGTTGTTGCTTCCTTGGGCGCTTTGATGATTGGTGCCGTACAGGAAGCAGAGGCGGTTGTATTTTTATTTGCTCTTGGAGAATTACTAGAAAGTGTTGCTGCTGGCAAAGCTCGTGCTGGTATTAAAGCATTGCAATCATTAGTACCTAAAACAGCCATTTTGCTTCAATCTAATGGTGAACAGATTATTGTCCCTGCTAATGAGTTGCATGTTGATGATATTGTATTAGTACGTCCTGGCGATAAAGTACCAGCAGACGGTAAAATTATTGAGGGCGAATCAAGTTTGGATGAATCAGCAATTACGGGTGAATCCATACCGAATGAGAAATCAGTTGGTGATGACATTTTTGCAGGTTCGATAAATGTAGATGGTGTTTTAAAAATACGTGTACAAAAAGTGGCTGCTGACAACACCATTTCAAAAATTATTCAATTAGTTGAAGAAGCGCAATCTTCTAAAGCACCAACTGCTAGATTTATCGAACAATTTAGTAAATATTATACCCCTGTAATCATGATAATGGCTGCTCTAGTCATTATTCTCCCACCTTTATTAACTGGAGCTGATTGGAGTACGTGGTTATACCGCGGTCTTGCTTTGTTATTAATTGCTTGTCCTTGTGCTTTAGTTCTTTCAACCCCAGCGGCGATTGCATCGAGTCTCGCTACTGCTACACGTCAAGGTATTCTTATAAAAGGTGGTCATGCTCTCGAAACTATAGGCCATGTTAGTATGATTGCTTTTGATAAAACAGGTACCCTCACTGAAGGAGCACCTAAAGTTACAGATATTCTGGCGTATGATAATTACAATAATCAAGAAGTTTTGACCTTGGCTGCAGGTATTGAGTCTGGTTCCAATCATCCATTGGCTCAGGCAATCATAACAAAAGCACGAGCTGAGAATATAGTCATACCATCAGTTAAAAATGCTTCTACTACTGCGGGCAAAGCAGTACATGCCAATATCAATGGTAAAAATTTTTCTATTGGTTCACCTTCTTATATTGAGCAAATGTTTGAATTGAATAGTCAACATAAAAAAAACATTACAGATCTTGAGAATGAAGGTAAAACTGTAACTGTTTTATTTGATAAAGATAAATCTAAAATATTAGGTCTGATTGCATTACGAGATGATCCTCGGCAAGATGCAAGTCAAGGAGTGAGTCAACTCAACAATTTAGATGTTCGTTCCATAATGTTGACAGGCGATAATAGTCGCACAGCTAATGCTATTTCTGATCAATTAGGAATTGAGTACCAAGCAGAATTATTACCTCAAGAAAAACTAGATTTTATCAATCAACTCAAAATTGAAACAAAAATTGCTATGGTAGGTGATGGGATTAACGATGCACCTGCCCTGGCAAGTGCGGATGTGGGTATATCCATGGGTGTCGGTACAGATATTGCATTAGAAACAGCAGATATTGCTTTATTAAAAAATAGGGTCACTGATGTTGCATACCTTATTGCTCTTTCGCGCGCTACTATGAAAAATATTTATCAAAATGTTAGTTTTGCTTTAGGCTTAAAAGGACTATTTTTAATAACAAGTATATTCGGTATTACTGGGTTATGGATCGCAGTTTTAGCTGATACAGGTGCTACGGCTATTGTTACTTTAAATGCTTTGCATTTACTTCGCTTTAAATATCATCCATCAAGGAAACTTTAAAATCAGTTATTCAAAAAAATAATTGAATATTAAAATATTTTTTAGAAAAATAAATTAGCAATTTTGAGAAAATAAAAAAGGCAGCTAGCTTGAGCTAACTGCCTTTTGATTATAAAAATATCTAAAATTAATATCTAAAATTAGATATTATCCACCCAATCTGGACTAATTGGAGGGCAAATATAATAGTTAATAGCTGGTAACTTTAAGCAATATTTATCTAATTGTTCTGTTACTTGAGATTTTAACTCTTCTTTACCAGAATCTTTTAGCTCATCTTTTTTATCACTAAACCAACCTGCATTAGCATAATTAGCATAAAAAGATGCACTTAAAGCTAATAATGTTACAAATAATAAATTTCTTTTTTTCATAAATATTCTCCTTGTGAAATAAAAACGTCAAACTCCCCATAAAACTACATAACTTGTTTACGTACTTCTTCAGACATAGGTAATCTACCATTTGGATCATTTATCTCATTGATAAGATTCATTTCCGTATCATCTAAAGTAAAGTCAAAAATATCAAAATTCTCTTGCATTCGCTCAGGTGTCTTGGTTTTAGGAATAACGATATTCCCTATTTGTATGTGCCATCTTAAAATAACTTGGGCGACTGATTTATTATGAGCCTGAGCTATAGATTTCAAAGTAGGATTTTGTAAATCATTTCCTTGTCCTAAAGGTGACCATGCTTCCGTTCTAATATCATATTTTGCATGAACGTCTCGTAAATCTTTTTGATTAAATGTGGGATGAAGCTCAATTTGGTTCACTACTGGAACAACTTTTGTCTCATCAATAATTGTTTTTAAATTATTTTCTGAGAAATTAGAAACACCTATTGAGCGTGTTAACCCTTGTTTTTTTAGTTCAATTAGGGCTTGCCAAGTTTCTAAAAAAAGCCCACTACTTTCTTTCGGCCAATGAATTAGATACAAGTCAACATAATCCAATTTTAAGCGGTTTAATGATTGTTTTAAAGCATCAAAAGCTTTATCGTATCCTTGATCATCATTCCATAATTTTGTTGTTACGAATAGATCTTCTCTCGCTATACCACTATCTCGAATTCCTTGTCCTACACCTGTTTCATTTTCATAAACTTTAGCGGTGTCAATTAAACGATAACCAACTTCGATTGCTTTAACAACAGCTGCACTTGCTTCATTATCAGAAATTTTCCAAACACCATAACCTAGTTGAGGAATCTTTCTGCCATCATTTAATGTTATATTATCCATAATATCTTACCTCTCTCTTTGATACATAGTTAAAATTGATGATAGAGGCTTCGATGACCATTGTTTCTACTAAATTGTACAGAAAGAACAGTCATAAAGTCATTGATTATAATAATGATGATGAAATTAAATTTCATCTATCCAATCAGGAGTTACTGGGGGACACACGTAATAATTGATAATTGGCAACTTGATACAATGTTTATCCAATTGTGCAGTTAATTGAACTTTGACTTCTTGCTTACCGACATCTTTTATCTCATCTTTTCTATCACTAAACCAACCTGCATTAGCATAAAAAGACGTTGTCATAGACAATAAAACCAAGGCTAATAATTTCTTTTTCATAACTATTTTCTCCTAAATATTCTTAAGTCTCATTAATAATTATTTTAATAATTTTACTTCTTATAAAATCATTTTATTCCTTTTGGAATTAAAAATCAAAGAACTTTTACTCTAAATATTTGGAATTTAAAGAATTTTTACTCTAAAAAATCCAATATATTTGTTTAAATCGCCTTTGAGTCTCTTCTAACATACCCATCTCTTTGAGTACATATTCTGCCTCTAGTTCATTAAGTTCATAGTATTGTCCTGACTTTAACCTAGGTGGAATAGCAATAGGTCCAAATCTAGTTCTTATCAAACGACTAACGCTTAAATTGTAATACTCAAAAATACGTCTAACTTCTCTATTCCTACCTTCTTGCACAACAATGTCATACCAAAAATTTTTACTGTTCTCTTTATCAGTAAATCGTTCTGATATTTTGGCAGCCTTAGCGATACCATCTTCTAACATAATACCTTCTGTTACTAATTCGTCCATTTGTTCTTTGGTTAATTGTCCATTTACTCTTACCGCATATTCTCGATCAATGCTGTATCTAGGATGAGAAAATCGGTTTACTAATTCTCCAGAAGTAGTGAAAATAAGTAAACCAGAGGTATTCATATCTAAGCGACCAATAGAAATCCATTTATAATTCTTAATCGCGGGAATCCTATCAAACACTGTTGTTCGGCCTTGTGGATCCTCTCTTGAAACAATTTCCCCTTCTTGTTTATGATACAAGATAATTCTTGGCAAGCGATTAGGGAAAATCAATTTAACCGCATGATTATTAACTTTAACTTCATCAGATGAAGTAACTTTATCACCTAACTTTGCTTTTTTTCCATTGACTTCAACTTTGCCTGCTTCAATTAGATTTTCCATGTCTCTTCTTGAGCCAAGACCAGAAGCCGCTAATATTTTTTGCAATCTTTGAGGTCCTATTCTTTCTTCTGGAATTCTTACTTCCTTTAATCGAGCTGATTTATTCTGTATGGTCTTATTAGGTTTTCTTAAAACCATTTTTTTCGCTTTATTTTTTTTAGATGAATTTTTTATTTTATTTTTAGGCGTACTCATAAATTTTACCGTGAAAAAGTTTATAG
Source organism: Neisseriaceae bacterium PsAf (assembly GCA_017114885.1). Taxonomy (GTDB): domain Bacteria; phylum Pseudomonadota; class Gammaproteobacteria; order Burkholderiales; family Neisseriaceae; genus QFNR01. The sequence continues at coordinate 127,518 of WNLJ01000008.1, read as the reverse complement.
TGGGAGGATAAATTGATCATGCATCACACGTGCCACTGTATTCACAATAGCTTGTGTCTGAGGATCAATCTCAAGATTAATTTTATCCCCAATTTGTCTATGCTTAAAAATAGTTAAATTTAAAGTTTCTGGAATTAAATGCACGCTAAATTCGTTATTATCAATTTTACCTACAGTTAAACTACAGCCATCCAAACCAACAAATCCTTTTTCAAAAATATACGGTTTAATTTCTTTGGGTATATTGAAAAATAAAGAGCAGTTTTCAGCATCTTTCTCAATTTTAGAAATCGTTAAAGTACACATTATATGCCCGCTCATAACATGACCGCCTATTTCATCGCCTACTTTCATAGAACGTTCTATATTAATTTCATCTCCCACTTTAAAAAAGGATAAATTGGTCCTTTTTAATGTTTCTTCAATTAAATTAAATGCAACAATATCATCTTTTATTTCTGTAATGGTCAGGCAACATCCATTATTAGAAACCGAGGCGCCAATTTGCAAGTCATTAATACTCGCTTTGGGTAATTTAACCCAATTTTTTTGAGACTTATTATCTTTTCCTGTTTGAATATCAACAATAGTGCCAGTTCCTTGAACAATTCCAGTAAACATAGTTATCCTTTAACTGTAGTTAAAATTAATCTGAAGGTGTATTGTTAACTAAAATTGTTCTGCTACCATTATTCTCTGGTGGAGAAACAATTCCAGAGGCTTCCATTTGTTCTATTAGACGGGCTGCACGATTATAGCCAATTCTTAAGTTTCTCTGGACAAATGAAATACTTGCCTTTTGATTAGTCAATACAACATTAACAGCTTCATCATACATTGGATCATCTTCTGCATCATTACTTCTTTGTGAATTACTATTACTGAATAAGTCATCTTCTCCAACACCTGCTGTTAAGATATCTTCAACATATTCAGGTTCTCCAAATTGTTTGAGATATTCTACTACTCTATGCACTTCTTCATCCGCAACAAATGCACCATGAACCCTTGTTGGATAACCTGAGCCACGAGTAAATAACATATCCCCCATACCTAATAAATTTTCCGCCCCCATTTGATCGATAATAGTACGACTATCAACTTTACTTGAAACTTGAAAGGCAATTCTGGAAGGAATATTGGCTTTAATCAAACCAGTAATAACATCCACCGATGGACGTTGTGTTGCAAGTATTAAATGAATCCCTGCTGCTCTTGCTTTTTGGGCTAATCGAGCAATCAATTCTTCAATTTTCTTTCCCGTAGTCATCATCAAATCAGCAAATTCATCAACCACAACCACAATATAAGGAAAAGGTTTTAATAGCTCAGGATTATCAGGTGTTAAACTAAATGGATTGGCTATAGGCTGTCCATTTTGTTGTGCCATTTTAACCTTCTGGTTATAACCGACGATATTTCTAACACCAAGCTGACTCATGATTTTATAACGCTTTTCCATTTCGTTCACACACCATATTAAAGCATTAGGTGCTAATTTCATATCTGTTACTACAGGTGCTAATAAATGAGGAATTCCCTCATATATACTTAACTCTAGCATTTTAGGATCAATCATGATTAATCTAACTTCATCAGGTGTTGCTTTAAACAGCATGGATAAAATCATGGCATTAATACCTACAGATTTACCCGAGCCTGTTGTTCCAGCTACTAATAAATGGGGTGATTTCGTTAAATCAGTAACAATAGGAGCTCCTGTGATATCTTGACCAAGTGCCAAGGTTAATTTAGATTTACTTTGTAAAAAAACGTCAGTATCAAATATCTCGGAAAGTCTAATTACTTTTCTTTTTGAATTTGGAAGCTCTAACCCCATACATGTTTTACCTGGTATTGTGTCAACAATACGTATGGATGTACAACCTAAAGCTCTTGCCAAATCTTTTTCTAAATTAATAACCTGATTTCCTCTAACACCTGTATCAGGTTCAATGTCATAGCGAGTGACAACGGGACCAGCGTAAGCATCTGTTACACTAACTTTTACCTTAAATTCAGCTAATTTATTTTCTATTAACTGGCCTCTTGCAATGATTTTTTCTTTACTCTCTTGGTGAGTGTTACTTATATCTTTAGGCTCCAATAAACTTAAATTAGGAGGTTGATAATGACCATCTACGCTATTACCAGTTATTGTTGGTGTAGAAACTGTTCTACTCTCTACCCTATTTTCATTTAGCCGTATATTATTATTTTTTCCATCAAGTGGTGCTTGATATGATTCCTGAGATATAGAATTAGAGTGAGAAAAATATTGTTCAGATAAATTTGGGGTTTGAGTGCTATTATCATCACTATTATCGTCATATTCTTCGTTAGAATCTCTGTTATACTCTTCAGGTTCCTTATCTCCTAGTGTTTCAGATTGTAAGTAAGTTTGTCTTTTACGACCATACGAAGATACCGTAGATGCAGCGTTTGCAGTAGCAGATAACATTGAAGATTCAGTCGAAGATTCAGTAGAAGCAGAGTTATCCGAAGGTGTAAACTTAGTAGAGATTGGTGTTTGTGGTTGATGATTATATTTAACTTCATAACCATGCTTTCCTTTTATTTTAGCCTCTTCTGGAATAATACTTTCAGGGATAATCGTTCTTAATGGTGCCTCTGGTTCTTTCTTGCTCCTAGTTAATGGAGAATCACTCCCTTTTAAATTTTGAAAAACTTCTTCAGCTTGAATCGTAGGTGTTATAACATTATTCGATGTGGAATTATCTCTACGGCGAATATTGCGCAGTCTAAGTAAATTATTTTTGATTTCATCTGTGCTAATTATGTCTGTAGGAGCCGAAGTCTGTAGCTTGGATTTCTTTTTCGGGTCATAATCTATCGAGAAATTGGTATTTTCATCATTTTTAACATAATAATCTTCAATTGCATCGGTAATTGATTTTCGAGAAATATTATGAGGAATGACAACTTCTGATGAATCATTATTTTTAGGTAACTGATTTTTTTTAACATGAGAATTGATCTGTTTTTTTTCTTTTAATGGGGTTCGGCTACTTTTAAAAGTTTCCACCTCATTAATGGTAATTACTTCATAATCTTCTTTAGGAGTTTTTAAAATAGATTCTTGTATAGAGTCATCGAGACCTATTTCTCTATGATGTATATTTTCCTGATTGAAATTTTTTAAAGTATTTGTGCTGTCAGGAAGGCTTAAAAATCTTTCTTTTTGTTCGCTTGCTTTAATGTATAAGTCAACATCATCAAAAGAATCCGTAAAATGATTATTTTTATGATCATCATACGATGAATTATCTAAATCATTCTCATCAAATAAAGAATAGTTTAAATTTTCTTCTACTTTCTTTTTATTTTTTCTCTGTTGTTTGGCTTGATACTGTTCTTTTAAACCAGTTAAATAAGCAAGATACTTATTATGATTGTCAACTTTTTTTTGTTTATCTCTTACTGCTTCAATAGTAGGTTTGTAAGTGCGCATTCTATTAGATTGATATGGCATTTCTGAAAGATCTAATCCTTCATAACGAGACATGTATAAAACATCCAATTCAAATCTTCTTCTTAATTTCTTTTGAATTAAGATTAAAGCAATCACTACAATGATAGCCAGTATTAAAATAATTAATAAAATTGTATTCATTTTTATATTTTATATCAGAATTAAAGGAAAGTACCCAAAGTAGTTATTTTACTATTATTTTGAGAATAATTCATATTTAGTGACGATAATAACAGGAAATGATTTTAGTTACTAGTATCAAATGTAATTTGTATTAGCCAATAGAAATCATCTTGATTATAATAGTAATCTATTTAGTAACTAAGGGAAATTAAAATGACACATCGTATTGAAAAAGATACTTTCGGCCCAATAGAAGTGCCAGCAGAGCACATGTGGGGAGCTCAAACACAACGTTCTTTACAAAATTTTAAAATATCAGGAGAGAAACAACCTGTAGAAATCATTCAGGCATTGGCAATTGTCAAAAGATCTTCAGCAATTGTTAATCATAATTTAGGATTACTACCAGAAGATAAAATGAAAGCAATTGTACAAGCGGCTGATGAAGTTTTAGCTGGTAAGTTTCCTGATGAATTTCCTTTAGTCGTTTGGCAGACGGGCTCTGGTACTCAATCAAATATGAATATGAATGAGGTATTGGCGAATCGTGCGAGTCAAATTATGGGTGGGGAAATTGGTGAAAATCGTCTAATTCACCCCAATGACGATGTCAATAAAAGTCAATCTTCTAATGATGTTTTTCCAACTGCGATGCATATTTCAGCAGTGTTATCCATACAAAATAAACTGTTACCAGCTATTCAAAAATTAAGTGATACACTACAAAAAAAATCAGATGATTTTCGTGACATCGTTAAAATAGGTAGAACACATTTACAAGACGCAACACCGCTTACTCTCGGCCAAGAATTTTCTGGTTATGTGGCTCAATTAGAGCATGGAGAAAAACATGTACAAGACGCATTGCCTCATTTGTACGAACTTGCTTTAGGTGGTACTGCTGTTGGTACAGGACTAAATACTCCTAAAGGTTATCCAGAACAAGTTGCGAAAGAAATTGCCAATTATACTGGTTTTTCTTTTGTTACTTCACCTAATAAATTTGAATCATTGGCTTCTGCGGATGGCCTTGTTAATGCACATGGTTCATTAAAAACATTGGCAGCAAGTTTAATGAAAATTGCTAATGATGTTAGATGGTTGGCAAGTGGTCCTCGTTCAGGTCTTGGTGAAATTACTATTCCTGAAAATGAACCGGGTTCTTCAATTATGCCTGGTAAAGTTAATCCTACTCAGTGTGAGGCCATGACTATGCTTTGTGCACAAGTTTTTGGTAATGATGTTGCGATTAATTTTGGTGGTTCTTCTGGTAATTTTGAATTAAATGTTTATCGCCCAATTATTTCTTACAATATTTTACAAAGTATCCGTTTACTGGCCGATGGAATGATTAGTTTTAATGATAATTGTGCAGTTGGTATTGAACCCAATCATCCAAGAATTAATGAGCTGTTGGGAAGGTCTTTAATGTTAGTAACCGCCCTAAATACTCATATTGGCTACGATAAAGCAGCGCAAATTGCTAAAAAAGCGCATAAAGAAGGTCTAACCTTAAAAGAATCTGCGTTACAAACTGGATTTGTAACAGAAGAAGAATTTAATAATTGGGTTGATCCTTTGAAAATGATTGGTAGAGAGTAATATTAATCATGTTGGCATATCAATTAGCTGTTTTTGGGAATCCTATTGAGCATAGTCTCTCTCCTGAGATACACACTAAGTTTGCAGAGCAATTTAATTTACAAATTGTATATGAAAAAATATTAGTGATTGAAAATGATTTACCGAAAGCAGTCAATGAATTTCAACAAAGAGGCGGTAATGGGGCTAATATTACCGTCCCTTTCAAAGAAGATGCCTTGAATCTTTCTTCTGAGTTAAGTGAAAGAGCACAAAAAGCAAAAGCTGTTAATACCCTGATTATGTTCAATCAAAATCAGTGGCTCGGTGATAACACGGATGGTATTGGTCTAGTAAACGATATGTTGTCTCAACATATCGTCTTAGAAAATAAGAAAATTTTGATTATCGGTGCTGGTGGTGCTAGCCGAGGTGTTATTTTCCCTCTTTTATTGGAAAATCCTAGTTCTATTACTGTTACCAATAGAACAGCAAATAAAGCAGAATCTTTAGCCAAAGAATTTGGTGTTGATTTTATTACTTTTGATGAAGTCCACAATAAATCTTATGATATTATTATCAATGCAACTTCAAGTAGTTTAAAAAAAGAAACTTTAGCTATTGATTCTAGAGTTTTTAATTCTTGTCAATTTGTCTATGATATGATGTACGGAAAAGAAGAGACTCCATTTTTAACTTGGGCAAAAAATAATGGTGTCGCTAAAATCAGCAATGGTCTCGGTATGTTAGTGTATCAGGCAGCGGAGTCGTTTTTTCAGTGGACACAATTGAAACCTGATGTAAAATTAGTTATTCAACATCTTAGATAATTATTGAATGTTGATTGTTAAGAATGAATATAGATTTATAAACACTCAAAGAGGAAATATCAATGAATTTTAAAAAAAATCATATGTTAATTTTGTTGGGATTAACTGCCCTCTCAATAACTGCATGTAAAAAAGATAATACAGAGAGTTCAATTTCTAACCAGGATATTCAACAAGCACAGACGGCTGAAAATAGTTCTCAATTAACAATTGACGATAATGATAATAATCAACAAGTAGTTTTTACTGCTGAAGGTAACTATCGCACCTTAGATAAAGAAGCTTTAGAAGAATATAATAAACAATATAAGTCATTTAAAACAATGAAATATTTTTATAATGATGATAAAGATACTTCTATTGCAGTTGCTAAAGTTGCACCATTAGGAAAATCAAAAGAAGATTATTTCTCAGACTTGGAAAAGAATGTGAAGAAATCATTTCCTCAAGCTGAATACACACAAGGAATGACTGCGGACAATCAATTTAATTATGCTGCCTATTCTTATCATGACTCAAAAAATAACTTAAATAATGCTTGTGATGTTATATTGACAGAAAACAGCAAGACACTATACAGTGTTTGTGCTATTAGCCCGAGTCAGTCTATTGAGTTTTTAAAAGAAGCGGTCAAGAATATTTCAGTCAAAGCACTTAAACAATAAGTATGAATTCTAGTGAATTCGATGAATTTGATAAAAAGTGCATGCAACGCGCCCTGTCCTTAGCTTGGCAAGGGCGTTATAGCACTTCTCCTAATCCAAGAGTAGGTTGTGTTATTTCCCGCGATAATCAAATTATAGCAGAGGGTTATCACTATATTAAAGGAGGACCCCATGCTGAAATTAATGCACTCAATCAAGTTTCTGGTTTAGACTTATCTAAAGCAACGGTCTATGTTACTTTAGAACCATGTAGTCATTTTGGTAGCACGCCTCCTTGTGCTTTGGCCTTAATTGATAAGAAAGTCAAAACAGTCATTGCAGCAATGTTAGATCCTAACCCTTTGGTTTCTGGAAAAGGTTTTGTATTATTAAAACAAGCTGGAATTAAAACAAAATATGGCTTATTAGAAGAACAAGCTAGGAAAATTAATAAAGGCTTCTTTTCTAGAATTGAGCGTGGCATACCCTATTCTATTCTAAAAATGGGTGTTAGTATTGATGGGAAAACAGCGCTCAAAAATGGAAAAAGCCAGTGGATTACCTCTGAAAATTCTCGGCGTGATGTACAGGAAGCTAGAGCGCAGGCATGTGCGATTTTAACAGGTATTGGGACCGTTATTAAAGATAATCCCCGCCTAAATGTAAGGTCTATTGATACACCAAGACAACCCGTCAGAATTATTTTGGATTCACAATTAAATATTCCATTAAATTCGAATGTTGTTATTGACTCCAATAGCCCCACTTGGATTATTACTCTGAATCAAAAAAGTTCTAAGTTAGATATCCTTTCTCAATATTCTCATATCAAAGTTATTCAAACAAAAGAAAAAAATAATCGTATTGATTTATCTTATTTAATGCATGTTCTTGCTCAATTAGAAATTGGCGAATTATATCTTGAATGTGGTGCTACTTTGGCCGGTACATTTATTCAAGAAAATTTAGTAGATGAAATTCATCTTTATCAAGCACCTATTATTCTAGGAGATAAAGCAAAAGACGCTTTTATTTTTGATGAGTTAACCGATTTAAATCAAGCAAAACGCTGGCATATTGCTTCTTCTGAGTATTTAGGAGAAGACATTAAATTAATTTTGCGTCAAAAATAATACTATTTAACTTATTGAAAAAAAAGTATCTTTAATTTTATCGTCCAATTTTTTAAGAAAAGTATTGAATTTTTTATTTTTCTTATAATACACTGAAATAGTATTAGGATATTAGAAAGTAACAATACCCTATTCTATTAATATTCAAAAGGGATTGTATTATGAGATTCAATAAAATTGGTTTAATTGTTCTGTTATCAACCCAATCATTTTTTACTTATGCCAATGAATTATCTTGGAAGCAACCATTTTCTTCCATTGATTCTGGCGACACTGCATGGATTTTAATTTCGGCTATATTGGTCATATTTATGACGGTACCTGGTATTGCTTTATTTTATGCAGGCATGGTGCGCAAAAAAAATATCTTGGCGACTATGGTGCAAAGTTTTGCAACCGCGGCTTTAGTTAGCCTATTATGGGTGATTATTGGTTATAGCCTTGCCTTTACACCTGGAAATGGTTTTATTGGAGGATTAGATAGACTGTTTTTATCGGGTGTTAATGTATGGACAGATTTAAAAGAATTAACGGTACACCCCAATGCTGGAACGATTCCTGAATCTGTATTTATCGTATTTCAAATGGCTTTTGCTATTATAAGCAGTGCTATTATCACAGGCGCTTTTGCAGAGAGAATGAAATTTTCTGCCTTATTATGGTTTATCGGTATTTGGGTATTACTGGTTTATGTTCCAACAGCCCATTGGGTATGGGAGTCAGGTGGATGGTTGGCCAAACATGGTGTTTTGGATTATGCCGGAGGAACCGTGGTGCATATTAATGCTGGAGTAGCAGGCTTAATCGCTGCTATTGTGATTGGTAAAAGACTTGGCTATGGTAAAGAAGGGATGGCCCCTGCTAATCTTTCTTTAGCCTTAATGGGAACAGCTATTTTATGGTTTGGTTGGTTTGGTTTTAATGCAGGTTCTGCGGTGAGTGCTGATGGTAGAGCGGGCATGGCCTTGCTAACTACTCAAGTAGCCGCTGCAGTGGGAGGTTTGACCTGGATTTCTATGGAAAGAATATTTAGACAAAAACCATCAGCTTTAGGTATGGCTTCTGGTATTGTGGCTGGGTTGGTAGGAATCACTCCCGCTACTGGTTTTGTAAATGCACAAGGGGCTATATTAATAGGGATTTTAACCGCAATTCCTTGTTACTTTATGGTTACTAAAATTAAGCATATTTTCAAATACGATGATACTTTAGATGCTTTTGGCATACATGGAGTGGGTGGTATTATCGGTGCTATTTTAACAGGTGTTTTTTACTCCCAGGATATTAGTGGTGCGACGGCAAGTATCGGGGCACAAATAGTCGGTGTTTTAATCACGGTGTTATATAGTGCTGTGATTAGCTATCTTATTTTGTTGGTACTAAGTAAAACCATTGGTATTCGTGTGATGCGTGATGATGAACGCCAAGGTCTAGATATTAGTTTGCATGGAGAAAGAATTGAATAAATGCTTATTCTTAAATTTAATACTTTAATTTTTCTGTCTAAATTTCGACTATAACTAATATATTTTATGATCTAAACTCATGAGAGCACCCTTTATCTAAGAACTCATGATAAAATCGTACAGTTGTTTAAAAACGGAATAACTCATGAAACAAAGAATCCTTACAGGAGTGACTACTACTGGTACACCACATTTGGGTAATTATGTTGGTGCCATACGCCCTGCTATTTTAGCCAGTCAAAATTCAGAAGTGGACTCCTTTTTCTTTTTAGCGAATTATCATGGCCTAATTAAGTGTAAAGATCCTGAACTCATTCACCAATCTATTCTTTCCGTTGCCGCTACTTGGTTAGCTGCTGGTCTTGATTATGAAAAAGTAACTTTTTATCGTCAATCCGATATTATCGAAGTTCCTGAACTCAACTGGATTTTAACTACTTGTTGTGCTAAAGGCCTAATGAATAGAGCACATGCTTATAAAGCGGCAGTACAAGAAAATTTAGATAAGGGTATTAATGATGTGGATCACGGCATTGAAATGGGCTTATATTGTTATCCCGTTTTGATGGCTGCTGATATTTTAGCCTTTAACGCTAATTTAGTGCCTGTCGGTAAAGATCAAATTCAACATTTAGAAATGGCTCGAGATATTGCTGCTCGCTTTAATCATCGTTATCAACCAATCTTTAATTTACCTGAAGTCTTAATTGATGAGGATACACCATTACTTTCAGGTCTAGATGGTCGAAAAATGTCTAAAAGTTATGGTAATACCATTCCTCTATTTGAAAATGAAAAAAAATTACGCAAAATTATCATGAAAATTGTAACCAATAGTCTCGAACCTGGTGAACCTAAGGCAACAGATGATTCTAGTCTATATGAAATCTATGCCGCATTCGCGACAGAGGACGAAAGGAAGGCATTTGAAAACGCATTAAAAGATGGTATTGCCTGGGGAGAGGCTAAACAAGTTTTATTTCAGAAATTAAATGATGTATTAGCACCCATGCGTGAAAAATATGAGTATTTAATTGCGTACCCAAATGAAATTGAAGAAATTTTGCAATATGGCGCTCAAAAAGCACGTAAAGTAACAGCTCCATTGTTACAAGAGATAAAAAGTGCCGTCGGTATTCGTATATTAAAATAAAGGTTACCCATGAAAATTTTGATAATTGCTGACCCCCTTGAATCTTTTAAAACCTATAAAGATACAACTTTTGCAATGATTCGAGAGTTCGCTAAAAGAGATATCACCCTATTTCATTGTCTAAGTTCCGAATTATCTATTAAGAATAATCAAGTCATTGCCAACACTACTCAATTTGAATTTATAGATAATGATGCCAATCACTGGTTTCGGCTTTGTGAAGTGACTACATTTCCCCTATATGATTTTGATGCTGTGATTATGAGAACGGACCCTCCTTTTGATTTACAATACTTATACAGTACACAACTGTTGAGTCTAGCTGAGCAACAAGGTGCGAAAGTATTTAATAGTGGTCAAGCCATGCGGGATTACAATGAAAAATTAGCGATTTTAAATTTCTCAAAATTTGTCGTAACTACTATCGTTACAAATCAAGCAAGCGATGTAGAACACTTTTTAGAAGAGCATCAAGATATTATCGTTAAGCCATTAGATGGCATGGGTGGAATGGAAATTTATCGGCTTACCAAAGATGGTTATAATAATCAAAGTATTTTAGAATCTTTGATGAAATATAATACCAGAACAATTATGGCTCAACGTTATATTCCAGAAGTTGTTAAAGGAGACAAAAGAATTCTGATTATTGATGGAAAACCAATTGATTATGCCTTAGCACGTATTCCGAAATCAGGTGAAACAAGAGCTAATTTAGCGGCAGGTGGTAAAGGCGTGGCAATGCCTCTTACACCAAGAGAACTGGATATCGCCAATACACTTGCACCGCAGTTAAAAAAAGATGGTATTTTATTGGCAGGGCTAGATGTAATTGGTGATTATTTAACTGAAGTAAATGTGACTAGTCCTACTGGATTTCAAGAAATAATGCAGCAAAAAGATTACGATGTTGCAAAACTATTTGTTGATGCCATATTCTCTAATCTATAATACTGATAAATACTGATAGTTTATTTTTTTACACAGAGGAAGTATATGTCTAGAGTTAAGATATCCCTACCTGCACAATATGTATTTCGTACCCAAATTCCTGTTATGATTGGAGACATTAATTATGGCAACCATTTATCTAATGATGCTGTTTTAAGATTAGCACATGAAGCCAGAATTCGCTTTCTAAAATCACTTAATTATAATGAGGGAAATATTGAAGGATATGGACTCATTCTTGCAGATGCAGAAATTCGTTACGTATCACAAGCTTTTCATGGTGAGTTGCTAACACTTATCTTATACATTGATGAAAATTCTTTGACATCATCAGGTTTTGAACTACTTACCAAAATAGAACATCAAAATGGTAAAGATGTGGCTTTGATCAAAAATGGAATTGTATTTTTTAATTATTTAACTCAACAAGTTCAGGCAATACCGAATGAATTTCTGAAAAAAATTGAGGATAAAAGAAATAATGAATATTAATCAATTTAAAGAACCCTTAGAAAATTTTCTGCAAGAACTAAAATTTAATGGCATGTCAATACATACCCAGAATGCATACCGTAGAGACTTAGTTGAACTTTTTGATTTTATTGATTTGGCGCAAAAATCAAGTTTAGGGGAAGAAATTGATAAATCTAATTTTACTTGGGCATTGAAACGCTTATCTTTTCAAAATAGACATCCCAGCACGATTTCACGAAAAGTAAGTGTGTGGCGAAAATATAATCGCTATTTAATTGAAAATAATCTAACAGATAAAGATTTTTTAACAGGCATAAAAGTTCCTAAAATTCCGGCACGCTTACCTAAAGCCATTAATGCAGAAGATTTAAATCATTTATTCGATGACAATAATATTGATGATAATAGAGATCCTTTTCTGACTAAAAGAGAACAAGCGATGTTTGAATTAATGTACGGGTCTGGACTTAGGGTTTCCGAAGTAGAATCTTTAAATTTAAAAGACATAGAGCTTGATTCTGGGTGGGTTACAGTAAAAGGAAAAGGGGCAAAAACTAGACAAATTCCTCTCACCGATAAATCTATTGATGCCGTAAAAAGTTATTTAAAACTAAGACCTGAAATTGAAAATCAAGATGCTCTTTTTATCTCCCGTTTGGGTAACCGTATTACCAATCGAAGAATTCAACAAAATCTCAATGAGTGGGCTATTCGGCATCAAGCCATGCAACATCTTAGCCCTCATATGTTAAGACACAGTTTTGCCACTCAGTTACTACAAAATTCTCAAAACATCAGAGCTGTACAAGAGCTATTAGGTCATAGCCAGCTCTCTACGACTCAAATATACACCAAGTTAGATTTTGATCATTTGGCTAATGTATATGATCATACGCATCCTAGAGCTAAAAAGAAAAAAGATGAAGACTAATTATTTTTTAAAGAATTTAAACCAATGACTGACTGCGGATGTTTTGTCATTGCTTTCATCAGACAAATAGTCAAGGCCTATATCTAAGCTTTTAAAACTGTGGGTTAGCGCACCTATAGCAATAAAATCAACACCTGTTCTTGCAACATCCTTAACCGTTTTTAAAGTAATACCACCAGAAGCTTCTGTTCTTGCTTTTCCCTGACACATTTTAACCGCTTGTTTCATAGTAGGATAATCCATATTATCTAATAAAACCAACTGAATTCCTTCAAATAAAGCTTTTTCTAACTGATTAAGATTATCAATTTCAACTTCAATTGGAATATTATGACCAGCAATCAGTTTAGCTCTTCTAATTGCTTCGGAAATCCCTCCTACAATAGCTATATGATTATCTTTAATCAATATAGCATCACTTAAATTCATGCGATGATTAATTGCTCCCCCACAACGTACTGCGTATTTTTGAATTGCTCTTAAATTAGGAATTGTTTTACGAGTACAAGTAATCTGTGCGGGGAAATCTTGTATTTCATCCACAATAGATCGTGTCTGAGTTGCAATACCGCTTAACAAGGTTAAGAAATTCAAAGCAGTTCTTTCTGCGGTTAACAGAGCTTGTGCTCTACCAGAAACTGTTGCAATAATAGTTTTGGCCTCAACCCTATCGCCATCATTGACTAAGTAATTAATTTCAATATTTTTATCAATTAGTTTAAAAGCCAGATACATTAATTCTAATCCACAAATCACACCAGCTTCTCTAGCTATGATATTTAATTCTGTTAAAACATCAGAATCAATTAGTGCCAGACTCGTAATATCTCCTCGTTCACCTAAATCTTCTAATAAAGCATTTTCTACCATAGGCTGTAGAATAACTCTTGGTAATGGCATTAATTCTTCCATATTAATTTTCCTTTATTTATTAGGTAACTGGGGTAGTTTACTACCCATTATTTCTCGTTCGAGCAAAATATTTTCTTTAAATTTAAATAATTGTGCCGGACGACCTCGATTAACTTGCAACATTTCCCCTTGCATAGGTTCTATCAGATTCTGTTTATTAATCAATCTTCTAAAATTTTGTTTGTGTAGGGAAATACCAGATAAGGCTTCCACACATTCTTGTAAGCTTAATAAAGTAAACGTTTCTGGCATTAACTCAAAAACAACTGGTCGATATTTAATTTTTGCTCTTAGTCTTGCTACAGCTGTAGCCAATATACGTCGATAGTCATGCATCATTCTTTTACCTGTATATTTTATTGACAACATTTCTTGATAATAAGGAGATTCCGGGACTAAATTTGCTTCGTATAATAATTCATATCGTTGTAATACATATTCTTCATTCCATTCGTAGCCATTAATTCCCCAGCATAAATTAATACGATGTTGTCTTTGTTGTAGTTCATATTCATTTTTTGCTTTTGTTAGCCACTTTTCAAGCAAAGGAACAAGTTTCTGATTAATCCATTCAGGTCTTTGAATTCGGTGATCCTCCCAGGGAAAATAAACATACCAGTTGATCCAACTGGCTGCTTGCAAAGTTTCCTTTTCTTGCTCTTTAACTAAGCCTAAATAACCTACTAATAAATGATAATAATTTTTGTCAATAAAAGTATATAGTTGCTCTACATAACCTAACGGATGATTTGTTTGGCGATAAACCCATTGTCTTACTGATTTTTGTAACGATGGATTGTCTATATCTAGAGGCCCATGTGGTAACTCCTCCCCTTGATTTAAAGTTAAAACCTTTGCTTCTCCATTGGCAGCTGAAATTAAGACAGCAACAATTTCAACACTTGAATTTAAATATTGGGACATTATTGATTTATTTCCTTTTAATTCAAATTATTATCTTTTTATTTTATCAAAATTTTATCGTTATTTTAAAGAATATAATGCGCTCTTCTATTTTATTTGATAAAATATTCGCATAATTATACTCAAAAAGAGTATAATTAATCAAGTTCTTTATACTAGAGAGTTAAGTTATGGATAAAAAATTTTATAACTATGATCATCCCAATATTCATAATGAATTAGAACATAATGCTTGTCTCATTAATTCTGCTTGGGCAAAAGTTAAACCTGAATTAAGTCAAAATGAAAAAGAATACTATCAGCAAGAAATCAAAAAATTATTGAAAGAAAAAAAAGCGGTTTTAATTGCCCATTACTATGTTGATTCAGACATTCAAGAATTAGCTGAAGAGACAGGTGGAATAGTAGGTGATTCTTTAGAAATGGCTAAATTTGGACATAAACATTCTGCACAAATATTGGTTGTATCAGGCGTTAAATTTATGTGAGAAACTGCAAAAATTTTAAGTCCAGAAAAGAAAATATTAATGCCTGATTTAGAGGCAGAATGTAGTTTAGATTTAGGTTGCCCTGCAGATGAATTTCAACGTTTCTGTCAGCAACACTCTGACAGAACAATTGTTGTTTATGCCAATACTAGTGCAGAAGTTAAAGCACAAGCAGATTGGATGGTCACCTCTTCCATTGCTCTTAAAATCACCCAATATTTAAAAGAACGAGGCGAACAAATTTTATGGGCACCTGATAGGCATTTAGGTGAATATATACAAAACAAGACACAGGCAGATATGCTCATCTGGAAAGGGTCTTGTTTGGTGCATAATGAATTTAAAGGTCTTGAGTTAAAAGAGATGAAACAACAATATCCTCATGCCAAAGTACTCGTCCATCCTGAATCTCCTGCTGAAGTTATCAGTCAAGCTTATGTTATCGGCTCTACAACACAATTGGTCAAAGCTGCAAAGGAACTTAAAGCATCTGAATTCATTGTTGAGACTGATTTAGGTATTTTACATAAAATGAAAGAATATGCTCCTGATAAAACTTTCATAGCTGCTCCCACTTCTGGTAATGGTGCCACCTGTAAAAGTTGTGCCTTTTGTCCCTGGATGGGTATGAATCATTTAAAAAATTTACATGATTGTTTAAATCAAGAAATTAACGAAATACATGTTAAGACAGAAATTATTCAAAAAGCGATTACACCAATTGAAAGAATGCTAAATTTTGCAGAAAAATACCTATGAAAACAACTTTAAGCTTTGATGTAGTTATTATTGGCTCAGGGTTAGGGGCACTGAGTGTTGCTCTTAATTTACCCAAACATTTTAAAATTGCTTTAGTCACAAAAGATGATTTTAACCTATCAGCGAGCAATAAAGCACAAGGGGGTATTGCGGCCGCTATTGATTTTGAAGATTCTATCCAAGCTCATGTTGAAGACACGATTACTGCTGGTGCTGGTTTATGTAATCGATATGCGGTTGAACTTATTATTTCGCAAGCACCACAAGCAATAGAATGGTTAGTTAGTCAAGGGGTTTCTTTTGATAAGGAGATAAGGTCAAACAATATCTACCATTTTCATCAAACCAAAGAAGGAGGACATTCTCGACGGCGAGTTATTCATTACAAAGATATTTCTGGTCAACATATAATGCAAGGCTTACTCAGACAATTAATGAATTTTCCTAATATCTCTACTTATTCTCATCATGATATGATTGATACTCAGCACCAAGATAATAAATTTATTGCAACAGCTATTGTTAATCAAGACATTCAAGAAAAAGTGTATTTTTCTGCTGAACATTTGGTAATTGCGACAGGTGGTTTAGGAAATCTATATCCGCATACTACTAATCCAGTTATTGCCACAGGAGATGGTATTGCCTTGGCTTTTCAACTAGGATGTCCTATTGAAAACCTAGAACAAACTCAATTTCATCCAACAGTTTTAAAATTAAAAAATGCACCTAATTTCCTAATTTCTGAAGCTGTACGAGGTGAAGGAGGTTTATTAAAAAGACGAGATGGTAGTCAATTCATGCAAGACTATGATGAGAGAATGGAATTGGCGCCAAGAGATATTGTCGCCAGAGCTATAAATAAAGAAATCCAACGAAGCAATGATGATTTTGTGTATTTAGACATAACACATTTCAAAAAAGAAAAAATAGAACATCATTTTCCAACCATTTATGAAACTTGTTTAGAGTATGGGTTAGATATTACACAAGAAATGATCCCAATTGCACCTGCGCTACATTATTCATGCGGTGGTATTGTAACTGATCTTAATGGACAAACCCATATTAAAAATTTATATGCAGTTGGTGAAGTAGCATCAACTGGATTACACGGTGCTAATCGTCTAGCATCTAACTCCCTATTAGAATGTATTGTGATGGGACAAGCTATTGCTCAAAATATACGATATCACCAAAATTTCCAATATCAAAACAATATTCCACATATGAACTACTCTTTACTAAAAAATTACAGCCTAATAAATAAAAAAGATTATACTAGTATAAATTCTATTAACAGTAATTTAATCAAAGATATCCTCGCACAAACATGTGGAATATCTCGAACAAAGGCCCTACTAGAACAGGGAATAGAAATTTTACAAGACGTAAGGTCCCACCTACATCAAAACAAAAACAAATTAAATCAAAACGATCTAAAGTTAAATCGACAACTCACCGTTTCTTTAATCTTAGTTTTAAGTGCCTTGATGCGAAAAGAAAGCCGTGGTCTGCATTTTTGTTCAGATTTCCCAGACAAAAACCCAGCCCCACACTCAATATGGATAACTCAATAAGAACAGTTCACATAAGGCAACCCCAATCCTCTTTTCAAAATAACCAGAATTGGATCAGATTTAAAATCTAGATGGTAAAAATAAACTAATTAATATCTGAAAATCACTACAACCAACTAGAACAATCAAGACTTATATCAACTCTCTGCACTTTCAGAATTACTAATTGTCGTTGTTGTTTCCGAGCCATTGGGATCTTGTAAGGTAATACTAACCGCTCTTGCTGGTACGATAGTAGAAATCGCATGCTTATAAACCATCTGTGTAACAGTTGAATTTCTCAATAAAACTACATACTGATCAAAAGACTCTACTTGCCCCTGTAACTTAATCCCGTTAATCAAATAAATTGAAACGGGTACATGCTCTCTTCTTAATGCATTTAAAAAAGGATCTTGTAATAACTGTCCTTTGTTTACCATGAAATCACCCCACTAATGTTATTATTATTAATATTTTTTAGCTATACTACCATAATTTAATGTTATATCAATCTATCAGCATATACTTTTTTTATATTTACTTATCTTTTTTTAATTGAAACTTTCCTTTTCTTCTTTCTTGAGAGTTTTTTTTCTTCTTGTTTTGCGATACGATTACTCATTGCAACACGCCGTAAAGGCTTGGATACTCTTGGTGCATCTTTATCATGAAAAGGATTCTCACTAGAAATATATTTTATTTTTAATGGCGTCCCTTTTAGTTGAAAGGCTTTGGTAAAATTTCTTACCAAATAACGAGTATAACTATCTGGTACCTTATCCAAAGAGTTCCCATGAATCACAATAACAGGCGGATTGCTGCCCCCTTGATGAGCATAACGCATTTTCGGTCGAAAGCCTGATAGCTGAGGAGGTGCTTGCTTTTCAATAGAAGCTTGCAATACCCGAATAATTCTAGGTGTAGACAACTTAGCAAATGCTGAATGATATCCTGTTAAAACAGATCTTAAAATCAAATCAACCTTTCCTCCCTTTAAGGCTGAAATATAGTGCACAGGTGCATAATCTAAAAAATATAGTTTCCTGGCTAAATCCTTTTTTACCTCTTCTCTTTCATACCTGTCCAATAAATCCCATTTATTAACCACAATAACACAAGCTTTGCCTGACTCAGCTGCAAATCCCGCTAAAGTTGCATCTTGATCTGCTATATCTTGATTAGCATCCAAGACCAAAACCACAACATTACTTTCCTCAATTGCTTTCAGAGCTTTAATTACCGAAAACTTCTCAATTGTTTCGTTAACCTTACCATTTTTTCTCACGCCTGCGGTATCAATTACCGTATAGGCCTGTCCATTTTTCTCAAAGTCTATAAATATAGAATCTCTAGTTGTTCCTGCCTTATCAAAGGCAATCACTCTGTCTTCGCCCAGAATTGCATTCACTAAGGTTGATTTTCCTACGTTGGGACGACCAATAACAGCAAATCTTGGGTTATGACTAAAATCATCATCTGGTTCATCAGAAAATGGTTCCAGTACATCATCGATTAAGTCCTTAACACCATCTCCATGACTGGCTGAAATAACGCTAGGTTCTCCTATCCCCAATTCATAAAATTCACTTTTAACAATGGCTAAATCAAATCCCTCTGCCTTATTAATCACTAAATACACAGGTCTGTTTTTTTGCCGTAAAAATTGCGCAATTGTTTCATCTTGTGCAGTCAAACCGGTACGAGCATCTACCAAAAATAAAACAACATCAGATTCATCGATGGCTTGGATGGTTTGTTTCGCCATTTCATGTAATATTCCCGTATCAACAATGGGCTCAAATCCTCCTGTATCAACCACAATATAAGGTTTATCCCCCACTCTGCCATGTCCATAGTGGCGGTCTCGAGTCAAACCAGGTTCGTCTGCTACTAAAGCATCCTTACTTCTTGTTAACCGATTAAATAAAGTAGATTTTCCAACATTAGGTCGACCTACCAGAGCAATAGTTGGTTTCATTTAAATTTTAGGTATCTGGATTATTTTCTTTGCTTCGATTTGAGTACGAACTTGAGCAATATCTTCTTCGGTAATTACTTCATTTGGTTCTGGTAATAAAGAAATAGCTTTATCATAAGCTTTTTGAGCTGTTGCTTCTTCCCCTTTGGCCATATAGATATCCCCTTTTAAATCTTCAAATAGGAATTGCAAATCTGCTTCTGTTTTTTCATCTAATAAAGCCAATGCCTCGTCAAATTTCTTTTGTTGCATTTTTATTTTAGCTAAATCTGTAATTGTCATGGCCTTTACAAATTTATCTTTTTGATGGTCATATATCCATTGAAAATGACGAGATGCATCCTCAAACTGATTACTATAAAAAGAAAGCGTGCCTATGGCAGAAGTTGCAATAGTTGCCGGCATTGTGTTGGCATAATCCTCTTGCAATGTTTTTAAAACTCCCATAGCTTCCGCTTGTTGGCTCTGCTCCATAAGACTTTGAAACTGAACCAATAAATCGGTTGCTTCTTCGTTCTTATTCTTTTGATAATCACGCCACGCTTTATGTCCTAAATATAAACAAGCAAGCACAACCAAAAATAACACAACCCATTTTAACCAGCTGTGCCAAACTCGTTTAACTTCTTCCATTTCTTCTTGTTGTTGTAAATCCAATGCCATAATTTAATTCATCCATTTTTCTAAAAAACACAACATGTCTTCCGACTTGATTGTTTCCTGACCTTTTTCTTCTCTTAAATCTTTAAAAGTAATTGTATTGTTCTCCAACTCCGACTCACCAATCACCATTGCATATTTAGCACCTGAAGCATTTGCTTTTTTAAATTGTGTACCTATCTTCTGCCCACCAAAATGAGTGTAAACAGAATAGTGATGAGACCTTAGAATTGTAGCATATTTCATTGCTTCGATAAGGCATTTTTCACTTTGAGAAATGACATAAAAATCTATATTATTTGAAAACTCTAAACAACCTAATGTTTTCATTAACAAGATAATTCGTTCCATGCCTATAGCAAAACCAACACCGTCTGCATCGTTTCCACCCAGTTCTCGAATTAATCCATTATAACGACCGCCAGCACAGACAGTGCCTTGACTACCTAATTGCTTAGTTGTCCATTCAAATACAGTGTGATTATAATAATCCAATCCTCTCACTAAGCGATAATTTTCATAAAATGGTATCTCTAGTGCGTCCAACATCATTTTTAAGGTTTCATAAAATGATTTTGATTCCTCTCCAAGAAAATCTATTAACCGAGGTGCTTGGTTACATATCTCTTGTAATTCTGGATTTTTAGTATCTAAAATTCTTAGTGGATTGGTGTTCAAACGACGCAAACTGTCTTCATCCAATAATTTTTTATTTTTTTGCAAATATTTCACTAAATGCTGTTTATAATTTTGGCGTTCTTCATAATTACCCAATGTATTAATCTCTAATTGGACATCATTGCTTAAGCCCAAACGTTTCCATAAATCAAAACACATTAAAATAATCTCAGCATCAATATCAGGTCCAGAAAAACCCAATGCTTCTACCCCAAACTGGTGGAACTGACGATACCTTCCTTTTTGTGGTCGTTCCCTTCTAAACATTGGCCCGTAATACCATAATTTTTTAGGTCCTGAATACAAATAACTATGCTCAACGACAGCTCTAAGAGTAGATACCGTCCCTTCTGGACGAAGAGAAACTTCTTCTTCTGAAACATCCTGAAAAGTATACATTTCCTTGCCTACTACATCAGTCTCTTCGCCAACAGAACGCACAAACAAACGCGTAGCCTCTAAAATTGGTGTTCTGATGGATTCATAGGCATACGAGTTAATCCAATCGTAAAATATATTTTCTATATATTGCCAATTTTTGGTTTCTTCTGGTAAAAAATCTTGCATACCAGTTAGTAATTTATATTTATTCATGACTCTGCTTTTATATCAAATACTTTTTTATTCGTTTTTTTATTATCAATATTATTAGCATAGTGTGATTGCACATATTCTTCTACTATATCAATAAAATCTGCCACCATTTTATCGCCTTTTAATGTTACTGTCTTTTCCCCATCTACATACACAGGAGCTACTGGGGTTTCACCAGTACCAGGCAAACTAATGCCTATATTCGCCATTTTGCTTTCTCCTGGTCCATTTACGACACATCCCATTACTGCCACTTTCATATCCTCTACACCTGGATAGTGGAGCCTCCAGTTTGGCATCTGATTTCTCAAATAATCTTGAATTTCCATAGCCATTTTTTGGAAAAAAGTACTGGTAGTTCTTCCGCAACCTGGACAAGCCGTCACCAAAGGCATAAAACTTCTTAAACCCATTGATTGTAATAATTCTTGAGCTACAATCACTTCATGCGTTCTGGATTCATTCGGTTGGGGCGTTAAAGAAATTCGAATTGTATCTCCAATACCTTGTTGTAGTAAGATTGCTAATGCAGCACTGGATGCAACAATCCCCTTACTCCCCATCCCTGCCTCTGTTAAGCCTAAATGTAATGGAAAATCACAACGACTGGCTAAGTCTTGGTAAACAGTTATCAACTCTTGAACATTACTTACTTTACAAGATAGAACAATTTTATCTTTAGGTAAGCCGATATCAATCGCCTTCTGAGCCGACTGTAAAGCTGACATCACTAAAGCTTTTTGAATAACCTTTTCATTACTTAGAGGTGTTGCCAAAGCATTATTCTCATCAATCAATCGAGTGGCTAATTGTTGATCTAAACTTCCCCAATTCACACCAATTCTAACCGCTTTTTTATGTTCGATTGCTTTTTCAATCATAAA
This sequence comes from Neisseriaceae bacterium PsAf, assembly GCA_017114885.1. GTDB lineage: Bacteria > Pseudomonadota > Gammaproteobacteria > Burkholderiales > Neisseriaceae > QFNR01. The sequence goes on along the minus strand of WNLJ01000008.1, from coordinate 105,300 downwards.
GGCAAATTTTTGATCTCCTTTTGCCCCTTTACCAACATTCCCAGGATTGATTCTATACTTAGCTAAAGCAATAGCACATTCAGGAAAATCTTTGAGTAAACGTTCTCCATTAAAATGGAAATCCCCTATCAAAGGTACTTTATACCCTTTAGCATCTAATTGCTCTCTAATATTAGCTACTTGGCTGGCAGCATCCGCCGAGTTAACAGTAATGCGCACTAACTCTGATCCAGCATCTGCTAACTGCATAATCTGCTTAACTGTCGATTTTGAATCCGCTGTATCTGTATTAGTCATAGACTGAATAACAATCGGATATTCTGAACCAATGATTACCGAATCTACATTTACTTGTAAAGTTTTACGTCGCATATAGCTTATAACTCCTGAGATTAACGCGATAATTTCAATGTTTCTTCTGCATAAGGATATTTAGTACGTAATTCATTGAGATATCTATTTTGCTCTTGAATATTTCCTAGATGACTTGCAATATTGTAACCAAGTTCTAAATCTTGTGGGCGTAACGTAGATACAGAATTTTTATATGCATCAAAATATTGTTTTGCTTGTAAATAATTTCCCTGTCTATATTTTAAACGACTTAACTCAAGTGTAGAGTAAGGAAAACTAGGATTAGACATAACAGATTTATTAAGATATACCTCTGCCTCTGAATATTGACCTGCTTTACCCAAACAAATCCCTTTATTCATATAAGCCAATTCTGGTGTTGGATAAGTTAAATCCATCAACGCCTTATCAAAATAAGCAAATGACCGATTAGGATCATTCAAATCATTACATATAAACCAACCATAGTTATTATTGATTTCAGCATTAACTGGGTCTATTGACAATGCCTTTAAATAAGCACTTTCAGCTACAGGATAATCCTTCATGTATTGATGAACAATCCCTTTAACCATCCAAGCATAAGAGTAAGAGGGATAGGCATCAATCGCTTCATTAATAGCGGTCACAGCATTACGATAATCTTTTACATTCACAAATTCAACCGCCAATTGAGTCTTTAAGGCAGCAAAGTTTTTTTTCCGCTCGGCAGGACTAATTTTTTCACCTGGTGCAGCACAACTAACAACAAAAAAAATCAATTCCATAAAAATAAGCAATTGCGACTTCTTCATTATAAACCCTCTACTCTTTTAATTTCCCATTGTTTACTTCTTGATGTTTTATCTTTTACTTTTCCTGCCAACTGTCCACATGCAGCATCAATATCATCCCCACGAACTTTACGAACTGTTGTAACAAAACCTTTATCTTGCAAAATCTCTCTAAAAATTCGAATATTTTCACGACTAGATCGATTAAATCCTGAATTCGGAAATGGATTAAAAGGAATTAAATTAAATTTACATGGTATGTCTTTAACTAGCTTAATGAGTTCATAGGCATGTTTTTCCTGATCATTGATTCCATCTAACATGATATACTCAAAAGTAATAAAATCTCTCGGCGCATATTCTAAATACTGATAGCAAGTTTTCATTAAATCTTGTAATGGATATTTTTTATTAATAGGAACAATTTTATCTCTCACTTCATTGTTAGAAGCATGTAGTGAAACAGCCAAAGATACTGGACACTCTTTTGCCAATCGCTCGATCTGCGGCAATAAACCAGACGTAGAAACTGTTACTCTCCTTCTCGATAAGCCATATGCGTGATCATCCAACATAATTTGCAAAGCTGAAACTACATTTTTAAAATTAGCTAAAGGCTCTCCCATTCCCATCATTACTACATTTGAAACAGTTCGAGTATTATTTTCTTTGTCCTCTGTAACACGGTGATTTGCCCACCATAACTGACCAATAATTTCTGCAGTAGATAGGTTTCTATTAAAGCCTTGTTTGCCCGTAGAACAAAAAGCACAGTCTAAAGCACAACCAATTTGTGAAGAAACACAAAGTGTAGCCCTGTCTCTTTCAGGAATATAAACACTTTCTATCGCATTAGCACTATCTACACCCAATAACCACTTAATTGTTCCATCTGATGACTTTTTTTCCATCAGCATGTTGGGCACTTCAATAACAGCCTTGCTCTTCAAATCCTCTCTAAAAGATTTCGCAATATCTGTCATTTCATTAAAGTCAGCAACATTATTTTTATGAATCCAACGCATCAACTGTTTGGCTCTAAAGGGCTTTTCAGCCCAAGAGACCAAACAATCTGACAATTCATTTAAGTTGTAATCCAATAAATTAATAGTGCTCATAATAAATTTAATTAATACTTAAAACTTAATTAACGTGAATAGATTTCTGTTTGCGCGAAAAAATAAGCAATTTCAATTTGAGCATTTTCTGGGCTATCTGAACCATGCACCGCATTGGCATCAATAGATTCAGCAAAGTCTCGTCTGATTGTACCTTCATCCGCTTCTTTAGGGTTGGTCGCACCCATAATTTGACGGTTAGCCGTTATTGCATTTTCACCTTCCAAAACTTGTATTACAACTGGACCGCTTGTCATAAATTCAACTAAATCTTTAAAAAAAGGTCTATCTTTATGCACTGCATAGAAACCTTCAGCTTCTTTAACAGTTAAATGTTTCATCTTTATGGCTACAATTTTCAAACCCTTTTCTTCAAATCGAGCATAAATTTGACCAATTACATTTTTAGCAACTGCATCTGGTTTAATAATAGATAATGTTCTTTCGGTTGCCATCTTGAAAACTCCTTTAAACAAATTAAAAATCAATAATAATACTGTTGAACAAATGGTATCACTTCAATGTTAAATGTGGTAGTTTTAAATATTCTTCAGATTGCATTTCAATCAAACGACTTGCTGTACGCTGAAATTCTTCTGCAAAATCTCCATCTTTATAAATATCATTAATACCCACTTCTGAAGTCATACAAACTTTAACTCTATAGTCATAGAGTATATCAATCAACCAAGTTAACCTTCTTGCTGCATCTTTTTCTTTTTCACTTAATTCTTGCACACCTGAAATAAATACATAATAGTATTCTTGTGCTATTTTTAAATAGTCTTGTTGTGATCTCAATCCAAAACAAAGTTCTTTAAAATCAAACCAAATACTGGTTTTAGTTCTTTTTTTAGTTGTTAGTGTTCTTCCCAATATTTGAATTTTATTTTCTAGGAGTTCTTCATCTTGATTCAAGCGTTCAAAAATATCATCCAAATGCGCTTCATTTTCTTCATTATCAGGTTGTAAAAATATTCCCGCTTCGCTTAATGTCCTCAAACGATAATCTTCGCCACCATCCACATTAATGACTTCAAATTTTTCATTAATCAAATCTATAGTAGGTAAAAAACTATATCGATTCTGACCTTGATAATATAAGTCATCAGGCTTGTAATTAGAGGTCGCAACAATGACTAAATTTTGATCTAGCACAGTTTGTAATAAACGCCCTAAAATCATTGCATCCGCAATATCGCTAACATGAAACTCATCAAAACAAAGCACTTGAATCTCTTGTGCTAACTCTTTAGCAAATTCAACTAAAGGATCCTCTTTATCCTTTAATTCACGCATTTTTTCATGAACCTCAGACATAAATGCATGAAAATGAACTCTACGCTTTTCTGGAAATGGTAAGCAATTATAAAAAGAGTCCATCAAAAAACTTTTACCACGACCAACACCACCCCACATATAAATACCATTTGGTGCTTGAGTAGAAAAAATCAGTTTCTTAAAGGTAGAGTTGGTTTTTTTTCTATACTCCAACACTTCATGCCAAAGTCTATCTAGTGCCTCAACAGCCTTTTTCTGCGCCTCATCTACAATAAAATTATCTTGTTTACTCGCTTCTTGATACCAACTCAATGGACTTTGGTTTTCATAAGAAGGAGGAATAAAACTATGATTTTCTGACATACGTCCCCGCTTTAACTAACCTAATTGCTCTAAAATGTAATCAACTATTGTATCCAATTTGATTTTAGTTGTTTCTTTACTGCTTCTATCTTGATACTCTACAATATCCTCCTTCAAACCACGTTCTCCTATCGTAATTCTATGTGGGATACCTAATAACTCTGAATCATTTAAAAGCACACCCGCTCTTTCATTTCTGTCATCTAACAGCACATCAATATTCTTACTCATTAACTCTTGATACAATTTATCACTAACATTTTTAACTGATTCACTCTTATGATAATTCATCGGCACAATAATAACAGTAAATGGTGCCATAGCCCGAGTCCAAATGATTCCCTTTTCATCGTAATTCTGCTCAATTGCAGCTGCTACAATACGAGTCACACCTATTCCATAGCAACCCATTTCTAAAACTTGGGTTTTTCCATTTTTATCTAAGAAATTTGCCTGCATTGGTTTAGAATATTTACTACCCAATTCGAAAATGTGTCCCACTTCAGTGCCTCTGGCTAATTTTAAAGCACCTTTCCCATCAGGTGAAATATCTCCCTCTACCACATTACGAATATCAACAAATTCTGGTTCTGGTGCATCACGTTCAAAATTAAAACCTAAATAATGATAGTCATCTTCGTTGGCGCCAACCACCCAATCATTTCCTATTTCTAGTGAGAAATCAGCATAAACTTTACCTTTAAAACCAACAGGACCTAAAGATCCTCCATCAGCACCAAATACCTTTCTAATTGTTTCTTTATTCGCAAAAGTTAACGGATCTTTGACACCCTCTAATTTACCCGCTTTAATTTCATTCAAGTTATGGTCACCTCTTAGTAACAATAAAATCAATTCATCATTTTCCCCCTCTACTACAATTGATTTAACGGTGTTTTTGACATCAGTTGCTAAAAATTCAACTAAGTTTTGAATGGTCTTAATATTAGGCGTATGTATTTTATTTAATGAAGTCTGTGGTGCTTGACGTGTTCCTTGCATTTTAACACTAGGGGCCAACTCAATATTAGCCGCATAATCCGATTCCGTACTATAAACAATTGTATCTTCACCATTTTCCGCTAATACTTGAAATTCATGCGATCCTGAGCCACCAATACTCCCATTATCCGCTGCCACTGCTCTAAATTTTAAACCCAAACGAGTAAAAATATTATTATATGCCTCATACATTTTAAGATAAGTTTCTCTTAAGGAATCTTTGTTTTCATGAAATGAATAGGCATCTTTCATGATAAATTCTCGAGATCTCATGACGCCAAATCTCGGTCTGATTTCATCTCTAAACTTGGTTTGTATTTGATAAAAATTAACAGGCAATTGTTTATAACTACTAATTTCATTTCTTACAATATCAGTAATCACTTCTTCATGAGTCGGACCATAACAAAACACTCTATTGTGTCTATCTTCAAGCCGCAACAATTCCTTACCATAATGTTCCCAGCGACCTGATTCTTTCCATAATTCCGCAGGTTGCACAGTAGGCATTAATAATTCAAGTGCTCCTGCTTTATTCATCTCTTCTCGAATAATCGTTTCTACTTTTTGCAATACTTTCAAACCAATTGGCATCCAAGTATATAAACCTGCAGATATTTTTCTTATCAATCCTGCTTTTAGCATAAGACGATGACTTGGTAATTCAGCTTCGCTAGGTACTTCCTTTAAGGTAGAAATATAATAATTAGAAGACTTCATAAAAAAATCCTTTGAACGGGCAAGTACGGATATTTTACAATACTCTGAATTATTTTACTGAAAAAAATATCTTTAGATACATATTCATTGACACTCACATAAAACAGTTGAAACTTATTTCTTCGTTCATTAATATCTAATTATAAAAATATGTTATTTCAAACAGTTAAAAAAATTATAATTTAGAGAATGTTTTATTTTTAACTTATTGATTTTAAACAAAAAAATTTAAATGGTAGAATTCTGAACAAACTAACATTGGCTCCTGATTTATCAAGGATTTTTTTGCAAACTAACAAGTTACCCACAACGTTATCCACAGAATATGTGGAAAGATTTTAACTTAGTTTTAACTCATTATTTTAAAAGGAAATAAAAATTGTAAATTAAAATAAACTTTTTATGGTAACTTTTATAGAAACTATTTAATCCAATTTGTATTGAAAATTCACAAAAACACCATTGCGAATAACGTAATTATAGTTTCTACCTTGATAACCATACTTGAGTGTACTTTTCTTATTCTTTTTATACTTAAAATAAGCAGCCCATTCGCCCTCATAATTAGTAATTAATTCAATTTTACGTTTAAATTTAACCGGCGCTCTTTTGGTATTACCTACTAGCTCTAAATCGTTCAAAGCTTGATTATAGTGACCAGATCCTTCAATCCCAAAATTTAATTTCTCGGTTGGAAATTTCTTAAACTCTAAATTTAGCTTAACCTCTCCATGTAAATAAATTAGGTTATTAGGATCAAAAGAAACAGAAGTACTGGTATTGGTTCTATCTTCATATCGTTGATTAAGTGCATAGCCAGGACCTAACAATCCCCTTAAAACAAACCACAAGTCATCATTTTCATATTGATAACGAGCAGTACCTGCAAATAAGATTTTTCCGCCCCCCATATTCGCTTTTTCATAACGATCCTTCAGACTCATATTTTCTCGACCTTCTAGAGAAACCTCTCTACGAAGTTCATAATAACTAACTGAAGTTTGATTTTCTAATCCTAATGCAAGATTTTTATTAAAATTATAGGTAATGTATGGTGCCCAATAACTTGTAGCCGACCACATATTGGTAAATGGTACCCGATAGTTCATTGCTCTAAATCCAAGATTATAACCATATTCAAACTTATCGCCATATTCCCATTGACGATTGTAAAGCAAGGTCATGCTCGGTTTGGCATCCATATTTCCGAATTTGATAGAGAAACCATTGATAATATCGGTATTCATTTCAATATTCGTACTCAAAACACTGTTATAAATACCCGCTAAAACAAAAGGTGTGGCAATCATCATCGATAAATATGAAAATATCTCCTTTTGCCCCTTAAAACTTAAATTAAAATCATCTCCAAATAAATAATTATAAGCAGCATCAGTTGGATTAGTCTTACAAGCATTTGAGGAAGAGTAAGGGCCACATTCAGGGCTTTTTATATTATCAATACCGACATAATTAGGGTCTGCCATCAACTCTCGTATAAATCCCCTGATATCAGCATAAATGATATTTTCTTTTTCAACAGTTTCTAACTCGTTATAAAGCTGTTGATTCAGTGTATCCACTGTTTCTAGCTGCATCTTATAGTATGCCGCAGCATAGCGGTCTATTAATTGTGGATCAATAAACCAATATTTCGCTTTAAAATCTTTCAGATCCCTAGCGATCGCCTCATCTAAACCTTCTATTCCTGTGCCATTATGTATCATATCAAGATATGCAGGATCAGTCCTTTGGTTAAAATCCAAATGCATAAATTTAGAAATCCCGCGTAAGGCCGTTGGAATTATTCCTGAACGAGCGGATAAGCGGCCTCCTGGAAAAGCTAGTGTATCTGGAACATTCATGAGAATAATATCGCCTTCCAAATCACTAATTTTTTTTATACCATCTACATAAAGCCTGACATCTTGACTAAAATCAGGTTTCGGATAGTTATAAACATTAAATCGATTACTTAAAACAAATTCTTTAGCATCATTAAATCCTGCCCAAAAAATAAATAATTCATCTTGGTTATAAGGACGAGCATTCCCCCCAAAAATATTAGGGTCCAAGAACCAATCGATTCTTTGTCTAACATTAAAAGGTCCTTTGGCCATTTTAGCGTTAGGAAATGATTTATTTTGTAGGATGGGTAAAGGAATATGATGAGTAAAAATAATTGATAGTGGCTCTCCATACACGAAAGAACCTTCTCCAAGAGGAAAAGGCCATTGATTAGGAATAAACCGCGCACCTAAAAAATTACCACTGTCTGAAAAACTATCGCCAAAAACATATAATTTCTCATAAAAGGAAGGATCAGTACTATTTAAAGCACCATCGATACCTCCACTAAAATCCATATTATTCAGAAGGTCTAAATCCCAAACTTTTACGTCATCATCGTCATCACTTGCGTAGACAAAGTGAGAAGTCAGTAAAAGCGCACCAATCACACAAGAAACTATCGTTTTTATTTTCATTAAAGCAAATCCCAAAAATTTGGATAAAAAAATATTTAATATTAAATATTAAATATTTTGTCATTTTTTATTTTTATAATTTATTTATTCTAATTCTAAAACAGCAGAAGTATACACATCTTGTACATCGTCCAAATCTTCTAACGCATCTATGAGTCTTTGCATTTTTTGTGCATCCTCCCCACTTAAAACAATTTCATTATCTGCTCTCATCGTTACTTCACCATCTTCTGCCTTAAAACCCTTTTCTTCAAGGCCACTTCTGATAGCAGAAAAATCACTAGGACTGGTAATGACCTCTATTGAACCATCTTCATTATTAAGAATATCTTCGGCTCCTAATTCCAAAGCAGCTTCCATTAATGCTTCTTCGTCCACCTCTGGAGAAAATATCAAATAGCCTTGGTGATTAAATTGAAAAGCAACACAGCCATCAGTTCCTAAATTCCCTCCATTTTTGGTAAAAGCATGTCGGACATCAGCAATTGTTCTGGTTTTATTGTCAGTTAAACAATCAACCATCAAGGCAGCACCTCCTATGCCATAGCCTTCATAGCGTAATTCAACATACTCAACACCTTCTAAATTTCCAGTCCCTTTGTCAATGGCTCGCTGAATATTGTCTTTAGGCATGTTTACTTCAATGGCTTTGTCAACAGCCAAACGAAGCCTTGGATTCGCTGTTATATCAGCGCCTCCCTCTTTAGCCGCTATAGTAATTTCCTTAATTACTTTAGTAAAAATTTTACCTTTTTTAGCGTCCTGACGTTCTTTTTTATGCTTGATGTTTGCCCACTTACTATGACCTGCCATGAATAAAATCCTCTTTACTTTCCAATCATTGATGATCAATCATTTAAAGCGCTTATTATAACAATGATTTAACCATAAGCACAACGTAACTACTTACCTTTACTTTAATATAATTTGCTTTTGCATTAAGTTTATATTATTAGGCGCATAAACTTTTTGATAAAACCGAGAAAATTTTTCAGTCCAAGGTAATGTCTCTCTTGCTTCTGCAAACTCAATCATTGTCGACTGATAATCTAGTAAATCTTTCTTTAATTCCTTGGTATTGTATTGATTTTTAAAAAATAAAGTACTCATAGGTAATCTTGGTTTTATATTCATATCCACACTAGGTTTACCTATACATAAACCAACGATTGGAAAAGTGTACGGAGGTAATTGTAGCCATTCAATAAGTTTTTCAGCTATCAGCCTAACCGAACCCAGAAAACATGTTCCGTACCCCAAGCTCTCAGCTGCCACAAGCGCATTTTGAGCACTAAGTCCCAAATCTAATGTGGTTATTAATAAATTTTCAATATCGTCTTGAGGATTAAATTCAGTTTGGTTTAATTCACAAGCAAGAGACATTCTATATAAATCTGCCACAAAAATAAAAAATCGCGAGCAACTAGCAATTTGTTTTTGCTCTGGTAAAGCTTCTATTATTTTCTCTTTTAACTCTTTTTCAATTTCTATTATTGAATAATTCTGACCATTCATCCATGAAGGAGCTTGTTTGGCACATTCTATAATGGTTTGCACTTCCTCATCAGAAATTTCAAAACTACTATCAAAATCTCGGTAAGTGCGATGCGATTTTAATAAGCGAACTGTCTCATTCATACTGTGCTTTCTTTAAATTTATTAAAAAAATAATTGAAATTAAATTTCAATATATATCAAGAGAGTATATCAAATTAGCTTCAAATATATAATGAATAATTGAATGTTAATAGTGCTCAAGTTATAATAAGTGAGAGAATTTACTTTATTTTTCGATTATAAATTAACTTTAAAAAGGATGAAATATGTTTCCTGAGTACAGAGATCTAATTTCAAAATTAAGAGTGGAAAACGCCCATTTTGCGAAATTATTTGAAGAACATAATAAGCTCGATCATAAAATTGCCAATCTTGAAAAAGATCCCGTTACCAGTGGATTAGATGAAATCGACGATCTCAAAAGACAAAAGTTACAATTAAAAGACGAAATTTATGAAATGTTAATCAAAGAGTCTGAACAATAATTTAATTTAAATATTCAGCAATTACTTTTACAATCTCTTGAGCAACCACATTTTTAGGTTGCTCTTTTATATTAACTGTACCTCTATCTCCAATCAGATATACTGTACTCACATCCTTACCCAAACTTTGATCTACTCTATTAGCAATAATTAAGGGAATTCCTTTTCGTTTTCTTTTTTGATCTGCATATTCAAGTAAGTGTTCACTTTCTGCAGCAAAACCAACACAAAAAGGTTCGTCATCTAAAGCCGCAACTGAAGCTAAAATATCAGGGTTTTCTTCTAATTCAATTGAGAGTGAATTATTATTTTGATTATTTTTTTTGATTTTTTGCGAAGAGGTATTTTTAGGACGATAGTCAGCAACAGCAGCAACAGAAATAAAAACATCTTGATCTCGTACATTAGCATGTACTTTTTCATACATGTCTATTGCACCTTCAGTATATATAGATTCCTTTAAACCATATGGGATAGTCACCGAAATCTCCCCATAAACCAATATGACTTCTGCCCCAGCATTTCGACAGGCTCTAGCTAATTCAATGCCCATTCTTCCACTGGATATATTAGTCAAACATCGTACAGGATCAATCATTTCTTTAGTGCCACCTGCCGTAATTAGAACTTTTTTATCTTTAAGAAGCGGTTCTGTAAAATGGCCATTAATCAAATCTACAATCACTTCAGGTTCTAACATTCTCCCTTCTCCGACTTCGCCACAGGCTTGCGAGCCAAAGTCAGGTCCCAATAAAATAACACCATCTTGTTTTAAAAGATCGATATTCCTTAAATTAGCAGGATTATTCCACATCATAACGTTCATAGCTGGTGCTACCAATAAAGGAATACTACGGGCAGAAACCATTTCAGTGATGAGATTATCTGCTATTCCATGTGCTATCTTTGCAAGCGTATTAGCCGTCGCAGGCACAATCACGAATAAATCTGCCTCACGAGTTAAATCGATGTGTGCCATACCTCCTTTGAGTGCATAATTATTTTGTTCTGTTAAAACAGGATTTCCTGATAGTGCTTGAAATGTTTGAGCTGAAACAAATTCACTGGCTTCTTTACTCAACACTACTGTCACTTCATAGTTTTCTTTTTTTAGCAACCTAACTAGATAACAACTTTTATAAGCTGCAATACCACCAGTTACCCCTAACAATATATGTTTTTTCACAGATACACTCATAATAAATCCTAAAAAGTGACATGATAGACACATCAATTATTTAAATATTCTCTTTAATCTTTTGAGCTTGCAGCTGAGCTTTCTTTTTAGCACAAGGCTCTTTACATTGACAGACTTTCTCCATGCCTAAAGCTGTAATCCCTCCGCAACTTCCCTGAATACTCTTACGTTTAAGAATATACCCCAAGGACATGAATAAAATAAAAACCAAAAATATTATAAACGCCAACAATAGTTCTTTCATAACTATTTCTCTCTTATAAATTCCACAAAAGCTTCAGAATAAACTTCCTTAATCTTACCATTCTCATCTTTAGTAATCATTAAAATTGGAATATCAAGTTCATCAGCTAAGGCTATTGCATCTTGACTATTCATGACAACTAAACCGGTTGCTAATCCATCTGCGGTCATATTAGAAGGATGAATAACCGAAACAGATAAGATATCTGAAGTTGTAGGATAGCCAGTACGAGGATCTATTTCATGGTTATAAAACTGCCCATCCAACTCATAATAATTTCTATAACTTCCTGAAGTTGCTAATGAATTATATTTTAAATCAATTACCTGTGCAATTTCTCTCTTCCCCGATAAACTTGGTTTTTCAATAGCAATTTCCCAAGGTTTATTTTTATTTTTATAACCTTTTGCCTTAATTTCACCACCTATTTCTATTAAATAATTTTTTATACTTTGCTGATCTAGATATTGAGCAACCTCATCTACTGCAAAGCCTTTAGCAATAGAAGATAAATCCAAATAAACTTCTGGTTTTTCTTTTAATAAGTAATAACGCCCATCTATATCTTTTGATAAAACAAATAGATTCATTCCTACCGCTTTTTTTCGTTCGCTAACTTCCTCTACACTTGGCTTTACTGATTTTTTTTTCTCTGGCCCAAACCCCCATAAATTAACCAAAGGGCCTATGGTGATATCTAAAGTGCCATGGGTTAATTCATTTAACCTCGTAGCTTCTTGAATCACTTTAGCTGTTTCATCAGAAATGTAAAAAGGCTCACTAACTTTTTTTGACTGGTTAAATTGAGAAAGCTCAGATTGATTATCGTAAGTAGACATTTTTCCGTCTATATTATCTACAATTTGCTGTATATTCTGATTAATTGACTCAACCTGTTGGGGAGAAATTCCTTCCCCATCATAGTTAACGACATACGTTGTTCCCATCGTGCGCCCATTAGTGACTTTTAAACTGTTTTCAGCATTATTTGAATCACAACTTCCGACACTCAATAGCAATAAAGCTACCACACCATATATAAACAATCTTAATAGAGGACGCATATTTATCCTTAAGAACCAAAATCATCAAATAGAATATTTTCTTTCCCTACTCCTAAACTATCCAACATATTAGTGACTGATGAATTCATAATAGGTGGACCGCAAAGATAATATTCACAATCTTCTGGTGCATCATGATTTTTCAAATATTCTTCATACAAAACATTATGAATAAATCCTGTATAACCATCCCAATCATCATCTGGGGATGGATCTGATAAAGCCACATGCCAAACAACGTTATCGTGTTCTCTTGCTAATTGATCAAAATCTTCAACATAAAACATTTCTTTTTTAGAACGCACCATACCAAAATGAGATTTTACGCTTTGAATTCAGACGTTTTAACTGATCAAAAATATGAGATCTCATAGGCGCCATACCTGCACCTCCACCGACAAAAACCATCTCTGCATCAGTATCCTTAGCAAAAAAATCACCAAATGGACCTGAAATCGTTACTTTATCTCCCTGCTTTAATGACCAAATGTAAGAAGACATTTGACCTGGTGGTAAATTAGGATTTTGAGGCGGTGGTGTGGCAATCCGTACATTTAGCATAATTAAACCCTTTTCTTCAGGATAGGAAGCCATCGAGTATGCTCTTACCACTGATTCATCGACTTTCGATTCATATCTGAATAAATCCATTCTATCCCAATCTTCTCGATACTTGCTAGGAACATCAAAATCAGAAAATTTTACATGATGAGGTTCTGCTTCTATCTGAATATAACCACCAGCCCTAAAAGGAACTTCCTCTCCTTCTGGGATGGCTAATCGCAATTCTTTAATAAAAGTCGCTACATTATTATTAGAAATAACTGTACATTCCCATTTTTTAACACCAAAAACTTCTGGTGGTACTTCTATTGCCATATCAGATTTAACGCTAACTTGGCATGATAGACGATAATGTTCTGCCGCTTCTTTTTTGGTAATATGACTTAATTCTGTGGATAGAATTTCTCCACCACCTTCTAGGACCTTCACACAACACTGACCACAAGTCCCCCCACCACCACATGCTGAAGAAACAAAAATCCCCTCTGAGGCTAAAGCATTAAGTAATTTCCCACCTGCGGGTACTTGGATAGAATTTTCAGGATCTTCATTAATCGTAATAGTAACATCTCCAGTATCTACTAAACGAGATTTAGCGAATAAAATCATGATTGCTAGTATCGCTACAATGAGTGTAAACATAACGATACCCAATACAACAACTTCCATTATTATCCTTTCTTAGAGTTGTATTCCTGAAAATGCCATAAACGCCATTGCCATTAAACCTGCTGCAATAAAAGTAATTCCTAACCCTCTTAAAACAGGTGGAGAATCTGAATATTTTAATCTTTCGGTTACCCCAGCCATGGCTACAATCGCCAATAACCAACCAAAACCAGCTGAAAATCCATAGACCAAAGATTCTGGGAAGTTATAGTCTCTTTGCACCATAAAAGAAACACCACCAAAAATAGCACAGTTCACCGTTATCAAGGGTAAAAAGATACCTAAAGCATTATATAAAGCAGGAAAATACTTATCTAAAATCATTTCTAATATCTGAACCAGCGCTGCAATGACACCGATAAAAGTAATAAAATTTAAAAAAGATAAATCTACTCCTTGAATTAACGCATTGTCCCTAAGAAGATAGTTATAAATTAGATTATTCACAGGGACCGCAATGGTCATCACCAAAGTAACTGCTACACCCAAGCCAAAAGCTGTTGATATTTTTTTAGAAACAGCCAAAAATGTACACATACCTAAGAAAAAGGAAAGCGCCATATTTTCTATAAATACCGAGCGAAGAAAAAGACTAATATAATGTTCCATTATCAATTCTTCCCTTCTATTTGTTCAGGTCTAAAAAGTCGGATGAGTGCAATAATGCCACCAATAATAAAAAAGGCACTAGGAGCCAATAACATCAGCCCATTTGTTTGATACCATCCACCGTCTTGTATGGTTTGTAATAATGGATAACCCATTACCTTACCCGTCCCAAATAATTCACGAATAAAAGCAACTGACACCAAAATGAACATATAACCCAAACCATTGCCTAAGCCATCAACAAAACTTCTTAATGGCGGTTCTTTCATCGCAAAAGCTTCTGCTCTGCCCATAACAATACAGTTTGTAATAATTAAACCAACAAAAACTGATAATTGTTTTGAAATATCATAAAAATAAGCTCTTAAAATCTGATCTACTACAATAACAAGAGAAGCTATAATCGTCATTTGAACAATAATACGTACACTATTGGGAATATAATTTCGAATTATAGAAATGAAAAAATTTGAAAGAGCAGTTACAAACATAACAGACAGTCCCATTACAATAGCCGTTTCCATTTTCGTGGTAACCGCCAATGCAGAACAAATACCTAATACTTGGTAAGCAATTGGATTGTTACTAAAAACAGGATCTAGCAAAAGTTGTCTAAGACCATTTTTTTGTTCACTCATAATTAAGTTTTCCTTCCTCTAAATGCTCAAGGAATTTTTTGTAGCCTAAGTCACCAAACCAAAAACTAAATGTATTTTGCACCCCTCTAGAAGTTAAAGTAGCTCCAGATAGCGCATCAATTCCATGTTCACTGGATAAATTGGAAGCATTTTTAGCCACTTTTATGGCAAAATTCCCGCTCTCATCATAAATTTTTTTATCAATGAACTGTCCACTCCATTGGGGATTCTCTACCTCACCGCCTAATCCTGGTGTTTCACCTTGATCGTAGTAGGTCAAGCCTGTAATGGTATTCCCATCAAGAGAAACACCTATAAAAGCGTACATCATAGACCACAAGCCATTACCATAAATAGGCAAAATAATTTCTTTTATGTTATTTTTATCGCCTTTAACTAAATAAACTTCAACCACATTCGCTCTGGTACGAATTTTTGCTAAATCTTGATCTTCAGATAAAACTGTACTGGTATCTGGATTCTTAGCAAATTGTAACGCATCATAATTTTTTGGTTTCTCAACAAATAATCCCGTATTTAAATCAACATACCGAGTCTCTATCTTTTCATCAAAAATTTGTTGTGTATCAGAATCTGGTTCATATAATTGCGCTACCATCAGTACATTTTTATATTTATCTAATTCTTTTTGCTCAAGCTGTTTAGGCTTTAAAAAAACAGCAGATGCAGAAACGATAATTGAACAAATCAAACTTAGCAAAATGACAACTGTCATAGTGCCTTTAACACTATCTTTATCAAACATTGCGCATTTTCCTCCGTCTAATATTGAATTGCATCACAATATAATCATATAGTTGTGCAAAAATATTGACCAATAAGATAGCCAACATCATTCCTTCTGGATAGGCAGGATTGACGACGCGGATTAAAATACACAAAATACCTACTGATAGTCCAAAAGCCCATTTACCAGCATTAGTATAAGATGCGGTCACTGGATCCGTCGCCATAAACATCATACCAAAAGCAAAACCACCTAATACAAGATGCCAATACCAAGGCATAGCGAACATAGGGTTGCTATCTGAGCCAATCCAATTAAACAATAACGCCGAAGCAACCATTCCTAAAAACACCCCTGTTACAATTCGCCAAGAAGCAATTCTCATGAAAATAATAAAAATACCACCCAGTAAAATTGCAATAGTAGAAACTTCACCTATTGAACCTGGTATATTTCCTATAAAGGCATCCATCCAAGAAATAGCTTGTCCAGTCACATTGTGAATCAATCCAGGTTCGCCTGAAACAGCCCACTGAGATAATGGTGTCGCACTTGAAAATCCATCTGCAACCACCCAAACTAAATCACCTGACATCTGTGCTGGGTATGCAAAGAATAGAAAAGCTCTCCCAGCCAATGCTGGGTTTAAGAAATTTTTACCTGTCCCACCAAATAATTCTTTAGCAACCACAACGCCAAAAGTAATACCTAGTGCTGCCTGCCATAAAGGGATAGACGGGGGCAATATCAATGAAAACAAAATAGAGGTAACAAAAAAACCCTCATTAATTTCATGCTTCCTGACTAAGGCAAATAAAACCTCCCAGAAACCACCCACAGCAAAAACTATGAAATAAATAGGTATAAAAAAACAAGCTCCTAAAAGAAGCTTACTCCATATCCCCGCTTGTTGATTAAAATTAACACCCAACCACTGTGCTAATTGATAATGCCAGTCTGATTGAAGTGCTACACTTAAATCTTCAGGTGACAATAACATTAAAGCTTGTAAAGACTGATGCCCAACATTATACATCCCATAAAACATAGCAGGAAATACAGACAACCATACTAAAGTCATGATGGTCTTGAGACTAATTGTATCTCTAATATGCACTCCTTTTTGAGTGACCGCACCTGGTGTATAAAAAATGGTATAAACGGCTTCAAATAATGGATACATTTTTTCATACTTACCCCCGGGTAAGAAACTTGGCTCCATCTTTTCGAAGATATTTTTCAGACTCATATCACCCTTCCTCTTCAATCTTAGTCAAGGCCTCTCTTAATAGAGTCCCATATTCGTATTTCCCTGGACACACATAAGTGCACAAAGCTAAATCTTCTTCATCTAATTCCAAACAACCTAAATCTTGAGCTTCATCGGTATCGCCCACAATTAAATCTCTTAGTAAAGGAGTAGCTAAAATATCCAAAGGCATGACTCTTTCATAGGTACCAATAGGAACCATGGCTCGTTCACTTCCATTAATTGACGTTGTTACATCAAAACTTTTCTTTCTTCTGAAATGTCCGAGTGTTGTTCTAGTAATTGAATACTTATCACTATTAGGTGCAATCCAACCTAAAAACTCTTGGAAGTCACCCTCTAACAAAACAGAAATTTGCAAATGGTATCGACCTAAGTATGCATAAGGACCAACTGCATTAGTCCCATTAAAGACAGAACCCGAAATAACACGATTAACATGTTCACTTAATTCTCCTTGTGTTAATTCATCCAGACTTGCGCCTAATATCGTCCTGATGTAACGAGGATTTTTAACTTCAGGGCCTGCCAACGAAATAATACGAGTATTATCTAATTCACCTGTTAAAAATAATTTGCCTATTGCAATAACATCTTGATAATTCAAATGCCATACTTGTTTATCTTGACCAACAGGATCAATAAAATGGATATGTGTTCCTACTAAGCCAACGGGATGTATGCCTTTAAAATTATGTAATTGAACTTTGTTTAATTTATCAGATAATTCAAGTGAATAGTCTGGTTGTTTCGCAACATGTATCGGTGTATCGCGTAATTTTTGTAAAACAATTAAACCCGCTTCAAAGAAATCTTTATATTCATTTACCACGACTTCTGGATTTAAAGCTAGAGGATTACTATCAATTAAGCTAACAAATATTGAACTCGGTTTGGCATCAATTCGAGGAATTTTACTATAAGGACGGGTTCTTAAAGCAATCCACAAGCCAGTTTCCAAGAGCATGGCTTGAATTTTTTCTGCACTCAATTGTGTTAATTCACTTTTTAAAAAAGAATCATAACTAGGTTCTCTACCAGACTCAATGGCAATAACTACTGATTGCAATACCCTTTTTTCGCCGCGATTAATTTCAATAACCGTCCCATGTACGGGTGATAAAAAATTAACCCCTTCATTATCTTTATCACGAAATAATACTTGGCCTTTAGAAACTCGATCGCCCTCCTTGACTGCCATTCCGGGACGCATACCAATAAAATCCTGCCCTAATATGGCAACTTTGGAAATCTTTTTACCTTGATCTAATATTTCTTGAGGGGTGCCTGAGATTTTTAAATCTAACCCTTTTTTTATTTTGATAGTAGACATTCTTCTCTCTAGATAGTTTTAATTGGCTTTTTCATTTATTAGGAAACATTATTGTTAAAATTTTTATAATACCTAACATTATATCAAATAATAAAAATCAATCTAAAATAAATCTCAACTTTTATAGAGCAATCACTAAATCAATTTTTCTCACCAATAAAAAATGGTCCTTTGATGTTGAATTATATTGTTACAATTAGCATATATTTGTCACAAATTATTTGTAGATCGGATTTCTTTAACTTTTTGAGTAATAAAAATATTTAACAATAATCTAAGTAGATGTTTTATCTATAAAAAAGTATAAATAAATAGCTATTTTTTATTTTCAATACAAAGAAACAAGGCGTTTAATGATTTCATGGCTAAGCAGTATTTTATAGTAAAACATTAAGGAGAGATTTATGCCGGCATTTATCAACGTATTAGTCCATTCTGGCTTTAAAGAAAGTAAAGTAATCACAATCAACGCCAATCAAATTGTATCTATCGAAGAAGTTTTTGATGGGAGGTTTGAGCTAGCGTTAAGTTCAGGAAAAGTTTACAAAATTCTTGAGTCAGATTATAAGAAAGTTCTTGAAGAAATAGCGTCAAAAGTTAAGTCTGATTATGAACAAGTAGTTCAGTCATTGGCTCAGGCAATCAATGATTATAAAGATTTGAACAGTAATAGTAATGAGTAGTCGATTATAATCATTTGGCTAACTACCCAAAGGGAAGAGAGCCTAGGCTTTTTTCCCTTAATTTTGATAGAATTTTTGATATATTTTTTGATATATACATTAAAGTGGTATTGTACCCAATGAAGTTAAAGTTGGTAATTAGTATTAGTTGCATATTGGTTTTTTAAAATTATCGAATTGGCGTTTTATGGCCTGTCTGTCCATCTTTACCTTTTGTTCAAAATCAATAATTATTAATGTCCACCTTCCCTATCATCTAAACTTTCTAAACTATACAAAAATTGAATTTAAACAATTTTTATTTTTATGTCAGGAATGAACAATTTAATTATTACCTCTAACTTAGTCTTAAATAAAAAACTTTGGTGAATATAATTCACCCCCGCAAGTTCTAATAATTTTTTAATGCCATAATATAAAAATATATACATAGCTATTAGCTATAATATGGTCAGAATACATATATAAAACTCATAAGAATAATAATAATAATATTAACTTTAATTTTAGATATACATAGAAATATTAATTAATTGAACCGAATATATACTAGTATATTGTTTTAATATGGCAAAAATGCTAAATTGTTCAGTCTAGTTTGATGGAATTCCCGTTGTTGAAATGATGCGAAAATTATTTTTTACTATATCTGCATTAATGCTAAGCGCTTGTGCGAGTACTTTTGATACCTCAAAATTGACTCCAGACTATTGGACGGCTGAAGTTTACTGTTTAGGTCGTTATCAAATACAAGTCCCTAAAAATACTCAGGAAACAATAAGCGATTTGTTCTACAATCAAGATAGAATTCGTATTTCTAAAGATGAGACTATTCAATCAACTATTTCCTCTATTGAAAATGTAAAAAATGAGGGTGTTGATTATAATGAGCTTTATGTCCTAGATAAAGATTTAATTCCTAGTAAAGCACACTTTTACGTAACAAAATATGGCTTTGATTGGGACATGGATATTGTTAGAGATTTTGGTAATCCTTATTTTACAACCTTATTTAATCAAGTGGATGATAACTGGTTGTATATTATTTATACTTCCTTCACAATTGCAGCGCAAAATGCAAAAGCCCCTAAAAATTTAGAGAAAAAAGAACAAGAAAAAATACAACA
The DNA here is from genome assembly GCA_017114885.1 of Neisseriaceae bacterium PsAf. Taxonomy (GTDB): domain Bacteria; phylum Pseudomonadota; class Gammaproteobacteria; order Burkholderiales; family Neisseriaceae; genus QFNR01. The sequence goes on along the minus strand of WNLJ01000008.1, from coordinate 85,014 downwards.
AGCAGAAAAATATTTTCAAACAGTTTATATTAGCCAGTTGGAAGCAAGAAATAAAAATACTCTCCCTAATCAATCTGGTGTTTGTCTAAATGGTGGATTTCTCAAAGACAATGGGAAAAATAAATTGGTAGGAGATAGTACCATCACTTTTAACGATTTGAATGATATGAACTTAGTAGTCTATATGGGCTATCCTTACAATCGTAAAAACCTTCCTTTACTAAAAAGAGATATTTTAAATTCCTCTTCTGAATTTATTAACACCGTTAATTTTGATAATTATAAAACCATCCGCAAAGGCCTACGTAATATCAATGGATTATCTGGTTCTGAAGTATTATTATCTTTAGGTAAAGATAATTATTATTTTATTTGGGAGAGTGATAATCAAGAAGTTCAAATTGAATTGGCCAAAAGATCCAATCAACCTAGGCTGTCTGAACAACAAATGTTACAGGCTTGGGATTCTATACTTCCCACTTTTAAACGCCACCATTAAAAGGCAAGCTAGATGAAAAAAAAGTTAGTGGCATTAACAGGCGCCGGTATCAGTCAAGATAGTGGTATTAAGACATTTAGAGATGAAGGCGGTCTATGGGAAGGTTATCCAGTAGAACAAGTAGCGACACCTGATGGTTATCGCCAGAACCCGCAATTAGTTTTAGACTTTTATAATGCCAGACGTAGAGATTTAAAAAAAGTAGAACCTAATGCCGCTCATTATGCCTTGCAAGAGCTTGAAAAAAAATATGATGTTTATATCATTACTCAGAATGTGGATAATTTACATGAAAGAACAGGAAGCAGTCATATTTTACATTTACATGGTGAATTAAATAAAGTTAGAAGTTCTGTTAACGAATATGAGATATTAGATTGGGATACAGACTTAACACTTGAAGATAAAGATAGCCAAGGTTATCCATTAAGACCTCATATTGTTTGGTTCGGAGAAGCTGTTCCTAATATAGAAGAAGCAATGAGATTAACTTCTCAAGCAGATATTTTGGTCATTGTGGGCACCTCACTACAAGTCTATCCTGCTGCTAATTTAATGAACTTTGCACCTAGAAATACACCGATATATCTTATTGACCCTAATCCTGTTTCTTTGGCTGGTGTGACAATTATAAAAGAACGTGCTAGTAAAGGAGTCCCTTTACTAGCACGTCAGCTATTAGCTTAGCTTTTCATTGATAAAAGTTAATCAATAACAGCAACACCTTCAACTTCTACCAAGGCACCTTTGGGTAATTTTGACACTTCCAAAGCGGCTCTTGCTGGATAAGGTTTTTGTAAAAATTCTTGCATTACTTCATTAAACTCAGCAAAAAAACTAAGATCAGAAAGATAAGCATTTACTTTTACTAAATCAGCAAGAGTACCCCCCGATGCTTCAAGAATCGCTTGTAAATTTTTAAAGACCTGAATAGCTTGTTCTTTAAAATCATAAGCAACAATATCACCAGACTCAGGATCAATTGGTATTTGACCTGAAATATACACAGTTTTGTCAACTTTAATTGCCTGCGAGTAAGGACCAATCGCCGATGGTGCTTTATCTGTTTGAATAACTTTTTTTGCCATAAATTCCTCTGATTCTATGAATGGATACTTTTAGGTATCATAGCAGAAAATAAGTTAATTAATATAAAAATAAATTAACTAACCACTTACTGCAGTAAATCGTTGTTGAGGAAATTTTTTGTTTTCAATCTCATCGACTAAAGCAATTGCATAATCAGCATAACTAATTGCCGGTTCCCCTTGGCTATTAACAATAACTTCATCTTTGCCTAGTTGATAACTTCCAGTACGTTTGCCATCAGCATTAAACATAGGAGCAGGACTGAGGTAGGTCCAGTTAACTGAGTTTGCTTTTTTGATTAATTCAAAAGCTTCTCCCATTGCTTTAGCAACAGGCTTATAATCATCAGGAAAATCTGGTGTGTCAGATAATTGAACAGTATGTTCTGGATTCACATATAAACTTCCTGCACCACCAACAAATATAATACGGTTTGGTTGATTATCTAAAAGTTCAAGTAAGTGTTTTGTGCTTTTAGAATGTAGTTCTAAGTTGTTCCAGAAACCTAGGGCATCAACAATAACATCAAAAGGCTTTAAATCATTGTATGATAAGTCAAAAACATCTTTTTCAATAACATCTACTTTTGAGTTATTTAGCTTACTTTTGTCCCTTACAATAGCGGTTACTTCATAGTTCTTTGATAATGCTTCTTGCGTAATTAAAGAACCCGCTTTACCATTAGCTCCTAATACTGCGATTTTCATAAAACCTCCGATTCTAAAAATAGTACAGGTATTATATTACTGTTATGCCCAATTGTTAAGACTAATCAACCCATGTTACAATGCGACATGAATACATAATTCAAGATTATATCTCATTCCCCATTTTTTATCCATTTTCTTACTTAGCCCACTCTTAATATTCTAATTTATTATATTATCAAGTTTATTAAATGGATAAATTCTTTTCTATCAAAAAATAATCCCTATTAATCTTTTTAAATTTTACCAAATTTTCCAGTACTACTTGAAAAGCTACGCCTATTTTTAGACTACAAAAGACTATTAGTTCATAGCAAATACATGTAAGTATGAAGCTTTCTTACCCAAGGAAAATATTAAATTCTTTTTCGTATACCTAGCAATATTTGCAGTTAAATATTTTAGATTCTTTCACCTAAATATCAATAGCCTTTTTTTGCAAATGAACAAAAGAAAAATTAGGGCCTAGATTCTCTAACCATTTATCTTGATACCCAACTTTGTGGTACAAATGTAAACTATGCTCATTTTCATATCCTGTAAATACATTATATATTTTATTAGGAACTTGTTGTTCTACATATAAAAGTAATTGAGTTGCAATACCTTGCCCTTGATACTCGGTTTTCACCATTAATCTTGCAATATGACAATTATTGCCCTTAACAATGTAACGTACAGAACCTATAATCTGATTATCCTTTTCTACAACTAAAAAATTAACTATTTTTTGTATTCTTTCCAGATATTCTTGTGTTTCTGTCAATGGACGAATTTCCCAATTATCATATAATTTTGCTTCAGCTTGAAAACATATTTGCTGTAACTGATGAATGGTTGGGAGATCTTCAATAGTAGCTTCTCTAATTTTTACATCCATTTTTTACTCTCCTTAAAAACACAAAAAAAGCCATCTCTAGATGGCTTTTTATAATAAAACAGTGAATTAGTCAATTAATGAAATTGATCTTCTTCAGTAGAACCAGTCAATGCTTTCACACTCGACTCTCCACCTTGGATCACAGTAGTCACATCATCAAAGTAACCTGCACCCACTTCTTGTTGGTGAGACACAAATGTATAACCACGATCACGTGCCGCAAATTCAGGTTCTTGAACTTTTTCAACATAAGCTGACATACCACGTTGTGCATAATCATGAGCCAAGTCAAACATGTTATACCACATACTATGAACACCTGCCAAAGTAATAAATTGATATCTATAACCCATCGCACCCAATTCTCTTTGGAACTTAGCAATAGTAGCATCATCCAAGTTTTTCTTCCAGTTAAATGAAGGAGAACAGTTGTACGCCAATAGCTTATTAGGAAATTTATCATGAATGGCTTCTGCAAATTTTTTCGCTTCTGCTAAATCTGGTTTAGCAGTTTCACACCAGATTAGGTCAGCATAAGGTGCATAAGCCAAACCACGAGAAATTGCTTGATCGATACCAGCTTTTACTCTGAAGAAACCTTCTGATGTTCTTTCACCAGTTAAGAAAGGCTTATCATTTTCATCATAATCGTGCGTTAATAAGTCAGCAGCATTGGCATCTGTACGACCTAAAATAACAGTAGGAACACCCAAAACATCAGCAGCAAAACGAGCTGCAATCAGTTTTTGAACTGCCTCTTGAGTTGGCACCAAAACTTTACCACCCATGTGACCACATTTTTTCACTGAAGCTAATTGATCCTCAAAGTGAACACCTGCGGCTCCAGCTTTAATCATGCTCTTCATCAATTCAAAAGCATTCAACACACCACCAAAACCAGCTTCAGCATCAGCTACAATCGGAGCATAGTAGTCAATAAATCCTTCATCTCCTTTTTCAATTCCTTTAGAATGTTGAATTTCATCAGCACGTGTGAATGAATTGTTAATTCTTTCAACAACAGTAGGAACAGAATCTACAGGGTAAAGAGATTGATCAGGGAACATACTAAAATAGCTATTGTTATCAGCTGCTACTTGCCAACCTGATAAATATATTGCCTTAATACCTGCTTTTACTTGTTGAACTGCTTGACCACCAGTTAGAGCGCCTAGACAGTTAATAAACTCTTCATTATTAACTAAATCCCATAACTTCTCTGCACCATTGCGAGCTAAAGTATACTCAACTTGCACAGAACCACGAAGACGTTCTACATCTTCTGCTGTATATCCTCTTTTGATATCTTTCCAACGAGGGTTAACATCCCAATCAGCTTTAATAGCTGCAACTCTTGCGGCACGTTTAACTGTTTCAATTTTAGACATATCCCCACCTTTATCAATTTCACGGTTATTAAAAAGACTAAAAATTTAATCTTGTTGACAATATTAAATCATTTTTTTTCGTTTTTGGCTAGTCCCTAGTATTTTGATACGGCCCACTCAAATTTAGTGAAAATTTTCATTTGCGAATAAAATAGATCTATTTTACGTATTAAAACCAATCTCAATTGCCTATAAAATATAACTTATTCACTAATGTTTAAAATAGAAAAATAAAATATTCACATTCGAATAAAAAAAAATTTATAATTTTTTAGCCTCATTTAAATATAGGTAAAAATATTCCTTCATTTTATTCAAATTATGTACATTGTTAACAATATACCATAAAAAAACTCCTATTAAATAGGAGTTTTCCTAGTTAATTCATATAAATATAAAAATTTTTACTATTCTATTAAATTTGTATCTAATAGTTCTAGTGCTTTAGCATTGGCTTCATTGGCCTTTTCGTACTCTCCTTGTTGTGCATATAGCTTAGACAAAGTAGACCAGCCCGCTATTGTAGGACGAGTAGCAACACTTACTTCCAAGTAGCCCTGAGCTTTACCCCATAACTGATTTTGATAGGCCAAATCGCCAAGTAATAATAGCAAATCAGAATTTTCTCTATCTTTCTCTAACCAATTTTCTAAAGTTCTCAATACCTTATTTTGACTTTTTTCGTTTAAATAACTAAAACTATTAGAAACAATCTTTAGTAATTGAGGTGACTGAGTATTAGGATATTCATCCAAGCTCCAATCAACAGCTCCTTGATAATCCTGCAAATCGTAGTATTTCTGACCAATACCCACAATAATAGTCTTATTATTTTTTAATGAATGAGGCAAGCTTCTCCAGTATTTTCTTAAAATCTCAGGAGAACCAATCTGATCTAATTTTATTTGATACGCTTTTAATTCATATTTTTGATATTCGTTATCCAAAATAGCATTATTACTCTTCAACTGCTCAAGAGATTTTAAAATAATATCGGCATCGCTAATTTGCAATCCATATTCCAATTGCAACTGTGCTAAGGCTGTTAATTTAGGATTATGCCATTTAATGTCATCACAATATTCATTAAATTTTTTATAGTCCTGCTCTTTTAAAGCACCTTCTGCTCGCAATAAGTCCGGTAAAACAGTATTGGGTAAATCCTTTTCCCTTAATTGATTTAAATACGCATCTCGTTTTTCAAAATTATATATTTTATTCGCACTTTCAGCACCAAAAATCAAGGCCGAAACTCTCATATCATCGATCTGTTTATTTTTCAGTAAGTCCTCTACTAATTGCAAGTTACGATTATACCTTCCTTCAAAAAAAGATATGGTGGTACTGTTCATATCCTCTATTACATTACTTCTCTTACGTTTTTTATACGAACGATTGACCTGACTAGGAATTTTCCAAAACAAAGAAACAATACAATATAAAATAAAACCAAGCACTAAAACTGCTATTAAAACATATAAAAGCCATCTTAAACTCACACTATAAACAACTGAGTTAGCGCCAGAGTCTAACAACAAAAATACACTGCCATTAAGATAAGAAAAAAGGTAAACTGCTCCCACAGCTAAGGCAAAAACAGCAATAATCCAAAATAAATATTTTAACATTGTTCAGTCCCCTTATTTACTCTGTTGTTTTTTCAGGTTCTGGAGAAACATTATCTCCGGTTGTGTTTTTATCAGAGTCAACTGAATCACTGGAAGTACTATCTGTATTCTGATCTTGTTTTATTTCCGGCTCTGCAGTCTTGGTTTCATTTTCAGAGTCTTGTGACTGGTTTTGAACAGTTGATGCTTGCTCTAATTTTTCGTTTGCATCAGACTCAGAACTAGACTGAGGCAAAGTCGAAGAATCAGTTTCAGGTATTACCTTTTTTTCAAGTGGTATTACCATCTGATTGCTTTGCAAAGATTTAACAATTGAAAGTGAGTCTTTCATCAAATCTATATTCGGAGCCACAATATTTAAACTAGCTAATTCATCAATTGAAGTAATAAAATTTTGCACTTCTACTGATTCTAAGTCAAAATACTCTTTAATAGTATTTCTAATTGCATCTAAATATTGCGTATATGAATCTTGTTGGCGTTGCAGTAGTGCTAATCTTACATTCAGCAGTTCCAATTTAAGATTTTCCTTAATAAAAAAGGTTTGCTCTGGAGAGATTAACATTGGATCAGAACTATTAAGATGTTTTACTTGAACACCACTCTTAATAGTAGCAATAAAATCATCCCATATCTTCACATAACTTGGCTCATTAACAGAACGCTTAATTTCTTCTGTACTAGTAGTTTTTTTTAATACTGATTCTATCACTAACGGCAGACTATCTACTTTAGAAGTCAACACATCCAATTTAACAAGTGTATCTGACATGTCAATTACTTGAGCTGATTTTAGGTTATCAATATCTTGAGCAATACTTTTTTTCAATGGAAGTAATTCAGCATAATCAAATGACTGAAGTCTTTCTTGTATATAATTTAAAGAACGAACTGCAGCTTCTACATTTCCTGTATTAATTAATTGTAATATAACAATTCCTAAACCATACTCTGTTTCATTCAATAGCCATTGATAACGACTTTTAAACAGTTCATTATAAGAATTATCTAAATTTAAAATCGCTTGCTGCTGATTCTGAACAAATTGAGTGAGTTGCTCATAACTATCTTGTACGGCTTGCAGTTGTTGTTGATTCTGCCCATTAATATTTTCTGCTGATAATTTTTCCTCATCAGTCACTGAGAGCTTTTGTTCTGCCGCTTGTTGTGGCGCTAGACCTAGCTTGTTTTGTATATAAGTATATCCATTTGTCGCCAATCCTACTACACCCAACAAACTAATAATCGATAAGAACAACGCAAAAAATGCAACCCCTCTACCTGTTTTTTGTTTCTTGGGTTTGGAATTTAATTCTGGTTCAGAACTTTTGTCTTCCACTTGATTGAAATCATTCATAAAAATATTACTCCAAAGTATGTTTAGAATACAACTACAAAAATACCCTATTACAATAAACAAGTATCATTCTATCATAGAATTTAACCATTTATATACATAGATATCATACGTTTAAAAGAGCATTATATAAGATTACGAATTCGAATAAAATAATTTATCCGTTATCGTGTTCTTTTATTTGTTTCACAAGGTGTCTTGCATCGGAAATCAACTTAAAAGATAAATTTTTATTTTTTTGAAACTGTCCAGTTGCAAATGCGCCTAATATTAAAAAATAAGGCTTTATTTTAACCAAAAAATTTCTTCCGTATAAAAAATGGATCGCAAAAATATTACGATACATATAATACCCTTTCCAAGAATACAGCGCTTGCTCTTGATTAAACTCTAACTGTCTCATTATCTTGGCATCTCTTACTAAATAAATATCATACCCATGCAAACGGATTCTCTCCGCATAGTCCACATCATCTCCAGAAATAAAATATTCAGAATATGGAAAACCAATTTCAGATATAATGCTTTGATGAAACATTACCCCTTCAAAAGAAAAATTATCAATCTGTAATAATTCAGGTAACTCTTCTCTTTTTTTATAAATATCAGTCACTTGTGAACGTTTTGGTTGAATATAAAAGGGATTGGAAAGATTATATTCAAGTGCAGAATATTCAGCTAATTGGCTTTGATTATTTTCTCTTGCCGCTGCTAAAACCTTTTTATTCGAGTATCGAAGTAAACATCTTAAGCAATTCTTAGCAGGAACCACATCATCATCCATCACCCACACCCAGTCATGTTGGCTCTGGTAGGCCTCTCTTACCCCTAGGTTAAAACCACCTGCCCCTCCTAGATTAACATCAGAACGAATATATTCAATCAAGTCTGAATCCTTACTGTGTACAACCTCATAAGTATGATCTGTGCTGGCGTTATCAATAACATAAATAATTTTATGACCACTAAAATCCTGTGCTAATACAGCATCTAATGTGTCACTTAGCAAATCAGCTCGATTATAAGTTACTATAACAATTCCAACAGAAATCATATTATGCTATCTCAACCTAAAAATTCTTGATGGTTTGAAAAATCTTTTTGTAGCCCATGTCGAATTCCCTTTAATCCAATTTTTAATTTTTCTTTATCGGGTGCTGTAAAAGTATAAAACCAAGACAACTTTAACATAAAAACCAAACTTGCCAATTTCCCCTTATATTTCATCAAGTTCGCTGTATTATTACGGCTCATGCAATATAACTTAATTTTAGAAGGTGTATCATTAAATCTCATCAAATTAAAAAACATAGGTGTTCCTATTTCCAAATCCCTTGGGTGATAAAAAATTGAGCGGGTGATGGTGCCCAATTTCACTCCTTGACCCTTTAAACGCCAAATATATTCCATATCATCACCCCAAATAAAATATTCAGGCTTAGGATAGCCATATAATTCAATGAGCTCCCGAGAAAGTAAAACACCATTAAAAGGAATAATAACATCCTCAATCATTCCATCTATATTAGATTTTTGTAAATCATCAAGTGTATTAATAACTTGAGAACTATTAGGTAGACGGATAGGAAAACAAAGCTGATTGGGCTTATTTTTGTCTAAAACCAGAGAGCCAATACATAAGTTATGCTCACAATATACAAGCAATTGCTCTAAACAGTCATCAGCAGGAAAACCATCGTCATCCATCAGTAAAATTTGTTCAAAACCATCTTCAAAAGAAGTCTTAATGCCATGATAGAAACCACCTGCTCCACCTGAGTTACTGTCAAGTGTTATTAGTTGGAATAATGGATTGTCTAAATAACCTTGTTTTTGCAGAAATTGTTCAGTCCCATCCGTACTGGCATTATTCACTATATACACACGATCCAATGGAGATGTCTGTCGGCAAAGAGCCTCTAAACATTCAAGCAACAATTCCTTACGATTATAAGTGACAACTACTGCACAAATCGGAGATGTTTTTATCATCAAACACCCATATCTACATAAAAAGGTTTTAATTTTTGTTTTGTTTCTAAAGAGAGTTTAACTTGATCTGCCGTTTCTAAAGCTTCTTTAATCGTAACATCCATATCTAGATATCGATAAGTTCCTAACCTACCGACAAATGTTACTTTATCAGCCTGATTAGCTTGAGCCACATATTCTACTAATAAAGCTTTATCTTTAACTAATCTGATTGGATAATAAGGTGTGTCTTCGGGCTCACATAAACGACTAAATTCTTTGTAACATATAGTCTTTTCATGTGTTTCCCAAGGGGCAAAATGCTTGTGTTCCGATATTCTTGTGTAAGGAACACTTTCATCTCCATAATTAATGACTGCATTGCCTTGAAAATCACCTTCATCAACAAAAGCTTCAAAATCTAAGGTTCTATAACCCAAACGTCCTAAATTAAAATCAAACCAAGCATCCAATGGCCCTGACCAAAAGACATGATCATATTCTTCTTGCATTCTCTTTTCAAAAGCTTGATTGGTTTGCACTGTAATATTAGGATGATCTAGTATACCCGCTACAATTTCGGTATAACCATCCTTAGGCATTCCTTGGTATTTATGATTAAAATAATTATCATCATAATTAAATCTTACCGGTAAGCGCTTTAAAATGCTGGCTGGCAATTCTGAAGGTTCAAAACCCCATTGCTTTTTAGTATATCCTTTAAAAAAAGCCTCATAAAGTTCTTTTCCTACAAATCTAAGTGATTGTTCTTCAAATGTTTTCGGAGTTTCAATGGATAAATCTGCTTTACTTTCTATTAAATCTTTTGCCTCTTTAGGCGAACAAGTCTTATGAAAAAATTGATTAATAGTATGTAGATTAATTGGCAAAGAGTAGACTTCTCCCTGACTAATAGTTTTAACACGATTAATAAATGGCATCATCGTAGCAAACTGATTAATATAATCCCAAACTCTTTGGTTATCGGTGTGAAAAATATGTGGCCCATAAACGTGAACCATAATACCAGTGGCTTCATCTCTTTTTGAATAACAGTTGCCAGCAATATGTTTGTTTTTATCAATCACTGTGACTTCATGACCCAACAAAGCCAATTCTCTTGCTATCACAGCACATGAAAATCCAGCACCTACCATTAAAAATTTCTTTGTCATTATTTCTCCTGAATCATTTCTTTTTGATATTGTTCTTTCCAAAATTCATCACTAGTCAACTCTGGATAAGTTGCAATATAAATATTACTTAATTTTTTATGATTAAGTAGTAATTTACCCAGTAAATACACGAATCTGAAAGAGCGACTAAAAAATTTCTTTTTATCATGTTTCAATACCAAACATTTATCTTCTTCATCCATAATCGCAACCACTGTCTTGTATCTGAAGGAGTTAGTCATTCTCGAACCCGACGATTTTTTGACCCATGTGAAACCCTTATGAAATAAAGCATTTGGTAATAAATGACCATTTAGAGTCAAATAACGTATCAATGACGGCAAGGTGACCTGTTTGCCTTTATCTGATATATCCACTGTCGTTTGTATCTCAATTTTATCCATCACACCTTCGGAATATACATTTTCGGGAATAGGGACTGGTTTTTCTGTTGTTATCATATCGCTGATTTGTTTTCTTTTATCAAGCATATTGACATTATTACGCCAAAAATCGGGTCCTTTTAAAACATCTTCAATCGCTATATTAACTGCTTGTGCCGAATCATAATAATAGGAAGCAGCATAATAGCCATAAATCAATACTGCACTTTTTATCATGCTTAATACCATACTGCCCTTAACAAAACCATGTAAAGGGTGCATTAAATGATTGCGCATATCTAAATAAACAGATTGGGGGGTACTTTTATTGCCAAAATCAGGTTGCCAAGAACAAATTCCATTCATGGTTTTAACTTTAAATTGGTTGGCATAAGAAAAACTAATATCATCACCACGCACAAAATAAGGAAAAGCATTATGCTCTACACCATCTAAGTCAAAGGCAAAAAACCACCAAGCGCCATAATCGACTCTTTTGGGACGTTCATTACGTAATAAATCATATTCATGCAATAAATTAAATCCCTTATCAACTGAATGACAAGTTCCATCAAAATACGCACCACACTCATATTGTCGATACACTTCTTTTTCAGTTAACATAGCACCCGATATAGCCAATTTAACATCTTCTGCCGATTCAAGTAATACCATAGTTCTTTTAATGGACTCGACATCACATGAGGCATCATCATCCATAAACAAACAATGAGTAAATTCTGGAGTTTCTTTTAAATAAATCAATCCTCGTGTAAAACCACCTGCTCCTCCTAAATTAGCATTTTTAATAATGGTTACGCCTTCAATTTCTGGTAGATTCTGGCTATTATCCACGATAATTAATTCAACTTTATCACCAAACTCTTGATCTGCTAATAAAGATTCTTTTAAATGTTTCACTGCTGGAATAATATACTGCTGCCTATTGTAATGGGTAATCACAATACCCAATTTAATTGGTTTGGATGCTTTAGAATGGGTTAAATATGAAAATGAGTGCATGCAGCTATTTTCTAGAGCATAAATTTCAAAATACAACATACCACTATGAATATCTTCCCAAAACGGCAATTCAATATCGACTTCATTCCAATCATCATTTTGCAGTAATTGTTCGTGCAAAACTTTAGTTCCACTGCCTATTTGACTTAGCTTAAACGTTATTTTCAATAAGCCTCTATATTGAATTCGTAGAAATAAGTTCTTAATATTGGTATTTTGTTTCCATTTACCAACACTTAAACTATTAAAATAAGTAGAAGTATCAGCCATTCCACCCGCGAATAGCACTAGTATTTTTTGATTAAAATCAATAGTGGTTTTGAGATCTAATCTAAAAAACATCTTAGATTCAGGACACAAATCTATACTTGGATAAATACCTTTTTGAATCGTTCTAGCCATACTCTCAATATCCTTAAATATCAGTTCTCTCAAATTGCTTTTGCCAAAATTCTTCACTCGTTAATTCTGGATAAGTCGCAATATATTCCTGACGTAATTTTTTTGCGTTTTTGCATAGTTTTGCTACTGTCATTAAATGCGTCCAAAGAGAACTAAAAAATAATTTTTTGTTATGTTGTAAAACTATTCCATTTTCTGCTTCTATATCGGTAAAATAAATAGCTTCTTTATGTAAAAAAATCTCCCTTAATCGAACACCATAATGCTTATATTGCCATATAGGAGCAGAACTAAAAAAAATACTTGGAATTAAATGTCCGTTCAAAGATAAAATTCTAATTGTTTTAGTCAATTGATTTTCATATGGCTTTCCTTTGACTGCTATGTTCTTTAACTCCAATGGTACTGTTTTTATTTTTTCAATATTGGTAATAGATGCTATTTCTTTTCTTTTCTTTCGCATATCTACATTATTACGCCAAAAATCAGGCCCCTCTAAAATATCCTGTAACGCTATAGTACACGCCTTGGCTGATTCATATTGATAGGAAAGAGCATTCAACATAAACAAAATAATTGATGTTTTAAAAAATAATTTTTTACTGCCACCCACTACTAATCCATGTAAAAAATGCATCACGTGGTTGCGTTGGTCTAAATATAACTGTATCGGGGCTGCTTTATAGACAAAATCAACTTGCCACGAACAAATTCCATTAACTGTGACTAAATCAAACTGATTTGCTAACGAAAAACTAATGTCATCTCCTCTCACAAAATATGGAAAAGATAAATATTTAGCTTTCTTGATAGGAAAAGCAAAAAACCACCAAGCACCATAGTCAATGCGTTCTTCTACTTCATTTAATAAAATATCTTTAGTCATTAATAGGTTGTAATGACATTTTACAGAACGACACAAACCATCGAACACACCTCCATTTTCATGCTGCATGTTCTGTTCAGATTCGCGTAACATCGCTCCTGAAATGGCTAGATTTTCGTTCTTGGTATAAGATAAATAAAATAAAGTTCTGCGCATGGATTCAATTTCACATGACGCATCATCATCCATGAATAAACAATGCGTGAATTGATCCTGATGTCGAAAATAGACTAAACCTCGTGAAAATCCACCAGAACCCCCTAAATTAGGATTTTTTATTACCTCAATATCCGAAATTTCTGGCAAATTCTGACTATTATCAATCACACAGATACTAATTTTAGATTTTAAACCATCATCACTAAGTAACTCTTTTTTAAGTCGTTCAATAGCAGATAATAAAATTTTCTGCTGATTAAAATGCGTAATGACAATACCTAGATGAATGTCTCGCACAGGTTTTTGTTGTGTAAGGTATTCAAACGAATTAATTTGACTATCTTCCAAGGCTTGGACTTCAAAAAATAACATTCCCTCAGTTAAGTCATCCCAAAAAGGTAACTCTATACTAGCTTCTGATAATTGGTCGCTTGTTAAAATATTTTCCTGTAAAACTAAGTCACTGCCTTGTATTGCTTTTGCTTTCCACGTTAGTTTAATACGTCCTGAAAAAACAATACGAAATGATAATTGGCGAATAGCCGCATATTTTTTTACTTTTCCGATACTAACGCTATTAAAATAGGTATTGGTTAATAAAATACCACCTTTAAAAAGGTTAATATTTTGCTCTGCTAAAGAAATATCCACTAAAGAATTACTACGAAAATGTAAACCTTTTTGTGCACAAAGTGTCAATTTAGGAAAAATTGAGGTTTGGACCACATTATTCATGAGATATTTCCTTATAATCTACAATTTCACCATGCTCTAGAAAAACATGCTTATTACAAACCCTATCTGCTAATAATTTATCGTGTGTTGCAAGAACTAATATGCCTGCTTTTTCGATAAATTCCGTTAATCTTTGTTCCGCTTTGTTGCGAAAATGATCATCTCCAACGCTCATCCACTCATCCATTAATAAAATTTCTGGCTGTACACAGGTTGAAATTGCAAAAGCTAAACGTAAGACCATACCACTAGAATAAGTACGCACAGGCATATAAATAAAATCACCCAATTCACTAAATTCAATAATTTCTTCTACGTACTCTTTCATTTGAAATGGTTTGAAGCCTAAAAAAAGCCCTCTTAATTTTATATTTTCTAAACCTGTTGCTTCACCATCCATTCCCAACATAGAATCCAATAAACTGGTTACTTTCCCTTCTGCTGAAACCGTGCCTTCTACGGGATAATAAACTTCTGACATTACTCTAAGTAAAGTAGTTTTACCTGACCCATTATGTCCCACTAGAGCAACTCTATCACCTTCTCTTAAATCTAAATTAATATTTTTCAGGGACTGTACTTCAGTAACTTTACTACTCCCAGTAACAATTCGTCCTCCAGTAGCAACACTCAAAACTTGCTGTTTAAATGAGCGTTGCTTTGCGTCATAAATAGGAAAGCGAACACTAACATTATCTAATTTAATATGCATGTTTTTCTCCTATAACCAATAAGTCACTCTACGACGAGTTCTTACCAAAACAAAGAACGCTATCAATGAGCCAATCAATGCCAAACTAATACCCACTATCCAATTATAACTGCTGGGTGCAACACCTAGTAAAGGTTGTCTTACCAAGTCCAATAAAACACCAAATAGATTCCAAGCAGCTAAAAACCTTCTATTTTCTGGTAATTGCTCTAAACTCCAAATAATAGGAGTCACAAAAAACATTAGCTGCGTCAAGCTTGAAACCACAGGCGTCATATCTCTATAACGAGTACAGAAAATAGAAATAACCATACCCATGGCAAAAAGATTAATTAGTAAAATAAAGAATGCAGGAAAAAACCATAAAAGATTCCAATTAAGCTCAATCCCAAAAATAAGAATCACAATCGGATAAATAACTACGTTATGACAAAAAATAATGAACTGTCGATAAAGCACTCTTAATACAAAAACAGGTAAGGGAATCTTTACCTGTTTTAAATAATTTTGAGATTCCACAAATGCAAGACAAAATTCATTTAAAGACGTAGAAATAAGCATCCAAAAAATCATTCCTAAAGTCAAATGAGGGATAAATTTGCCTAAATCTAAACCAAATAAAGAGCCATACAAAGGGCCCATAGCTCCAATCGTGACAATCATACTTAGGGTAATCCAAATCGGTCCTAGAGTAGAACGTCTATATCTGGCCAACACATCATACCAACCCAAGGTTACCCACAAATAATAATTTTCAAAAGAAGTTTTAATATCGAGATAAGCTTCTTTAAATCGTGAACTCACTATTAATCCTATCTATCATTAATTGACATGTTCTGCATTATAGCTGACTTTTAGTATTTTCCCATGCTTGTCTAACTTGCTGCGAAGTAGAAAAATATGTTTTTAATTGATCTTTATCTTTGTTTTCTAATAAATTTTTCATTATTTTCAACTCTTGAAAATATTGCTCTAATAATTCTAATAAAAAATCTTGATTTTCTACACAAATGCCTGACCACATTTCTGGATCACTGCCAGCAATTCTAGTAAAATCTCTAAACCCAGTCCCTGCAAAGGTTAAGTACTGATCTTTTAATTCGCTTTCATTTAATTGATTCATAAAAGCATAAGCCAATACATGAGGAAAGTGACTGGTCATAGCAAATATTTGATCATGCCTTTCTGCTTGCATTTTATATATTTTTGCGCCTAATGACTCCCATAATATTTGTATTTTATCTACACTTTTTTCCTCCTGTTCTACATGAGGACAAAGAATCACCTTTTGCTGATTAAACAGATTAGGAATTATATTATCAGCACCGCTTTTTTCACATCCCGCCACAGGATGTCCTGCAACACAATAAGCAAAATGATGAGGCAAATATTTTTGATAGGCTTTCAAAACCCCTCTTTTAGTACTGCCTACATCGGTTACAACAGTATTCGGTGAAAGATGAAACTGACTAATTGATTTTAGTACATTTTCAATCATCATCACGGGAGTTGCAATCAAGACAACATCAACATTCAGCGCTTCTTGATTAATTTCAGATAATGACACATCTATGATTTTATTTTGTTGTGCTATTTTTAAATTATCATGCTGTGTATCAATCCCTATAATTTTATCAACCAGCTTTTTTTCTTTTAAACCATAGGCTATAGATCCGCCAATTAAGCCTATCCCTATGATCGTTATTGTTTTAAATTGCATATTTTACTTTCAATCAGAAAAATGATTTAAAAATTCCAAAAAATGTTCCGACGATTCAGATTTTAAATAGTTTTTTAAATTTTGAATTTCATTTAAATACTCTTCCTCTACAATCAAGCCTCTCATTAATTGGAACCTTAAAAATAAAAGATAAGTATTCATGGCATCCGTTTCACAATAGTTTCTAATTTCTTCAATGCCACCTTGCTGATACACTTGCCAGACTTGCGAGCCATCCATACCTAATTTACCTGGAAAACCGCATAATTTAGCCATTTTATCCAATGGCGCATAAGCTTTAGCCTGATAAGCTGCTAAAACATCCATTAAGTCACAATGTTTCATATGGTAACGATTAATATAATTATTCCATTTTAATTGCGTATCAAACTCTCCCATATCCCAATAATTTCTTGCTATGACCCCATGAATTAATGCTCTATGTTGTAAAACAGGCAAATCAAAACCACCACCGTTCCAACTGACCAGTTGCACTTGATATTTTTCAAAAATATTGAAAAATGTTTGGAGTATGGTTTTTTCTGAATCTTGCAAGTTCCCAATCGATTTTACATAAATTTTATCATCCCAACGAAAACAGCATGAAATAGCGACAACTTGATGTAGGTATAATGGCATGAAATCATTGCCCGTTTCACTTCTTTTCTTCTGCTGTGCCCATGCAACGACATCGTTATCCGATATACCATCATCTAATTCATTTAGAATTCTTATGCCCTTCACATCAGGAATTGTTTCAATATCAAACGCTAAAATATTAATGGGTTTATCATTAGCAAATATTAAGTTCATCATATTGTCTCAAGCAAAAATTTTTCCGTTGCATCGGCCATATCTTCAGAAGCCTCCCAGTGAATCATATGCCCTGCCCCTTTTAAAACAACCCTTTCTGGAGAACCTAACAATTCATATCTCTGCTCCAAACTATCTTTAATCCCATTTAAAACAGAATTATGTGCTACAAAATCACCTTGCATCCAAAGAACAGGACTGGTAATTCTTTTCCAAAATTTTTCATAAAAAGCAAGATTATACGGAAAAGGCTGACTAATTCTATGTTTTATATCGGCACTTAATTTTAAGTGACCTGCTTCATCTCTTAATAAAAAATGACTTAAATATAGGGCTTTTTCATAAGACAACAGTGGATTATCTTTCATTAGTTTTTGAATATAATGATCTCTATTCTTGGTTTTAGAACGACGTGAATCATGAGAGAGTTCTTGTAAAAACCCTTTCATTCGCTGTACTGATTTTTCTTCACTCTCATCCGACACACCAAATTCCTCAGCCAGAACTAAGGACTTTACTCTATGAGGTGCAATACCTGCATACAAAGATAACAGCATCCCTCCTAAACTGTGTCCTAAAATATGAATGGGTTGTTGTGGGCTAATGAGATCAACCAATTGGGATAAATCAGAAATCATCATAGTTATATCATAGTAACCATATAAAATATGCTCCGATAGACCCATACCTCTCCAATCCATAGCATAAATATCCCATTCAGGGCTTAAATTATCAACTATAAATTGAAAGCTAGCAGAAGCATCCATCCAGCCGTGTAAAAGTAATAACTTGGGTTTGTTTTGTCTTTCCCAATGCCTTACATGGATACTTAATTTGTTAATTTTATACCATATGGATGTAGACTTATATTTCTCTTGGTATTTTTGTACACTCATATTCAATCTCGATATCCTCTAGGAAAGAAAAAACACAACCATCAGGCTGTGTTCTTCTTTTTAAATTTCCATGAAAAATAAATCCAATTTATGCGAATAAGTCATATAATTCATAGCAAATATAATCAATTATTTCGTTCTTGCCACTATTTTTTGCGATATTGATTAATGACTTTGGTAAACTGATCATAAGGAACATAGCCACCTATACGCTGCCCATCAGGTAGAAAAATAACAGGAGTACCATAAATTCCCACTTCATGACCTAGTTTTAAATTCTTTTGTATTGGATTAGAGCATTCTGAAACTTTGGGAATAGACTTGTTATCTCTCATATAATCCACCCACACTTGAGATTTTTTATCTCCTTGACACCAAATTTGAATAGCTTTTTTTCTAGCATTCGGATGCAATCCATCAATAGGATATAGGAAATTATAGATGGTAATATTATCTATCTTTTTTAAATCTTGCTCTAATTTCTTACAGAATGGACAATCGGGATCTGTAAAGACAGCTATTTTGACCTGACCATTGCCTTGAACAACCTTAATCGCTTGATCAAAAGGTAATTTATTAAAATCAATCACATCAAGTTGAGCCGCTCTTTTTTCAGTATAATTCTCCTTGGTTTTGACATTAATCACATCACCAATCAAAACATTTTTCATTTTTTCATCTAAATAAATGATTCTATTGCCATCAACCACAAATTCGTATAAACCTAAAGAATCCACATATTTAGAAGATTTAATATTTAAGCCAGAACCGGCCAAAAAGTTATTCATTTTGGCCTTGGCTTGAGATAAATCCTTATTAGTTGCAAGTGCACACCCAATCGTTCCGAGCAATACTAAAAAACCAACCAATCCCATTTTCATGGGTGTATTTACTTTTCTCATTCCTACAATCCTAATCCACTTGTCTTCTTAACATTGCAGGAACTTCAAAATTATCCATAACAGATTGTTTTTTGAAATCCTCAGCTGTTAAACGATTGGTTCTGCCTGAACTTCTACCTGAACGAATAATAGAACCTAAGTCCATAACCCCTTCAGTACCTGTTGCTTCATTATTACTGATAACATTTAAATGACTTTTACTTTGACCTACTTCTGAGTTATCTTTTAAATCAGTCGCAATAATAGTCACACGAATAGTATCTTCGTTCATATTTTCATCTTCAACTGTTCCGTATTTTCTCTCAGCTGAAGGATCAACATAATCATCAATAATAGACATGATTTCTCGATATTCTGACATTCTCAAAGAGCCAGGTGCTGTTGTAATATTTAACAAGACACCCTTAGCACCTTTTAGAGAAATATTATCTAGTAGTGGGTTAGAAATAGCTCTTTCTGTTGCCAATCTTGCTCTATCTTCTCCTGACTCTTCAGCAGAACCCATCATAGCAATACCACGAATGCTCATAATGTTCTTAACATCACTAAAATCAAGATTGATTAAGCCTGCGCTACTCACCACTTCGTGTATCCCTAACACAGCAGAGGTTAAAATACTATCTGCGGCTTTAAATGCTTCTCTCATTGATATATCTTCACCCAAAACATTTAAAAGATTGTCATTAGGAATCACAATCAGAGAATCTACAAATTCTTTTAAAGCTTCAATCCCTTCTTGGGCAATCTGATTACGTTTTCCTTCGTATTCGAAAGGTCTTGTCACTACTGCCACGGTTAAAATACCCATTTCTTTAGCAATCTCAGCGATTACTGGTGACGCTCCAGTACCTGTACCACCACCCATTCCAGTAGTAATAAAAAGCATATGCGCATCTTTGATGGCTTCTTCAATTAATTCTCTATCCTCTAAGGCCGCTTGTCTGCCGACTTCTGGGTCTGCTCCCGCGCCTAAACCTTTAGTTAAATTAGCACCAAGTCTTACTTGCTTACCTGCCAAATTATTTTTTAAGGATTGTGCATCGGTATTGGCACTAATAAATTCAACACCTTTTAATCCAGAATTAATCATATTATTGATAGCATTACATCCACCACCACCAACACCAATAACCTTTACAACCGCAGAATCGATTTTTTCCTCTGCTACGTTATACACTAATTCCATATCCATCCTCTTTCTTAGCACAAATTTATTTTAGTTCCAAAGTAGGCTTAATTATAACCTATACCATCCGTACTGATAACCGCTAAATGCACAAAATTTACCTAAAAATAGTTTTTAAATAAATTAACTATCTTTTTCATAAAAGCACCCTCATTGCCATATCCTTGTGAATAGTTTTTTAAATCAGCCTCATACGCATGTTGCAACAGGCCGACCGCTGTCGCATAACGAGGGTTTTTTAAGCGTTCAGACATTCCTCCAATTTCTCGAGGCACGCCTATTCTCACGGGTAAATTAAACATATCTTCTGCTAATTCAACCATTCCCTCCAACAAAGAAGTCCCTCCGGTAATCACAATTCCAGAAGTTAACAAATCTGCAGGACAACTAGCACTTTCTAATTCGTTAATAACCACTTCTAAAATGTCTTCAACCCTAGGTCCTATGATACTGGCCAAATTTTTTCTAGAAATTTGTCTTGGCTGACGATTGCCCACACTAGGAACCTCAATCATTTCATCTTCCATATTTAAATCTGGTACAGCCACACCATGATGAATTTTAATATATTCTGCTGCCGCATGGGGTGTTCTTAGGGCTTGAGCTAAATCTTTAGTAATCAAATCGCCCGCCACAGGAATAACCGCAGTGTGACGAATTGCGCCGTTAATATAAACTGCAATATCAGTTGTTCCACCACCGATATCAATACAACAAACCCCTAATTCTTTTTCATCTTCTGTTAAGACAGCAATAGAACTAGCTAACGGTTGTAAAATAATATCTTCAGTAATCAGATTGCAACGATTAACACATTTTTCTAAATTTTGAATTGCAGTTACTGCACCAGTGATAATGTGAACCCCTGTCTCAAGACGCATACCACTCATTCCTAAAGGCTCTTTAACACCTGCTTGATTATCAATAATAAATTCTCTCATAACAGTGTGTAATACTTGGTGATCAGGAGGAATATTAACAGCTTTTGCAGCCTCAATTGCCCGATCAATATCCGCTTGATGAACCTCACCATCTTTTATCTTCACCACACCTGCAGAATTGACACTTCTAATATGATTACCTGCAATACCTATAATAACTCGATCAATATCTCTATCTGCCATCAACTGGGCTTCTCCAACTGCTTGCCTTATAGACTGCGCAGTAGCATCAATATTGGTCACCATACCAGCTCTTAGACCTCTTGAAGGTGCTTGACCTATACCAATCACATCAATCACATCAATCACATCAATCACATCACCCTCTTGCACCTCTCCTAGTAAGGCTACTATCTTTGAAGTGCCTATATCTAATGAACACAAGTATCTTCTATCTCTCATAATTTTCTTACCATCTGAATTTAATCCAAATATTTCATTATATGACAATGATTTTTGCTATTTTACTTGATAACACGTAAGTAGTATACGATTTTAAAGTAATTTAATACTTAACTGAAAAACCATTTCTATATTCCATATGTACTTCTTGTATTGGACGAGAATCACTTTTTAATAATTCATTCCAAACCCCTAATAATTGGGAAAGTTTAGATAAGATATTTTCTCTTCCTAAATATATTTTTATTCCATCATTGACATGCAACACCCAAGTAGAGCGAGTGGTATATTCTAATTTATTAACATTTACATCATGCTGTTTTAACAAAGGATAAATTTGTTGATACAAATCAAAAATAATTTTTTCTGTATTAGGCGCTCCTTCAAACCATATCAAAGAATCTTTCACTTCACCTTGAAATAAATTACCTTTATTATCAACTAAATATGATTTATTGGTTTTCTCTTGGGATTTCCATCTTGCAAGCGGTTCTCTTTCTGAAATCACTATCTTAATAGTATCAGGCCAAGAACGATCTACTTCCACCTCATCAATCCAATTTTTTTGTTCAAACTGCTCTTTGACTTCATTTAAATTAATACTTAAAAAATTTACGCCACTGCGATAAGGTTCTAATAAGGTATTTATTTCATCTGCCGATACATGTTGCAAAGTACCACTTTGTGTCATTACATTAAAATTACGGATAGGAAACCAATTAGAATAGTTATAGACCCAATATAAAAATGTAATACTCGTTCCCAATATAACCAAAACCAATACATCTGTGATAATGGTTTTAATTAAATTAGGTTTTTGATATTTCTGCACATTTTTAGTCTGCATAATTTAAAATTCTTAAACAAAGTTGTTCAAAATCTAAACCATACTCTAACGCTGATTTAGGTACCAAGCTATGGGTTGTCATCCCTGGTGCAATATTAATTTCTAGAAGATAAAATCTACCATCTTTCCCTCTCATAAAATCTACTCTACCCCAACCACTACAGCCTAAGCTATTAAAGGCCTGCAAGCATATTGTTCTGGCATACTGTTCCTCTTCTTCAGATAATCCAGCAGGACAGCTATATACCGTATCATCTTTGAGATATTTTGCCTCGTAATCATAAAATTCATTACTCGGTTCTATTTTCACTACAGGTAGCGCTTCTCCACCAATAATAGGACAAGAAAATTCTCCTCCACTTAAAAAAGCTTCGGCAATAATTGCCGAATATTGCTTTGATAATTCCTTATATACTTCTAATAATTCTGCCTTATTCTTAATTTTATGAACACCAACACTACTGCCTTCACACGTTGGCTTTATAAACAAAGGGAATCCTAATTGTTCACATGCATCTAGTTTTGATTCATCTGTTATCAAAACATAATCAGCAATAGGTAAATTTTTACTCCCCCATACTATTTTAGTTAAATATTTATCATCACTTAGCACACATGCTCTAGAATCTGAGCCAGTATAAGGAATAGCCATCATTTGCAAACAGGCTTGTATCTCTCCATTTTCCCCTGAACCTCCATGCAACACAATAAAAGCAGCATCAAAACCCTGCTTTTTTAACTCAAATATTTCTTGTGTCGCAGGATCAAATAATTCAGCATTAACACCTTTTGCTTTCAATGCTTGATGTACTGCTTTTCCACTTGCTAAAGAAACTTCTCTTTCTGAAGATTTTCCCCCATACAAGACAGCCACTTTATTAAATTTCATTTTTGTTCCTATCCTTTTGGCTCAATGCAACCAATTGGGAAGCAATTTTATTAATACTACCAGCTCCCATGGTCAAGATTAAATCATTATCTTGCGCTATGTTAAAGACAGTTTCAGCCACCTTATTGATATCTCCCTGATAAATAGGTTCCATGTTTGATTGTACACGCAAACTTCTAGTCAGTGTCTTACTATCTGCAGCCACAATAGGTGCTTCTCCTGCTGCATAAACATCTGTTAAAACGACTAAATCTGCCATTTTTAACACACCAATAAAATCTTCAAATAAATCTCTAGTCCGTGTATATCTATGAGGTTGAAAAACCAATACCAGTCTCTTTTCAGGATAGGCTTGTTTAGCCGCTAGAATTGTCGATTTAATTTCAATGGGATGATGTCCATAATCATCAATAATTAAAGCCGTTCCTTTATTATTAGGTAAATCAATTTCCCCGTATGTTTGAAATCTTCTTCCCACCCCTTGAAATTTAATTAATCCTTCTTGAATAGCAGAAATTTCTGTACCACACTCCAATGCCACACCAATAGCTCCTAATGCATTCAGTACACTATGTTGTCCAGGAAAATTTAAGGTCACTGGAAACTGTAATAATTCATCTAATTGCTTAACGTTAACAACAAACTGCATTTGAATGCCACTGGCTTTTATATCCGTTGCAAAAATATCGGCCTCTTTAGTTAAGCCGTAAGTACTATAAGGTTTTTTAATTTCAGGTAGAATACGTTTAACATTTTCATTTTCGATGCACAAAAAGGCCTTACCATAAAATGGCAAACGATGTATGAACTCTATAAATGCTTGATGTAGTTTTTCTACACTGAAATCATATGTTTCCATATGATCTTCATCTATATTTGTAACAATAGAAAATAAAGGCGTTAAGTATAAGAAAGAAGCATCTGACTCATCTGCTTCTGCTACAATAAATTCTCCTTTACCTAGCTTAGCATTAGTTGCTACTGAATTTAATCTCCCCCCAATAACATAGGTTGGATCGAAGTTACCTGCATCTAAAATCGATGCCAACATACTGGTTGTTGTGGTTTTTCCATGAGTCCCTGCAACTGCAATACCTCTTTTGAATCTCATTAATTCGGACAACATTAAAGCCCTAGGTATAACAGGAATATTAGCCTCTAGTGCACTAACTAATTCAGGATTGTCTGCATGAATAGCCGTTGAAGTAACGACCACTTCAGCATCTTTGACATGCTCTGCCTTATGTCCCTCAAAAACTTTAACACCAATCGCTCGAAGGTGCTGAGTACTCACGCTACTGGCCATATCTGAACCAGATATCTGGTACCCTAGATTATGAAGGACTTCGGCAATCCCACACATACCAGTTCCCCCAATGCCAATGAAATGAATACGTTTTACTCTATTTTTCATATTATTATTTTTTAACTTAAAGACACGATTTTATCAGCAATTTTCTGATCTGCATTCAAAATTGCTAATTTTCGTGCATTTTTAGCCCAAATTAAACATTGTTCTTGAGTTAAATTCTGTATATTTTTTGCCATTTCTTCAAGTGATAGATTAGCTTGCTGTATACACTGTGCTACTTGTCCATCAACTAAATACTGCGCATTATAAGTTTGATGATCATCTACTGCAAAAGGAAAAGGGATTAAATAACCCCCTAGTCCAGCAGCTGCTAACTCTGACACTGTTAATGCTCCCGAACGGCATATTACAAAATCTGAATCACTATATTCGTATGCCATGTCATCGATAAATTCAATCACTTCAGCATCAACATCTAATTTTTCATATAAAGCTGTAACGGTTGCTAAATTTCCTTTACCACATTGATGTCTCACCAAAGGCCTTTTATCCCTAGGAATTAGAGATAACATCAAAGGAATTTTTTCATTAAATACTTTTGCTCCTAGCGAACCTCCCACAACCAACATATGTAACTGATTATTTCTCGATAAAAACCTTTCTTCAGGACTTGCTATATTAACAATAGCTTCTCGTACTGGATTTCCAATCAAACCGTCACTATTAGAAAATGTTTTTGGAAATGCATAAAATACTTGATTGGCAATTTTCGCTAATACTTTATTAGACAGTCCAGCAATTGCGTTTTGTTCATGAATTACCAAAGGAATACCTGATAATTTTGCTGCTACTCCTCCAGGGAAAGAAACAAAGCCACCAAAACCAACCGCACCTTTTATCTGATTTCCCTGAATAATCTTTCTAACATT
Source organism: Neisseriaceae bacterium PsAf (assembly GCA_017114885.1). Classification (GTDB taxonomy): domain Bacteria; phylum Pseudomonadota; class Gammaproteobacteria; order Burkholderiales; family Neisseriaceae; genus QFNR01. The sequence goes on along the minus strand of WNLJ01000008.1, from coordinate 59,183 downwards.
AGTAATTGTCTTCGTTAAAGTAAAAGGCCATAATAATTTTCTTTTTAACCCATTTCGTCTAACACCTTTAATAGCAATGGTTTCTAACTTAATGTTATATCTAGGAACAATGCTTGTTTCCATCGAGCCTTCGCTACCTAACCATATAATTTCATGACCCATTTTTTCTAATTTTTGAGCTACTGCTAACGCAGGAAATATATGTCCTCCTGTTCCTCCTGCCATGATCAAATATTTACTCATGTGTCAAACCCTAATGTTTTTCTTCTGTTTTCATAGTCTATTCTTAATAAAACCGTAATCGCTAAAACACCTACTAGTAATGAAGAACCTCCGTAAGACACAAAAGGCAAAGTCAACCCTTTAGTAGGTAGGGTTCCTGTATTAATACCAATGTGTAATAAAGCTTGAATACCAATCCAAACTCCAATACCTTTCGCTACAAAAGAAGAATAAAATAAATCCAAATCACTTGCTTTCTTACCAATAGAAAATGCCCTTACTGTAATCCAAATATAGACAAAGCATAAAATAATTAGCGCCACCACACCTAGTTCTTCAGTAATAAATGATGCGATGAAATCGGTATGCAGTTCAGGCAAACCATATCTTGCCATTCCATTACCTAAACCAACCCCCCAGATACCACCATTCGCATTTGCTACAAAAGATTGTATGGTCTGGAAACCAGCGCCTAAAGGATCCGATTCGGGATGCAAGAAGGTCATAATTCTTTCAACACGGTATGGTGTAATTAAAATGGAAAAAACAGCCCCTAAAAATCCAATGGCCATAATAATTAAAAACCAACTCATACGTAAACCAGCCATAAATAGCATGGCTAACGTGATAACAAATATAATGACAGTAGAGCCCAAGTCCCCACTCATCAATATTAAAGCTGCACCAACTGCTGGCACAATACCCACAAACCAGATTTTTTTAAATTCAGTTAAAACTTCAAACTTTCGATACAGATAACTCGCTAAATATAGAATCACCGCAAATTTAAACAATTCTGCTGGCTGGATATTAAAAATACCGAATATCCTAATCCAACGCTTAGCGCCATTAACTTCAGTCCCTAAAAATAGTACAAAAATTAATAAAAATAAACTAACGCCAACAATTATTGGTGTTAATTTTTGTAATTTCTTCATCGAAATAGTTGCAAACCCTATTAATCCCAACACTACAGAAATAAAAAAGAAAACCCCTTGTCTAATAATATAAAAATATTCACTATCAACTTTATTACGAATTCTGCCATCAACTGAAGCGGAATAAATCATCACCAAACCAAATACAATAAGCGAAATTAACACCCATATCAGTGTCTTATCATAACGTTCATTTAAAATTTTTCTATCTAATAATTTATTTTGTTGATTCATTCTTTAACTCCTCAAAAGCCTTTATAAACACTTCTGAACGATGGGTATAATCTTTAAACATATCCATACTGGCACAAGCAGGACTTAATAAAATCCAGCTATTAGCGGGTGCCACTGCATATGCTTTTTTGACTGCTTCTTCCAAACTATCACACATGACGGGCTCAATATTAGAATGTTCAAAAACCTGCGCAATTTGTTGTGCATCTTGTCCTATTAAAAATAGGCCTTGCACTTTATCTTCCACTACTGCTTTTAAAGGTCTAAAATCTTGACCTTTCCCTAACCCTCCGGCAATTAAAACTACTTCTGTAGGTGCTCCTTCTAACGCTGCTATCGTGGCACCTACATTGGTTCCTTTAGAATCATCAATGAAACTAATCGAATTGATTTCCCCTATTTTTTCAACTCTATGTGGCAAACCTTTAAAATTAGGCAGGATTGCTAACATTTTATCTAAATCTAAACCTATTGACTCACATAAAGCCAATGCAACCAATACATTACCTGCATTATGCAATCCTTGTAAGGATAAACTTTGCATAGAAATTAAATACTCACTCCCCTTCATTAAAGCTTGATGTTTGGTATTACGATTCAACCAGTAATCACTACTTTCTTTTAATGAAAAATAAATGGTATTCATTTCGGTTCGCTGCATAGCACAACACAATACATCGTCTAAATTAAGCACTTGTGTTTTAGCACCGTCAAAAATTTTATCTTTATGATAAGCATAGTCCAATAAATCTTTATACCTATCCAAATGATCTTCAGAAATATTTAAACAAGTTGCTGCATTCGCTGATAAATCACAAATAGTTTCTAACTGAAAGCTAGACAGCTCTAGAACCCACACATCTACTGATTTCTCTTGTTGATACGCTGCATCCAAAATAGGTAACCCTATATTCCCCGCTACTACTGTATTCATACCAGATTCACGACATAAATAACCTACCAATTCCGTGACAGTACTTTTCCCATTAGAACCCGTAATGGCAATTAATTTTTCCTGCGGTTTTTTGACATGTTCCAACCATAATTGAATATCCCCCGTTACCTGGCCGCCTGATTGAATAAATTCTTGAATTTCAGGAAGATAAATAGAAAATCCAGGGCTTAAAACCAAGCAATCAAATCGATTGGAAAATAAAATCTCTTTAAGTTCTCCTGAATAGAAAAAAACTCTAGGAAAAGCTTGTGCTAAATCAGCTCTATCTTGATCTGAAATAGATTTAGCATAACCTGATAAAATTATTTGTTCTTTTTGTTGTAAAAATCTTAATACAGATTTACCTGTTTTTTGTAATCCAAGCACAAGAAAACGTTGATTATTTTTAAATTCCACTATTTTTTATCCAACTATCTAATTTTTAAAGAAGCTAAACCGATTAAAACCAGCACAATTGTAATAATCCAAAAACGAACTACCACTTGAGTTTCTTCCCAACCTTTTTGTTCATAATGGTGATGAATAGGCGCCATTAAAAATACTCTTTTTTGTCTCATTTTATAAGAGCCAACTTGAAGCATTACCGATAATGCCTCAACTACAAATAGACCCCCCATAATAAATAAAACAATTTCTTGTCTTACAATGACGGCAACTGTTCCTAAAACCGCACCCAAAGCGAGTGAACCAACATCACCCATGAATACTTGTGCAGGATGGGCATTCCACCATAAAAATCCCAAGCATGCACCACAGATTGCCGCACAAAAAATGGTCACTTCTCCCACTTCGGGTATATACATTAATTGTAAATAACTAGAAAATTCCACATGCCCTGTTACATAAGCGAAAACAGCCAAACCTGCCGACACTAATACAACAGGAAGTGCAACCAAACCATCCAAGCCATCTGTTAAATTAACGGCATTTGAAGTACCTACAATCACAAAATAAGTCAAGATACAAAAACCTAAAGCACCTAGAGGGTATTGATAATTTTTAACAAAAGGAATAACAAATTCAGCATACTGTCCATTGTAATCCGCAAAAGTCAGTAAATACACTCCTACAAAAATAGCTATCAAAGATTGATAAATCATTTTAAAGCGTGCTGAAATTCCATTAGGATCTTTATAGACAACTTTTTTCCAATCATCATAAAACCCTAATCCACCAATAGAAACCAAAACAAATAATAATAACCAAATATAAATATTACTTAAATCTGCCCACAATAATACGGTCAACACAATTGAGGCAATAATCAGAGAACCACCCATCGTAGGGGTTCCTGCTTTAACTAAGTGAGTTTGTGGCCCATCCTTCCTAATTGCTTGTCCAATTTTAAGTTCCGTTAGTCGTCGAATAGTCCATGGACCAAAAACCAAACAAATAAATAAGGCGGTTAAAGCCGCCATCACTGCTCTAAAAGTGGTATATTGAAATAGTCTAGACCAACTAATCCAATCACTCAATAAATCTGCTAACCATACAATCATTTTGATACCTATATATTTATATTTATATTTTTAATTTCTTGACTAATTTCTTCCATTTTCATAAAGCGAGAACCCTTTACCAAAATAGAAGAGTTATCATGTAATAATTCTTTTAATCTTAATAATAAATCATGTTTGTTTTCATAATGTTCGGCATGATTTCCAAATGAATCAGCTGCTAACCGGCTCATATCTCCTATTGCCAATAAATAATCTATCCCTATTTGTTTGGCATACTTTCCAATTTCTTGATGCATTGCTTGCGTATTATCCCCTAATTCTGCCATATCTCCCATGACAAAAATTTTTTGATTAGGCATATTAGCCAGTACAGATAGAGCGGCTTTCATAGAATCAGGATTTGCATTGTATGAATCATCTATGAGTGAAGAGCCATTATTTAAGTGAGAAATAAATAAGCGACCAGGCTTACTTTGATAATTATTGAGACTTTTAGCAATTTCCTTTAATTGAATATCGGGAATATCAATTAATAAAGCAAATACAGCCAATACATTATTAACATTATGCAACCCTGGCAATGGAATATGAATTTTTGCTACGCCTATAGGCGTATGGACTATACATTCAGAAAAAAGAGCTTCGGTTTTAATATCTGTTGCATAAATATCTGCAGATTCTAATCCAAATGTTCTAATTAGATGTTGTCCTGCCTTTTGTAATAATAGCTCAAATTGTGGACTATCCTTAGGTAATACAGCAATACCTGAGTCATCCAATCCTTCCAATATCTCAGATTTTGCCAAGGCAATATCTTCTACGCTTTCAAATCCACAACCTATATGTGCCCGTAAAACATTATTAATTAGAGCTACATTCGGTTTAGCTATCTGGGTTAGATAAGATAATTCCCCAAAATGATTCATACCCATTTCAATCACAGCAAAGTGATGTGATTCTGACAGTTTTAATAAAGTCAAGGGAACCCCTAAATGATTATTCAAATTCCCTTGTGTGGATAAAACCTTATCTTGACCGTAAATTGACTGCAAAATAGTTGCTGTTAATTCTTTAACAGTCGTTTTCCCACTCGAACCAGTAATCCCTAATACATGAGGATTAATCTTTTCACGCCACTTTTGTGCCAATAACCATAAAGCTTTGACTGTATCATCTACTAAAATTATTTTGTCATTTTGAATAGTTGAATCAGAAGCGACAACCGCTAACACTCCTTTGTCTAATACATCTTTTATAAACTGATGCCCATCAAAATTCTCTCCTTTTATGGCAAAAAAAACATCTCCCTTTTGAGCTATCCTACTATTAATTACTATATTTCCAACTTCCTCATCTGGAAACTTATTGAATTGATTAAATGTATTATAGATAAAGGATAGTTTCATTTTTTGTCTACTTCTAAATACTTTTGAGCAATTTCTAAATCATCAAAATGATGTCTAACACCTGCAATTTCTTGATAATTTTCATGGCCCTTACCTGCAATTAATACAATGTCTTCTTGTGTAGCATTTTGAATGACATAAGCAATGGCTTTTTCCCTATCTGCCTCAATTAACACTGCATTTTTAACAGGAAGAATATCTTGAATAATTTTTTCAGGATTTTCATTTCTAGGATTATCACTTGTGACAACGGAATAGTCTGCATACACTTCTGCCATTTGGCCCATTAACGGTCTTTTACCTGAATCTCTATCACCGCCACAACCAAACACACACCATATTTTTCCATTTTGATTTCTAAACCCATGCAAGGATTGCAAGACATTTTGTAATGCGTCTGGAGTATGTGCATAATCAACAATCACAACTGGTTGATTAGGATATCGTATGGTTTGCATGCGTCCTTTAGCTGGCTCAATTTGATTTAAAACTTCTGCTACTTTATCAGGTGCATAACCCAAACCACACAAAACACCAAAAGTTGCCGCTAAGTTCTGGGCATTAAAAGCCCCTAATAAAGCATTACTGATAACCACCTTACCCCAAGGTGAGTTTAAATTCAGTGTCATTCCTTCTAGTGAATAATTGGCTTTTTCAATATGAATAGCCGCCTCATCAGAAAATCCATAACTATTTACTATTAAATTAGGATTGTTTTGTTTTAATTCAGCAACTAATTTTTTCCCGTACGAATCATCAATATTAATCACGGCATGTCTTAATTTATCCCAATAGAATAATCTTTTTTTCACTTCAAAATAGTTTTCAAACGAATGATGATAATCTAAATGATCTCTGGTTAAATTGGTAAAAACAACCGTTTCGAATTCGATCCCATTGACTCTAGCCTGATCAATACCATGGCTAGATACTTCCATAGATAAATAATTAGCTCCTTGTTCTGAGTAACTTTTAATTAAATTTTGCACAGACACCGCATCAGGTGTTGTGTGAGTTGATTTTTTTAATTTATGCCAAAATCCATTGCCATTAGTGCCTATGATTGCAGATTTTTCTCCTAAGTTATCCAGCGCTTGAGCTAGCCATTGCGTAATAGATGTTTTCCCATTGGTTCCTGTAACACCTAATACTTTTATAATATTATCTGTATTGTGTAATAGATAAGCAGTAATGATGCCTGCTAGCCTAGGTAAGTTTTCAACAGCATACATCGGCACACCATAGTCAGTTGCAACAAAATCAGCTGTATTTTCATAAATAATCGCAACAGCACCTTTAGCAACTGCTTGGGGAATAAACTCTCTCCCATCTACGTATTCCCCACGATAAGCGATAAACACATCACCATTTTTGATTTTTCTAGAGTCAGCAATAATAGACCCTTGAAAAGAAATATTTTCCAAGGGTTTGACTTGATGCCAATCAACTGATTCTATAGTACTATGCATACCACCTATATCCTAATTAGTTAATTGTTTTTAGTTTCATCGGCAACTAACTGCTTAGCTGGAACGACTCCAAGAATACTTAATGAATTAGACATGATTTTTTTGAATGCAGGCGCTGCCACTAAGCCGCCGTAGTAACCATTTGCTCTAGGATTATTGACGCTAACCACTACGATTAAGCGTGGTTTATCCGCAGGTGCATAACCTGCAAACATAGCAACGTGACTGTTAGGAGAATAACGTCCATTAACTAATTTTCTCGCTGTTCCTGATTTACCCGCTACTTTAAAACCGGGAATAGCGGCACGAGTTCCTGTTCCACCTGGCTCTGTTACTGTGGTCATTATCTCTCTCATTTGAGCAGCTGTTTTAGAATCAATAATTCTTTCTTCAATCGGTTGTTGGTCTTGTAGTTTTTGAAAAGTAGGTGTTAGTAACTTTCCATCATTAGTGAAAATAGTGTAAGCACGAGCTAACTGTAAGATACTCATCTGCACACCATAACCATAGGAAATGGTCGCCTTGTCTAAGGGATACCATTTTTTCCAATCTCTTAACACCCCTGCTGCTTCACCTGGGAATCCAGAGTTAGGTTTTTGTCCAATACCAATTGATCTTAAGTAGGTATATACTTCTTCAGAATCAATCATATTCATTAACTTACTGGCACCAACATTAGAAGATTTTCTAATTACCCCTGTTACGGTTAACTGTGGATAAACCACTGTATCGGCAATTTTATGATTGCTTAACACATAAGGATAAGTATTAAGAACTGTATTAGGATTAACTTTTCCATCATCTAAAACCTTAGCAACAATAAAAGGTTTAAATAAAGATCCTGGCTCTACCAAGTCATTGACTGCATAATTTCTTCTTATCTTAGGGTCATATTCAGTAAATTTAGCAGGATCAAAATCAGGGTAGTTGACCATTGCTAAAACTTCACCCGTCTTAGCATCTAGTACAACGGCACTTCCTGAAACCGCTTTATGATAATCAACGGTCTCCCTTAAAGCATCCATCGCTGCTGACTGTATGTTTTTATCAATAGATAGTACTAAATCTTGTCCATCTATAACTGGCTTACTCTTATCAGATTGTACTGTATCAATATAGCGTCCATTATTGTCTTGAATCATGACACGCAAGCCATTTTCACCTTGTAGGTATTTATCAAATTGATATTCTAATCCTTCCAAACCAATAATACGTTCGTTTTTATTAGAATCCACATCCATTTTTGTCACGCCAATGACTTGTCCAAATAAATTACCATCTGGATAACGTCTTTCAGCAACTGGTGTTACTTTAACCCCAGGAATGTTTAATGCCTTAATTTTATTAGCTACTTCTTTATCGATTTTACGTTTTAAGTAACGGTCTCCATTAGGTTTTCCTTCGTATGTTTTGTAATCAAAAATTTGATAAATTTTAGCTTTCGGTTGATCCAATATCATCGCTAATTGATCCAAATTTTTATAGAATTCTTTCTCACTATTTTTCATTTTTGCCAATAATTTGGGTTTATTTTGCAATTTCATCTTTTCTACATCAAATTTTGGCAATTGATAAGGATCAACCACAATATTTCGCATCGGTTCATTCATAGCAAGAATAACCCCATTGCGATCAACAATTCTACCTCTCTCTGCGATTACAGGCACACTACGATAGTAGATATTATTACCATGCGCTTCCCATTTAGGAACTTCGGTCATTTGGAAATAAGTCACACGTGCGAAAATAGCGACAAAAGATAAAAATAATATTGCTAAAACGAGATTAATTCTGCCATTTTCTGACATTCTACGTCTTTTTTTATCTTGATTGGATCTAACTTTTTTATAGTTATCTTGAATTAACATCTTAATATCCAGCCTTTAACACACGTTTTGTGTCATAATTTGGTAGTATCATCCCGATTTCAGATGCTTTTTGTTTAATCCTTGTGATATTGGTCAAACGTGCTCTTTCCAACTGCATAATACGATATTCCTCTTCAAGATTATGCGCTAGACGTCTTTCGTTTTCTGCACGATCAAAATAACCCTTAGTTTGACTTCTCATAGAAATCAATATCATTGCAGAAATAAACGCCACTACCAATAAAAAAACATTTACTTTAGTCATCCAAAACACCCTTTGTACGCTCTGCCACTCTCATAATGGCCGAACGAGAACGATTGTTATTATTTATTTCCTCATCCGACGGTTTGATAGGCTTGCCTATACTTTTTAATAGTGTTTCTTGCCTTCCATCATCTTGAATCATGACCCATTTAGGGTACTGTTCGGGACTTGAATTTCGTTTTATAAATTGTTTAATAATTCTGTCCTCTAATGAATGGAAGGCAATCGACACTAGTCTTCCTCCGTTATCTAATATATTTAGAACATCAGGCAATACAGTTTCTATTTCTTCTAGTTCTTGATTAATTTTTATGCGTATTGCCTGAAATGTTCTCGTTGCAGGATGCTGTCCTCTCTCCTTTACTTTGATCACCCTACTAATCAAATCTGCTAACTCTTTTGTTGTTTCAATTTCTTTATTTTCTCTATAAGAAACAATCTCTCGAGCTACCTTCTTATAAAACCTTTCCTCTCCATAATTTTTAATTACTTCTGCTAATTCTTTTTCTTCAACTTGATTGAGCCATTCTCTTGCTGTGATGCCTTGAGAATTATCCATTCTCATATCAAGAGGAGCATCAAATCTAAAACTAAATCCTCTTTGGGCTTCATCAAGTTGTGGTGTTGATAGTCCAAAATCGAATAAAATCCCATTAATTTTTTTTATATTCAATCGTTCTAATTCATAAGCGAGATTTTTAAATCCACTATGAACCACCAACACCCTTTTATCTCCAGAAGCTAATTGTTCTGCTTTTTTTATTGCTTCTGGGTCTTTATCAAAAACCACTAGAACCCCTTCTTGACCTAGTTGCTCTAGTATTTTTTGGGAATGCCCTCCTCTACCAAAAGTTGCATCCACATAAACGCCATTAGGTTTGATATCCAAAGCCTTAACTGCCTCATTTAATAAAACAGTAATATGCTCCATTTTAAATCCGTAAGTCTGTTTGACTTAATTCTGCTTCTAAAGCTTCTGGATCCATATCCAAAATAGCGTTGGTTTCTTGATCCCAACGTGCTTTGCCCCATACTTCCAAGCGATCAGCGCGTCCGACCATAACCACTTCTTTATCTTGTCCAAATTCCACCAAAGATCTTAATCTTGGCGGAATTAAAATTCTGCCTGCTGCATCAGGTTCTAATTTTTCCATATTTCCCAAAACCAATTGTTGGAATTGCTGTAAAGTACGATTACCTGTTGTTGGTAAATTCATTAATTGATCACGAACACCAACCCAATTAGGCTCAGGGTATAACAATAAGTGAGTTCTATTTTTTAAAGTGGTACACAATACGGCGGGTGTGAATTCACGCAAACTCTCTCTAAACTTAGCTGGAATAGCTAAGCGACCTTTACTATCTATTGAGAGTTCTTGTACACCGTTAAACATATTTTCTCCACTTTATAGGAAAAAATCCCACTTTCTCCTACTTTTTACCACTTAGACCTACAATATAATAAAAATTTTGTTAATGAGCAACCTTAAATTAAAAAAATATTAAAAAATACTTTTTAAAAACAGCCAATTAGAATAAAGTTACAAAAATCAAAGGAGATTAAATTTAAAGCTAAAAAATTTGAATTTTTCTTTGTAAATCAAAAATAAAAGTCGCTTTTACAAAAAAAAATGCTTAGAATATAGATGTTAAAACATAGGAATATCAAGCATGAGCCAATTACCTCTCCCTTCACCAGAAGAAAAGAAAATTAGTGATGCATTAATCGAAGTTATCATTTCTGAAATTAAGCAAAACGATGGTTTTTTACCATTTCATGAATACGTTAATTTAGTGTTGTATTTCCCCACACTGGGCTATTATTCAGGGAATAAAGAAAAAATTGGTGTGCATGGTGATTTTATAACTGCTCCCAATTTACACCCTATTTTTGCACAAACTTTGGCTCGACAAATTACTGAAATTTTAGAACACACCGAAAAGAATATTTATGAATTTGGTGCAGGTACTGGTAATTTAGCTGCTGATTTATTAAATTTTATTCCTGAACATCTTGTAAAAAACTATTATATTATTGATATTTCAAATCATTTATCTCAACAACAATTAGAGAATATTCAGAATAAAGCACCTAAATATTTTGATAAGGTAAGACATTTATCTAGTCTGCCTGAACAATTTAATGGTGTCATCATTGGTAATGAAATATTAGATGCAATTCCTTTTAATCTGATTGAAAAGAAAGATGATCGTTTTTTTGAAATGGGTGTTTCTCTTGACGAAGACAAACAACTAATTTTAAGCTCTCGCCCATTGACTCAGGAGCTACTACTAGATGAAGCACAGGAATATTTAATCAATTGTCCTGAACCTTACCAAACCGAGTTACACCTCCGACAAAAAGCTTTTATCAAAACTATATGTCAAAAACTCGATACCGCAGCTGCTATTTTCATTGATTATGGATTTGAAGATACTCAGTATTATCATCCACAAAGAAGTATGGGAACCATGATGGGACACTATCAACATCATTCGATTTCTGACCCTTTCTTTTACCCTGGCTTGACAGACCTTACTTGTCACATTAATTTTTCTACTATTGCGGATAGTATCGTCAATGCTGATGCTGATTTAATCGGTTATACTTCTCAAGGCATTTTTTTAATGAATTTAGGCATTATTGATTATCTTAACGAATTAAGTGATGACACCACTCAGCCTGATTACTTAAAAGCAGGTCAGGCCTGTCAAATATTAATCAACCCACAAGAAATGGGCGAATTTTTTAAAGTCATTGCTTTTGGCAAAAACATAGATATTGAATGGCAAGGATTCATATCTGGCGATTGGACCCATAAATTATAAGGCTATGTTAAATGATATTGTTCTCGATGATGGACGATATAGACTAAAATCAAACAAGTAAGAAAAGCACTGGCGATGACTGCCACCACGCCTATCCAAGAGTATTGAGAGAATATAAATCCCGTTGACGTACCAAGAATCCCACTACCCATATAATAAAACAATAAATATAAAGCAGAAGCTTCCGTTCTTCTTTTTCCCGCCAAGTAAGTCACCCAACTACTTACAATAGTGTGGGTCGCAAAAAATCCAGCAGTAAATAATAATAGACCTATTACCAAAACCCACAAATATCCCAATAAAGTTAAGATAATGCCTATTAAAGATGTGACCAAACAGATTGTCACTGCCATCGTCCTACCAAATCTGTCTATCAGACGACCCGCTCTTATAGACGTATAAGTCCCAATTAAATAAGAAAAGAAAACAAACCCAACTACTTCTTGTGATAAATTAAATGGTGGCTCCATTAAATGATAGCCAATATAGTTATAACCAGAAACAAAACCTCCCATCAATAAAAACCCAATCACAAATAAGAAGAATAATTCTGGTTTAATTAATTGACTAACAATCACTTTCCATTCAAAACGCCAGGACAATTTAACAACTTTATTTTGATCTACTGGTGCAAATTTCATAAACAGCACGCTGGATATTAAAGCAATAACTCCCACCACTAACACTGCCACATGCCAATTAAATCGTCCCCCCAGTACTGCAGCGATGACTCTTCCCATTAAGCCACCAAATGCAGTTCCTGCTATATAAAGCCCCATTGCTGATGGCACATCTTTGGTGGCAATAATTTCTGACACATAAGCAATTGCTACTGCTGGAATACCTGCTAAGAGTATGCCTTGAATTGAACGACCAATTAAAAACACACTATAGTTTGGCGCAAAAGCTAATAAAATAGTAATTAAAGAGACAGACAAAGTCGCATATTTTAATAATTTGTATTTGCCATATTTTTGCGAGAGCAAACTCATAGGAATAATCGAGACAGCCAAAAAAAACCGTCGTTAAAGATAAGGACAAAGATGCCCTACTCGGCGAAATATCAAACGCTCGAGAAAATTCAGGCAATAGCCCTTGGGCAAAATACATTACAATAAAAGTTGTCACACCAGCTGCTAGCATGGCAATACTGGTATTACGGTATTCTTTCGAACCCTTTACATAACCGCTCATCATAGATCTTCTTTGGTAATAACATTAAGATTATACTCTTTTAAGTTCAAAATAATAACCTAAGTAAAATCTTATAGAGATCCTTGACAAAATACCTGAATATTATTATGATTGCAAACTCGATTTTCAACATATGGCGAATTAGCTCAGTCGGTTAGAGCAGAGGAATCATAATCCTTGTGTCCGGGGTTCGAATCCCTGATTCGCCACCAAATTTAGCACATCATAAAAATTTTTCTATCTTAAAATACCTGCATTCTGAACATTTTTACTCTTTCAATAAATACAAAATTTATGAAATTTATAGTTAAATAATAACTTTCTTTAAATCTAAAACTAATTTTATTTCTATTTTAAAAATTGAATTTCATCGAAAAAAAGAGTATTCTACAAAATTAGATGACATGCAAACTATTTCTCAATGAACTCAGACAATAAACAAATAGGCGATTTTCGTTTTCCCAACTTGGTGGCTTTAGTCTCCAGAACTTGGCGTAAGACTTTAGACAATCGTTTACAAGATTACAACTTAACTGAAGCAACTTGGCTGCCACTAGTCTATCTAGCACGTTTAGACGGTCCTATTCGTCAAAAAGAACTGGCTTCTATGTTGAGTTTAGATGACTCGTCTGTCGTTCGAATTTTAAATAATTTAGAAAAATTAAATTTAATCAAACGCACCATTGAAGAAAAAGATCGGCGTGCTAAAGCCATAATAATTACAAATAAAGGTAGAGAAATTACCACTACTCTAGAAAATATCTCTAAAAGTCTAGAACATGAAATTAGAAAAAACTTGAATCCTGAGGATTTTGAAACTTCGAAACAAGTTTTACTAGAAATCTATCAAATTTTAAACAGTATTAATCAAAAACAAACATAGGACTGATTGCAATGAATAAACCTAAAACCATTCCATTATGGTTTCTTGCAGTATTGACTTTAACTGGCACTCTAGCCATGCATATTTTTGCACCCGTACTACCTTTGGTAGCACAAGATTTTCATGCTGGCTTAAATGAGGTGCAACTCACATTAAGCGTATATATTTTTGGGCTGGCTATTGGCCAATTAATTTACGGTCCACTAGCAGATTTCGTTGGTCGCAGACCTGTTCTACTGTTTGGTATGGGCTTATATACCTTAGCGAGTATCTTCGCAATGCTCGCCCCAAATATCGAGCTACTTATCTTCGCTCGTTTTTTACAGTCTTTGGGTGGTTGCAGTGGGCTACTATTAGGTAGAGCGATTGTGCGTGATACTAGTACAGGCAATGAAGTAACCAAACGTCTATCTTTGCTTAATATGATGGTTATGTTGGGTCCTGGCTTAGCACCTATTATCGGTGGTGTATTGGCCTCTATTTCTGGATGGAGATTTATTTTCATTGTTATTTCTGCGCTTGGTCTTATCAACCTATGCTTGGTATGGCAGTATGTTACCGACCAACAACCTAAAAATGAAAGCTCGTTAAATACTGTAATTCACAATTACAAAAATCTGGTGTCTTCTCCACAATTTATTGGCTATACCACAGGTGGCGGATTATCTACTACTGCTTTTTATTCTTTTCTTGGGGTAGCTGCTTTCGTTGTTACCAATCAAATGCACGGCACACTTGGTCAGGTCAGCGTATACCTAGGTTTGATTATGTTAGGAATCTGGCTAGGTTCTTTTGCTTCTATGAAATTAATTGGCAGAATTACCATTCATCAAATGATTATTTTAGGCAGTATTATTAGCTTTATTAGTAGTGTCGTATTTTTTACTAATGTCTCACTTAACTATATGAACCCTTTTGCTATTATCACGCCCATTGTTGTGTACTGTATCGGTGTGGGTCTTACCTCTCCTGGCGCTCTAACACAAGCTTTAAGTGTTAATCCCAAAGTAGCAGGTTCTGCTTCAGGCATCTATGGATTTTTTCAAATGTTAATTGGCGCAATCTGCACTAGCTTGGCAGGTTTGGGCTCCAATCCTGCTTTTTCAACTGCGTGTGTCTTATTAGGCTCTTGCATCATTGCTCAAGTTTGTTTTAAAGCAGCAAAATTTTTCGAAGTGAAACAAGAGCAACATGAGTTAGAAATCAATCATGCTTAATACTTTGTCAATATATATCTATCAATTGATGTATAAGTAAACGATTTATTAATTAGTTAGAATGCTTTGAATATATACATAACATTTTAATTGATACGAAAATAATGCCCCAATAGAACCTATATGTATAAATAATTACACTATTAATATTAATCGGTTTTTTGCATACCATGCTCATCTGGATTAAAACCATGAGGAAACCGAGTTTTGCTATTATAAAAAGCGTTAACTAGATTAGTTTCTTCCAAAATTATGTTAGATAGATTCGTTTCCTCTAAATGTGCTCCTGACATATCGGTGCCTTGTAAATAACCTTCCATTAAGTCCGCTCCTCTTAAATTTGCTCTTTTTAAATCTGCTCCTGTTAAATTCGCCCCTCTTAAATCTGCTTCCTCCAAACATACTTGAAACATTTTGGCTTTTTTAAATTTTGCATATCTAATATTTGCTCCATTTAAATTTACATACTCTAGATAAGCTTCTTCTAAATTTGCAAACTTTAGATCAGCTCCTTCTAAATTTCCCTTCGTTAAGAAAGTTCGTTTTAATTTTGCATGCTTTAGGTTGGATCCTTTTAAATGAGCATACATTAATGAAGCCCATTCTAGACGTGAGACTGAAAGATCCGCACCCGATAAATTTACATTAGATAAATTCACTCCTTGTAAATACAAGCGAGGAAGTTTAAGATAAGATAAGTCCAAACTCTCATCTTCTTCCTTACATTTTTACTTATTTCTTTTTTTGGGTTCTTTCGCTTCTACTGATGGAGAATTAGACATAAAATCTAAATAGTCTTTTTTGTCTGCTAGAGCAGTTAAAATATACTGCCTAACGCGTATATCATTTTGTCTATCAATATTATCTTGAGATTTATTCTCTTGCGTGCTTGTTTTGATGCTAGGATTTTGCATGGCTAAATAATCAACCAATAGCTGCATGCATTGTTGGCGCTGCGATTGTGCAAACGAATAATCCTTATTCTGCTCAACAGAATCATTCATTAAAATATGCCAATTATCTGCTAAAGAAACCAACATATTAATGCCCGAGAATTGATGTAGTACATTATCATACTGACCCAATAATTTAGTCGCTTCAATATATTTTTGCTGGTATTCGACCTGCTTTTGATTATCTAATTGACGAGATGCATGTTGATTTTGATACTCAAGATTTTTTTGCCGCATATAAGTAATATATGCAGCGGGAATGGCAATCACTATAGTTGTTACTGGAGTAATTAATTTATCAAAACTACTCCCAAAATAATGCATGCCAATCGCAAACAAACCAATACCCAATAGTACAGAACCAAAAATAAAGATGAATAATGTCCCTCGCTTTAATTTTTCGTTTTCATCATCTCTATTATATTTATCCCAACAAGACTTCTTTTTATTGTTCTTGGATTCTGACATAATGCTCACTTATGATTTTTAACCATAACTAATTATATATTATGTTATATTTTGTATCATTAATTTTTGACTTAAAAGTGTTTGTTTTGATTGAATAAATATAACTGATTATTAGTTTTAAAAAGATACCTTCAAACTTCAAAAAACTATTTCGGTGGAAATAAATCCTAGTCTATCCTATTTTAAAAAAGTAACAACAAATTAAGCAAAGGCATTTGCTCTCTTTTATGGGGATAATATAAATAATTAAATAATAAGGCTCAAAAGTATAAGTCCAATTTTACACTCAAGGAGCTACCTTTTGGCATGAACTCAATCAATTGCAATTGCTCATCAAATCATCTCAAGGGAGATATAGTTTAGCATCACTACTTCCACTCCTCCTTATATCCACCCCCGACAATTCAGAAGATTTACACAAAATATTTATTAAACGTATCCAACAAATCACTCAAGGTAAATCCGACGCCTTACTCAAAAAATATGTTTATCAAATTGAATCACCAATAATACAACCAACACTTACTAACCATTCAACACAAATAAACAAATAATATAAGGCTTGTGTTATTTTTCTAACATTGTTATAAAGTACCCTATGGGGTTAGATATCTTTCTAAAATCTACCTCACTTAAAACATCTAATGCTTTAAAATACTTCTGTTCTCCATATCTTTTTATATACTTATCAATTAGAAAAGGATTAAACAAATCCTCAAATGGTATCGTCGGATTATTATAAATTACCTGTTTTATTTTTTCTTTTAGCTCATTACTATTTTTGAATTCGGATAGTACAGACAAAAAACTACTTTGTTTTGACCAAATATCCTTACTATATACAGTCACTCGGTCTATTTTCACAGAAGGTTTAATAAATTCCAACAGTCTAACATCAGACTTAACATCTGGATTTAACGTAGATACTTCAGAATCGGGCAAACTATTTGCTAATTTCGAAACAGAAGCATTACAGCCTAAGAAAATTTCTTGCTTAAATCCTAATATCGACAAAGATTGTTTATGACCTTGTTCCTCTGGTTCAATCTTTCTTGCAGTTTTCTCCATTGAGTAATCATCAGAAGATCGTTTTAAAGCATAAAAACGCATACGAATCAAAGGTTCATCTTTACAGCCCAGAACATAGTCATTAAAACCATTTGCTCTTTCTTCGTGGTCATAAAGATAATTAAAAATATTTTCAGTAATTGTCAAACCATATTCGTGTAATACCAACACAACCTCATCCGATAACATATTAATAATCCTTATATTTTGATTATTTGAGATAAATCCTAAAATATATTAAAGCCTACATCAACAATACTCAAAATTCTTATTCATACTATAAATCATAACGGGACTATAATAAAAACAAGAATCCGATACTTAAAAAACAATAAAATGCTCACTTTAATTTGAGACTAGACTAATAAATTATTAATGCCTTATTTTTGAGGAAACAATAACATATTTTCATTTTAAGTGAAATAAAAATCATTAATGCTCAAACATAAATTTTATAAAATCTAACTCCGATGAACTTGTTTCAATATGAAAATGCTTTTATTTTTAAAACATAAAAATATTAAATAAAAAACACCCAACGATATATATCATAGTAATAATCATTATGCTAATATTCGAAACTCAAAGCCTTATATTCAAGAGTAATTATTGGGAATCACATCCTACATTAAAACAAATTTGACATATGAAGAAATATATTATAAATCAAGCTATTATTGCTCTGGGAAGCAATATAGGAGATAGTGTTGAAACACTCAATCAAGCACTAAAAAATATCTCCTGCCTCCCCCAAACAAAATTAATTCAAGTCTCATCTTTTTATGAGACTATCCCCATTGGTTATACTGAGCAACCCAACTTTATTAATGCGGTGTGTGAAATCGAGACAACGCTTGAGCCAAATGAATTATTACAACAATTACAACACATTGAACTCAAACATAAAAGAGTAAGAAATATTAAAAATGGCCCACGCACACTAGATTTAGACATTATTGATTTTGCACATCAAACCATCGATACTGAAAATTTAACCATTCCGCACCCTAGAGCACATGAAAGAGCTTTTGTAATGATTCCATTAGCTGAAATTTTACCTCATTATATTTTTAAAAATAACCAAACAGCTGAAGAATGGAAGAACCAACTCAATCAAGATGGTGTACAATTGCTAAGTATTTAAGTATGATGTCACCAGAATTAATACACAGATATATTTTACTTACGAGATCATTATTATGAATTATCGTTACATCGTCATAGAAGGCTGCATAGGTTCCAAAAAAACAGAATTAGCTGATAAGTTATCCTTTTTTTTTAATTGTATCTTTATCAAAGAAAACCCTGGAAAAAATCCTTTTTTAATTCCCTTTTTTTTAAATATTAAACACCATGCACTGGCTGCTCAATTACAATTCTTACTAGATCGTTCGCGTATTCTAGAACAAATAAAAAATGAAGAATTAAAAAATGATGCCACCATCATTTCTGATTTTTTAATTGAAAAAGATAAGATTTTTGCACCCGTTACACTAGAAAGCGATGAACTAGACTTATATTGGAAGATTAGAAATCAAATCATGCCCAACATCATAAAACCTGATTTGATTATTTTGTTAGAACCTTCTTTAGATAAAATCTATACTAATTTAGATGCCAAAAAGGGAAGTTCAAGTGAAATATACCCTCCTAACTTTATCAAAAAAATATTTGATGAATATCAACGATTTTTCTATGTGTATGATGAAGTTCCTATATTAATAGCCAATACAGATGAATTAGATTTTATTAATAACGATGACCACTTCAACTTATTAATTAAAACCATGAGTAATCTACAAGGTAAAAAAAATTATATTAACTTAAATGAGTAGTCATGATTACAGTAAATACATTAAAACAAGCTAAATTAGATCAAAATAAAATCACCATGCTCACTTGCTATGACTCTAGCTTTGCTAGTCTCTTGGATACCTGTGGTATAGAAATCTTATTAGTGGGCGATTCTTTAGGCATGGTCATGCAGGGCGAATCTTCCACTCTACCGGTTGACTTAGAAGATATGTGCTATCACACACGTTGCGTAGCTAAAGGCAATAAAAATGCACTGGTTTTATCTGATTTATCCTTTGGAAGTTATGAAGATAGCAAAGAACAAGCCTTTGTTTCCGCTTCTCAGTTAATGAAAAATGGTGCCAATATGGTCAAATTAGAAGGGGGAGAGTATCAAGCAGAAACCATACATTTTTTACAACAAAGAAGCATTCCTGTTTGTGCTCATATTGGGTTAACGCCTCAAGCAGTCAATACTATAGGTGGTTATAAAGTCCAAGGCAAAGGAGATGCCGCCGAACAGCTACTCAAAGATGCCAAAGCACTAGATGAAGCTGGCGCTTCATTAATGGTTATGGAGTGCGTTCCAAAAGAGTTGGCTAAAAAAATTACCAAAGAGGTCTCTTGCCCTACTATTGGAATTGGCGCTGGTGTATATTGTGATGGTCAGGTGTTGGTTTTACAAGATATGCTAGGAATCTATCTAGGTAAAAAGGCAAAGTTTGTGAAAAACTTTATGCAAGGACAAGATAGCATAGAAAATGCAATTAAGGCGTATATTAAAGCAATTAAAAATCTAACTTATCCTGATGATGAACATTCTTTTTTATAATCTATCTTAAAAGCCGACCAAGGTCGGTTTTTTTTATTGTTTTCTTTCTTTTTTATCAAGATAGCTTTCATAATCACCCATATAATATTCAAAGCCACCTTCACCATCTAACTCTATTATCTGAGTCGCTAATGAACTGACAAATTGTCTGTCGTGTGATACAAAGACCAATGTTCCTAGATACTTTTCTAAAGCCATATTTAAACTTTCAATACTCTCCATATCCATGTGGTTAGTCGCCTCATCCATTACCAAGACATTGGGCTTCTGCAATAGCAATTTGCCATAGAGCATGCGCCCTTTTTCACCACCCGATAAAACTTGTACTTTTTTATTGACTTCACTACCACTAAATAAAAGACGACCCAGCGTTCCGCGAATAACTTGCTCATCATCGCCTTCCTGCCCCCACTGACGCATCCATTCAGTCAAATCCATACCCACGTCAAATTCATTTTCATGATCCTGTGGATAATAGCCTAAAAGTACTTTTTCTGCCCATTTAACAGTCCCCTGGTCTGCTTGAACTTTTTCTAAAGATTCATCATAAGCATTAACCAGAATCTTTAATAACGTAGATTTACCCGCACCATTTGGCCCAATAATGGCCAAGCGCTCTCCTGCTTCTAATTTAAAAGATAGATTTTTAAATAAGGTTTGATCATAAGCTTTGCTTAAATTTTCAACTTCTAAAGCCAAACGGTGTAATTTCAACTTTTCATCATAAGTAAATTTTATATAAGGATTTTGACGACTTGATGGTTTAACTTCAACCATATTCTCCTTAATTTTATCCGCTTGTTTTAAACGAGAGGTTGCTTGTCTGGCCTTAGATTTATTTGCTGAAAATCTGGCTACGAATTCTTGTAACTCTTGCAATTTTTCTTTCGCTTTTGCATTATCTCTTAATACTCTTTCTCTTGCTTGAGTAGAAGCCAACATATAATCATCATAATTTCCGGTATAAACTCTTATTTCCCCATAATCCACATCTGCGATATGGGTACAGACTTCGTTTAAAAAATGTCTGTCATGGGAAATAATAACCATAGTCGAATCATATTCATTTAATACATTTTCCAACCAACGAATTGTATTGATATCTAAGTTATTAGTTGGCTCATCTAACAGTAAAATATCGGGTTTGGAAAACAAAGCCTGAGCCAATAACACTCTTAATTTCAAACCAGGTGGTATTTCTGACATTTTCACTCGATGCAACTCTTTCGGCACACCCACACCAGTTAATAGCTCTTCTGCACGAGGTTCTGCTGTATAACCATCATACTCTGCAAATTTAACTTCCAAATCGGCTGCCTTCATATAATCATCTTCTGTTGCTTCTGGATCCATATATATGGCATCTCGTTCTGACATCGCGTTCCACATCTCTTCATGGCCTTTTAATACGACATCTAAGACTATTTCATCTTCATAAGCAAACTGATCTTGCCTTAATTTACCCAACCTTAAATCATTTTCAATAATAACTTCACCGGAGGTTGGCTCTAAATCTCCACCAAGAATTTTCATAAAAGTAGATTTACCTGAACCATTTGCGCCTATTAAGCCATACCGATTGCCATCACCAAATTTAACTGAAACATTTTCAAATAA
The DNA here is from genome assembly GCA_017114885.1 of Neisseriaceae bacterium PsAf. Classification (GTDB taxonomy): domain Bacteria; phylum Pseudomonadota; class Gammaproteobacteria; order Burkholderiales; family Neisseriaceae; genus QFNR01. The sequence goes on along the minus strand of WNLJ01000008.1, from coordinate 37,511 downwards.
TGGCTTTTCTCCAAACTGTATTGTTACCTTATTTGTGCTTATCAAAATAAACCCCACTCAAATTAAATAAAATTACAAGCATACAAAAAAATACAGAGAGCGGCTAGCCACTCTCTTGTATTTTAGAACTAAATTAACTAATTTTATTCTGCAATAAAAGCATACAAGAACCTAATCACACCCAAGAAAATAAATTGGAACGCTACTACGACATACAATAAAGCTTGAGTGAATGGGTAATTAAATAATCCATAAATACTTAATACGATAACAATTACAGATAAAATAATGACCAACCATTTAATCCAAGTTGAATTAGAACCTTCTACTGCAGGTATTTTAGTAGCTACCCAAATTTGCACGATAGACGTGTAAATAAACCAAAAAATCAAGGTGTAACCTAAAATAGCCAAAGAAATAGAACTTGGTACAAAAGCAAACACACCACCAATAATGACCATCAATACACCATCTACAATCCAACTATTGCGTAAAGTAACAGATGAAGGTAAACGTGCCGCTTCTATAATCAACAGGATACCACCAACCAACATAAAAATACCAATTACTCTAACAAGTGCCGGAACAAATGCTGGGTTATAAAAAACATACCCACCCGCACAAATAAGCAATATGCCAACCAATAATGACAAAATTCTACGACTTGTACTCACCGCCATATCAACCTCCTATAAAAAAATCAAAAAAACAAAAACCGACTACAAAATGCCTTTCTACATGATTTGATTATACCTATATTTTATAGAACATGGGTATATGTATAAAAAAATAATTCTAATTAATTTAGATATTTTTTCTTTAAAACTCAAGAAGAAATTATTTAAATGATCTACTACGAAATATCACAACTGAAACAAACAAATACTATAACTATAGTTAAATCAACATTAATTAAAGTATAGGCTAAAAAATATTGTATACAAGCTTGAATCAAGAGATTTCTTTACAAAATCTCTTAGTCAAACTAAAATCAGACCTTGAAATTGATAAATTATCTAACTATATTAGGAAAAACAATTATGTTAACTGGTAGTTTGGTAGCGCTAGCAACGCCCATGCATGAAAATACCGAAATTGATTATGAGTCCTTTAAAAATCTAATTGAATGGCATATTCAGGAAGGTACAGATGCATTAGTTATTGCAGGTACTACTGGAGAATCACCAACACTTAGTTTTGAAGAACACGCACAAGTTATTAAATTTGCAGTTGATACTGCAAAAAAAAGAATCCCTATTATCGCTGGTGCTGGTGCGAACAATACCAAGGAGGCTATTCACTTAACTGAAAAAGCGAAATTAGCAGGTGCTGATTATGTACTATCGGTAGTACCTTATTATAATAAACCTTCTCAAGAAGGTATGTACCAACACTTTAAAGCGATTGCCAATGCAGTTGATATGCCTATTATTTTATATAATGTACCAGGAAGAACTGTAGCAGACCTGCAAAATGATACGGTATTAAGATTGGCAGAATTAGATAATATCGTAGGTGTTAAAGATGCCACAGGTAATATCGAGAGAGCTTGTGACTTAATAAAAAGAGTTCCTAAGGACTTCTTACTTTATTCAGGAGATGATCCGACCTCTATGGCTTTTTTGCTCAGTGGTGGGCATGGCGTGATTACAGTATGTGCAAACTTAGTTCCAAAGCTATTTGCACAAATGTGTCGAGCCGCTATCGATAAAAATTTCACCCTTGCTAGAGAACTAAATGAGCAATTACAGGTCATTTATCCATGTTTATTTTGTGAGCCATCTCCCGCTGCTGTTAAGTGGGCTTTATATAAAATGGGGAAATGTCACTATCAAGCACGTTTGCCTATTGTTGACTTATCCCCAAATGGGCAGAAAATCGTGACTCAAGCCCTAGAGCCATTTAATCTTTTTTAAAAAATTAATATCATTATTATTTAGGATTTCATTCATGTTTATGAAAAATAAATCAGTTAAACCACTTATTTTGTTAACTAGTCTGGCTGTATTATCAGCTTGTAGCAGTACAAAGAAAGATCAGTTAGACTTTGAAACACCAGGAGTTAAAAGCACTTCTGACAGATTGGTTATACCTCCTGATATTACTGGAATTAATACCGAAGACAAATATCAATTGCCTAATGGTGCAGTAAGAGCATCAGAATATAATCAAAAAAATCAAGTATCAAAAAGTGGTCAGGTCTTGCCTCAGGTTGATGGGGTACACATTGAACGTGCGGGCAATCAAAGATGGTTGGTTGTAGAAAATAGAAACCCAACTGATCTGTGGCCAACTTTATATTCTTTTTGGCAAAACATGGGATTCGTCATTAATAAAGAAGAAAAAGCCACTGGCTTTATGGAAACCCAATGGGCTGAAAATAGAGCCAATATTCCTGGTGATCCTCTTCGTGATTTCTTAACCAATATTGGTTTGGGTTCTGCCTACTCTTCTTCTATTAGAGATAAGTTTATTATTAGAGTAGAGCCTAATGGATCTGGTGGTAGTATTGTTACTTTCACCAATCAAAAACGTGAAGAAGTTTTTACAGGTCGTGACAAAACAACTACTAAATGGGTATCTAAACCAAGTGATACTAACTTAGAGGCCCAATTTTTAGCTCGTTATATGTTGTCTTTAGGTTATGATAAAAATACCGTTGCTCAAGAATTAAATAAAGCACAAGAAAATTTACTTGCTTCTTTGAATAAAGGTTCATTAACATTAAAAGGTGACCATAATAGAAATAAATATCGCTTGAGATTAGCCTTAGATCGTGTAGGTCTTACTGTGTTGGATTATAACGCGACTTCGAATACCCTTGTTGTGTCTCCTGCTTTAGATCAAAATATGGATAAAGAAAAAACAGGTTTCTTGAATAAAGTATTTGGTAAAAAGAAGGACAAGAAAAAGGACAATGCTCAAACCAATCAACCTCGTGAAAGAATTTACGTGACAATTACGCCACAAGGTAGTCAAGACGTAGTAAGGGTTTATGATAGTCAAAGAAAACCTCATCCGAAACAAGATGTTATTCTTAACCGCTTGTATTTAGAATTAAGATAATAATTATAGTTGTAGGTCAGGTTTAATCGTTAGAGTACACCTGACCTTATTTTATAAAAACAATGACTGCAAAAAAAAATACTTAATTTGTTTGGCCATTTTTACATTTCTATTAGTAGGCTTTGTTCTATTGGCTATTTTATCTTGGACAGAATCGATTAAGTGGTTAACGGGTATTTGTTCATTTATGGCTATATTGTCTGTTTTGGGACAGTTAATCTCTCTCACTTATTTATACAAAATCAAATAATTATGTCGGACTTTTTTTCAAAAATCGTATTAGCAAGCCATAATCAAGGCAAGATTAAAGAATTTCAAAATCTTTTTCTCCCCTATCAGATTGAAATTATTTCCCAAGCTAGTTTAGGCATTAAAGAAGCAGAAGAACCTTTTAATACGTTTATAGAAAATGCACTACAAAAAGCAAGACAGGCAAGTCAAGCAAGTGGATTACCAGCTATTGCTGATGACTCTGGTATTTGTGCTGTTGCCTTAGGCAATTTACCAGGTGTTTATTCTGCGCGATTTGCTGATGCCGAACATAAATCTGATCAAAAAAATAATCAAAAATTATCGCAACTTTTGGGTCAAACAACTGACAAAACAGTGTTTTACTACTGCTGTTTGGTTTTTATAACTCATGAACAAGATCCTACACCGATTATTGCGGAAGGCAAATGGTTTGGAAAATGGTCGCTTGAACCCATGGGAGAAAATGGTTTTGGTTATGACCCTCATTTTTACTTACCCGAGAAAAATATGACCGTTGCCCAATTAGAGATAGAAGAAAAAAATCAACAAAGTCATCGTGCTAAGGCATTTCATGATCTTATTAAAAAACTCAAGCTAACTTATGAAATATTTCCCAATTGAAGCTGAGCCTATTCAATCTTTTCAATCTAAAGATGAGCTTAATATTTCTGTCCTTCCCCCGTTAAGTTTATATATTCATTACCCTTGGTGTCTTAAAAAATGTCCTTATTGTGACTTCAACTCACATGCTATTAAATCAACAGATAATTATGAGGAGAAAATCTATTTAGAATCACTTATATTAGATTTACAGCAGCAGCTTCCTTTGATTTGGGGAAGAACCATTAATACCATTTTCATTGGCGGAGGCACACCCAACTTAATTTCAGCTCAAGGTATGCATTATTTATTAAACAAATTAAGAGCATTACTTCCCTTACAACCCGATGCTGAAATCACTATGGAAGCGAATCCTGGTGCTGTATCTGAGGAAAATTTTCAAGCCTATTATGATGCAGGTATTAATCGCGTATCTATAGGAATACAAAGTCTAAACAACCATCATTTACAAGCCTTAGGCAGGATTCATGATAAAAATGAAGCATTACATACGCTAGATATTGTGCAAACTATTTTTAATAACGTTAATGCCGATTTAATGTATGGTCTGCCTCAACAAACGGTAGAAGAAGCACAATATGACATTGCAAAAATAATACAATCAGGTGTTCCTCATATTTCTGCCTACCAATTAACCATTGAGCCCAATACCTGGTTTTACCATCACCCTCCTAGAATACCTAGTGAAGAAAATCTTACAGATATTGAAGAAACTATTCATAACATACTTAAAGAGCATGGATATAACCGCTATGAAATATCTGCCTTTGCTCAAGAAAAACATCAATGTCAACATAATTTAAATTACTGGTATTTCGGTGATTATTTGGGAATTGGAGCAGGTGCTCATGGCAAACTCACCTTTCACAACAAAATCATACGTACTCAACACAAAAAAAATCCAAAAGATTATATAGACTCGATTCAAAAAAAAGATTTTATGTCTAAATTTCAAATAAATATCCCTAAAGAAGATTTAACTGCTGAATTTATGATAAATGCTTTGCGTCTTATTAATGGGTTTGATATCAATCTTTATGAGCAAAGAACTGGCTTAAAATTGACATCGATACAACAATCTTTACTGCTAGCGCAGTCTAAAAATTTACTCATAATTAAAGAAAATAAAATTAAGCCAACTCCTTTAGGCATCAATTTTCTAAATAATCTCATTGAATTATTTTTATGATAACAAATGGTCATAATTGGCAAGCAAGTATGATGCTCATAGCTGGAGATTAATAAATAAATTTTTTTATTTTTGTCTTGCCATTTATTTTCAAACAACTTAATATGATTAGGCGAATTGATAGTAATTATTAATTAGTTTCTATCCTCTTTAAATATCTAGGATTTAAATATCTAGGAGATTTTAAATATGAAAACATTACAAAAGGGCTTTACCTTGATTGAGATAATGATTGTTTTGGTTATTATCGGTATAATGGCAGCGTTTGCGATTCCCAAATTTCAGGAATATATCGCTAGGGCTGAAGTAAGTGAAGGGGTTCAAATGGCGACCAATGCTAAGATCACAATCACTGATAATTTACAAAATGGGCTGTGTACTGATCCATATGTACAGGCTAATGATACTGTTACTGGTCGCTATGCACAGTTAGTCATTTCAGGAACAGGTACAGATCAAGGTCCTGATTCGCCTACTAATACAAATGGTTGTGTTGTGACCATCACATATGGTTCTGGTGTTGATGCTAATGGAAATGCTGGTGGCGTTAGCAAATATATCAATGGTCGCGTCTTAGTATTAAATATGTTGTATAACGGTGGTTATCAAATTAATACTTCTACTACTACGCTACCTATACAATATTGGCCAAAATCTATAGCTCCAGCTCCTACTGATGGTGATGGTGATGGTGATGGTGGTCAGTAATACTTAGATTTTAAAACAAAAAACAGCGCCAAGGCGCTGTTTTTTGTTTATGCAAAATTACTATTCTAATTGAGTTTTCAAGATTTTTCTTACTGTATCAGCGTTAATATTTTTCTTTTCGCCTAAAGGTAATAAATCATATTTTTCTAGTAAGCCTACTACTTCTTCAATACTCTCGTCATTTAAAGAATAGTCTTTTAACTTAGTCTTTAATCCCATTTCTTGAAAGAATTTTTCGGTCACTTCTACGGCCTTGTCTACTCTTTCTTCTATACTGCCTGAAGTAATATCCCAAACTCGTTCACCATATTGCAGTAATTTTTCAGATTTTTGTTCTTTCAATACTTTCCACAAGCCGGGTAAGACAATAGATAAAGTTTGAGCGTGATCAATATCGTATAAAGCCGTTAATTGATGTCCGATATCATGGGTTGACCAATCTTGAGGAACGCCCATTCCTAAAATACCATTTAAGGCAAAGGTGGATGCCAGCATTAAATTTCCTCTGATAGCAACATCTTTATCATTACTTTTTACCTTCAAACCTTCTTCTTTCAAGGTTAATAATAAACCTTCAGAAAATCTATCTTGTATTTTAGCATTGACTGGATAAGTCAAATACTGCTCTAATACATGTACAAAGGCATCCACTACTCCATTAGCAGTTTGTTTTTCAGGTAACGTCAATAACTTACTAGGGTCAAGAACTGAAAATTTAGGAAATACATGAGGGCTTGAAAAGCCTAATTTAGCATTTTTCTCATGTCGAGTAATAACACCAATACAATTCATTTCTGAGCCAGTCGCTGAAATGGTTAAAACTGAGCCAATAGGCATTGCTTTCTCAATTGTGGCACCGGACTGTAACAACATATCCCAAGGATCATCTTGATAAACAGCTGCGGCAATAAACTTAGTACCATCAATAACAGAACCACCACCTACCGCTAATAAAAAGTCTATTTTTTCTTTTTTAATTAATTCTACTGCTTGCATTAATACTTCATATTCTGGATTAGCCTGAATACCACCGAACTCAATCACCGTACGATCGCCCAAAGCCTTTTTAACTTCATCTAAAGTTCCTGTATGTTTAATACTGCCACCCCCATACAATAATAGAACTTTTGCGCTCTCTGGGATATTTTCATCTAATTTCGCTACTTGATGCTCTCCATATATGATTTTGGTAGGATTGACGAATTCAAAATTATTCATATGTATCTCCTTATTTTATTAATTAATCTGGCTTGAATATTTTTTAAGAATGTCGAACGAATAGACACAACTAAGCCGCCAGTTATCAAGATGGTGCTCTTAATCATATTATCAATAGTATAATTATTATTTACTGATGATTATTCATAGAACAGGCATTCATTATAATCAACTCTCAACCATTCATTGATTATTTAAATTTATTTTTTCTTTTTATTGCGAGAAGTTTTTTTATTTTTATTCTTTTTATTAATATTGTTGGGAGATGATTCTTCGGTTTTATCTTTTCTTCCACCAGAAACCAATACTAAATCGATTCGACAGGTATCCAAATCTGCTTGTGCTACTTTAACAATAACATTATCTCCCATAGTGAAACGAATTTTTATTCTTTCGCCAACAATGGCCAATTGTTCTGGAATATAATTAAAATAGTCTTGCCCTAAATCTGAAATATGTATCATGCCTTCAACATAAACATCTTTTAACATGACAAATACACCAAAATTAGTTAAACCATTAATCGTTCCTTCAAAAATTTCACCGATTTTATCTCTCATGTAGTAAGTTTTAAGCCATTTTTCTACATCTCTAGAGGCATCTTCTGCTCTGCGTTCCGTATAGGAACAATGAGAGCCTATCTCAGACCAAGATTTTGGACGGTATGGAACTTTATCTAATATTCCTTTAATGACTCGGTGTGCACATAAATCTGGATAACGCCTGATAGGAGAAGTAAAATGTAAATATGCATCATAGGCCAACCCAAAATGGCCTACATTATCTGGTTGATATACTGCTTGCTGCATGGAACGTAACAGCATCGTCTCAACTAACTCTTTATCCTCTCTGTCATTTAATTGACCAATTAATTGAGCATAATCCATAGGATTAGGATCATCATAATTACTTAAACTTAAGCCCAACAAACTTAATTGTTCTTTCAATATCTGTAATTTTTCTTCGGTTGGTCCTTCATGAACACGAAATAAGCATTGTTCTTGATTTTTTAAAATAAAATCAGCTGCTGAAACATTTGCTGCCAACATACATTCTTCAATAATTTTATGAGCATCATTTCTTACTTCAGGTACAATTTCTTTAATTTTATTTTTTTCATCAAAAATCATTTGTGTTTGCAAACTATCAAATTCTATTGCACCACGTTTGGTTCTTCGTTTTTCCAAAATATGATAAAGCTCATATAAAGTTTCTGATTCCCTTTTAAATGGATAATTTCCACCCATAGATAAATTATTCCACACCTCTGTATAAGTTAGTCTTGCATGAGAACTCATAACTGCTGGATAAAATTCATAACGTTGAATCATGCCAGAAGAATTAATTTGCATATCACAGACCATACACAATCTATCTTCATTAGGGACGAGTGAACATATACCATTTGAAAGCTCTTCAGGCAACATTGGGATCACCCTGCGTGGGAAATAAACACTAGTTCCTCTTTCATAGGCATCTTTATCAATAGCTGAATTGGGTCTCACATAGTAACTCACATCAGCAATCGCCACGATTAAGCGATAGCCCTGATTACTTTTTTCGGCATAAACAGCATCATCAAAATCTCTTGCTGTTTCACCATCAATAGTTACTAAAGGGATATGCCTAATATCTTTTCTATTTTCAATTTGTTCTTCAGTCACAGAGGAAGGAATATTAGCAACTTCTTGTAGCGTTTCTTCAGAAAAGATATAAGGTAAATCATACTTTCTGACTGCAATTTCAATTTCCATGCCAGGATCAGCATAATTGCCTAAAATTTCTTTAATATGACCTGTTGCTAAAGTGATGCCATTAGGATAATTATCAATTTCAATAACCGCTACTTCACCAGAGACAATTTCTAATACATTTTCGTTTGGCAATAAAATTTTCTGGTTAATTCGTTTATCTTCTGGAACAGCAATGACGACACCACCCTCAACATAAAGTCTAACAACCAACTCTTTATTCTTTCGTTCCAGTATCTCTACTACTCTTCCTTCTCTTCTACCTCTTTTATCATACGAAGTACCTCTCACACTAACAATATCGCCGTGCATTAAAGGCCGCATCTGTTTTTCGCTTAAGAAAAAATCTGCTTTGCCTATGTCATCAAGAGGTATAGCGAATCCATAGCCATCTTTATGTCCTTGCACACAACATTTGACTAGTTCAATTTTATCTGCAACACATATCATATTACGGCGATTAATATACAACTGACCATCCCTAACCATCGCTTTAATACGATTATGAAAAGCCGTATCTTCCTCAGGTGTAATATCCAGTAAATTAACTAAATCGTCATAAGATATAGGTACTTGCTGGTCATCCAATATTTGTAAAATCCACTCTCTGCTTGGAATTGGATGCTCATATTTTTGTTTTTCTCTAGATAAATTAGGATCACTTAATCTTAAAGATTGTGTATTGGATGCAGACATAACTGGCCTTTTTAAATGAATAGAAATTTTTCATTAATGCAATTTCTAAATTCAGAAAATAATTAAAATCCTTTCTATTATACATAAAAAAAATATAAATAATTTTTATATAGAATATTCTCCTAATTATTAACGCTGTTATCTATTTTTATGATTGTGCTAAATATGTCGATTTATTTAAAATAAGTTGACGCAAGGGCCAAAAACAGTATAATTAATTTTGTTACAATAATCAAAATATAATAATTATGTCTCAAACAGGTCGTGGTGGCAAAAGAGCTGGTGCTGGTAGAAAAAAAGGTACGGGTGCTTTCAAAGAGCCTACCGTAGTGAAGAGAGTTCCTGTTTCTGCCGTTCCGGCTATTGATAATTTTCTAGAACAGTTAAAAAATCTTGTTCCTACTAATTGTTTACCTGATGAGTCCTTTTTATTAAATAATTTTTCTAGCACTCATAAAATACCAGTTGCTTCAGATCCTGTAAGAGCAGGTTATTTAACTCCCGCAGAATCTAATATCGATGATTATATTGATTTTAATGAATATTTATCTGGTAATGAAAAAGACATTATTGGTGTCTATGCAGAAGGAAATTCAATGGTAGATGCGGGAATCGACGAAGGTGATTTACTTATTATCAAAACCAATGTTTATCCAAAAGAAAGAGATATTATCGTCGTTCAATTAAATGAAGATTTTACCGTTAAAAGGCTACATTTTAATAATGGCAATATCGAATTAATTCCCGAAAATGCTTTAGAAAATTATCCTATTATTCAACCCAACCAAAATGATGAAATGAAGATAGTAGGTGTTGTTACTTTTGTCATCAAACAGTTATCATGAAAAAAATAATACCTTTACTTTTGTTTTTTATTTTTCTTATGATTATTGGTTTTGTCTATGCTTTTTATTTTAAGAATACTCAAACCAATAACCTTCCCTACCAAAATAAGACTTTACTGATTGATACCAACCAAAATTACGATACTCATCCAAATCAAGATAAATTTGGAATGAATAAACAGGCACCCGTTGATTATTATATGCTGGCTTTATCTTGGTCTCCTCATTTTTGCCAGGATATGCAACGAAAACAAGGAAAAATTTCTAAAAAATATCAATTTCAATGTGTTACCAACCCTCAAGAAAAATGGGTTATACACGGCTTATGGCCACAAAATAAAAAAGCTCGCCATGTTAAACAACATCCTCGTTTTTGCCAAGGAGACTTACCTCCCATCAACGAAAAAATCATGCAACCTTATTTAAAAAATTCTCCCGGATACTCTCTTCTACAAGCAGAGTGGGAAAAACATGGTAGCTGTGCTTTTAAAACTCCCGAAACTTATTTTCAAAAGCAAGAGGAATTATTCACACTGTTAATCCTTCCTCATAAAGCCATGAAACCCAAACAGTTAAGAAAAATTATTAAAGAAAATAATCCTAAACTAAAGAATGTACGTTTTTATACCAGTAAAAATGAAATCAAAATTTGCTACGATTTAAATTGGAAATATATTAATTGTCCTAATTAATTGAAGAGGTCATGAAAGCTAATCATGGAAACACAGCAAAAAATTATACATGTAGATATGGATTGTTTTTATGCTGCTGTGGAAACTAAAGATAATCCAACCTTAGAGGGCAAAGCAATCGCCGTAGGGGGCTGCCTGAACATCATGGCGTTTTAGCAACCTGCAATTATGAAGCAAGAAAATTTGGATTACACAGTGCTATGCCAAGTATTCAAGAGCTTAAATTATGTCCAAAATTAATACTCGTTCCTCCAAGAATGGAAAGATACAGAGAAATATCATTAAAAATTCATGAAATTTTTAAACAATATACCGATATTATCGAGCCATTATCCCTAGATGAAGCTTATTTAGATGTTAGTAATTCTTTGCATAGACAAGGCTCTGCTACCCTAATGGCTGCGGATATCCGTGAAGAAATTAAAACAAAATTACAATTGCCTGCCTCTGCCGGTGTAGCACCTCTGAAATTTCTAGCAAAGATTGCTTCTGCCATCAATAAACCAGACAACCAATTTGTCATTACACCCGAAAACATGTCTGATTTTACCGAGAAAATTCCTCTTAAAGCCATTCCTGGGGTCGGTAAAGTTACCAACCAAAAACTAGAGCAACTGAATTTATTTACTTGTAGCGATATTCAACAATTTAATCTTAACCAATTAATTCAATTATTTGGAAAACAAGGTCAGCAAATCTGGAATTATAGTCATGGTATTGATAAAAGAAAGGTTAAAGCTGATAGAATCAGAAAATCAATAGGCACAGAAACTACTTTTATCGAAAATATCAAAACACTTGCTGAGGCTGAAATTGCCTTGGATCAATTGTATCAAAAACTTTTGTCTCGAATGACTAAATACTTTCAGCCAGAGGATTTTCTAATCTCTAGAAAATTAAGTGTTAAAATAAAATTAGACAATTACCAAATTATTACAGTCGAAAAATTAAAACCCTATCTCGATATTCAGTTTTTTAAAGAGTTATTACATGAAATTTGGTTTAATAAATCAGTAAGCAGTATCCGTCTGTTAGGTATTCAAGTAAAGATAGCTGAACCTCAATCAAACCTTCAATATCATTTATGGGAATGATTTAGGCTAAGGAATTTGGTTTAAATCTTTTTTTCGGTAAAAGTCTTTGGTTTCTGCCACAACCACTCCTGATAACAATAGTAAAGCAATCAAATTAGGAATGGCCATTAATGCATTGAATATATTAGCTAAAGTCCATACCAAATCCAAAGTTAAGATAGAGCCCAACATTACTGTACAAGTATATACAATGCGATAAGGCAAAACTCCTTTCGTACCAAACAAATATTGAATACTTTTTTCCCCATAGTAAGACCAACCCAATATAGTGGAATAAGCAAAGAACACCAAACCAAAAGTAACAATCCAACCTCCTGGACCAGGTAATAATGTTTGGAAAGTAGCTGTCGTTAAAGCAGCTCCATTTAGTGTGTCTCCACTAACATTTAAAGGAAAAGAATTATCAGCAAGCAAATAACCAACCACCAAAACTAAACCAGTAATCGTACACACCACAATGGTATCAAAAAAAGTACCTGTCATAGAGACCAAAGCTTGCCTCACTGGATGATCTGTTTTTGCTGCAGCTGCAGCGATAGGCGCTGAACCTAATCCAGCTTCATTAGAAAACAAACCTCTAGAAACGCCACTTTGAACAACCTTACCAATTAACCCTCCAGCAACAGCAGAACCAGTAAATGCATCATGAAAAATTAGTTTAATAGCAGGCATAATTAAGTCCAAATGCGCCAAAATAACTGCTAAACCACCCAGTACATAAACAATAGCCATAAAAGGCACAATAAATGATGCTACTCTTGCTATGGATTTGACACCCCCCAAAATAACGATCGCTGTCAAAATGGTTAAAAAGATACCTGTAATAGATACATCGATATGAAATGATTCTTGTATCGATTCAGCAATCGAATTGGCTTGTACTGAGCTGCCAATTCCAAACGAGGCAATGGTAGCAAATATAGCAAAACAAATACCCAACCATTTTTTATTTAGTCCATTTTGGATGTAATACATAGGACCGCCACTAATCATGCCCTTTTCATCGGTCACTCTGTATTTAACTGCCAATACAGCCTCTGAATATTTGGTAGCCATGCCCACTAATGCCGTTATCCACATCCAAAAAACCGCACCTGGCCCCCCAACAACAACAGCTGTTGCCACACCTGCAATATTACCAGTACCTATCGTTGCTGATAGTGCCGTCATCAAAGCTGCAAAGTGTGAGATATCCCCCTCATCGTCATCATTATGTTTAGGAGGGGTAAAAACTAATTTCAAGGCATAGCCTAATTTTCGAAATTGCAAAAACCCCAGACGAATGGTTAAAAAGAGCCCGGTCCCTAATAACAAAACCAACATTATCGGACCCCATAATTGGCTTTCGAAAAAATTTAAGAGTGTATAAATATTGTCCATATAAAATATCTTATTTAATTAATATTAATAAAATACACTACCACTGAAAACTTGTTAATATTTTTTCTCGAAAAAAGGATATTTTTATGGATTTTGTAGACTTGAAAACAGATATTCAAAACTTGGGTTATAATAATATTTAATTATTAAATTTTTAAAAGGTATGCTTTTATCATGTATAAAATAGCACCAAGCATTCTATCTGCTGATTTTGCTAAATTAGGACAGGAAATTGAAGAAGTGATATTAGCAGGTGCTGATTGGATACATTTTGATGTCATGGATAATCATTATGTTCCTAATTTAACTTTTGGTCCTGTCGTTTGTAAAGCAATCAAACCCTATACCAAGTCAACTCCAATTGATGTGCATCTGATGGCGGAACCTTTGGACTCACTGATAGAATCTTTTATACAAGCAGGAGCCGATTATATTAGCTTTCACCCAGAGGCGAGTAAACATGTTCATAGAAGCTTAAGCTTAATAAAAAGCAAAGGCTTAAAAGCAGGTTTAGCACTTAACCCAGCTACGTCATTGGATATACTGTCTGATATTGTTTTAGATGAATTAGACTACATTTTAATTATGTCAGTTAATCCAGGTTTCGGTGGGCAAATCTTTATCCCTAAAACACTTGAAAAAATTCAAGAACTTAAGAAAATTTGCCAAGCCTATTATCAAACCACATCTCGATTGATAGAAATACAAGTAGATGGTGGTATTAATGCAAACAATATTAAAAAAATAGCCCAAGCAGGTGCTAATATATTTGTTGCTGGCTCTGCTATTTTTAATCAAAGTGATAGAAATCAAGCGATTTCTGCTTTAAAACAGGAGTTACAAAATATATGAAAAATGAATTAAAAAATGCAAAAGCCATTGCCTTTGATTTAGATGGGACTTTAGTAGATTCTATTACTGATCTTGCTCTCTCTGCTAATGCAATGAGAACCTATCTAGAGATGCCTCCAATTGATATTAAAGTGTTGGAAACTTATGTTGGAGATGGCTTAGCAAGCCTGGTACATAGAGCTTTGGCTGGTGATAAAGAAGGAACTGTGGATGAGGTCTTATGGGAAAAAGGTTTTGAATATTATTTAAATCATTATGCCGAGCATTTAACTGATAATACACGCCCGTATAAAGATGTCGAAGATGTACTTGTATTGCTTAAAACAATGGGCTACCCTCTAGCGGTTATCACCAATAAGAATGAATTGTTTGCTACTCAAATTTTAAAGAATTTAGGTTTACTGGAGCATCTAAGTATTGTGATTGGGGGCGATACATTAGCAGAAAAAAAGCCTTCATCAATACCATTAAATCATGTTGCCAAGATATTCAACATTCAACCCGAGGAGCTTGTCATGGTAGGCGATTCCAGTAACGATATTAAAGCTGCTTATAATGCAAAATCGCCATTTATTGGTGTTACTTATGGTTACGAACCAAATTTAGAAAATATTGCTCAAGAACAAAACTTACCTTATGTATTTTTAGCCTCTGAATTTAATCAATTGTATGATGAATTTAAAAAAGTCCAACCCTAATAAGAGATTTAGGCATGGAAGATAAACAGTTAAGACCATATTTATTTTCTTTATTGAGAAGGCGTGAATATAGTGCATGGGAATTAAGAAACAAGCTTTCTCATATGACTTCTGATGAAAATCAGATAAATGAAATCATACATGAGTTTCAAACAAACGGTTGGCAATCTGATGAACGTTTTATACAAAGTTTGATTGATAGTAAAAAGCATAAATATGGCGCACTGAAACTAAAATACGACTTAAATAGTAAAGGAATAAAAGATTCACATTTTGAACATTTATTACCCAATACCTATGAACAAGTCCAAATAGCCACTGATTTATTGCATAAAAAGTATAAAATTTTTGAAAACACACCACCAGCAAAACAAAAATATTTTAGATTTTTACACTCCAAAGGCTTCAGTAGCCAAATTATCTACGCTGCTATTAATAAGTTGACTCAAAAGGAATAAGCTACTACCATAGTAAGCATATGGTTAACAAATGTATCGCTTGAACTTTATCTTGATTGGGAAATAATTATGTCTAAACGCACGCCTGTATTGATATCTCTGGTGACTATAATCAGCATCGCATGTCCTATTTTTGCTGATAATAATAATCAAGGGTTTCTTACCCAAGATGAAGTAGCTGATAGCGTTGCGATTTTACCCCCTCCTCCAACTGATGATAGTATTTTATTTATTTATGACAAAACTCAGTATGAAAAAAATAGAGTGTTACGTGAAACCGAAAGAGGCAAACAAGCCATTTTAGATGCTAAGATATTCGAACCGAATTTTGGTATTGCCAAAGTTTTTTCTGAAGCTTTCGGGTACGAGTTAAATCAAAAAAAGACTCCTGAAATTGTGAGATTGTTGAATAAACTAGGCCAAGGTTCAGATCTTGCGACAGCTTCAGCCAAAAAATACTATATGACCACACATCCTTTTAAATACTACAATGATAAAACGTGCTACCCAAAAGATGAAAAATATTTAAAAAAGAATGGAGGCTATCCTTCTGGTCATTCTGCTTATGGTTGGGCTGCGGCATTAATCCTTGCTGAAATAAACCCTCAAAGACAAAATGAAATTTTAAAACGTGGTTTTGAAATTGGACAGAGCCGTGTTATTTGCGGTTATCATTGGCAAAATGATGTTGAAGGAGGACGCCTTGTTGCTAGTATGTTGGTTGCAAGATTACATACTAATACAGAATTTATTAAACAACTTGAAAAAGCAAAAGAGGAATTTCAAAAAATTCGTTATTCTGAATTTAAATAATTATTTCTTGGTTTATTTAATATAAAACATAACTAATAAACCAATATTTTAAATAAAATAACTCGTTGATATTTAAAATATCTGTTATTTTTCATTAGTCTTACTTCCAAAGTATTATTAATGAAAATTAAAATTTGCAGTAAAATCAAACTGAATTTAATTAATACAATTATAATCAAGACAATAGCACAATAACTATTGTTTTATGTTATAATGCCTAACTGCTTGAAAATTCTGGGGGCGACACGGTTTCGACGGGGATTACAAAGCAAAGATGGGCATACCGAGATTTCAAACTCTCGTAAAACATTGAAAACTAATAGTCGCAAACGACGAAAACTTTGCTCTAGCTGCTTAAAAGCTGAGCCGTTGCAGCGGTTGGTCAATGGGCCGTGTGGAGTCAAATCCACCGCAACGTCATATACATTGACTGGTTTGTAATTGGGTTACTTAATTGCAAATAAGATCTAAGGTAACTGGTTTTTAATCGGCCTGTCTGTCGGCTAAATTAAAAACGAGATACAAATAGACTAGACTAAGTATGTAGAACACTTTGTAGAGGATTTTCGGACGGGGGTTCGATTCCCCCCGCCTCCACCAATTCCATATAATCAGATTTTTCAAACTTTAATTTCTATGCATAACTTTTTTCGAAACGACTTAACAAAAGAACCTATAGATAAAAATATATTTGAAGATAAATATCCAGAATTATATAAATATTTCAATAAATTATATAATAAAAATAAAGATTATCTAGATGGCTATTTCCTAAATTCCGCTTATAAAAATGATTTTTTAGCCCGTTATTGGGAACTCGAACTGGTGAATTTTTTAAGGACAAAAAAATTCAATGTAAAAAAACATCCCGGTCAAGGACATCCAGATTTTCGTATAGAACTAGATAACGGAAAGAAAGTTTGGATAGAGGCAGTGACTTATTCTGATATATCACCCTGCGAATTCAAGCTAAGCTTACTCCTCCCCCTTAATATTGATCAATCTCCCAATATTAATTGTTGTAAACATGATAAGGATATTGACCAAATTCGGGAAACTGGTCTTACCCCCAAACTAATTTCTTGGAAAATGATTTAAAAACCTCTAAACAACTAAAGAGAATGTTGGGCTATCAAATACGCTCAGATATGTCAGACACTCCGTACAAAAAAATAAGGATGATTCTTGTGTTGTATCTCAGAGCCCTCTAGAAGTCATTTATAAAATGTCTTTTGCTATAAATGATAAAAACAAAAAAATTTCAGGTTATATAAACAAAGGTATCATTAATCCCTCAACTGATTTAGTTTTAATTGCTTTATCTTCACTAAAACAACTATATTCTTTGAACTCAGACGGCTATCTTTTTAAATCTTTTTTTGATAATACTCAAAAAGCATTATCCAAATTATGCTACATAAAACATCATTATTTAGAATCATGCTACACAAATAACATTATAATCTCAGAAGAAGATTTATTAACAATAAATAATAGTAATAATATACATAAAAAACAAAGAATGTTGAAATTTTTTAGTCTAAGGGATGGGCACCAATTAAAAAATTATGAAATCGATCTAAATCAAAAAATAGAAATATTTAGACAAAATCTTGGTATTTTAAATGAAAATTCACCTTATATCTTTGATGGAATTATTTTTAATCCTTTCCCTGATCCCACTAACTTTTTAACAAGTGAAACTGTTCTTGACAATAATTATTACTTATACAAAAAAGACCAATATAGCGATGGAAAAAAGATTCCTTATCTCAAATAGGTGGTGCCTTTAAATCCCCGATCATATTACTAGAATAAAATTTAAAATATTCAACAACCTAATAAAAGTTAATCATTATTTTTTATATTGATTTAACCACCCCAATCAATTTTCCTGCCTTCACATCAAAGATATACCCATAGATAGGAATTTCTTTCGGGACTAAGGGATGATTGCGAATTCTGGTCACATCTTCAATAACACTTTTTTCTAAATCTTTAAAGGCTAGAAAATTAATGTACTTACCCTCATCAGAACCCGTACTATCATTAGTATCATGCCACTCCCCATCAAACTGGGCTGTTTTTAAACTTTGAGACAGTAAATCACTGGCAATTTCATTATCAAATAATTGCATGCCGCAATCGGTATGATGAATCACAAACCATTCTTTCGTACCCAAAAATTTATAAGAAATAATCAAAGAACGAATCGCGTCATCACTTGCCCTACCACCTGCATTTCTAATCACATGTGCATCGCCTTCTGACAACCCTGCATATTTGGCAGGATCTAATCTCGCATCCATACAAGTTAAAATAGCAAAATGCCTGCTGGGTGGTAGTGCTAGATTTGCTTTATCACCAAAAGCACTAGCATATTCTTCATTTGCTGCTAAAACTTCGTCCAATACTTTACTTTGTCATATCACCCTCCTAACTAAAATTATTAAAGCAATATAACGAATAAAATAGTAATACAATAAGGAACGAATAATCATTAATAAAGAATAGCAAAATATAAGTTCTACTCAATTAGAAATTTTAATTTTTCTTCAAACAAATAGTGACTTTCAACCCATTAGATGTATTCGTAAAAAATAATTTACCTTGATGGACTTGTACAATCCTTTTTACAATATTCAAGCCTATACCATAACCTATTTTACTTTCATCCATTCGGATAAATTTATCGGACACTATTGAAATTTTATCCTCCGGAATACCTGGGCCTTGATCAAGTACCTCGATTTGTAAATAATCTGATTGAGAAACAACAGTTACCACTGTCTAATTACTGTCTCCTGCATGTTTACGTATATTTTCACGCAAATTTCCTAACATCAAAAACAATAATCCAGAATCACCATAAATAAATGCTTGGCTTGGCGTATCCCATATAATAGGATGTGGAAATCCTAATTCTTCTATTTCCATCTTCATTGGCTCAATAACTTCTGCAACAAAATCCATTTTTACCGCATCACCCTTAAGTATTTTTTGACTAGTTCTGGATAAATGTAATAACTGCTCGATAGAATTAATCATTTCA
Source organism: Neisseriaceae bacterium PsAf (assembly GCA_017114885.1). Lineage (GTDB taxonomy): Bacteria > Pseudomonadota > Gammaproteobacteria > Burkholderiales > Neisseriaceae > QFNR01. Next base: position 18,126 of record WNLJ01000008.1, on the reverse strand, counting down.
TCAATCCTCTGAATTAAGCGATTGACTAATTCCGGATTGTTCTCCTGTAATAATTCTAGATTTAAGCGAAATCCAGCAAGAGGTGTACGTAATTCATGAGCAATATCTGATGTGAAATGCCGCTCATTTTCAATCCCATCATTAATCCGAACAAATAATTGATTTAATGTTTCCATAATAGTAACTATTTCTCTAGTAGAATTATTATTATCCAATCCTAAGGGTGTTAAATTAAAACTAGAACGAGTTTGTAAGGATTGTGTTAATCTATTAAAGGGTTGTATCAGTTGTCTGATTAACAATAAAGTAATCAACAAGGTAATTCCGATTGTGATTAATGAGGGTAATAAAAAAGCAAAAATAGTTTCATTAATCTCATGTTGAACCATATCACTTTTTTCATTTTCATGTAGCGTCACATCAACTAAAATCCCCACTTGTTCTTGGCTTTCATGCCAAACCCACACCCCACTAATCAGCTGACTAATGACTAAAATAACGCTAATGGACAACATGAGTCTATTTTTGAGACTTTTCAAGATTAATCTCCAAATCGATATCCTAATCCTCTTACTGTATGAATATATCTCTTCCCTATTTTACTTCTTAAACGGTGAATATAAACTTCTAAGGTGTTAGATCCAAAGCTATCTTCCCATGAATAAACATCCTGTTGTAATAATTCCCTACTAACCGTTAAACCTTTTTTCAGCATTAAACGTGATAATATAGCAAACTCTCTATTGGTTAATTCTATAATTAGCCCGCTTTTTCTAACTTGTCGATTACTCAAATCCAAGCTAATTTCATCATATTCAATACTATTATCGCTCTGCCCTACCGATCTTCTGATAATGGCACGAATTCTGGCAAATAATTCTACTAATTCGAATGGTTTAATTAAGTAATCATCTGCACCAGCATCTAATCCATTGACTCTGTCTTCTATACTATCTCTTGCTGTCATAATTAATACCGGAATCATATCTTTTTGCTGACGCCATTCTTTCAAGAAATAAATACCATTTTCTACTGGTAAACCCAAATCAAGTAATACGCCGCTATATTCACTCATCATATATAATTTTCTTGCCTCTTGAGTGCTTGAGACACAATCACAACTATATCCTTGACTGAGTAAAGCCTTACTTAATCCATTTTGTAATAACTCATCATCTTCCACAATTAATAATTTCATCATAAACCTTGACAATCTTTTAAAATATCTAATTTTTTATGATATTCTTTGGTCTCAACAGACATCATACCCAAAATTGTGTGAAACAAATTATCATGAGAAACAGCTGACTCATTTCCTTTCTTTCGCAAACATGATAATTGAATTTTTTTCTCTTTATAAAAATCATTAGACATCCATATCATCATAGGAATATGAGTTTGTTCCTTGGGAGCGAGAACATAAGGCGTACCGTGTAAATAAACTCCCTTCTCTCCCAAAGATTCACCATGATCTGACACATAAATCAAACCAATATTAATTTGATTCTGATACTTTTTAAGTCCTTCAATAATATCATTAAGTACATAATCAGTATTCACAATAGTGTTGTCATAAACATTGTATAACGAATCACTACTACAATCTTGAATTTGATTTGTATTACAACTAGGTTTAAAAATTTCAGATGATTTTGGATACCTTTGGTAGTAAGCAGGTCCATGACTACCATTCATATGTAACACAACAATATAATCTTGACCGGATGATAAATTTTTTTGATAAATAATTGTTTAAAACGGGCACTAATTCTTGATCGTAGCATAAGCCTTCAGGACAATCTTTTTTAGGAAGCATTTGGTAATTAATTCGATCACAAACGCCATAACATCCCGCATTATTTTCAAACCAAACTATGTTAATACCAGCTCTTTTTAAAATATCCAATAAATTATCTCTCCATTTAGCATCTCCTAAATTAAATTCTTCCCTAGATTGATTAGAAAATATGCATGGAATAGAGTAAGCAGTGCTTGTCCCAAATGAAGTTGCTTGCCTGAAATTAATCAAGTTAGTTTGTTTTGATAATAAGGGATTAGTATTTTTAGTATAGCCGTTTAAAGAAAAACTTTTCGCCCTAGCAGTCTCTCCTATTACAAACACCAATAAATTTTTTTTAGTATTAATTTCATTTTTATCCTGCTTAGCGTCTAAACCGACATAGGTGAACTGTTTAAATTTATTCTTATACGCATATTTCTCATATGAATATAGTGCACTTACATAATCACTAGGTGTAATCATTTTATTAAGATATGAGTTATTACGAAAGAACGATGCATAATATTTATATAAAGGCAGCGAAATACTAATCAATATTACTATTGCTAAGGTTAGGGTTACTAAACGAACACTTAAATTTTTCCAAAAACCAAACCGATGAATATGAGTTTTAATTAGAAAAAGAATGGGCAAGAATCCAAATAAAAACACCCAAATCATTAACTTATTAGTCAATAATGACTTTGTTTCATAAACATCGGTATTAACTACATTAATCAACATAGATTTATCAATTAAGACATTATAATTGTATGCAAAATAGTCACAAAAAGCCCCTACTATAAGGAAAATAATCAGTACAAGCTTAAGGGTATAATGCCAACATAACAAACTTAATATAATAAAAATGCCAACGCATAGAAAAAAGAATATCGACATTAAAAAAATCCAATCTTTCGATGTTTCTAGGCTTAATAACTGGTTAATCTGATTACAAAAAGCAATATTTTGAAAAATTGCTAAGAATATAGAGGATAATATTAAAATCCCAATTTCAGAAAGATTGAAAATTCTATTATAAATTTTATTCATTGCTTAATACCTAATAATTAACGTTCTTCATATTTTAATCATCACGTTAAAATCTTAGATCTTTATTCTGAATAAAACCTTAAAACTAGGAATAGACTAATTAAAATCTTTCCTTATATAAAAATGTAGCTATTTTTTAAAAAAATTATTAAACATATTAGAAAAAAATATAGAGTTTTTAAGTTTACAATTCTCTTACTCGCCTCAAGAGAAAATGACTTTTAAATCCTGCAGCTTTTTAAACTCACTTTATAATTCATCATTTTCTTGAAGGTGAGTTAACCCTATCTTGTTATTATCTTGAGGTGGGACACAACCTAAAATAATCCACCATATAAAATTAAAATAAGGAACAAAACCTAAAAAGGTCAGCCACCAAGGCCAACCAATGTCATTTAAACGCCGAGCTGCATTAGAAAGATAAATTAAAATATTGAAATATATAATGCCAGCAGTGAGTAAAATAAATCCAATTCCATACAACAAACAATTCCATACAACAAATAAGCTACGATACTTTCTTCTCCCCCAGCACTTGATGAAATACTATCAGCCATACCCATAAAAAAAGTACAAATAAGTAAAAATATTATGGATAATACTATACTTATTCCAATGGTAATCCAATACTGACTTCTACTAGTTTTGCTTTTTGTAAAATCAAAAACGCCACGATAAAATGGATACCAAATACCATCCTGCTGCTCGTAATTCATCTTTCATCCTTTTAACTTTTAAAATAAACAATAATTTTTAAGATTATACTTAAAATATAAGCCTTTTTACACTAATTAAAAAATAAGAACTAAATCATTAGCACAAATCACCTGAGCTAAAAAGAAAAGTTATGGATACTTAACTGGTGGTTTTTTCAACACAACACAAATTTTTAAAACTACTTTTATTCGTTGATTACACAATAATCAAATACCACCTCTAAAACTTCTATTTCTCATTCATCATCTAATTGAATTTGCCTTACTTCTTTTTGATTATTATCTTGAGAGGGAACACAACCTAAAACAATCCACCATATAAAGTTAAAATATGGAATAAGATTCAAAAAAGTTAATGCCCAAGGCCAGCCAATATCATTTAACCTACGTGCCCCATTCGGAAGAGAAACTAAAATAAAACATATAGATATTATTACAATAAAAAACGCAAAACCATACGCTGAGACAGTAGCAACAATTTCGATATATCTATCCAAATCTGATATCGATATAACAATAATATAAAAAAACCGTAAAGTATAAAACTATAAATGCTAATAGCATCAATATACTCATTAACAAAGTAGTCCAGTACTGCCGTCTATTAGTCCTAATTTTCGTATAATCAAAAAAGCCTCTATGAAATGGATACCAAATACTCTCTTGTCTTTTGTAATCCATGTTATTGGCCCTTATTCAATATACTTATTCATTTTATTTTAGCAAAGTATTAAAATATTATAATAAAGCATCAATCAACATCATTAATAAATTCAAAAGCCATGAGCTAAACATTCTCACGGCTTTTGAATTATAAATATTACAAAAATCACTATGCTTTCAAGAAGTCTTTATCGGCAAAAGCAGGATTAGGATAAGTATAAAATCCTTCACCTGACTCTATGCCTAGTTTATTTTCTAAATATTCTGATTTTAATTTTTCTGCTATAGAAGCAAAAGGTTCTCCATCTTTAGCATCTATGACGTTATACAAAGTTCTTAAACCCACACTATCGATAATTGCAAAAGGACCCATAGGAGCACCTGTGGCTATCATCCATGTTTTATCAATCACTTCTGGTTCTGCAATCCCTTTCGCCCACAATTCCAACCCAGCATCCAATAATGGAACTAATAGAGAATTTAATACATAACCTGGCTGTTCTTTTTGTAACGGAATCGGCACCATGCCAATTTGTTTTGCAAATTCAATAACTGTTTGAAAAACTTTTTCATCCGTCCCAGGATGTCTCATAATTTCTGCAGTATTACGCAACCAAATATGATTGGCAAAATGCAAGGCAAGATATTTTTCTGGCCGTCCTGTCTCTTTTGCAAAAGTACTTGGCAATAAAGTAGAGGAATTAGTTGCTAAAATAGTTTTTTCAGGTAACAAATCTGCTAATTTTTTATACAAGTCAATTTTAATATCTGGTACCTCTGGTACTGCTTCAATCACAATATCAGCCTTTTCTACTGCTTGAGCTAAATCTGAAGTAAAAGTAATATTTTTCTCAGCTTTATCCACTTCTTCTTGACTGGCATGCAAGTCTTTCTGATAAGAATCTTTAAGCGCTGAAATTCTTTGTTTCGCTTTTTCTAATGCTTCATCATTGATATCATAGCTCACCACATCACAACCTTCAAAAGAACATTGATAGGCAATCTGACTACCCAATACACCACATCCTAATACTGTCACATTTTTTAAAGCCATAACCACAACCTTTCTTTATTGAATAAATGATTATAAAATTAACATAACATTTAATATAATTATTATCAACGTAAACTAGTTAATATCTTGTAAATACACTAAGGCAATTAATTTGAATATTCTTTGAAATGCCCCAAAATAAAACTTACAATAGTTATCATAAAGATTAATACCATTAAAAATATGAAAATATTACACACCTCCGATTGGCATTTAGGTCGCTCATTGTACGGTCAAAAACGCTACGCAGAACATGAAGCTTTTCTAAATTGGCTAATCGATCTAATTGAAAAAGAACATATTGAAATCTTATTGGTGAGTGGAGATATTTTTGATACAAATACACCAAGTAATCAAGCTCAAAGACTATATTATCAATTTTCACGCCATCTGCCCCGCTATTGCCAAGCAGTCATTATTGCAGGCAATCATGACTCTGCGACCTTTTTAAATGCCTCTAAAGAACTATTGGAATGTTTAAACATTTTTGTCGTAGGACAAATCAGTAATAATATTCAAGATGAGATATTTTTATTACAGGATGCGCAACAAAATCCTCAAGCAATTATATGCACTGTACCCTATTTACGTGATAAAGATATTCGTACTCTAGAGTCTGGTGAAAGTGTCCAAGATAAAAATCAACAATTATTAAAGGGGATTAAACAACATTATCAGCAAGTGAGCGAATACGCACTTAAACTACAACAAAGGATTCAGAAAGAAAAAACAATAACCATTCCAATAATTGCTATGGGCCATTTATTTACTGCTGGAGCCAAAACTGTCGAAGGAGATGGCGTTCGTGATTTATACGTAGGCTCATTAAATCATGTCACTGCTGATATTTTTCCAGACCATCTGGATTACGTCGCTTTAGGTCATTTACATACTCCTCAAGTCGTAGCGGGCAAAACCCATATACGCTATAGTGGCTCACCTATTCCGATTGGTTTTGGTGAATGCTCTCAAACAAAACAAGTTATTTTATTGGAGTTCTCGTCAACTTCATTTGAGATTAATAGTATTGAAGTGCCTGTTTTTCAAAAATTAATTCGCATACAAGGTGATTTGACTAAAATAATACAAGATATTCAATTACTAAAAAAAACCTCTTCCAAAGCCTGGTTAGAAATTGAATATACAGGCGAAGAAAGAGAACCAAGATTAAGAGAAAAAATCGAAGAAGTAATCTTTGGATCTGAATTAAAAGTTCTTAAGATAAAAAATAATTTAATTTATAATCGAGTAATGAACACCTTAGAACAACAAGAAAATTTACAAGATTTAACGCCTATTGATGTTTTCAAACGCTGTCTTACTGCAAGTGAAATCCCAGAAAATCAACATAATTTATTAATATCTGCTTATAACGACATAATACAAAATTTACCTGATCTAGACATCAATGCCGAGTAAGGACCTCTCTTTATGAAAATTTTAGCACTTCGATTCAAAAATCTTAATTCTCTATATGGAGAGTGGCAAATTGATTTCACTCATTCAAATTATAATGCTGATGGTATTTTTGCCTTAACTGGTCCTACTGGTGCAGGAAAAAGTACTATTTTAGATGCAATTTGTTTGGCCCTTTATGGTGCAACTCCCCGTTTAGGTAAAATTACTAAAAACAATAACGAAATTATCTCAAAAAAAACCAGTGAATGTTATGCTGAAGTGGTTTTTCAAACCAAAGACGGTGTCTATCGCACACATTGGGCACAACATCGCTCACGCAATCAAATTAATGGCAGCTTACAAACACCAAGACATGAAATAGCGGATCTCAAAACCAATCAAATCATTGAATCTAAAATTAGTCTCGTTCCGGATACAGTAGAACAAAAAACTGGCATGGACTTTAATCGCTTTACTCGCGCAGTTTTATTGGCTCAAGGACAGTTTGACCAATTTTTAAAAGCCAATACTGAACAAAAGTCAGAAATTTTAGAACAAATTACGGGTACAGATATTTATTCAGAAATATCCATACAAGTATTTGAACGATACAAACAAGAAAAAAATAAATTACAAGAAACTAAAAATAAAATTGATTTAATCCAAATCTTAAGCGACGATGAGGAAAAAATATTAAAAGAAAACCTCCAAAAGCATATTACTGACATACAATCGTTACAAGCAGAACTAAAAACCTTGGAAATGGCTCAACAATGGTTAGAAAACATCCAAAATCTTAAACAAGAAATACAAGAAATTAACACAAATATAGAACAACTAACCTTAGCTACTCAACAATTTGCGCCACAAAAAGAACGTTTATACTGGGCTCAAAAAACCCAAAATTTAAGTACAAATTATCAATATCTACAAGATTTACAAAAAGAAATTGAAAATAATAAACCAGAACTACAACAAAAAATTAATGAATTATCTGAAATCAACACATTATTACAAAATAAAAATGGATTACTTGTTCAGCAAACACAAAAATTAGAACAGGCAGAATTGGATTATCAGGAAAAAATTAAATTATTTGCAGAAGTGCGTTACCTTGATAACAAGTTACAAGAAGAGCAAAATACACTCCAGCAAATTCAAACTGATTTAAATAACAACCAAAAAAATTCAGAAAACCTAAATCAAGAACTAACTAGTATCTCTCAAGCATTACAACAGAATCATCAGTTTTTAATCTCACTGAATGATTTTTTACAAACTCATCACGCAGATGAATTACTAAGCAAAGAATTAAGCGCTATACAGCAAAGTACTACTCTATTACAACAAAAAGAAAAAATTCATCTAGAATACAAACAACGAGAAAAAAGCAATCAACAAAAAATCACGGATAAAACCGAAGAAATAAACCAATTCACCATTCAATATAATAAAAAAAATGAACAACAAATTAGTATTAAAGATGAATTACAAGAGCTCAATCAAACATTACAAAATTTATTGAATAATAAACCTCTGGCCCTCTATCGCTCAAAAAAAGAAAAATTAATTCAAGAATTAATTATCCAAAATAAAATTCAAGATTTAAATACAGAACGTAATAACCTTGTCGAAGGCCAAGCATGTCCTCTATGCGGTTCTACTCATCACCCTTATCAAACACATGGTATCAGCATACAACCAGAAATCGAAAGTGAAATAAATTCATTAACTCAACTTATTGAGCAAGCGGAAAACCTAGAAAACACTATTCGTAATAACACACAAAACCTACAACAAATTCTTGAAGATCAAACGCTAGAAAAACAAAAACAAAAATTAAACCAAGAATATCAAGAATTATTAAATCAACAAGCCAATATTGACACCACTATCAAAACAACTCAACGAGAAATCAGTCAATTAAAACAACAAATAGCTGATGATTTATTGGCCTATGAGATACCTTATGATGCAACACAAAGTTCAGCAGTATTGATTACTTCACTAAAAGAGCGAGTGACTCTATGGGAAAAAAAACAAAAAGAAAAAAATACCATAGAACAAACTATCCAGCAGCAAAATTTAGAAAAACAAGCTATTGAGATTAATTTAAATAATACAAACCAATTCCACGAAAATTTGAATCGTCAGTATGAGCAACTGTACCCTAATTATGCAGAAAATCTTGTAAGAAGAAAGAATTTATTAGGGCAAGATAATCCAAATGTATTGGAACAACAACTTAAAAATAATCTTCTTACATTAAAACAAAATAATCAATTAATGATTGATGAACTTAAACTGATGGAACAAAAAGTTCACACGCTTGAAGGTAATATTGAATCACTACAACAAAAAATATCAAGCAATGATTTTAAACTTGAGCAACAAACCGTAGATTTTCATGAGCTGCTACAAAAACAAGGATTTGAGCATATTGAGCATTTTTTAAATAGTATGCTTGCTGATACTGAAATCAATGCATTAATTGAATATGAAAAAAACTTAACAACCCAACAAGTGAATTTAAATGCAAAGTATCAAGATAGAAACCAAAGACTTACCAAAGAGTTAGAAAAAAACATGACTACTGACTCTATTGATACCTTGACTTCTCGCATTGATATTATTAATACTCAAAAAAATGAAATCAATCAAATTATTGGCAGCATAAACACACAATTAAAAAATAATGAAAAGGCCAAACAATCTTATCAGACAGAACTAAATCTATTACAACAACAAACACAAGAATTTGAAAAATGGAATTTACTCTATGATTTAATCGGTTCAGCCGATGGCAAAAAATATCGTAATTTCGCACAAAGCTTAACTTTTGAATTAATGATTGCTAATGCAAATATACAATTACAACAAATGAATGACCGTTACTTACTCATTCAAAATCAACAAATTCCACTAACACTAGATGTTATTGATAATTACCAAGCAGGAGAAATACGCTCGAGTAAAAACTTATCGGGTGGAGAAAGTTTTTTAGTCAGCTTAGCCCTTGCTCTAGGTTTATCTAGTATGGCAAGTCAAAAATTCAAGGTGGATTCTTTGTTTTTAGATGAAGGATTTGGCACTCTTGACGAAGAAGCATTAGATACTGCCTTAGAAACCCTTGCTAATCTACAACAAGAGGGTAAATTAATAGGCATTATCTCTCATGTCCCTGCGTTGAAAAATAGAATCAGCACGCAAATCCAAGTAACGCCCAACTCCGGTGGCAAAAGCACGCTAAAAGGACCTGGTGTGAAACATTTTTAAAATTTTAGACCACTTAATTATTCACTGCTCTTTGATTCTGTTTCTTCCGTTGGATTGGTTTCATTACCTTCATCATCTTCATCAACATCGGTACTGGTACCTAATTTATCGCATGCTTCTTTCAAATGATTATCACATGCTTTTTGATACCAAGAATTAGCGATACCTGAATCTTGATTAACGCCTGAACCCAATTCATACATTTCGCCCAGTTTAAACTGAGCAATCTCATTTCTTTCTGATGCTTTTTCATACCATGTTTTTGCTTGATTTAAATCAGAATCAACACCCAAACCGGACTGGTACATCACTCCTAACTAATACATGGCTTCATTATTATTTTGAGCTGCAGACTTCTCAAACCATTCTTTAGATTTTGTATAATCTTTTTCCACATCCCAGCCATTTTGATAAGCTAAACCCATTATATATTGAGCTTCAGGATTGCCTTTTTGGGCCAACTTAGCAACATCGCTGGTCTCCATTTGAGAAAGATTTTGAGAGCAACTTGTCAAGACAATACTCACCAGCATAACCGAGAATATTTTTTTAAGCTTCACCTACTAACTCCTACTTACTTAATTATAAAATTTATAAAGTATTGCAACTTTGATGATTGACGTTTACCTTCACTTCAGACTTATCATTCAACACATAACGATACTCTATTTCAGCACCTTTATCTAAAAGTCCTTTGGTTCCGGCATTTTTACATAAGCGAGTAATAGTATAATTTTCCCCTGAATTTTTTAATTGTTCATTATAAGTTTTAGGATCAATATTAATTTGAGAGGTGATGATTAATTTATTACCATCCCGTTTTGCTTCGGTTATTCGTTCGTATTTTGTTTCTACAGGTGGCGCTTCATTGATTCTAGCAATTTCTTGATCAATTGATTGATACAAATCTTCTAAAGGGATTTCCTTAGTCTCATCCTTAGAACATGCTGTTGCTACCAATAACGTACCTAGTGATAATAATAAAAATTTCTTCATAGGGTTTTCTCCATTTATTTATTTTACTTTGGCATTATATATAAATTTTAGACAATTGGATAAATATTCATTGAATTTTAATTTAAATTATTATTTAATAGTCCAATAATATGACCTCTCAATAAAAACATGTGGCTACAAAAAAAGATTATCCTAAATAAAAAACACAGAGGAGTTCATTTAATCACACAAGAAATTTTGCAACATATTCCGGAAATCCAAGATATTAAAATAGGCTTATTACATCTTTTTCTCCAACATACTTCAGCTGGATTAACCATCAATGAAAATGCAGATTCAAGCGTACGAACTGATTTTGAATCCTTTTTTAATGATGTCGTCTCCGAAAATAAGCCTTATTACCAACACACCTACGAAGGTCAAGATGATATGCCGGCTCATCCTAAAAGCAGTATTTTAGGCAATCAACTTTCTATCCCTATCACACAAGGAAAATTAAATCTTGGTATCTGGCAGGGGATTTATTTATGTGAACATCGCTACCATGCTAGTCAAAGAATTATCATTGCGACCATACATGGTGAGGTTTAAAAAATATCGATGTCTGAAATATATTGCTATATCACAGAATAAAATTACAATAGCCCAAAACAACATCATTCAATAAACTGGAGAAGTTATGATATTAATTGGAATGCTCGATTCGCCTTATGTTCGTAGGTTAGCAATATCCTTAAAAATAAAAGCAATAGATTTTGAGCTCCAACCATTATCTGTATTTTCTAATCTTGAAATGATGCAGACAGTGAATCCCTTATTAAAAGTCCCTATGTTAATAACTAACTCTGGGATTAAACTTTGGAATTCCTCTCTTATTTTGGAATATATTGAATTGGTATATCACTCTAAACGGAAATTATTACCATCAAACCAAAACTTAATTGAGCAATCACAATCTATTATTAGCATTGTCCTAGCAATCTGTGAAAAAGCCATACAGCTTTATTATGAATACAATCTAAGACCCGAACAAAAGCAGCATGAGGACTGGATTAACCGGATCACGAAACAATTAAATTCTGGATTAGATTTATTAGATAAATCCATCAATTTAAAAAATAATAATTATTTAATTACTGATAAAATACTACAGGCCGATATTACCCTTGCTGTTGTTTTAAAATTCATAGAAGACAAATTGCCAGAAGTATATACCAATTTGGTTTCTGACCCACTTCAGCAATTTTCTCAACAAATGGAAAGCCTAGAAGTGTTCCAAAAAACTTATAGCAAAGATTAATGCCAGATAAATATAGGCAAACCTATCCTAGATAAAACTCTCGAAAATCGTCGGCCAAATCAGTATTTGGGAAGATCGATTTAGCCTCTTGTAACAAAGCTTCTCTGAGTTCCTGTTGGGAATATCGAGCGCTAATATGCGTTAAAATCAGCCATTTTACCTCTGCCTCTTTGGCCATTTTGGCGGTATCCATAGCAGTTGAATGCCCGTATTTTCTTGCTGATTCAATTAAATCTTCTCGAAAAGTCGCTTCGTGCACCACTACATCTGCATTTTTTGAGGCTATTATTTCATTAGGATTGGGCTGTGTATCACCAAAAACAGTAATAATTTTCCCCTTAACTTGATTTTGAAAATAATCTTGTGGTTTTAATTCACCTATTTCTGGCAAAATAACCTTTTTACCCAATTTAAGTTCTTTTACCCAACTCCCAACATCAATATTTTCAGCTTTTAACCGTTCTGTATTGAATCTCGTGAATTGGTCTTTTTGTTCTATGCGAAAAGCAAATGATGGGCAACGATGTAATAATTCGTGTGTGCTTATTGTGAAGAAATCATCTTCATAAATGAGTTGGCTACTCTCATGTTCTTTAATAATTAGATTAAAATTAAGCTCAGTATAAAAAGCCTTTAAATTCATCTCAATAAAATCACTAATTCCTTTAGGGCCAAATAATAGTAAATCATCTTTACGTTTTCTAACCGACATGGCACATAACAAAGGCATTAGTCCTAATATATGATCTGAATGCATATGAGTAATAAAAATTTTACTAATAGAATTTAATTTAATCCTCTTTTGTTGTAAGTAATAATGGCTTCTCTCTCCACAGTCAAAGAGCCAATTTTGCATTGGTGAGTCCAGTGTTAATAATAGACAGCTAGAATTTCTATCTCGTGTGGTTGCTCCTGCCACCGTCCCCAAAAATAATAATTTCATATATATCCAGAAAACTAATAAAAATAATTCATAATATTTCATTTTACTATTTTTCTTTCCGTTATAATATTTTCATAAAGATTTTTAAAGGAGCCAATTAATGAATTCATTACAACAACTACAACCCAGCTTATTATGGAAATGGTTTGCTCAAATTTGTACCATACCACATCCCTCGTATCATGAACAAGAATTGGCTCAATATATTGTTAACTGGGCCAAACAACAAAATTTATGGGTTGAACAAGATTCAGTGGGCAATGTATTAATTCGTAAACCAGCAAGTAATGGTCAAACTAATGCATCAGGTATTTTATTACAAGCACACTTGGATATGGTCTCTCAAAAAAATGACGATAGTAGCCATGATTTTTTAAAAGATCCTATTGAAACGTACATTGAAGATGGTTGGGTTAAAGCAAAAGGAACAACATTGGGTGCTGATAATGGTATTGGTCTTGCTTCTGCCTTAGCTATATTAGAGTCAGATGACATCTTCCACCCCCCTCTCGAAGTTTTATTAACCGTAACAGAAGAAACAGGTATGGTAGGTGCTATTGAATTACAATCTAACTGGTTACAAAGTAGTTTAATGGTAAATACAGATTCAGAAGTAGATGGCGAAATATGTATTGGTTGTGCTGGTGGCGTTGATGCAGACATCACTCTCCCTCTTAATTCTATTGAGGTGTCCCCATCAGAAAGTGCTTTATCTTTAACACTTAAGGGTGCTAAAGGGGGACATTCTGGAATGGATATTCATAAAAATCGTGCCAACACCATTAAATTAATGGCCAGAATTTTATTGTCATTACAAAAAAAGATAAATTTTTCTCTAGCATCGTTACAAGGCGGCTCTTCACGTAATGCAATTCCACGCACAACTACTGCAATTATTACTCTGGAAAAATCTTTGATCGACGAATGTAAAAAAGTTGCACAATCTATTTTTGATAATGTTCAAAGCGAATATGAACATACCGATCCAAATTTAAATCTTGAAATTGAAACAACCTCTGACCCTAAAACAATTTTAGATAGCGATAGTCAAAATTTCCTGTTGAATTTACTAAATATTTTACCCAATGGCGTAAAACGCTTGAGTGATGCTGTTCCAGGTGTGGTTGAAACTTCTTTAAATTTGTCCATTCTCGAAATGAATGCTCAGCAGGCAAATATTAGTTTATTGATTCGTTCATTAATTGAATATGGAAAAGAGTGGGTTACTGATGAACTTGCTTCAATGGCTCAATTAGCGGGTGCTCATGCAAAATTTTCTGGAAATTATCCAGGTTGGAAACCAGAATCTTCCCGTTTGCTGGAAATAACCAAAGAAACAATCCAAGATGTCCTAAATCAACCTGCCACCATTAGCGTTATACATGCAGGCTTAGAATGCGGTTTAATTAAAGCAAAATATCCTAACCTTGATGCTGTTTCAATTGGTGCGACTATTTTAGACGCTCATTCACCTACCGAAAGAGCTAATATTGAATCGGTACAACGCTATTGGCATGTATTAACTCATCTATTAGCAAAATGTTGATATAGCATATATTTAACACTTTAAAACTTTTAAGCATTAAATATTTTAATGAATTCCTGATAGAATGCAGTATTAAATTTGTTATTGGTTTGATTATGAGTTATGTTTTAATTATCGCATTCTATCTTGTGTTATTCTTGATGTATCAATTCTTGCCTAAAGAATGGAGTTTATCGAGAAAAGTACTTCTAGGCTTAGTGGTCGGAATTGTTTTTGGTTTACTTCTACAAGTAATTTATCCATTTGCTTCCCAAAGTATCAATTTACAAAAAACACAAGAATGGTTCGATATTGTTGGTAAAGGCTATGTTATCCTTTTACAAATGGTTGTCATGCCTTTAGTTTTCATCTCTGTCCTCTCTGCTATTACCAAACTATATGATGTTGGTTCATTAGGAAAAATCGCTTCTGTTTCTATTGGTTTGCTTTTACTCACGACTGCTATTGCTGCAATCGTTGGCATATTCTACGCCTTAACATTTAACTTAAACGCTGAAAACTTAGTACAGGGCGTTAGTGAAAGTAGTCGTTTAGCCACGCTACAAAATAATTATGTTGGTCAAATTAGTGATTTATCTGTTCCCGAATGGATTTTATCCTTACTTCCTCAAAATCCTTTTTTAGACATGACAGGTGCAAGACCTACTTCGGTTATTAGTATTGTTATTTTTTCTGTATTACTAGGCATTGCGGCTTTAAAAGTAATGGAAGTTAATCCCACACAAGGAAAATCTTTATTTGATTTTATAGAATTAATGCAAGTATGGGTCATGAAGTTAGTTCGAATTATTTTACAATTAACTCCCTATGGTGTAATGGCTTTAATGACCTCGGTCGTTGCCACTGCTAATAAAAATGATATTTATCAGTTGGGTAGTTTTATTATTGCTTCTTACTTAGCAATTCTGACTATGTTTTTAATTCATGGTTTATTACTGAGTCTGGCTCGAATATCCCCTATTCGCTTTTTTAAAAAAGTTAATCCTGTATTGGCTTTTGCTTTTAGTAGCCGTTCAAGTGCTGCATGTATTCCGTTAGAAATAGAAACTCAAACAGAAAAATTGGGCGTTCCTCAATCAATCGCAAGTTTTGTGGCTACTTTTGGCGCCACTATTGGACAAAATGGTTGTGCTGGCATTTACCCATCTATGTTGGCTGTCATGGTAGCTCCTACCGTTGGAATCAATCCATTAGATGGTTGGTGGTTGCTAACTCTGGTTATCATTACAACGCTCAGCTCAATTGGTGTTGCGGGTGTTGGTGGTGGGGCTACATTTGCCGCTTTAATCGTCTTAACAACTATGAATTTACCCATTACCATAGTGGCTCTGCTTATCTCCATAGAACCTCTAATTGATATGGGAAGAACCGCTCTTAATGTTAATGGCATCATGACTGTGGGTACTTTAACTTCAAAAATACTAGGTCTCTGGAAAAGGGATATTTTTGAGACCAATATTTCTTGATAACTTGTATTGATTTTGTTTGTATCACTTATCAATCTGTGTTAGATTTCTCATAGCATTTAATTATATGTATTTAGGAGAACAAAGAAAAAATGAATGCACAAAATATTATCGCTGGATTGTTACTGGCAGGTATTATTATTATGCTCGTTTATGTTGTTTATCAATCGTTTAAATAATTTTTTAATGCTTTCATTCTCCTAAAAATAAAATGATTTTTAGCTTAGCCACCATTATTCTCCACAATAATATTCATTTGAGGTTTTTATAAATAGCATGGTTAATAAACAAAGTTATGTGGTCATCGCCTTATTGAGCATAGCTTTATTCATGTTACAACTCGACTCTACCGTCTTAAACACTTCTTTAGTGAACATTGCCAATGACTTGCATGTTAACCCTAGTTATATGCAAACTGTCATTATTAGCTATGTTTTAACATTGGCTGTGTTTATTCCTAGTAGTGCTATTCTTGCCGATCGCTTTGGAACACGCAATATTTTATCCTTTGGCATTTTGCTATTCACACTCGGTTCATTGATGTGCGCCCTATCACCCAATTTGCCAACTTTGGTCGTTTCAAGAATTATTCAAGGGGTTGGTGGCTCTTTTATTATGCCCATTACCAGAATTAGTTTGATTCATTTTTTTGATAAAAGAGATTTATTAAAATTCAATAATTATCTTTTAATGCCTGCTCTTATCGGCCAATTATCAGGCCCCCTAATCGGAGGATATATTTCACAACTAGCGTCTTGGCACTGGATATTTTTAATTAATATTCCTATTGGCTTATTGGGTTTTATCTTAACCTTGTTATACTTGCCTAATCATGTGGACAGAAGCTACCGCTCGGATTTGCCAGGATTAATTATTTTCACCTTAGGTACTGTCACGCTTTCTACAGGAATCCAATTTTACGGTAAAGATGAACTATTCTTCTTTAGCGATCAAAGCAGCTTACTCTTTATGTTAGCTGGTGTAATATTTTTTATATTTTATGTATTTTATGCACAAAAAAAACAAGATGCTATTTTCCCTTTATCTCTTTTTGACATAAGAACTTATAAAATAGGTATCTTAGGGAATTTTTTCACTCGCTTAGGAATAAGTAGTATTCCAATTATGATTCCTTTATTACTGCAATTGGTTTTTGATTATACAGCCATTCAAGCAGGTTGGATGATTTCAGCCATGGCTTTGGGCACCTTGATTTCAAAATTATTTATTGTGTCTGTCATTAAAAAAGTTGGCTATCGAGTTTCTTTAATTGTTAATACCATAGCCCTTGGTATTATGTTAATCGGTTTCGCCCCTCTAACCCACTATACCTACTCCTTACCTTTATTGGTTAGTTACTTATTTATTTTAGGTATGTTAAGTTCTATTCAATACACCAGCATGAACACCATAACCATGAGTGAATTACCTACTCCTTTAAAAAGCAATGGAACTAGTTTAATGACCGTCAACCAACAATTGTCAACAGGTATCGGTATTGCTTTGGCTGCTTTTTTACTGGACCAATATCATGGCTATTTAAGCAGTTATCAAACAACATTTGAATGGTTATTTATCACTATTGGGATTTTAACCATCTTATCAACGCTAGTCTTTAAAAATTTAAAACAAGATGATGGACTGGATTTGATATAATTTTTACGACAAAAAACTATCTCAGAAAACAGAATTCAGGTATAATTTCCACTTCAAAATCATGGGCTGGTAGCTCAGTTGGTAGAGCAGTGGACTCTTAATCCATTGGTCCAGGGTTCGAGCCCCTGCCAGCCCACCAATATCTAGCACAATTCTTTACTTCTGAAAAATCATAATCGTTAAAATAAAAGTTTATTATTAAAATAATTTAACTTATACTTCAATCATATAAGATTTTTATCCTACCAAAGCGAGATGATAATATGTTTTACAAAATAATTTCTTTGACATGTTTGTCATTGGTATTAGTCGCATGTA
>WNLJ01000009.1 GCA_017114885.1 Neisseriaceae bacterium PsAf | reverse complement strand
TGTGCGTTAAAGTCGATCGCAATGATCCTGTTTGGAAAAATAATAAAGATTATTTGATCATTAAATAAAACGCCTAAGAGAATATGCGAATGTTCTGGGTTGTTATATTTTCCCTTAGGTGTTAATTATACTTTAATTTTAATGAGTTAAAGTATCAAGATAAGTATCAAAACTATGAGTTAACTGGTTCATCTGTAACAGGCTTTTCTTTATCTTCAGGAAGAATAATATTTAGTTCTAATACATCAATTCCATCTTTAGTATCGTGATTAATTTTAATATCATCAGAAGATATGTGTACATATTTTGCTAAAACCTCCATTAACTCTTTTTGTAGCATAGGAAGATAATCAGGTGCTTGTGATTGACCTCTTTCTTGGGCGATAATAATTTGCAGACGATCTTTGGCGATATTGGCAGAAGTTTCCTTTTTGCCGAATAAAAAATTAAATATAGACATAACTTCTCCTAACCTCCAAACAAACGTTTAATAAACCCTTTTTTAGCGGCTTCGGTAAAGCGCATTGGTTTATTTTCACCCAATAACCTCGCAACCACATCTTTGTAGGCTTCTGCTACATCGCTGTGATCTAGATAAACGGCAGGAGTACCTGAGTTAGAGGCTTGTAATACATCTTTTGACTCAGGAATAACACCAATTAGAGGAATACATAATATTTCTTCGATATCTTTAATGGAAAGCATATCACCACTATCAACTCGTTCAGGGGAGTAACGTGTGACTAAAAGATGTTCTTTGACAGATTCGCCTTGTTCTGCTTTTCTACTTTTGCTTTGTAAAATACCCAAAATTCTATCAGAATCTCTAACGCTAGAGACTTCAGGATTGGTTGTAATGATGGCTTCATCAGCAAAATAAAGTGCAATCAAAGCACCTGTCTCAATGCCTGCTGGAGAGTCACAAATAATATAATCGAAATTTAGATCATCACTTAACTCTCTTAGTATTTTTTCTACACCTCTGGTATTCAATGAATCTTTATCTTTTGTTTGAGAGGCAGGTAAAATATATAGGTTTTCTGAGTGCTTGTCTTTAATAAGGGCTTGGTTCAGTGAGGCTTCTCCATTAACCACATTAATTAAGTCATACACCACACGGCGTTCACAACCCATGATTAAATCTAAATTACGCAAGCCAACATCAAAGTCAATGACTGCGGTTTTAAATCCTTTTAATGCTAAACCAGCAGCAATACTAGCACTAGTTGTGGTTTTTCCTACACCACCCTTACCTGAAGTTACTACAATAATCTTTGCCACTTTTTTCTTCCTTTATCGTAAATTTTATGGATGAATTGCTGTAATCGATAATTTATTTTCTTGTAAAAAAATTTTCACATTTTGCTTATACAAAGTACTTGGTAGTTTTTGGTCAAATATTCGATAGATGCCTGCAATACAAACAAGCTGTGCTTGCATGGATAATATAAAAATCTGTGCATTTAAGTCGCCAGAGGCACCAGCAAAAACCCTACCCCTTACGGGAGCATAGGCATGAATATTCCCATCCGCAACAATTTCAGCACCTTCGCTGACTAACGAAGTAACCACCAAGTCGCTATTTTCAGCATATATTTGTTGCCCAGATCTAACAGGACGATCTATTATAACAGTCTGAGAAAAAGTATTTTTATTTTTTTCATAAGGTGCGTTTTCACGTGAGCCGCGGCTAGTATTTGTTTCGTTAGATTTATTTGCTTTGACACCTAGTTGGAAAAATAAGCCCAACTGTGAGGCGAATTGTGAAAATTGTTCGTCATAGTGTTGCAGCGCTATTACTTTTAGATGGAATCGTTCAAATAAATAGATTATTTCCTTAATTTGACTTAATTGAACGTCATTAAATAAGGACAAATCTAAAATGAAAGGAAAAGCATTTAACTCTTCTAATTTACTTAACTGATCAGTTAATTCTGTCTGAATTTCGTCAATATCTAGTGACTTTAAAAGTAAAGACAAACCGTTTAATCGAGCGGATTTAATTTCAAAACTATTCATTATTTTTTAGGATCTTAATATTATTGGGTTTAATTTTAGACTAAGTTTAACTATTTAATGAATAAAATTCAAATAATTCTATTTCAATTAAGTAAACGAGAAAGTATTTCTAAATTAAAGTAAAATAGTCATGTTTAATTTATCTTTACTAGAAAGTATTTATAATGAATGCGAAAGAGGGTTCTTTAATTTTACAAAGCGCAGATTTAATTCACGACGAAGTGTATTGTCAAGAAAAATTAATTCAGACAGCAGATGAGATTAGTGATGCTTTGTGCAACAGTTTTCCTTTAGTACTTTCCATTATGGGAGGTGCTGTCATATTTACAGGTCAATTATTACCTTTACTTCGGTTTCCTTTAGAATTTGATTATATCCATGTCACTCGTTATCAAAAAGAATTATCAGGCGGTCAGTTTAAATGGTTTAAGTACCCGAGTGAGGAAGTTGTTAAACAAAGGACTGTTTTAATACTGGATGATATTTTGGATGAAGGGCATACATTATTTGAAGTAAAATCTACAGTACTCGAATTAGGTGCGGAAAAATGTTATATAGCTGTTTTTGCAGAAAAAGAACTTGTATCAAAAAAACCAATACAGGCAGACTTTGTTGGACTGAAAGTTCCTAATCGTTATGTGTTCGGATATGGTATGGATGTCAAGGGTTATTGGCGAAATTTACCGGCGATTTACGCTTTGAAGGAATAAAATAAGATGATTTCTATATTAATTATTACGCACTACTCTTTGGGTGATTCTTATCGACAAATAATGAAGCATTTTTTTGGAGAAAGTATCTCGGAAGATTTAGTTATAGGAAGTAATGCCTTGGATACGCAAGATAGTTTACTTCCTAAAATCAAACAAGCAATCCAAAAAATCCCAGAAGATCAACCCGTATTGATTTTAACTGATATATTTGGTGCGACACCTTGTAATGTTTTGAACTATATTGAAACCCCAAGATCGATTAGTATTATTGCAGGAATTAATATTCCTATGTTAGTTAAAGCGGTACAAGATGCAAGCAAATATGATGATGTGACTGAATTTGCTCAAGAAGTAGTGAAAACGGCTAAAGAAGGTATTATTACTTATGACTCAAATAAGAGTCCAGCATGATTAAACAATATATAAAAATCATTAATAAATTAGGCTTGCATGCTAGAGCATCTAGTTTGTTTGTGCAGACGGCAAGTCGCTTTCAATCTGATATCAATGTTACCTTTAAAGGCAATACCATTAATGGGAAAAGTATTCTAGGGTTAATGATGTTGGCAGCGAATCAAGGGTCAATCATTACTTTAGAAATCAATGGGCCTGATGAAGATGAAGCATTATCTACTTTGGTAGAATTAATTCAAGACTATTTTGGTGAGGGAGAGTAGATGTGAGTTTGGTCTTACATGGCATACCTGTGGGTAAGGGGTATGCAATCGGGAAAGTTCATTTATTAAGTTCGGGCTTAGATGATGTGCCTCACTATACTATTGATGAAGATAATATAGAGTCAGAAATTGCTCGTTATGAAAATGCCATTAAACAAACAAAAAAGCAATTGGAGGAATTAAGGAAAAATATTCCAGATGATGCACCAACGGAGTTGGGTGCATTTATTTCATTTCATTTGATGATGTTGTCAGATGTTACACTATCACATGCGCCACTTGAAATCATCAAAGAGCAAAAAATTAATGCAGAGTGGGCGTTAAGACAGCAATTAGTTAAACTATCAAGTCAATTTGATTCGATCAGTGATGACTATCTCAGGACAAGAAAACAAGACTTGAATCAAGTGGTTGAAAAAATATATAAATCTTTAAGAGGTGTTGAAATCAGTAATATACAACCTAATGATTTATTTGAAGATATTATTTTAGTGGCAACAGATATTTCTCCTGCCGACGCAGTTCTTTTTAAAGAAAATAGAGTATCTGCTTTTATCACAGATGTTGGCGGTCCAACCAGTCATACTGCTATTTTAGGTAAGACCTTAGATATTCCTTCTGTTTTTGGATTACGTAATGCAAGATCTTTAATTAAAGAAGATGAATGGATTATCGTTGATGGGGTTAGTGGTGTTGTTATTTTAGATCCTGATAATGTAGTTTTAGGTGAGTATGAAAAGAAAACGCAACAATACAAAAAAGAGCAACGTAAACTTAATAAGATTAAGAATGTTAGTGCAACTACCTTAGACGAGATAGATATTGAAATTTTGGCTAATATAGAAGAAATTAGCGACTTAACATTAGCCAATAAAAATGGAGCGAATGGTGTAGGTTTATTTAGAAGTGAATTTTTATTTTTAAATCGAGATGAAATGCCCAGTGAAGAAGAGCAATTTGAATACTATTCAAAGTTGGTCAAAAAAGCAGCTGGGAAACCAGTGACTATCAGAACGGCGGATATAGGGGCAGATAAAAACCCAAGATGGTTTAGGCAATTGGATGTTATTAATCCAGCAATGGGATTAACAGGAATTCGGTTAAGTCTCGCGGAACCCATTATGTTTAGAACGCAAATGAGGGCTATTTTGAGAGCAGCTCAGTTTGGGAAAGTAAAAATGATGTGGCCAATGATTGCTTCGATTACTGAATTAAAGCAATGTATTAATCATTTAAATACAGCTAAAGAGCAATTAGATGATGCTGGAGTCGAATTTGAATCTGATATTGAGGTGGGTATAATGGTGGAGATTCCTTCAGCTGCTTTAGCCATGAATACCTTGATTAAGCATGTTGATTTTATTTCTATTGGTACCAATGATTTAATTCAGTATACAATGGCAGTGGACAGAGGAGATGATTCCGTTAATTATCTATATCAGCCAACACATCCTGTTATTTTAAAGTTGATTAGTCACTCGATTAAGACAGCCAATCGGCATAATAAGCCGGTTTCAGTTTGTGGTGAAATGGCAGCAGATTCTAATTTAACAAGAATGTTGCTTGGAATGGGGTTAAAAAGTTTTTCAATTAATGCTTCAAGCATATTGGCGGTAAAAAATGCTATTGTAAATACCAATGTTCAAGAAACTGAAAAATATGTCAACAGTCTTTTACGAAATGAAAATCCAGATAGAGCAGATGCTTTATTGTATAAAATAAATAGCTATGATAAATTTGAGCAAGATGCATAATATAATGATTATTGTTAGGAGTGTGTAAATGAAAGTGGGATTTGTCGGATGGAGAGGCATGGTTGGTTCTGTTTTGATGTCGAGAATGAGAGAAGAAAATGATTTTCAATACATTAAAGAAGCTGTGTTTTTTTCTACCTCTAATGTAGGTGGAGACGCTCCTAATCTTGGACAAAAAGAGACTAAGTTATACGATGCGAACGATTTAACTTCGTTAGCTCAAATGGATGTTGTTGTGACTTGCCAAGGTGGGGATTATACCAAATCCGTTTATCAACGTTTAAGAGACAGTGGTTGGAATGGGTTTTGGATTGATGCGGCCTCTACTTTAAGAATGTCTGATCAGTCTATTATTGTGCTAGATCCAGTTAATCATGATGTAATTCAAAAAGGAATTGAAAATGGCGTTAAAGATTTTATTGGGGGCAATTGTACAGTATCTTTAATGCTAATGGGATTAAGTGGCTTGTTTCAAGAAGGTTTAGTTGATTGGATTTCTGCTATGACCTATCAGTCAGCAAGTGGTGCTGGTGCTAAAAATATGCGTGAATTATTGTTAGGCATGGGGGGTATTGCAGATTCGGTGAGACATCTTTTACAAGATCCAGCTTCCGCAATATTGGAAATCGATCAAAAGGTGAGTGATTTTATTCGCTCAGATGATTATCCTCAATCATTTTTTGGTGCACCTCTAGCTGGAAGCTTAATTCCGTGGATTGATAGTGATTTAGGCAATGGTCAATCCAAAGAAGAATGGAAGGGAATGGTTGAGACTAATAAAATATTAGGCCTAGAACCTGACAGCATTAAAACTGATGGTCTCTGTGTTCGAGTAGGTGCTATGAGATGTCATAGTCAGGCGTTGACCATTAAGTTGAAAAAAGATATTTCTACTGCTGAGATTGAAAATATTCTACAAAATGCTCACGAATGGGTAAGTGTTGTTCCTAATGAAAAAGAAGCTACCAGTCAAGATTTAACACCTGCTAAGGTGTCGGGAACTTTGAATGTACCTGTTGGTAGGATAAGAAAAATGATTGTTGGTGAAAATTACATTACCGCTTTTACTGTTGGTGATCAGTTGCTATGGGGCGCTGCAGAACCTATCAGAAGAGCACTTAGAATGGTATTGGGTGTACCTTTGTAAAGTACTACATTAAAGAATAAATAATGAAACTTCCTAAAATTAGAATAAGAAAAAGAACCAAGCTAATTCTGCAGTCAACTTTATTCTTTTTTATATTCTTTTTGGTGGTGTTTGCTGGGTTTTATTATGTACGTAACTATGTTGTTTATTCTGATAATGAAATAAAGACTTTACTTATTGATTATTTTAAAGAAAAAGATATTAAGATTAGTTTTGATGACATAAAAATTAATCTTTTTTTGAGACCTTCGGTGGAATTAAAAAACGTCCACTTAGTAAAAGAATCAGTTAATAAAGATTATGATTTGATTGCAAAAAAGATCAGAATTTCTCTCAGTTATAAAATTTTTTGGAATAAAATTAAAGTTCATCAGTTGAGTATTTTTGATAGTAGTTTGTATGTTAATTATAAAAAATCAAATAAAGAACTTATTCAAGATGATTCTCACCTAAAAGAAAAAAAATCAGATAATATTTTTTTAATACCTAAATATATAGAAAGCCATAATGGGAAAATTATTCTGGAAGATAAAGCTCATCACTATGGCATTGTTTTTGAAAATATTGAATTGAAAATATCTACACCTAAAAACTATACTTCTTATGTTGAGATGGGAGGTATTACTTCTAATAATGAGTTGTCCGAATATCCCATCACTTTTAATTTACAAGGAGCCCTTGATTTTACTTCTGAGAATATCATAGGGAAACATTTAGATTTATCCTTTTGGTATCAACCATATGCAAAACAATATAATACTAATGCTCAATTCGATTTAGATTGGAATCTAAAGAACAATCAGATGATATTGAGTAATCTGAATTATAAGGGAAGCGAATTGGTTAACAACGTTAATTATAAAGGGAATATAGGGAAGATAGATTGGATTTTGCGTGAAAAAATTAACATACCTAAGGTAAGTTTTAATATTGAACAATTAAAGCAGGACAGTAAAACAGATGGCTATTTCATCTTGAATGATTTAGATTGTAAAGAATACTTTTGTTTGGTTGATAGCGCGAATTTTGGCGCTACTTACGGTATGGGGGATAAATCATTTGTGATTAATGGAAATTCTGCCCTTGAATTAAACCTAGGACAGAAATCTATTGTATTAAAGCAATTTATTTTTAACTCTAAGCAAATTAATAGCAAAGATGTCATGCCATTATGGGTATTGAATTTAAAAGGCTATTTATTTTATAAATTAGATGATTATCTTTTATTAAATATGGATGGTTTGTTAGATAAACAAAATATCCATGTAATAGCGGAGCACTCTCAAGGAGAATCTGTAGAAAAACTATGGGAAATAGTAGTTGATTTAATTTCTTTTGATATTCGACCTTATATTGATTGGGATGCAAGTAATGGTTCAGTAGTAGTTATTTACAATGATTTGTTAAGCAAAATTCCTAACATGTTTGAATTATTAAGTAACAATCAGCTAAAAGTCAGGTTTAATATCAATCAATTGAAAGTCCCCTCTCTTTATTTTTCGGATGTTTCTGGGAATTTAATATACAATCAAAATCATATCCAACTTAATCAACTACAAGGAAAATTTTTTGAAGGAAGTTTTTTAACTAATCTTGATATTGAAATGGATAAAACCATTAAATACAAGATAGAACAAAAGTTAAATAATTTGAATATTGGGGTGATGTTATTCTATTTTACTAACTTTCCTTTTTTATCAGGAAATGGAAACTCGTACATTTCTTTGCAAACTGAAGGATATAATATTTCTGAGATTTTATCGAATTTAAATGGTTTTAGCAGTTTTGAAATTCATCAAGGGGTTATTTTAGGGTCGAATCTAGAAAAAATTATTTATGCACAGGGAAAATTAGGTACTTTTAACACCCAAACCTTAGAATTGTCTAGAGATAATCAAAATAAAGAATTAGAGCAGACCCAATTTGATTTATTTAAATTTGTTAGTTACTGGACAAATGGAGTCAGTGAAACTGTAGCCTTAGAAATTGATGGACCAGAGTTTCAAGTTCGTGGACAGGGAGCGACAGATTTGGTTAATCAGTCTCTAGATTATTCTCTACTATTAACTGGTTATGTAAATAAAATGGAAAAAAAAGTTGATATAAATATACCTATTAAGTTAGCAGGGGATTTGCTAGAACCTAAATATTATCTAGATTCTAAACAAGTTTTAGAGTTATTGGATGGTTCAGAGAATAAAGAAGAAGTTTTAAGAAGATTTATTAAGCAACAGTGGGAGTTAATTCGTTGATTTCTGATTATGCATCAAAAATCGATGCATGGATTAAAAAACTGTCTATTAAGGATGTTGTTATTTTTTTATGGCAAGGATTTCCCGACGTTTCCTTGATCCAATATGTTCAAAACTATTACCCAAAAAAAGTTTGTTATTGGTTTATTTTTTCTGATTGGCATTCTATTATAGATAAGAAACAGGAATGGATTCAAGTATATCCTCATCTAAATCATTTTGAACAAACACTAAATCCAGTCAGTACAAGTGTGTTTACTATTGATAGACATACTTATTTATGGATTAATTTAGAAATTGATATTGAGACATTTTTATCTGATTTTGAATATGATACTGATTTGATTTGTTATTTAAACAACCCTCAAGTTAAATCTATTCCTCTACCTAGCATTAAACCATGGTATCAATCCCTTGATTATGAGAGTGGAAATATTAAACACGTAGTGATTGTTGGTGGTGGTATTGCAGGTGCTATGACAGCTTATTTTTTGGCCCAGCATAATATTTTGGTAACCATTCTTGAAAAAGAAAATCAGATAGCATCTAAAGCGTCAGGCAATTATCAAGGTGTTTTATATGCTAAGGTATCGCCTTCTACCACTACTCAAACAGAGCTTTTATATAAATCTTATGGATTAAGTTTGTCTTTATTAAGGCTAATGGATAATAAACAGGTATTTTCAAACCATTGTGGTGTTCTACATTTAAGTTATGATTATAAAGAGCGTAAAAGAAATCAGCAATTAGGTGAAAAAAAATATCGCTTACATCATTATTTAAATGAACATGAAGCAAAAGATATTGCAGGTATTCCAGTAGGCTTGGATGGATTATTTTGGCCAGAGGGCGCTTGGGTTCAACCTAAATCATGGATTAAAACTTTGTTAAAAAATCCTAACATTCAAGTGAGAACTGGCTTTAATGTTTTGAATTTAGATTATCAGAACAATAAGCATTGGGAAATAATAGGAGAGAGCGAATCCATATTTTCAGATGTGGTGGTACTGGCATTGGGTGAGGATGATAATGAAATTTATAAAAAATTGGGTTTAAATTTTTATTTTATTAGTGGACAAACATCTCTTGTAGAAGCAAATAATAATAGTCAACAGCTAAAGATAGTATTAAGTGGGGAGAGCTATATTTCTCCTGCTTATAAAAATATACATTGTTTTGGTGCTACGTTTCATCCGAATCATAAACAAAGTCAATTGAGTGAAGAAGATAAATTAATCAATGTCAAAAATTTGTCTTGTTTAAATAATTATCTTTATACTTCTTTTTTTGGACGAGATTATAAAAACAAGCAAATGCATATGAGAGGGCATCATGCAGTCAGATGTGATAGTTTTGATCATTTGCCTGTGGTTGGTGCTTTGGGAAATGCATATAAGATGAGACAAATTTATGCCAAATTACGTCTTGATAAAAATTATCGCTTAAAAGATAGCTGTCCTTATTGGCCTAATTTGTTTATCAATACAGCGCACAGTTCTCGAGGATTGATTACATCTGGTTTATGCTCATTAGGTTTGGTGTCCGAAATGTTGGGGCTGCCTAATCCATTGGGTTTAAAGTTAAGGCAAGCACTAAGTCCGAATCGATTAATCATCAATGATATTGTTAAGGGTAGAGTTTAGTTGAAATCACCATAAAGTGTTTGTAGGCTTGCTATTGCTGCGATGGGTGCTGTTTCTGTTCTGAGAATTCTTGGTCCTAAAGAATACTGAATAAAATCATTTTTTTCGGCTTGAATGATTTCTTGCTCGCTCAACCCTCCTTCAGGACCAATTACAATTACTATTTGGTCATTTTTTTCTAAGAGAAGTTTCGGCTTGTTTGATACATTTAGAGGATGAAGAATTAATTTATGTTGATGGTTTATCGACTCTAATATAGTTGTTAATTCAGAAATTGGGTGTAATAAAGGAATGACGGCCCTTCCTGATTGTTCACAAGCAGCCTGAATGATTTCATTCCAGCGCTGTTGTTTATTTCTATTTTTTTCCGAATTAAATTTGGCATTTGTTCTACTAGAAATAACAGGATATATTTCACTTATGCCCAGCTCAACTGCCTTTTGAATAATAAAATCCATTTTTTGACTTGTAGAAAAGCATTGGATGAGACTTATTTTTAAATTAGATTCATTACTGGCGTGATTTTTAGCATAGATATGGGCATCCACATCATTTCTATCAATAAAATTAATTTTCGCATTATAGTTATAGCCATTTCCATTAAATAACTGAATGGTGTCTTGACTTCTTAAGCGTAAAACGTGGATATGCGAACAAACTCTTTTGGGAAGTTTTAGCGACCAATCAGATTCTAAAAAAGTATCTATATAAAATCTATGAATCATTGCTACATTGGCGATTGGCCATTAGGTAAGAGAATCCAAACATAGCCAGGATGATTGGTCTTGCCTGCTGCTTCTCCTGCTTGGCTACCATACCCCCAGAAGAAATCAACTCTAACGCTACCATTAATAGCAGAGCCTGTATCTTGAGCAACAATCAAGCGATTTAACGCTCTGCCATTTCTTGTATCTGTGGTCGCTAGAAATAAAGGAGCACCCAAATCAATATAATGTTTATCAATAGCACCGGAGTAGCCATCTGTTAAAGGAACACCAAGAGCACCAATAGGTCCTTCATTGGCTTTAGTTTCAGCTACGCTAAAAAAGATAAAGCTAGGATTGTAACCTAGAATTTCATTCATTTGATTGGGATGCTGTTGAATATATTGTTTAATCCCTTGCATGCTCGCACTACTTAATGGAATATAGCCTCTTTGTGCCATATAAGTACCGACGGATTTATACGGGAACTCATTTTTATCGGCATAAGCCAGACGAATCATTTGATTGTCTTTGGTGATAACTCGGCCAGAGCCTTGTACCTGTAAAAAGAATAATTCAACGGGATCATTGGCATAAGCTAGAATAGGTGCTTTATTATTAATAGCGCCTTGATAAATTTCTTTGCGAGTGTAATAAGGCACAAACTCATTTTCTGAAAATCTTCCTTTTAATGCTTTGGTTTTAGGCGTGATATAAAATTTACTTAAATGAGCAACATATTGTCCGGATGGAGAAATGGTTCCGCTATTTTCACTGGTTCTTTGAATTCTCACAGTTCCTTTATGGTTAATTAAATTTTGCGGTAGAGGGACGGAGACAAAATCATAAGGAACGCCATAAATAGGGTAAGGAGATTGAGCTGATCGAGTTTTAGAGCCTGAAATTGCAGGTTCATAATAGCCCGTCACTTTACCAGCTAAACCACCATTATTACTAGTGACCACCCAAGGTTGAAAGTGTTCTTCAAAAAAGCGTTTAGCATTTTTACGAGTGTTTTTAGTCTGTGCGGCTATTTGACATACGTAATTCCATTTTAGTTGGTTAATCAATACCTCACAACTGCGTTTAAATGCCAATAAACTTTGCTCAAAATATTGATTAGACCATTCTGGTAAGCGAGAGTAGTCCACGATGCTATAAGTTACATTAGGCGAATATCGAGAACGTAATGTTGTATTAATACTTGCTTTAGGTTGGGGTTTGAAGTGAGAAGGATAACCAACACCAGGTTTTTCTAAAGTAGTTACTTTTTCTTTTTTACTGGTGCCACATCCCGCAATACTAATAGCTATCATTGAAAGTAAGGCAATAAAAGAGTATTTCTTAATCATAATTCTTAATTAAAATAATAAATTTAAATCAGGTTGTTGATTTTTATTCGTAGGATCCATAGGTTTAGAGGAACTATTATCTGGTTGAGTTGAGATTCCACCAATCGGGTTGGATGAAGTTGTATTATTATCCGGTTCTGTAATAGGAATATCATCATCCTCAAAAGGATTATAGGTGCTATAACTAGGGATTTGAGTTTCTGGTGGTGTGTATTGAGGCCCATTAGCAGGCATAGGCTCATTGGATGGCAAAATGTTTTCACCATTGGGTTGGTTTTTTTCATTTAAATCGCTATTAATGTTCTGATCCATTAACACTCTAGTGTTAGGTTCATTTGATTGTTTAAAATCACCACTAAACATTAAGGTATAAGCAAGATATATGACAATACATACCACAATTACCATGATAAAAATAATCATATATCCCATAAATCTGAGAAGTCTATCTGTAAAAGAACTCATGTAAAAAATCCTTTAAAAAGTATATTATTAGTTTAATACATTAAATTATTGGTTATTTGTTTTCCTAGTATTGGGGTTGTAGTCTTCGTACAAAGTGACTACCTTCTGAACGCCAGGTACAACACTAATTTGACGAGAAACGTTTTGTTGCTCTTTAGGAGTTAGGAGACCAAATACATAAGTAGTCCCTCCATAAGTAACCACCTTAACATCATTAGGGGAAAATCCTTTAGGGTTCATTAAAGACAATCTTACTTTTGAACTAATAAAAGCGTCATTGGTTGAATCGCTAATGTTTCTCTGTCCATGTACGTTTAGAAAATTATAGACTTTGTCTGCTGCTTTTTGAGATTGAGCAATTTGTTGGATGTCATTTTTTTGAGCTTCATTTTCTACAATACCAACCAGCAGTATTTTATTGTTGTAACTGGTTACTTTTAAAGAAGGTAGACTTACTTGATTTACCTTATTTAAATCAACTACATGAGGGTATTTACTCCTAACCTGGCTAACAATTGCTGCTTCCATAATGCGATCATCTGCAATAACACCTTTGGCTCTTCTATCTGCGATAGTAAGCCCTCCGGCAACGACACCACCAACCATAAGTGGCGCACAACTACTTAGCAAAAAACAAGAGATTAAAAAAGTAATAAACCATTTAACTGTCTTATTCATAGTATTTTTCCTATCAAACGGGATTGATTATAACTGTATTATAATGATAAATCATTATTTTCGCCAAATAACATCTTATCAATGCAATCACAGATAGCATGAATCATTAAAGTATGTACTTCTTGAATTCTTGCTGTTCTAGAATGAGGGACATTCAGTAAAATATCATTGGCATTGAGTAATTCAGCAATTTTACCTCCTTTATTGCCTGTCATAGCAATGATTGCTATTTCTTTTTCATGTGCAGCACTAATTGCTTCTATGACGTTAGGTGAATTGCCAGAAGTGGAAATAGCCAATAAGACATCATTTTTTTTACCAAGTGCGAAGACTTGTTTTGAAAAAATGAGATCGAAATCATAATCATTGGAAATAGCAGTTAAAATTGAACTATCAGTTGTCAACGCGATGGCTGCAAGTCCCATTCTTTCCTGTTCAAATCTACCCACTAACTCTGCTGAAAAATGTTGTGCATCTGCAGCCGAGCCCCCATTACCACAAGCTAGTACCTTGCCGTCACTCATTAATGATTGAACGATAATATTGGCTGCCAATATGATATCGTCACTCAAAAGGTTTTTTCCTTGTTTGAGTAATTCAATACTTTGTTCAAAATGTTCATTAACATATTGTTTTAATTCCATTTAATCACTCCCATGAATCAACGATATTGGTTAGGTGGTGTATTGAAAGTGGTTCTCTTTCTTGAATGAGTAATGCGTCCACTCGTATTGTTTTTGTGGTTGGATGTTTTAGAAGATAATATTCTACCGCATTGCTTATTTTTTTTATTTTTAATGGAGAAATGCTCATAAAAACACCTCCAAATTGATTGCTGCTTCTGAGTTTTACTTCAAAAAAAACCAAAAAATCTTGTTTACTGGCGATGATATCAATTTCTCCTAGTTTGCAATGCCAATTTCTTTCAATGATAGTCCATTGATTTTCAATTAAATATTGACAGGCGATACCTTCTCCTTTTATGCCTTTAGGATGAGTTAAACGCATTTTAATCATTTTTTATTTATAAAAGGTAGCGGATATTGTACACTATTCTCATTGAAAATAACTTATTTATTATGAATTTATCCCATAATCTTGCACAAATTTGTGAACCTAGTTCTCTTTATGTTGTTGCCACACCCATAGGTAATTTAGCTGATATTAGCATTCGTGCCTTATCTATTTTGGAAAAGGCAGATGTTATCTGTGCTGAAGACACTAGAGTGACCCAGCATTTGTTAAATGCTTATGGCATTAAGGTTAAGCATTTAGTGAGTTTAAGAGAGCAAAATGAAGTTGAAATGTCTAATAAAGTATGTCAGTGGCTTTCTGAAGGGAAAATTATCACCCAAGTTTCAGATGCAGGCACACCTGGTATCTGTGATCCTGGTAGTCGTTTGGTTAAAATTGTGAGAGAAGCAGGATATCCCATATATAGTGTGCCTGGTGCTTGTGCTCTTATTAGCGCTTTGAGTATTGCAGGCATCAATACAGATAAGTTTACTTTTATTGGTTTTTTACCATCTAAAAAAGGTGAGAAATCCAGTATCTTTGATAAAATTTCTAAAACATCAGAAGTAGTGGTTTGTTATGAAACACCCCATAGGATTTTGTCTACTTTAGATGAAGCAATAGAAAAAATACCCAACAGAAAATTGTTCTTAATCAGAGAGATTACTAAAACTTTTGAAACTGTATTAATAGGAACGGCGTCAGAATTAAAAGCGCTGCTATTAGATGATACCAATCAGCAAAGAGGAGAGATGGTTATTATATTTGACCATTTTGAGAATATTGATAAAGTTCTACCTGTAGAAGTACAAGTTTTAGCAGATGAATTGGTTGAATTATTACCCATAAAAAAAATCATTGCATTATTGTCAAACATAGCTGAATTTAATAAAAAGGAATTATATGCATATTTATTGGACAAAAAGAGTAGCCAAGATTAACTTATCTAAATATTTACTTTTGATAAAAAAATAGGTAATATTATCAACTTCTCATCTGCCCAGGTGGCGAAATTGGTAGACGCAGGGGACTCAAAATCCCCCGCCGCAAGGTGTGTCGGTTCGAGTCCGACCCTGGGTACCATTTACTAGTATTAGTTGTTTCATCTATCTATAGCACTTTCTAGCTTGTTTTATAATCTTTTTAATTTTCTGTTGTGCTGTGATCTTGATTTGAGTGTTGATTTATTACTGTATTTTTAATGATTAACTTAGTGATGTGCTTGGCAAAGTCAAAAATTAATTTTAGAATAAAACTCCGTGGCTTATTAAATGATATCAAGCGAAAAATATTTATCAACTCAATATTGGATTGAAAATGAAACGATTTCTATTTATTTTATTTGCGTTTACTTTATTTCAAGGAGTCATTATGGCTGATTTGTCAACAGCGACCGTGAATAATCAGGAAGCTTAAACATATAAAAAACTTCCTGCTAATTATTTTGTTTTTACACCTACAGAGAATGGGAATTATCGAATCGCTTTAATATTGGAACTTGATAAAGTCATGTCAGCGATTGGAGATAAAGATCCTTTAGCTTATAAAAAAATCAATCAAAGAATATTGAAAGGTAAATTTTATATTTATCAACAAAAGCAGAAAAATAATCGTTCCGATTTAGTCAAAACAATCAACATTCAAGATATGCACATTGATTACGCTGATGTTATCCTTAGAGGGGAGCCTGTAGTAATGGCTCATACATTTTTTGAAGTGCAAAGATATCAACCCTAAACATTTTGACCAGAATTATTATATTATTGTGCCTGAAATTGAATCTTTAGTGGGGGATCTTGGCGAGATCGGTATTGTGGTTCATCCCGTGCATCGTAGATCTGGATTTAATTAATGATTTAAAGGAGATTGTTTTGAGTAACGAATATACAGTAACTATTCATAATGACAGTCGCCTTACTGATGGTTGGGGATTTGTTCATACATGGATAGAGACAAGCAATGGTGAGGAAACTATATATTAGTTTTTCTGCTAATGATCTAGAGCATAAGAAACCGATGTTAAAAGTCAAGCAGGGTAGATTAGATGATGGTGACTTATGTGTAGATTTTAATAGTGGCGTTAATAGATGTAAAAAAGAGGGGGGAATTTAGAAGATTTATATTATGAATTTCGACCTTCCTCAGAATCTTATGCTCACACAGTGACAAAAGAACAATATAATGGAATAGTGGAGATAATCGAACGATTAAAATATACAAGTGAAAAACCTACTTATGCGATATTTCCTTGGGGTGATAATAAATATATTGTACGACTTTTGCTGATAAAATTTTATCAAGTGTAGGTATCGAACTGTTAAATGGAGTGAAAACACCTGTTGGAGTTAAGCATTTGATTCAAAGACTTCAAGAAGAAGATATAATAAAGGGGAGGAAAGCTAATAACATTCGACAAAATGATAGTCATTTTTATGAATACCAATCAGTTAATAATATTAATACTGAGCTGGTTGGCGCACATTTGATTGCTGATGATAAGGGAGTGACTGAGAGGCAAGAAATTTGGAAAGGAATGACAATAGATGAGATTAGAGCATGGGCGATACATGAGAAAGGAATGGATCCCGACTTGTTGACTCAGGATGATTCACAAGACTTATTAAGGATAGCAATGGAAACTAAAGAAAGGGAGTTACGAGAAATAGGACGTAAAATTTTTACAAAGGATCATATGCCTGAGCTTAAACAGGATATAGATAAAATGCGATTCGAAGAATTGCAACAAGAAGAAACTTACCGTGTTGATATGCAGTCAGACATGGGACCTAAAATGAGTATGTGAATTTAAGTGGGTAGAGACATGGTTGATGATTCTGAAATAAAAAAATTAAATAAATATTTATCAAGGATTGCAGATAACTCAGAAGAATTGTTGGAGCGCTATGAGTCATTGTCGGGGGAATTGGCGGTATTACCTTCTCAGTTAAAGCAGGAGGTAAAAAAATCGGATTATGAAGTAACAGAGTTACGATATAAAGAGCTGGAGGATAGAACAAAAAAGCTAACTTCAGACGCACTGTATAACATAAAGAGGATTGATAACGAAATTGTTAAATTTAACCGTAAAATGAATATGCATTACTTGGTTGGTATTGGTGTTGTAATTTTTATGATTATGCTCATTCTCGGAATTTCCATGTGGTACCTTAATACTATTAAAAGAGATATTGAAAAAGCAAGAGAAGATCTAGGGAATTGGCAGTATAATACAACACTTAAAAAAGCAATAGAAGATGGCAAAATTACTAGGTGTGCCAATAATAAACCTTGTGCTAGTGTGGATATTAAAGCAGGAGTTTATG
The DNA here is from genome assembly GCA_017114885.1 of Neisseriaceae bacterium PsAf. Classification (GTDB taxonomy): domain Bacteria; phylum Pseudomonadota; class Gammaproteobacteria; order Burkholderiales; family Neisseriaceae; genus QFNR01. The sequence continues at coordinate 4,974 of WNLJ01000009.1, read as the reverse complement.
GGGATGGCCAGAACCAATATTATCTCATAAAGTAAATATTTAGATATTGAAGTTTTTTCTTAGAAATACTTTTCTGAGATTGTAGACAATTTATCTGTACATGTGTACATGTCAAATTAGTTTCAAGATTTGAGATTTATTTTAATGAGCATCTATATTCTCAGCATTCATATAATATAGACATATTGTGAATAAACTTAATATAAATGGATATTCTAGTAATTCTTCTAATATAAAAGGGTCTAAATAGTTATATATAATCATTGGAAATCTTTTGTGATCGGCCATATCCACTAAAATGTAAGTCAAAATAGAAAAAGTCCAACCCATAATAGGAATAGGAATTTGTGTTAATTTCTACCAAATAGTTTGACGTAATTGTTTTGAAAAAAAGAAAGGGAGGATGATGCTTAAGACAAGTGGGGTAAAAATTAAAATGTGGAAATAAATTCTTGGAATGGCAGGGAAGAAAACTCTGCCCCAATTAAAATTTCGGCCAATGAGAAGAAACCACCAAAGAGTAGCCCAGTACCAAAATATTTTATTTTTATTTTTATCCTCTAGATTACGGGCATAAGTCCAACAATAGATTGCACAAAAAAGGAGTAAAGGGAACTGTAAAATTTCAACTTGTTCTACTTTGATTGCTTTATTTTGGTAAGTTAGTACAGAAAATATAGGCGCTAGGAATGTCATCAGAAAAATACCCCAGTATTGTATGACAGGATTATATGGTATTCTCAATTTATGTTAATCTCCCTTAAGGTTAAACCAAGGGGCATATTAACGGCTCTTTGTAAAAATGTAAAATTTAAAATGTAAAATTTTTTAGTAATAAATGGTCAAACAATGAATATTTCCGCACAACAATACGCTAATTTATATTATTTTTTTTCAGAAAAGAGATCTGTTGATTTTGAGTCTCCATTAGAAGGAAATGTATTTGAACTGATTGAATTATCGGATGATGTAAGAACGGATTATAAAGGTGCTATTTATAATTATTTAAATGGAAATGAAATTATTGTTGTTCACCAAGGGACTAAGACACTTAGAGATTTTAATGACAATATACAAATGTTAGCAGATTTAACTAATCCTCAAATTAAACCTGCCTTGTTGTTAACACAAAAAGCTATTAATTTAGCTGGTAACGAAAGTAATGTTCCTGTGATAGGCCATTCACTAGGAGGTACTTTGGCTCAGGTATGTGCTTTTGAGTTTGGTATCAAGGCAGAAACTTTTAATCCTTATGGTGCGATTGATCTTAAGTACACTAATTTACAGAAAGAAAATAAGATTATTTCTAAGACAAAAATATGGATATTATCAACCATGTCATGGTTGGTGATTTAGTTGGTGCGGGAAATACACAATTGGGAGAAGAAATTTTATATGCGACTCAGGAAAATATTAAGAGTTTACAAGAGTTAAAATTTAGTGATAAAGAGCCTAGTGAAAGTCAAATGTTAAAAGCCTTTTTTGAACTATCAATCATTCAACATGCACATCAAATTGAAAATTTTATTAATCTAGAAAATCATCCCTCAGTATTAAGCGATGTTATGTATCAAAATCTTGCTCAAAAAAATGATGTTATTATTAATAGTTATCGTATGTATTTAAATCAGTATGTTAAACCTTTTTTACAAGAAGTTTGTTCTGGTGATTTGGTTAGTCAGTTAGGTAAGAATGTTTTTGACCATGTAAAAGAAAACTTTTTAGAATCCATAGACAAATTACCGTAATAAAAGAAAGGCTAGCAAATTAAAGCGTGAGTAACAGTGGGTTTAAAGTATTTACTCAAAAATAACTCGTGCTATAATATGAACAATTTTTTAAATATATGGAGAATTTGAATGGCTTGGAAAACAGTATGTCAGACTTCTGATATTAAAAATGATATTCCTAAATATAAGAAAATTGATGGTGTAGAACTAGCTATCTATACAGTGGATGGTGAATATTATGCGTTAGAGGATGTTTGTCCTCATGGGCGTGCGTATTTGCATGAAGGGATTGTTGATGGAGATACCGTCGAATGCCCTATGCATGATGCTTTATTTAATATCACTACAGGAGAATGGTTGGATGGGCCAGGTTGCAGAAATTTTATTTCATATCCGGTGTGAGTAGAAGGAAATGATATACAAGTTGATTTATAGTTAAATTTAACTTTGTTAGGAAAAATGATGGATAAAATAATTTTAGTAGGTGGAGGGCAAGCATCAGCTTGGGCTGCGTACACTTTGAGGGCTAATGGTTATGAGGGACGTATCTCTGTTGTTTCAAATGTACGAAAGACCCCCTTTATCTAAAGAATATCTATCAGGTGAAAAAACTATTGAAAAGTTATATTTTTTTCCTAATGAAGTAAGAGAGAAGCTGAATATAGACTGGTATCTTGAAGATGAAGTGGTGGATATCAATAAATTCAATAAAATAGTTACTCTAAAGAGTGAGAAGATACTTGCCTATGATTATTTACTATTGGCTACGGGTAGTGAGGCAAGAATCCCAGTTGAAGAGTGGAAGCACATGCAAAATGTGTTCACTTTAAGGAATCTGGAAGACTCAGATGAATTAAAAAAGCAGTTACAGCCGAATAAAAAATTGGCAGTGATAGGAGGTGGTTGGATTGGGTTGGAAATTGCCGCCACTGCAAATCAAAAAGGCGTCTCTGTTTCTATTTTTGAGTTGGCCTCTAGATTGTGTCAACGAAGTGCTAGTGAAGAGATTTCGAGTTATTTGAAAAATTTACATGAAGAAAAAGGCAGCCAAATATTTTTTGATTTAGATGCTATTCGCTTATTCGAAAAAAACAACAAACAAATTGAAGTTTATGATAATGATGAATTATTAATGACAGCTGACTTTGTTGTGGTTGGGGCGGGTGCAAAATTAAACACGGAATTGGCGGAAAAGATTGGATTAGAAATACAAAACAATGCAATAAAATTTGGTTATCAATGCCAAACCAATGATAAATTTATTTATGCGGCGGGGGATGTGGCGATTCATCCAGATTTAGGAGTCTCTGTACAATCATATCAGAATGCTCAAAATCAGGGTATTGTTGCAGCTAAGAATATGTTGGGTATTGAGGCCTATTACAAAGATATTCCTTGGCTTTGGTCAGATCAGTTTGGAAATAATATTCAAGTTTTGGGTGTTCCTCCTAAGTCTGAAGTTCAATGTATAAAACGAGTGACCAGTGAGCGCCAAAAAAGTTATTTTTATTTGAATTCAGAGAATAGATTGCAATTTGTTTTCTCAATTAATGATGCAAAATCAATTAAATTATCGAAAAAATGGATGCAAGCTAATTTGATATTACCTATAGAAGATATTCAAAATCCTGATTTTAATCTAATGACTTTGAAACCTTAAAAAAACACGATACGGAGTATCGTGTTTTTTGTTAAATTACTAATTTTGTTTTTTACCATTCTTGTTATATTCCGAATTTAAATATTTCTCTCTCTTAGAGGGAAGAATGGATGCTTTTGTTAAATCATAGTTATAATGTTTTGCAACCATAGGATCCATTATTTTATGAATCCAAGGAGAGAAGTACATCGGAATCAAATAAACACCATACCCATGCTTTAATTGAGGGCTATTTTCAAAATTTCTCAAGGATTGATAAGGTCTTGCTGGGTTTGCATGGTGGTCTGAATGCCGTTGCAGTTGAAACAGTAAAATATTATCAAAAAAACTGTTACTATTCCAAGAATGCTCCTCGGTACACATTTCATAGCGTCCATTTGGTTTTTTTGTCGTGCTAATCCATAATGTTCAATATAATTGACTAGTTCTAATAAATGAATTGCGAGAAAGGATTGTACTAATAGTAATAACATGACCCACCAAGATTGGAAAATAACAGCAAGCGTGATTGCTATTATTATTGATATTAGTGTTGTTTGTAATACATGATTGCGTATACTCCATTGACTCTTCCCTAATCTTTTTAGGCGATTTTTTTCAATATTTAATGCTGATTTTAAGGCACCAAAAAGGGAACGAAATAAGAATATCCAATAATTCTCGCCCATATAAGCACTTGCAGGGTCCAAAGGTGTCGCAACATTTTTATGGTGTCCCCAGTTATGTTCAACAAAGAAATGGCCATCACCCGCTAGAGCTAAGCCAAACTTAGCCAACCATTGTTCTGTTAGTTCTCGATTATGACCTAATTCATGAGCAACTACAATCCCTATACCATTGGCCATGCCTACTGATAGCGTGATGCCAACAAAATCCCAATAACGGTGAGTTTCTTGCATGATAATGGTTGTCATATGAGCAGCTTCAAAAATAAGAACAAACTGTAATGGCACAAAAAGATATACGATGTATTTGTAATATTTTTGTGCATCTAGCCAAGGAATGGCATCTTCGGGAGGGTTGGTCTTATCTTGCCCTAAGAAAATATCTAAAAGAGGAACGACGATGTACATTAAAAAGACACCAATCCATAAAAAAGGTCCTATAATTTCTGGATACCTTCCATAGAACGGCAAAATACAAGCTGCAATAGCTACGATAATAGGAGGTAATGGCCATAAATATTTCTTGCCATCTACCCAAAGGGACTGAAGGAGTGTTATTAACGGTAGTACTCATGATAATTAATTCCTATATTGATGAGATGATTTAAATTCCAAAATTATTATATTCATTTATTATAGGCTTATAGCAAACGAAATAATATCTATAAAATTTGCTAAAATTACATAACCTATATCCGTTTTTGGATTATAACAGAACATTAAAATTATTTATAGAACCTTTAAAATATTTTATATCAAATAAGAGTAACAGAAGGTTAATAAATAACTTATTGTTTTAAATAATTATTATTAATATTTTTTAGGATATTAGATATTTTGTTATAGATTTTGATTTTTTTCTAGAATACTCTTGCAAAATAAAAAAGAGTTGGCTATAATGTCGGTCTTTCTCGCGTTA
>WNLJ01000020.1 GCA_017114885.1 Neisseriaceae bacterium PsAf | reverse complement strand
TATAAAACACCTAATGAGGTATTATTCGGAAAATAGCGGTTGCACTTCGTGTTAGAATCCAAGTATATTCATCTGTAAAAATTTCTGGCTTTATTTACGCAACACTGTAAAACACAATAAAAGACAAATGGTTAACGCTCTACTTATCTACTTACAAAAAATATTTCAGAAAATAAAAGCAATAAGCTTATCTTAAATGTTCTCTGTCGATAGTCTACCACTAAAATATCATTAGAAAGTAAGGTTTAAGGAAATTTAAACCTAGAAACAGTCCTAACGATTATTTTAAAAATATTCAATATAGCATTAAAATTTAGCTAAGGTAGAAAAATTGATTTAATCAAAGGGCAATGTACTAAAAAAAGAAAAGAATACTTATAATTATTGGTTAGTATATCGAGTTTCTCTAGAAAATTTACTGATATCTATCCTGATAAAGCATAGTTTAACACTGTAGATTTCTTATAAAACTATATAGTGCACAATCATCTAATCTCATCGATTATGTTTACACTAATCGTGAGATCAAATATAAGGACACAAGTTAACCATATCATCAACAATACTTCAATCAGAAATACACTCAAATCTCTAGACCACAAACGAATGGAAAACCTAAGCAAATTAATTGAACTTCAATGGAAATGTAGCATAATAGGATTGAATTTACTAATAAAAACATCACAAACTAGAACTAAATTCAGTTATTAACCACTATAACACGGCAAAATCTACGGTAAAATTTCATGCTAGTTTAATAAATAAAAATCCCAGTAAATAAAAAATTCTGAGTTACTAGAACTATTTGATAACACTTTTAATAGTTTTTCCACAAATTTCGGCTTCAGGATTTGCTTGACACTGACCAACTGCTTGGCCTACTCTTTGCGCCTGCTCAGGTGTTAATGATGCAGTTACTTCAACCATTTCATCTAAATTCATTTTACTCACATCACTAATTTTCAAGTTTTTTCCCCCTGAACATGCTCCCAAAGGAACGATCAACAAACCTAAAAATAATATTTTTTTCATTAGTATTTCTCCACAATCAGAAACATTTAAAGAATAAATATAACAATGAATTTACCAAATACCTCTATGAAACTCTTATTTAATAACATCTTTTATTCTTTTATTACAAACTTCAGCTTTAGTATTAGTTTGACACTCACCTACAGCCACGCCTAACTTAGATACCTGTTCAGGAGTCAAAGATTTCATGATTTCTTCAGTTTCCTTTAAAGTCATTTTGCTGATATCACGTATTTTTTTATTCTCAAAATTAGAACACGCAGCTATAGAAGCGCTTAATAAAACTAAAAATAATATTTTTTTCATTTAAATCCTCTGCTATATAAATAAACTAGCTATTTTTAAAAGGCCGCCCGACCCTACCCACTACTAAGGCCTGGTTTAATAAATTAAATCATAGGGATTTTAAAGAGCAGCCCTCAAACGATACCCACAAACCAACAACGGACATCATTTTAAAATAAATTTGGCAACAATCATGCCATTAATAAATAATTATTTAATAATTTCTTTGATCGTTTTGTTGCAAACTTCTGCAACAGCATTCGCTTGGCAATCAGCAATTGCTTGAGTAACTTTTTTAGCTTCTTCTGGTGTCAAAGACTTAGTTACTTTTTCAATTTCACCAAGTTCCATTTTACTGATATCCTCAATTTTTGTATTTTTACCACCAGAACACGCAGCTAAAGAAGCGGTTACCAAAATTAACATTAATATTTTTTTCATTTTTAAATCTCCTTAATCACAATAAAACACTTAATAAATATATTTATTAAGACTCCGACTATTCTAGCATTTTAATGTAGCCCAAGTATTGAATACAAACTTAATACCTGAACTTTGCCATTTTTGTGTTATTTTTTACCCACACCCATTCATTATAGTATAAAAACAATTATTATCCCTACAATTTAATTGACATTTTCATAAATATTAATAATAATTAGTATCATTACAATTCGTCTTTAGGATTAGCATTATGGTGGTTTGTTTGTGCAATCAAATTACTGATCATCAATTAAAAGAAAGCATTAAAAATGGTGTGACTACAGTAAGAGGTTTACGCCAAGAATTAGGTATAGGGCAAAACTGTGGTTGTTGCGCGGCTACCGCTAAAAAATATATTGACGAATACTGTCAACACGATTGTAAAAACTGCAAATTTAAATAGCTATCTCTTTTTGAAATTAATATCAACTACTATTTCAGTCCAATTAATTCTCTCTCCTACTTCTTTTCTTTTAATTTTATAAACCAAATTACTTGCAACTCTTTTTGAACATAGTAATATGAATCATATCTTATAAAAACATATTATTTCATGAACAAGAGAAGAGATTTATTTGATCAATTACATTTATGGCATCCTTATAGCTCAATAACATATCCCATTCCCACTTATACAGTTAAAAAGGCTTATGGCTGCACTATAGAACTTGAATCTGGAAAACTATTGATTGATGGCATGTCCTCATGGTGGTGTGCTATACATGGCTATAATCATCCTGACCTCAACCAAGCCGTCACGGAACAATTAAAAAAAATGTCTCATGTTATGTTCGGTGGACTAACCCATGAGGCTGCTATAAATCTAGGAAAGTTATTACTCAAAATTACTCCTCCTTCTCTAGACATTATCTTTTATGCAGATTCTGGCTCAGTAGCTGTTGAGGTTGCTCTTAAAATAGCAATTCAATATTGGAGAGGAAAACAGAATTTAACAAAAAATAATTTCGCAACCATCAGAAGTGGATATCATGGTGACACTTGGAATGCGATGTCTGTATGCGATCCTAAAACTGGAATGCACTCAATTTTTGATGGTTACTTACCTCAACGATATTTCCTACCTCAACCCAAATCAAAATTTAATAATGCATGGGATCCTGAAGATATTAAACCTGTTCAATCTTTTTTCGAAGAATATCATCACTACTTAGCTGGTTTTATTATAGAACCAATTGTACAAGGTGCGGGTGGAATGTATTTTTATCATACCCAATATCTCAAAGAATTAAAAAAACTATGTAATGAATATCAGATTTTATTAATATTTGATGAAATTGCTACAGGTTTTGCAAGAACAGGGAGATTGTTTGCGTGGGAACATGCCAAAGTAGAACCTGATATCATGTGCATAGGGAAAGGTTTAACAGGTGGATACATGACTCTTGCCGCAACCTTAACCAAACGTGAAATTGCTGAAAATGTTTGTAATAGTGAAGCAGGTGCTTTAATGCATGGTCCTACATTTATGGCTAATCCTTTAGCATGTCATGTTGCTCACACTTCCACCCAATTGCTACTTTCACAAAATTGGCAGGATAATATTAGACGTATTGAAAAAATTTTGAAGAGAGAACTAATTACGGCTCTTGATTTACCTTATGTTAAAGAAGTGAGAATTTTGGGTGCCATTGGCGTTATAGAATTAGAATATCCTGTTAACCTAGCTTCTTTACAAGAAAAAATTATTAACGCTGATATTTGGATACGCCCTTTCAATCATTTAGTATATATTATGCCTCCTTACATTATCAACGATGAAGAACTAGTTTTTTTGGCTAAAAATATGCTTAATGTTATTAAGAAAATAACGCCAAAAGATTTAATTATTTAAGGATAATAAAAATGCAAAATGGGATTTATTTTATTACTGGTATCGATACCAACATAGGAAAAACAATTGCAACTGGTTTAATTGCTAAAAAACTTTTGGATTCTGGTCAAAAAGTTGTTACACAAAAATTAGTACAAACAGGTAATCAAGATTTTTCTGAAGATATTTTAATGCATCGACAATTAATGAACATTCCACTACAACCAGTTGATCTATCAAAAAAAACTATGCCTGAAATATTTAGCTACCCTTCTTCGCCTCATTTAGCCGCAAAAATAGATAAGCGTCCCATTGACTTTGAACATTTAAAATTTGCCACAAAAGAACTCAAACAAGAATACGATATTGTATTAATAGAGGGCGCTGGCGGAATAATGGTTCCTCTAACTGAAAATTATTTAACTCTAGATTATGTAAAAGAATACCAATATCCTCTTATTTTGGTTACTAATGGAAAATTGGGTAGTATTAATCATACTCTTCTGAATTTACATTTAATCCAAACAGAAAATATCCCTCTGTATGCAATAGCCTATAACCACTACCAATCTAATACTAATGACGTTATTGAAAGCGATACTATACAATACTTACAAAAATATTTAAGTAGGTATTTTCCCAACGCCATATGGATTGATATCCCAAATTATAAAGGTGTTAATACCTAAAAAGAAATATAATTTCTTATCGACCTTTACAAAATATCAAGTAGTTGATAAACATTCTGCTCAGTAATATTTGTATTTAATGAAATCCTTAATCTTTCTGTTCCTTTAGCTACGGTAGGAAAACGTATTGGTAAAATATAAAAACCAGATCTTGCAAGTATCTGAGATTTTTCTAGTACTTTATGATTATCTCCAATAATTACGGGCACAATATGAGAGTCTGATACTTGTGGATAACCTTTTTTCTCTAGTCCATCTCTAAGTAATTGAGAAATATAACTCAAGTATTTTCTTTCTTTTTCTAATTTAGGTATCTTTTTAAGAATAAAATGACTCCAGGCAATATTAATAGGTGGTAAAGCCGTGGTAAAAATAAAAGGTCTCATATGATTGATTAAGTAATCTTTTACAATTGACTGGCAAATTAAATAACCACCAATGGAATAAAGTGCCTTCCCAAAAGTTCCTACCAAAAAATCAATATCATGAATACATTCATGCTCCTCTGCACATCCTAAGCCATTTTTTCCCCGAACACCTACTGCATGTGCCTCATCAACATAAAGAATAACTTTAGGGTGCCTTTTTTTAATCGCTGTTAATTCTTTTAAGTTACACTCATCTCCGTCCATACTAAAGATGCTTTCCGTCACAATTAATACAGTTGAAAAATCACATTGATACTGTTCAATCAGCTGTTCTAAATGAACAAGATTATTGTGCTTGTATTTTATCAACTTCCCCTTTTTAGACAAACGAATTCCATCAATAATACTGGCATGATTTAATTCATCAGAAAATATAACAGTATTCATATCACTGATAGCTGGAATAATACCAGTATTCATATGAAACCCACTACTAAATACTAAAGCTGAAGGAGATTCAAATAATTCACATAAATAAGATTCCAATTCTAAAAATCGTTCATTATTACCTGTTAATAACCGAGATGAACTACTAGAATATAAAGAAATCCGACAGTCCAATGTACTCATAAATTCCTCTTGCAATTCAAAAGATTTAGAAAGCCCTAAATAATCATTCCCCGACAAATTAATCAATGGCTGATTGTTTTTTTTATCTTGATGAATATTCAATAACTGCCTTTTATTTCCAAATAAATCTAATATTTCTAATTTATCTGCTAAAACCTGATAAAATGCCATACAATACCCTTTTAGAATAAAAAGTTCTACTCAATTATCAACGATAAAATACTAAGCTGTAATAACAATTAACACAAGATGAGTTTAATTAATTTGAAAGAAAATATTAAAATGAAAAGATTATTTTTAACTTCATATTTAGCGGGAACTAAAAATTTTTTAGCTGAATTTTTAGACAATATCTCCAAAAAAGAAGTTGTTTTTATCCCTACTGCCGCTAATGTGGAAGTTTATAAAAATTATCTTGATGATGCTAAAAAAGTTTTCCATGAATTGGATTATAAAATTAATTTAATTGATATTGCTAAAATGCCACGAGAAGAAATAATCACAGTTCTGGATAATTGTCAGTGTGTTTATTTTTCTGGTGGCAATTCTTTTTACTTACTGCAAGAATTAAAACGTAAACAATTAATCGATTACATTAATGACAGAGTAACACAAGGAATGTCATACATTGGAGAATCGGCAGGTGCTGTGATTGCAGCAAAAAATATTGAGTACGTACACATTATGGATGACAAGAGCATCGCTACTGAGTTACTCGATTACGATGCCCTATCATTAATTGATTTTTATATCGTCCCCCACTACCAAGAGTTCCCTTTTGCAGATAGTTCCACTAAAACCATTGAATTGTATGAAAAATCTCTAAAACTGGTAATTATTAATAACAGCGAAGCAATTGCTGTTTATGAAAACGTGGTATCTATCCAAAGACCAAATACTTAAAAAAACAAGTATTAATACCATAAAAAACCCACTAAAAAGTGGGCTTTTTTCTTTATATCATTTTCTGTAGATAATTTTGTAAACCAATCTCTTTCAAAAGATTAATTTCTGTTGTCAAATCATCGATATACTCTTCATTTTCGTCTAAATGTCGAACCAATATCTTTCTAGAAACAAAATCTTTTTCTTTTTCACATAACAATATCGCTTCTTGTAAAACAGAACGCATTTCTTCTTCTAGTTTTAAATCACACTGTAAAATTTCTTCGACACTTTGACCTATAAATAATTTACCTAATTTTTGTAAATTCGGTAAACCTTCTAATAAAAATATTCTTTGTATTAAATCATCAGATAGTTTCATTACCTCAATGGAACGATGATAAACCTTGGAACCTAGTGATTCATAACCCCAATGTTTCAACATTCTTGCATGTAAAAAGTACTGATTAATAGCAACTAAATCAACTCCGATATTAGCATTTAATACGGTTAATATTTCCTTTGAAATTTTCATTTAACCCCCTATGCCGCACTACTTTGTAAATAATTTTGCAAGCCCATTTCATCAATCAATCTTAACTGTTGTTCTAGCCAGTACGCATGATCTTCTTCTGTATCTAATAACTGCTCAACTAAAAGTTTTCTCGTGACAAAATCATTCTCTTGCTCACAAAGTACGATGCCTTTTTTAAGATTATCTCTAACCTTTAACTCAATATCTAAATCTGCTTTTAACATGCTAGGTACATCATGGCCAATACTTAAAGCCTCTGGCACCATTTTAGGCGTTCCTTCTAATAGAAGAATACGTGCAATAAACTGGCGAGAATGTTCAGTTTCATCACCCATTTCATGATGAATTCTAGTATAAAGTTTTTCGTAACCCCAGTCTTTATACATTTCAGAATGAATAAAATACTGATCTCTTGCCATTAACTCTCCAGCCAACAACTCATTTAAACAATCAATTACTTTTTGACTACCTTTCATCACAATCTCCTATCACATAAATATACTTTTTGTTCTCTAACAACTAAAGAACTTCATTACTAGAGTACATCAATTGATACTATAAATCAATTATTTTTAACAATAAATAATTGATTTAATTATTATTTTATTGAGTGATAACAATTATCATATCTTTTAAGCTAAAAAAATAGCTAGAATAAACAACTTATTCAGGCAATAAAAAAAGACGCTCGAAGCGTCTTTTTTTATTAAACAAAAATAAAATTTTATTTATTATCGTCAACTTCTTCAAAATCAGCATCGACAACATCGTCATCGCTACCAGAATTTGAACTACTAGAAGACGATTGAGAACCATCAGCTCCTGTATTATTAGCACTTTCTTGTTGTGCTTTAGCATACATGATTTCGCCTAATTTTTGACTAACTCGTGCTAATTCTTCTTTTGCACTGTCAATACGAGCTTTATCTTCTGCCTTAATTGCCTCTTCCGCAGTATTGATAGCTGATTGAATTTTTTCCACTTCTGCAGGATCTACTTCATTACCATAATCCGTTAAAGATTTTCTAACTGAGTAAATCAATGCTTCTGCCTCATTACGTGCTTGAATAACTGCTGTTAATTTTTTATCTTCTTCAGCATTGGCTTCAGCATCCTTAATCATACGATCAATTTCTTCATCCGATAAACCACTAGAAGCTTGAATAGTAATTTTATTTTCTTTACCAGTTCCTTTATCTTTTGCAGAAACGTGCAAAATACCATTCGCATCGATATCAAAAGTAACTTCGATTTGAGGCATACCACGAGGTGCAGGTGGAATATCAGTTAAATTAAACTGGCCTAAACTCTTATTCGCAGAAGCTCTTTCTCTTTCACCTTGTAAGACGTGAATCGTAACCGCATTTTGATTATCTTCTGCAGTAGAGAATACCTGAGAGTGCTTGGTTGGAATTGTAGTATTTTTCTCAATCAACTTAGTCATCACACCACCCAAGGTTTCAATACCCAAAGATAATGGAGTTACATCCAACAACAATACGTCAGTTCTATCGCCAGACAACACTGCACCTTGAATAGCGGCACCAGCTGCTACTGCCTCATCTGGGTTAACGTCTTTACGTGGTTCTTTACCAAAGAAATCTTTTACTGTTTCTTGAACCTTTGGCATACGTGTTTGACCACCAACCAAAATAACATCATTAATGTCACTTAAACTCAAGTTCGCATCTTTTAATGCTACTTTACATGGATCAATTGTTTTTTGGATTAAATCATCCACTAAACTTTCAAACTTAGCACGAGTAATACTCATTTCCAAGTGCTTAGGACCACTGGCATCAGAAGTAATATAAGGCAAGCTAATACTTGTTTGTTGTGCACTTGATAACTCAATCTTGGCTTTTTCTGCCGCTTCTTTCAATCTTTGCAATGCCATTACATCTTGTTTTAAATCAACACCAGTATCTTTTTTATACTCAGAACTAATATAATCGATTAAACGTTGGTCAAAATCCTCACCACCTAAGAATGTATCACCGTTGGTTGCCAAAACTTCGAATTGTTTTTCTCCGTCTACATCTGCAATTTCAATAATAGAAACATCGAATGTACCACCACCTAAGTCATACACGACAATCTTAGAGTCTCCAGAACCACTTTTATCCATACCAAATGCTAACGCTGCAGCTGTTGGTTCATTAATGATACGTTTTACTTCTAAGCCTGCAATTTTACCCGCATCCTTAGTCGCTTGACGTTGACTGTCATTAAAATAAGCTGGCACTGTAATGACCGCTTCTATTACTGGATGACCAAAATAATCTTCTGCTGATTTTTTCAGTTTTCTCAAAATTTCAGCTGACACTTGAGGAGGAGACAACTCCTTACCTTGTGCTTTTACCCATGCATCACCATTACTTGCTTTTACGATTTCATAAGGTACAGATTGAATATCTTTTTGAACTTCTTTATCTTCAAATCTACGACCAATCAAACGTTTTACTGCATAAATAGTGTTTTTAGCATTAGTCACAGCCTGTCTTTTTGCTGGAGCGCCCACTAAAATTTCACCACCATCCACATAACCAATCACAGAAGGGGTGGTTCTTGCGCCTTCTACGTTTTCAATAATTTTAGTTTGCCCATTTTCAGAAACTGCCAAACACGAGTTGGTTGTTCCTAAGTCAATACCTATTACTTTACCCATAATTAACTCCTAAAAATTTAAATTTAAAATATCTTTTTTACTCTTGTACTCTTTGTACTTATTACTAAGGTTTGGTCTAACATCATTTTTTCAATAGTCAATCAAAAAATTATTCTGCAGAAGAAACAATAACCATAGCCGGTCTTAGAACTCTATCATTCATTTCATAGCCTTTTTGCAAAACCTTAACAACCGTATTCGGCTCTTCTTCTGATTTTTCTGTACTTACTGCATTATGCTTATTAGGATCAAAAGATTCTCCTAATGGATTAATTTCCTTAATCGAAACTGAATCAAAAGCTGCATCTAACTGTTTTAAAGTTAATTCCACACCTTTTTGTAAAGTTTCAAAATTCTCACTATCATCCATTAAAGCCATTTCCAAATAATCTCGAATAGGCAACATCTCTCTTGCAAATTTGGTAGATGCATATTTATAGGCATCATCCAATTCATTTTTATGTCTGCGTTGTAAGTTTTGAATATTGGCTAATGATCTTACTTCTTCGTCTTTTACTTGTTGTTGTAAATCTAAAATTTGTTCGTTTAATTCATTGATTTGTTGACTTAATTCATCAATCTGTTGGCTAGAATCCTCTTCTTGCAATGACTCTTCTTGAACTGATTGATTATTTTCATCCAAATCTTTATTATTTTCCAAATCCAATTCATTGGTTTCTAAGTTAGATTCATTCTTTTCCAAGTCTACATCTTGTTTGTTTTCTTTACTCATAAATAATTTCCCTTAATAAAAAATACAATTTACTGGTTAATGAAAATATAGGGGCTATTTTTTTATTTTCAAGTTGTATGCTTTACTTTATTTATTTTTGGTACAATAAGCACTTAAGTTATTATCAATTATCAAAAGTATATTCAGGAATACTATGTCATACTTAGGAAAACAACAGGCACAAGCTGTCGCTGATACTATTCTGTCAGGGTTCAATCGTCACTATACACTTTTTCGATCAATCAGCGCCAAAGCCAAAGGCCTTTTTGAGCAAGGTGAATGGCTTGAAATCCAAAAATTAGTAGCCAATAGAATACGTATGTATGATGACAGGGTTTTAGAAGCTGTTGCTAAATTAAAAGAAGAATTTGCAGCAAATGTGTTAAATGAGGAAGTGTGGAAAGACACTAAATTAGCCTATATCACTCTACTTATCAACCATAAACAACCTGAACTCGCTGAAACTTTTTTTAATTCAGTCTCGAATAAAATATTAGGAAAAGATTATTTTAATAATAATCTTATTTTTCTGAAACCTGCTATTTCTACTGAATATATCGAATCTGAAACAGGTACTTTTAGTACTTTTTACCCAGAACAAAATGGATTAAGACAAACTTTAGCCGATGTATTAAACCATTTTGACTGGAAAATCCCGTTTGCGGATATGGATCAAGATATTGAAAACACTCTGGAAGCTGCCAAAAAATTTTTTAAAGAGAAATGGCCATTAGATGAACTAAATCTTCACTTTAAAGTGTTGCACTCTCCATTCTATCGTAATAAATGTGCTTATATTTTTGGTCAAATTATTAATGGACATGCGAGATATCCTTTTTCAGTGGCCGTTGTGCACAATCCTAAAGGGGAATTGGTGGTTGATACCGTACTTTTTGAACCAAAACAAATCGCTGTTCTTTTTTCCTTTTCTCGAGCTTATTTTTTAGTAGAAATGGATGTCCCCTCTGGCTATGTCAACTTTTTAAAAAGCATGTTGCCCATGCGGGATAAAGCAGACTTCTACACCATGTTAGGCTTACAAAAACAAAGTAAAAATATCTTTTTTAGAGATTTCGCAGAGCACCTACGATATTCGTCAGATGATTTTATTTTGGCACCAGGTATTAAAGGTCTGGTAATGATCGTATTTACCCTTCCCTCTTTCCCTTATGTTTTCAAGGTGATTAAAGATTATTTCGGACCCAATAAAAACTTTGACCAGACCTATGTAAGAAATAAATATGAGCTTGTTAAAAAGCATGATCGTGTAGGTCGCTTGGCCGATACCTTAGAATACACCAATGTCGCTATTCCTTTAGATCGCTGTAACCAAGAATTACTGAATGAATTAAAAGAATTAGCACCTTCTCAAATAGAAATTCGTAAAGATTTATTGATTATAAAACATGTTTATATAGAACGAAGATTAAAACCATTAAACATACAAATGAAAAAAGTAAGTCAGGAGGAGAAAGAAAATCTAGTTATTGAATATGGAAACACTTTAAAAGATTTAGCTACTGCTAATATTTTCCCTGGCGACATGCTGTACAAAAATTTTGGTGTCACACGTTATGGTAAATTGATTTTTTATGATTATGATGAAATTGAATACATGACTGATTGTAATTTTAAAAAAATCCCGCCTGCACCTAATCCTGAGTATGAGCTATCGGATGAAATCTGGTATCCCGTACAACCTGGTGATGTCTTTCCAGAAGAATTTGGTCCTTTTTTATTAGGTGAACCCGATGTCAGAAAAGTTTTTTTAAAGCATCACAAAGATTTATTAACTCAAGAGTTCTGGCAAAAGAAGAAAGACAATATTTTAGCAGGTGTTGTAGAAGACTTTTTCCCCTACCCAGAAAGTTTAAGATTCAAATTAAATGACAAGCAACTAGATATGGAACATACAGAGTCAGAAAATAATGAATAATCAAGACATATCACCAAATTCAGAAAGCGCAATTGGCGTATTCGATTCGGGTATTGGTGGGCTAACCGTTGTTAAAGCCTTGATGGAACGTCTTCCTCATGAAAATATTATCTATTTTGGCGATACCGCTCGGGTCCCTTACGGTGTAAAATCCAAAAAAACCATACAATTATTTACCCAACAAATAACTGAATTTCTTCTGCAAAAAAACGTAAAGGCATTAGTTGTTGCCTGCAATACTATTTCTGCAGTTGCTTTGAATACTGTCAAAAAACTAGCGCATAATATTCCAGTAATAGACGTTATATCTGCGGGTGCTAGCGAAGCACTCAAAGTCACTAATAATAATCAAATAGGTGTCATCGCCACCTCTACAACAGTGAATAGCAATGCTTACGCAAGAGCTATTGCTAATTATAATATTAATGCGAGAGTCATTTCTAAAGCCTGCTCGTTACTCGTTCCGCTCATAGAGGAAGGCTGGTTAAATAACGAAATTACGCGACTAACTGTGAGAGAATATTTGAAACCTGTGTTAGCAGAAAATATTGATACCCTGATATTAGGCTGTACGCATTATCCTCTTTTAAAACCAATGATTCAAACTGAAGTAGGTTCTGATATTTCTCTTATCGATTCTGCTATAACAGTAGCTAAAACTATTGCTAATGAATTAGAACAAAAAAAATTACTTAATCACGATGATTCATTACCAGATTATCAATTTTATGTCTCTGATATTCCATTAAAATTTCAAACCATTGGTGAACAGTTTTTAGGGCGAACTTTGGAACACATAGAGCGACAAATTTTAGGCTAAATTGATATCTACAATTTTTCTACAACTATCATCCCGACGTAAAGATATTTCTCCTCCTATAAATTTTTGTACTCCTTGCTGATTTAAAATACAAATAGCTCCAGTTTTATCAATCCCTTGTTCGACACCCTGTATCACTTGATTATTGACATACAATATCACCTTTTGCTGTAAGAAATGATCATAACGATTCCATTCTTCAACAAAAGAAGATATACCTAACTTAAAAAAATCAGTAACATACTGGTATAAATATTGATAAATAAGAACTAATAATAAATTCGGTTGAATATCATTATGAATCATACTTAAATGTGTCCATGTAGGGTTGCTTTGTAACACAGCTTGAGGCAAGACTAAATTTAAACCTAAGCCAATAACAATATCAAACTGATTATTTGACTTCGGCAAGATTTCAACCAATATTCCACCTAATTTTTTTCCCAATAAAAGAATATCATTAGGCCATTTTAAACTTAAATCAGAATACCCCTGATATTCTAATGCCTTAACCACTGCTAACCCTACTACCAGACTCAAACCATTTATTTGCATAAGATTATTACAACAATAATAAAAACTTAAGGCAATACTTCCACCAACATTAGAAGACCATGTTCTACCCATTCTTCCTCTACCTGAATATTGATAATCAGCCACACAAATATCAGCAGGGGAAAAATCACTAATATGTTTTGTCATATAGGTATTCGTAGAATCGACCCACCTTTTAATAACTACCTTACGGGGAGATAAATTTAGTTTTAGAAATTCACTATCTAATAATGCTAATTCTGGAATTATCACATAATCAGATGCTATTTGAACAATATGAATCCCTCTTGCACGTAATTCTTGGATATCTTCCTCTGAATAATACTGATCTAGTTCAATCCAATGCTTCCGAGACAATATATCTAATTTAATCTCACGATTGGGCAACAAATAAAGTTTAGGCATAATTAAAATAATTACTATCTTTGAGCCATATATTTTTTCCAACTACCAAACTGAGTAATTTCTTGACTAGATTCTGCAATATATCCCTCACAGATAAAACCATTGACCCAACGACCATCTATGGTTTGTACTTTCCCAATGCCCAAAGGTAGAAAAACATCATCCACAAAACTACCAAATTGAGCTCGTGGCACATTCCAAATCTCAATATCAATACTTTGTCCATTATTTTCATCAAACACCAAACCAGGTCGCAATAATCCATTATTTTCCAATAAATACATGCGGTATTTAGCAGCTGTTTTAGTTTCTTCTAACAACACAGCACCTCTTTCTAATAATTGCCAATTCAATGGTAATCCTTTTAGATGAGCACCACACACTGCAACTGGAATATAGCGTTTATCCATAATCGTTTTAGGTGTTTCTTCTTGAATGCTTAGGTTAAATAATTTTTCTAACCGTCTAGTAATTGATAATAGATATCTATCCCTAAAAGCACCCCCTACCAAAGTGATGCCAAAAGGCAATTCTTTTTCGGTCTTTACTGTCGGTACTGCTACTGCAGATAAATCTAATAAATTAAGAAAATTAGTATAATAACCAAGATGACTGTTATACAAAACTGGCTCTTCTTCTAACTCCGAAATAGTAAATAGTTTACCTGCCGTTGTGAACAATAAACAATCAAATTCTGGCAACAACTCATAGCATTTTTGTTTTAGTGCTTGTAAGCGATATTCTGCACGAAATAAATCTGTTGATAATAAATTTTTACCTTGCTTGATAATTTCCGCCACAACAGGATTAACAGAATCTGGATGCTGCTCTATAAACTCACCACATGCAACATACCTTTCAGACACCCAAGGCCCTTCATACAATAACTTAGCTGCTTCATCAAAATTTTGATAGGGAATCTCTACCAATTCAATACCACTTTCAATTAATACGTCTAACGTCCTTTGATAAGCTTCTTTATAATCTTTATCCCCAAAAAATTTTAAATCTTTTGTTTGAATAATTCCTATCTTCAACGCACCAGTATGTACACCGTAATGTCTGTTATTATTATCATAAGGATTGTGGCGGCTATAACTATCCTGAGCATCAAAAAAATCAACAACACTCAACACCGTATTCGCTTCAGCACTAGAATAGGCAAAAATACTAATACAATCTAAGCTCTTACAAGCAGGTACTAAACCCTTATTGGACAATAATCCACGCGTCGGTTTAACACCAATCAAGCCGTTAAAACAGGCAGGCACTCGGCCAGAACCTGCTGTATCCGTACCCAAACTAAAAGAGACTAAACCCAATGCTACAGCCACAGCAGAGCCTGAACTTGAACCACCACTAATATAATCAAAATTAAAAGCATTATGGCAGACACCATAAGGACTACGGGTACCATTAAGACCTGTCGCAAATTGATCTAAATTGGTCTTTCCAATGGGAATAGCTCCTGCATCTATTAACCTTTGTACCACTGTAGCTGATTCTTTAGGTACATAAGCATATTCAGGACAGCCTGCGGTTGTTGGGATATCTTTTAAATCGATATTGTCTTTAATGGCAAATGGAATTCCCCATAAAGGATGCGTATTAATATCTTTCGATTCAAGAGCCGATAAATACGGCTCTTGTTCTTCTTCTGTTAAAAGATGAATCCAGACATTATAATCAGCATATTGTTCTGCTTTTTTTCGAATTTCTTTTATTATTTCTTGAGGTGTTAATTCTTGCTTTTCATACTGCTTACGTAAATGTTGAATTTCAAGTTTTTCCATTATCTATTCCTCTTTAATCACCAATAGAACTTGACCTGCATTCACGGTTTGTCCTTGTTTTAATAAAATCTGTTCTACAATTCCTGACTGTGTTGCCACAATAGGAATTTCCATCTTCATAGATTCTAAGACCATTAGTACTTGTTCTGCCTGAATTCTATCGCCTTTTTTAACTTGAATTTGCCAAATACTTCCTGATACGGGTCTATCCAATGCTTGAGCACCTTCTGGCAAGGTGAAAGCTTCTTCTGTATTTTGACTTTCTTCAACTTCAAAATTAAAAAGACCATTTTGATGCCAACGTTGTAATTCTTCTTGAAAAGCCTCATTACGATGATTTTGAAAAGATTGAATTTCTTCTTTATTTTTTTCAAGAAAATCTTCATATTCTTTCAAAGAGAAAGTTGATTCTTCAATTTTTAAAGAATATCGCCCTTGAGGGAAGTATTTACGAATTTGCATTAATTCATCATGTGTTACTTCATAAAATCTAATTTGATCGAAGAATCTCATTAACCAAGGTTTCGAAAACTCTTTAGTCTGATAATAACGATTCCACATCTGCAAAGTACGTCCAAATAATTGATATCCACCAGGGCCTTCCATTCCATAAACACACAAATACGAACCACCAATCCCAACTGAATTTTCTGCGGTCCAAGTTCTGGCAGGATTATATTTGGTTGTCACCAATCTTTGTCTTGGATCAATTGGTGTTGCAACAGGAGCACCCAAATAAACGTCGCCCAAACCCATTACTAAATAAGAGGAATTAAAAATTATTTCTTTTACCTGATCAATGGATTCCATGCCATTAATTCGTCGAATAAACTCTAAATTATCAGGACACCATGGTGCATTTTCTCGAACCAATTGCATGTATTTTTCTGCTGCCAGTTTAGCTACCTCATCTTGCCAAGAAACTGGCAAATAGACGATTCGAGAAGGAACAGATGCTTCAGTTAATTGAGTGGAAATTTCTAATTCTGCTTGTTTTAAATACTCAAGTAAATCTTGATAGGAAATTTTTTGACTATCATAATGCACTTGCAAAGAACGAATTCCGGGTGTTAATTCTTCTATTCCCGCTGCTGTATTTTTCTGGATATATTGCATTAGACGATGTGCTCTAAATCTTAAACGTATATCTAAAATCAGCTCTCCATACTCAACCAAGATAAAATGATCTCCTGCTGCTCTATAAACAACTTGATCTCCTACTTCATCCTCACTCAATGTCATTAAAACAGGTGTTTCTACAGACTGTTTTTGTACGGAAACTTCTACTGGTTTTAAAGATTTTATTTGTTCAATTTGAGATTTTTCTAATGCCGCAGCTGTCTCTAATGAAACTGGTATAAATTGAACTTTATCTCCCGATTTTAATTGCCCTAATTTCCACAAATCAGCAGTGATAACTGTGGCAGGACAAACAAACCCACCCAATGATGGGCCATCAGGTCCTAAAATAATTGGCATATCTCCTGTGAAATCTACTGTCCCAAAGGCATACGCATTATCATGAATATTAGAAGGGTACAAACCTGCTTCTCCTCCATCACTTCTAGCCCACTCTGGTTTCGGACCAACCAAACGAATACCTGTTCGACTAGAATTATAATGAACCTCCCATTCAGTTTTAAAAAACATATCAATGTCGTTATCTGTAAAAAAATCTGGGGCTCCGTGTGGTCCGTAAATTACTCTCAACTCATGAAAATGGGAAATTTCTGGCAAAATAGATTGATCAATCTTTTTTCCAGTCTCTAGAGGTAATGACTTAATTTTTAGAACATCCCCTGTTCTTAATGCTCTACCATTGTGCCCACCAAATTGACCCAAAGTAAAGGTTGATTTAGATCCCAAATAGTCAGGGCATTGAATCCCCCCTCTTACTGCTAAATAAGCTCTAGTACCACTTTCACGAATACGAACTAGACTTAAAATTTGTCCTACTTTGATCGTTAAAACCTGCCAATTATCAACAGGCTTTTGATATAGTTTTGTCTAAATTTCAGCACCCGCAATAACAATTTGCGTGTCACAACTAAATTTTAAAGTAGGACCTTGTATGGTAATTTCTAAACCGGCATCATTTTCATCATTTCCTAACAGTCGATTCGCTAAACGAAATGAATAACTATCCATTGGACCTGATGGTGGAATCCCTACATGCCAATAGCCAATACGTCCTTGACTATCTTGCACTGTGGTAAGTGCTCCTCCTTGTAAAATATCAATTCGAGACGGTGAATACGTAAAGTCATTTAGATATCTCGTTGTCATCTTCCCAGATTGCATCACCGGGTCTTGCAATAAAGCCAAAAGATATTCTTGATTGGTTTCAATACCATAAATCGAGGTTTCTTCCAATGTCTTTTCTAATAATTGCAAAGCTTGATCACGATCATCACCATATACAATAATATTGGCCAACATAGGATCAAAAAAAGGAGATACCTCAATTCCTGTTTCAATACAAGCATCAATACGTAATTCATGATTTTCAGGAAAAACAACCTCACTTAATAAACCAGAACAGGGTTGGAAATTTTGATAGGGATCTTCAGCATAAATACGAACCTCAATAGAGTGACCTTTGGGATTTAATTCTGCGCGTTTTTGAGCTAGATCAATTTCTCCTGCAGCAACTAATAACATCCACTCAACCACATCAATTCCATACACAGTTTCAGTGACACCATGCTCTACTTGAAGTCTTGCATTTAATTCAAGAAAATAAAATTGTTCGCTATCTACATCGTAAACAAACTCAACCGTTCCTGCGTTACGATAGTTAATACCATCTAATAATTTTTCGGCGGCAAGATATAAGCCTTTTCGAACACTATCTTTCAAATTGGGCGCAGGACATTCTTCTACCACTTTTTGATTACGTCTTTGAGTAGAACAATCTCTTTCACCTATCGCTAATACTTCTCCTTTACCATCTCCGATGATTTGAACTTCTAAATGACGTGCTTTTTGGATATATTTTTCCAGGAAAATATCCGCATTAGCAAAGTTATTTAAGCTTAATCGCTTAATCGATTCAAAACTTTCTTCCAAATCTCTATCCGAAAAACAAATCTGCATGCCAATACCGCCACCACCTGCAGTACTTTTTAATATAACAGGATAGCCAATTTTTTGAGCCTCTTCTTTGGCCTGATTAATATCATTTAAGATGCCAGATCCCGGAGATAATGGTACCCCATTATTAAGTGCTAATTCATTGGCCTTATGTTTTAAACCAAACTGTTTAATTTGTTCTACTGTGGGACCGATAAATACGATGCCTTGTTTTTCACAACGAGTAACAAAATCTACATTTTCACTTACAAACCCATACCCTGGGTGAATCACCTCTGCATTTGCTTTCTCGGCAATTTCTAAAATCTTATCAATATTTAAATAAGTATTTTTAGCTGGACCAGAACCTAAACAATAGGCTTCGTCTGCTAATTTAACATGTAAACTTTCTTCATCTTCTTCCGTATAAATTGCAATTGATTGAATATTAAGTCTTTTTAGTGTTTTGATAATGCGAACGGCACACACCCCACGATTAGCAATTAAAACTTTTTTAAACATAAATGTTCCTCTTAAATATAATTAATACTTCATTCCTAGAAGGTTTATTGAGCCCATATAGAAACTTCGATAGGAGTTGGATTGTATCCATTACATGGGTTGTTTAATTGAGGACAATTTGAAATCAAAATAACAACATCCATTAATGCTTCTAACTCAACATATTTACCGGGAGCAGAAATACCATCTGCAAAGGTCAAATAACCCTCTTCCGTAATAGGAACATTCATAAAAAAATTAATGTTATGTGTAATGTGTTTTTTTTGTAACTCATATTCAGGATGTTCAGAAATTGCCAACATCCAACTATCTCTACAAGCATGCATATAAGGTTTTTCTAAATCATACCGAACAGTATTACTTTCTGTAGCACAAGCACCACCCAAGGTGTCATGATTACCACAGGTATCTGCAACAATTTTCAATAAACCTCTATTAATATTAGATCTCAGGATAGAACCTGTCCCTAAAAATACATTCTTTTGTTCTCGAATAGTATTAACGGCACTATAGGTTTCATCTGTATCGTTAGCGTTAAAAAATAAAGTATCTGCTGCTTGATTTCCTTCCAGATCAGTAATTCTAACCGTTTCACCCTGCTTAATCACTTGGATATAATAATCGCCTGCATTCACTTTAGTAACTGAACGAGCATGTTCTATTTTTTTTGTACTTTCTTGTAATTTTGTAACCATTTTTCTCTCCTTACGCTCCGAAATAATACAATGCATTATTTTCAAATCCTCGACGATTTTCATCACACGAATTCATACAATAATCATCTTCTTTTACAGGAGGTGCTTTTTCCAGTTCAAGTTGCACCATAAATTCAGGATAAGTACTAGAATCTTCCAAGGGATGTGGACAAGTATGTAATAAAACCAAAGTATCCATTTCAAATCGTAGGCATACTTCATTTCCTTTTTGACTATGATTTTTAACTAAATACATACTGCCGTCATATTTAACTGCGACTTTATTAAACCAATTCACATTGGCACTCATATCATCAATATTCAATCCATATTTTTCAAGCTCTACCAAAAAAGCATCATGACCGTTTTGATGCCATTGATTTCTATCGTGCTGATAATCTCTTCTTCCCCAACGTTCTGTTACTTGTTGCGAGGTAATATTACCGCATACGGTCTCATGCCAACCTATGTCATCTTTTACAATCGATGCAAAAATTCGCCCCATATCTGAATACAAACAATTGCCTTTGGTTAATTTAAAAGTATGCTGACATTTCAAAGTATCAGGTGCATTGTATCGTTCGAATAAATTTTCATGGTTATAAAATAACATCCCTACATTTGAATTCCCTGTTAGATCAGTTAATTTGATTAACACACCTCTACGAACACGTAGCGACCAATGCGATCCGCTTCGAATGACTGTTTTATAATGGTCCATTTCCATATAACTCCATCCTTTAAAAATTATTTACATTTAATTATTCTCTACTCTCTCGTGAGCACTTCTAGCGGTTCACTTTCAAATAAAGGTTTTTTCATAACTAACTTAATCCATAAAACACTTAAAACCGCAACTATGCCTATAATCCAACCTGCATAAAAATAGATTTCTTTAGCTGTTTCTGTGTTTTGTGATACATGACAAATAGCATAAATCATTCCTAAAATTCCTATTATTTGCGGTAATGGATAAAATGGAACTTTGTAAGGTCGATGCATGTTAGGGTATTTAAAACGCATGGCAATGACATTAATGTGATTAATTAAGTAAGCAATGAGCCAAGAGACGGTAGAGGCAGCAGCCAAAACCAAAATCAAACTAGAGTTGGTATGAAAAATAAACAAAGGGATTAAAATAATATAAGCTACAAATAGCACACCAACCCAAGGAACGTTATTCTTTTTACTAAGATATTTAAATGGCGGAAGCACTTGAGTGTTTTTAGCCATTCCATAAAGCATTCTAGAAACTGCCACAATAGTAATATTTAAAGAGCTACAAGCTGCTAATATAGTAAAAACTGCAATTAAGTACTTTGCCGATTGGCCTAATACCAACATTCCATAATCTAAATGAGGTACAGCAGAGGTTATTAACACCTCTTTAGGAAGAGTGTAAACGGCACCGGTACCATAAATACAGAACATCAAAAAAAGTAAACCCAGACTCAAGTACATCGATCTGGGTATATTTTTATTAGGATTTTTAGTTTCCTCCACCAAGGGACAGACAAATTCAATACCACAAAACACCCAAAATCCTAAAGTAACTAGTCCGAGCATCGTCCAAGAAAAATCATTATTAACGAGTGGGCCAAGTGAATTTATTTCTGAAGTGTGTTTGGCACCATAAATCGCATCTATGCCCAATAAAATTGCATAACACACAGTTCCAAAAGCCAAAATAGATTGTAATTTAGCAAATACGTCAATTTTGAATAAATTCAAGACTGCAAAAATGGTCACGACAACAAAACCCAATGCTAATGTATTGATAGAAATATTCAACACATGACTCAATACATGGGTCATTAAAACCATCTCTGAACTCAAAGCAAACATAGCCACTATCACATAACCACAAAAAACAGACATCATGGATGGCAACTGTCCTAAAGCAACTAAGCTATAAGTACCTACACTACCCGCTTTTGGAATCATTAAAGATAATTAAGAAAAAGAAGTTACATTGGTCAATGCTAGTAGTAAAGCAAATGCAAGTGGGACAATAAACCAAATTCCTGCTGTGCCAAACCCCAACAATATAATCACGATAACAATTTGAGAAACGGCCACACCGATACCAACAGAAACTAAAGAGCCAATCCCTAAAGTAGGCATAAGTTTTCGATTATTTTTAGATTTAGTATGTACACTACTCATTTCCATACCCCCTTAAGGTAGGTTAAAATTCTATTGCACAATGATTATGTACAGTTTTTATATATGACCAATTCTATAAAGTCATATAATAAAATTGAGCAAGAACTTGCCAAAAGCCTTATAAGAGAGACTTACAAGAGACATGATCCTAAACAATCTAGCTTTTTTTCATAGTAAACCTAAAATATATTTTAAATAAAGTTTTTTTTTTCAAAAAAAAGCATTCTTTTTTATTTAAATAAAAAATAATTTAACTCATAATTTTAAATATTTGAGTTAATTATCTGTTTAAAATAAATTTTTTCGTCCATTAAAAAGATATGCAAAAAAGAAATTTTTTACGACACAACCATAAAAAAATTTAAGTTTAAGATTAAAAATAATTTAAGATTAAAAGTGTATAAACTATTTTTCTATTGATTTTGTATTGATAAACAATAAAATAATAGGATATAGGGAATCAATATGTATTTCTATTCTTACATTTACCATTCAGATTCAATTTTAAGTATATAATACATTGATTACTTTAATAATATTTAGATAATACTAACACATATGGAACAACAACATACTTTCAAAAATCACGATGATACCGAATTATTTTATCGGTATTGGCCAAGTTCATCCCCCTCTCCCAATCAAATCGTTCCTACTATCGTTTTATTACACCGTGGGCACGAACACTCGGGAAGAATGGCCCATTTAGTAGAAGAATTAAATTTACCTGACTATCAGTTTTTCGCTTGGGATGCCAGAGGTCATGGTCAGTCTGATGGAGAACGAGGAGATGCTTCTAGTTTTTCTGAGCTCGCGAAAGATTTACAATATTTTATTCGGCATATCAAGAAAAATCATAAGGTTAAAGAACAAGATATTGTTATTATCGGACAAAGTGTTGGTTCTGTCATAGCCGCCACTTGGGTCCACGATTATGTGCCTAAAATTAGAGCCCTAGTTTTAGGTTCTCCTGCTTTTAGCATTAAACTTTATGTTCCTTTTGCTATTCCTGGCTTATGGGCATTACAAAATTTATGGGGTAATTTTTTCATTAAAAGTTATGTTAAACCTAAGCTACTAACACATGATGAAAAACGTCGAGAAACTTATAAAACTGATACTTTAATTACTCGTTTGATTTCTGCTAGAGTATTAATTTATTTACATACCACCTCCAAAAGAATTATTAAAGACGCACACTCTATTCATATCCCAACCCAATTATTAGTCTCTGATTCTGACTATGTAGTAAGAAAAAAACCTCAACGACAATTTTTTGATAACTTGGGCAGTGATAAAAAAGAATATCATGTACTTCCTCATTTTTATCATGATACTTTGGGTGAAAAAGACAGACAAATTGCCATAGATAAAGCAAGACGATTTATTCTTGAATGTTTCGAAAACCCTGTGACACAGCCCTCATTAATCAACGCAGATCAAGTGGGTTATACGAAGAATGAAGCAGAACAACTAATGCGTCCGCCCAAAAATATTTTGGCTCGTGCTTACTGGAAAACTACTCAGTTTTTCCTACAATACATTAGTCGCTTATCACATGGGATTCATTTAGGTTTTGAAACCGGCTTTGATTCTGGAGGTTCTTTAGATTACATCTATCGCAATGAACCAGCGGGTAATTCTTTTCTAGGACGAATTATTGATTTTTTCTATTTGCAATCCATAGGCTGGCGAGGTATTCGTCAAAGAAAAATACATTTAGAACAATTGATTAAACAAGCTATTACTACTTTAAAACAGCAAAACAAACCTGTCATATAATTGATATTGCCGCAGGACATGGTCGCTATGTTCTAGAAACCATTCAGCAACTATCAGAATTACCCGATTCTATATTATTACGAGATTTTAGTGAGATTAATATTCAAAAAGGTCAAAATCTAATCAATGAGAAAGGATTAACTCATATTGCACAGTTTGAAAAAGGAGATGCTTTTAACAAAGATGAGCTCATCTCTTTACAGCAAAGTCCTACTCTAGCGATTTTATCGGGTCTATATGAATTATTTTCTGATAATCAAATGATTATGGATTCTTTATCAGGATTGGCAGAAATTATGGAAGAAGGAAGTTATCTCATCTACACAGGCCAACCATGGCATCCTCAACTAGAGTTTATTGCCAGAGCATTAACAAGTCATAGAGATAATCAAGCTTGGGTGATGCGTAGACGTACCCAAACAGAAATGGATCAATTAGTAGAAAAATCAGGTTTTCAAAAAATTGATATGTTGGTCGATGAATGGGGTATCTTCACCGTTTCCATTGCCAAACGTGTTAATGCTTAATCCCAAATGATTTAAATGAACCAAAGACTATATATTTTGATTATATAGTCTTTTTATTTATTAAGATTACCATACTGTATCTAATAAGGTTTTTGATTGCGATGATTTCCTGGTGGATTATAACGACAAACTACGAGGGTATGTTGTTCATTGG
>WNLJ01000021.1 GCA_017114885.1 Neisseriaceae bacterium PsAf | reverse complement strand
AGAAATGACCCTATTTGGAAAAATAGCCAAGATTATATCGTCATTAAATAAATTTAAAACCCGATATGTATCAAGTTAATTGATACATATCGGTTTCGTTTTAGCTTAAATTTTTACCTTAATAACATAAAAATTTCTTCTTTATTGAGTGGAAACTGAATTGACATCCACTCGCAATGAATCTAAGGTTTTTTCTACATCCGATGGCATATCCGACTGATAAACTCCTCCTAATACCTCTGATAAAAACCTCTCAATTTCGGCATACATCGCCATACGATTTAACGGTTTTGCAAAACCATGTCCTTCGTCTTTAGCTAATAAATACACTACTTTTTTACCCTTATCTCTCAATGCGGTTACAATTTGATCCGACTCTGCTTGTTTCACTCTAGGATCATTCGCCCCTTGCACAATTAAAAGTGGTTTATTGATTTTATCCACACTAAATAACGGACTCGCATTTTTAAGGATTTCTCGTCCTTCTTCTGTATTTGGATTTCCTGTCATTTGATACAATTCAGCTCGCCCAGCCTCCCAATAGGCAGGAATTGAATCTAACAAAGTAAACAAATTACTTGGACCAACAATATCTACACCTGCTACATATACCTCTGGCGTAAAAGCCAAGCCTGCTAACGTTGCATAGCCACCGTAGCTTCCACCCATAATCACGACTTTTTTAGAATCTACTATTCCCTTATCTACTAAATATTTGACCCCATAAGTAATATCATCCTGCATTAAGCGACCCCATTGTAAGTCACCTGCATTCAGAAATTTTTTACCATAACCACCACTGGCACGGAAATTTGGTTGTAAAACTGCATAACCACGATTAGCTAAAAACTGAGCCTCAGGATCATATCCCCAATAATCTCTTGGTCCTTTAGGACCCCCATGAACCAACACAACCAAAGGTAAATTCTTTGCTTTTTTAGTTACTGGAATGGTTAAATACCCCGGAATTTCTAACCTATCACTGCTTTGATAGCGTATGGCTTTCATTGGTGATAATTGTTTCTCTACCTTCTTTAAGTCAGGACGACTGGTATATTGATAGATTAATTTTTCTTGTTCATTATCTGCATTTGGTTGAAATAAATAAGTATCTGTAGCATATTTATCACCCCATACAACTACCAAAAATTTATTATAATCATTATCTGCAGCACTAAAACTTACTCGACGACCCGGAAATTGTTTCTTCAAATAATTATAATAAGCTTCTCTGGTTTTATCTTTCCAATAGTAAATAGTTTCATCATCCGTATAACTAGTCGCAATCATCTCTCTAGTATTACGATTGAATGAAACGCCATTAATATCTACGCGATTTTTAGGATCAGATTCAATCTTAGATAATTTTAGTGAATCCATATCAAATAAAAATAAAGTAGCTAAATCAATATCCCCTTTATTCGTAATAAAATAAGGAGATTGATTATCTTTAGTCCAACCACCTATAGAAACAAATTCAGAAATAGGTGTTTCAAATATCTTGGTTAGTTTTTTATCTTTATCTATTTTAAATAGCTCACTATTACCACTTTCATCAGTTCTTTCTAAAATGCGTAAATTATCATCCCAGTCAAATTCATATGAAGTAATTCGATCTGTATTCTCATAAATTTTTTCTAATTTACCAGTGGAAATAGTAAGTTTATATAGGTCATGCCATGCAGGGTCTCTATCGTTTAACCCGATCCATATATAATCAGGATTATTTTGACTTAAATGAAATAAAGCCACTCGTACATCTTTAAAAGGTGTTAAATTTTTTGCTTTTGGTAACTCATTTTCTTTGCCTGTATGAGGATCTAGCATATATAAATTAAAGTTCTCATCTCCATCTTTATCTTTAACATATAAAATATATTTACTATCATCTGTCCAAAAGTATCCCCCTAAAGGTCGTTTACTATCTGTCAACACTCTTGCCTTCTGAAACGGCTCATCTATTTTTTTTAGCCAAATATTTAAAATCCCATCATACTCTTTTAAAAAGGTAACATATTGCCCATCTGGGCTTAAATCTGCACCTGCAATTTTTGGATTTCCAAAAATAACCGCTCTATCGATTAATTGATGCTCTACTAGCTCCTGATTATTCATTGTTGTACATCCTCCTAGCATAAATACTAATAATATATTTAAATAATAAATAAAATTTTTCATAATGGTAATATGATTTTCCTTTTTAAGAATTCAAGATGAGAGAAATAAAAAATACTGTGAATTGAAAATATTATAAGGATAAGGATTCACAACCCAAATTAGCTAAGGCATCAGCACGCTCGTTTCCAGGGTGTCCTGCATGTCCTTTAACCCAATGCCAACTCACTTGATGTTGTTCTAGCTCTTGATCTAGCTTTAACCATAGGTCTTGGTTTTTAACTGGTTTTTTATTGGCAGTCTTCCAGTTATTTTTTTTCCAATTTGGCATCCATTGCGTTATGCCATTTTTGACATATTGAGAGTCAGTATAAATAGCGACTTGACAGCTTTTTTTTAATGCTTGTAAACCTTTAATAACTGCCGTCAACTCCATACGATTATTGGTTGTATTGTTTTCTCCTCCATACATCTCTTTTTCATGCTCTTGATAACACAACAAAGCACCCCAGCCTCCAGGACCGGGGTTTCCTTTACATGCTCCATCCGTATACAAATAAACCTTATCATCTGCCATAAATACTTCTTATCTAATTAGTAATGAAATGACAAATGCAATTGAGAATGTAAGGATTGCAAACTATATGTATTCTCTACATTCAATTGTCCAATCCCTTGACTAACCACTAATCCCGCCGCAATTGTAGTATATAGTGGTACATTTTGTGTTAAAGCACTTCTTCTAATAGAGTGACTATCCTGAATAGATTGGACTTTGTTATCTACGGTGTTAATCACAATCGAAATTTCACCATTTTTAATCTTATCAACAATATGCGGTCTGCCTTCAATCACCTTATTTACTACTTCTACATCAAACCCCTTCTCTTGTAGATAAGTAGCCGTTCCTTTTGTCGCACATAGAGTGTAACCTCCCGCTAAAAAATTAGTAGCAATTTGAGGTAAATAAACTTTATCTTCATCACGAACAGACATAAACACGCATCCAGAATCGGGAATAGTCGAACCAGCCCCTAATTGGGACTTAATAAAAGCCTCTGGAAAGGTCTTACCTATCCCCATCACTTCACCTGTGGAACGCATTTCAGGCCCAAGTATCGTATCAACCCCTGGAAACTTAATAAATGGGAAAACAGCCTCTTTTACAAAATAATACTCTGGAATAATTTCCTTAGTAAATTTAATATCAGAAAGTTTTTCACCTACCATAACTCTAGCACCAACTTTTGCTAGAGGCACTCCCGTTGCTTTACTTACAAATGGTACTGTACGACTTGCTCTAGGATTTACTTCTAATACATAAACAACATCATTTTGAACTGCAAACTGCACATTCATTAGACCTACGACTTGTAGTGCTTTTGCCATTTCTTTAGTTTGTCTGCGTATCTCATCTTGAATACTAGGACTAAGCGAATAAGCAGGAATAGAACAAGCTGAATCTCCACTATGCACACCCGCTTGTTCGATATGTTCCATTAATCCACCAATCACTACTTTTTTACCATCACTAACACAATCTACATCGACTTCTATAGCATTGTTTAAAAAACGATCTAATAAGATTGGATTGTCTTCTGATACTTTAACTGCTTCTGTCATGTATTGTAACAACTGTTCAGAATCATTCACAATTTGCATGGCTCGACCACCCAATACGTAAGACGGTCTGACCACTAATGGGTAACCAATTTGATCCGCCAAAGCAACTGCTTGGTCTACTTTGTATCCAATACGATTAGGCGGCTGTTTTAAATCTAAATCATTTAATATTTTTTGAAATTTTTCTCTATCTTCTGCTAAATCGATACTATTGGCTGAAGTGCCTACAATATTAACTCCATTTGCAACCAATTCATTCGCCAATTTCAAAGGTGTTTGTCCTCCATAATGCACAATCATGCCATCCGGTTTTTCTATATGTACAATATTTAAAACATCTTCTAAAGTTAATGGCTCAAAGTATAGACGATCAGAGGTGTCAAAATCGGTAGAAACTGTTTCGGGATTACAGTTCACCATAATGGTTTCCCAGCCTCTTTCTTTTAATGCCAAGGCTGCATGTACACAACAGTAGTCAAACTCAATCCCTTGACCTATTCGATTAGGGCCTCCGCCTAATATAATAATTTTCTTATGTTCACTAGGACGTGCTTCATCATGGGTTTCATAAGTTGAATACATGTAAGCGGTATCTGTTTCGAATTCCCCCGCACAAGTATCTACCCTTTTATATACGGGATATAATCCCAAACCAACCATCCTGAATTCTCTAACTTTTAGTTCACTCGAACCCACTAAATTAGCAATTCTTTTATCAGAAAAACCTTTTCGTTTTAATCTCTTAAAAGGCTCCGAACCTATGGTTTGTAAAGATTGTTGGGCTAATTCTTTCTCTTCTAACACAATATCTTCGATTTGCGTTAAAAACCAAGGATCGATAAATGAAATCTGATTAATTTCTTCCAAACTCATGCCTATTCTAAAAGCATCTGCCACATATAAAATACGGTCTGCTTTAGGATTGGCCAACTCTCGACGAATGACAACTTCATCTTCTGTTTTAGGATCAAAACCAGATAAACCAGTCTCTAGACTTCTTAAAGCTTTTTGTACCGACTCTTGAAAAGTACGACCAATTGCCATAGCTTCACCCACAGATTTCATTTGCGTGGTTAAATGGTCATCTGCAACGGGAAATTTCTCAAAGGCAAAACGAGGTATTTTAGTTACCACGTAATCAATACTAGGTTCAAAAGAAGCTGGCGTTTTGCCTCCTGTAATATCATTTTTAATTTCATCTAAGGTATAGCCCACTGCTAACTTCGCTGCCACCTTAGCTATAGGAAAGCCAGTCGCCTTTGACGCCAAAGCTGAAGATCGAGAAACTCTAGGATTCATCTCAATAACAATCATTTCTCCATTTTCAGGATTAACGGCAAATTGTACGTTTGATCCCCCTGTATCTACACCAATTTCACGTAAAACAGCAATACTTGCATTACGCATAATTTGATATTCTTTATCGGTCAGAGTTTGTATCGGTGCAACTGTTATAGAGTCTCCTGTATGCACGCCTATAGGATCAAAGTTTTCAATCGAACATATGATAATGCAGTTGTCATTTTTATCACGCACAACCTCCATTTCATATTCTTTCCAACCCAAAACTGACTGCTCGATTAAAAGTTCATGTGTCGGTGATGCTTCAAATCCCCGTTCACAAATTTCTAAAAATTCTTCCCTATTATAAGCAATACCTCCTCCTGAACCGCCCATAGTAAACGAAGGTCGAATCAGTGTTGGAAATCCAACTTCATCTTGCGCGTCAAGCGCTTCTTGCATACTGTGACATACAAATGATTTAGGACACGATAGACCAATCTTCTGCATGGCTTCTTTAAAACGACCCCTGTCTTCTGCTTTATCAATAGCGTCCTCAGAGGCACCAATCAATTCAACGCTATATTTTTCTAATACCCCATTTCTTGCTAAATCTAAGGCACAGTTTAATGCTGTTTGCCCTCCCATGGTCGGCAAAATAGCGTCTGGTCTTTCTTTTTCTATAATCTTTTCAACCACACGCCAACGAATAGGTTCAATATAAGTGACATCTGCCATCTCAGGATCTGTCATAATAGTCGCAGGGTTAGAATTCACTAAAATAACTTTATAACCCTCTTCACGCAATGCTTTACAGGCCTGTGCACCTGAATAATCAAATTCACATGCTTGCCCAATGACAATAGGACCTGCACCTATAATTAAAATACTTTTTAAATCGGTTCTTTTTGGCATAACTATCTCTTTTTAAAAATACTAATATCCTAGCTTCATGATTGAAATTTGCTATTCTCAATATGCTGTACAAACTCGTCAAATAAAATATCTATATCTTGCGGACCTGCACTCGCCTCAGGATGTCCTTGAAACGATAAGACGGGTTTATTTTTCAATACCATTCCTTGCAAAGATTGATCAAACAATGATCTATGTGTGATTTCTACAGTATCAGGTAAACTTTTTTCGTCTACAACAAATCCATGATTCTGACTTGTAATCGCAACTCTTTTAGTTCTTAAATCAATTACTGGATGATTAGCACCATGGTGACCAAATTTCATTTTTTGAGTTCTGCCACCTAAAGCTAAAGCCAAGAGTTGGTGTCCTAAACAAATTCCAAACATTGGAATATTTTTAGTTAAAAAAGTTTGAATTGCTTTTACTGCATAAGTACATGGTTCCGGATCTCCTGGTCCATTTGATAAGAAAATACCATACGGATTTAAAGCCAAAGCCTCTTCTGCCGTTGTACTTGCTGGAACAATGGTTAATTCACAACCACGAGCAACTAAGGAACGCAAAATATTTCGCTTAACACCAAAATCATAAACAACAACCTTATATTTGAAACTGTCTTCTTGAGCATAGCCATTACCTAATGACCAGTTCCCTCCTTGGAAAGAGTACTTTTCGGAACATGTCACCTCTGCTGCCAAATCTTTTCCTGACATAGAGCCAAACTTCTTAGCCAATTGAATGCCTTTTTGAATGTCTATTTGCTCTCCTGTTAAAATTGCTCCTGCTTGACTGCCTTGAGACCTAATAATTCTAGTTAAGTGTCTAGTATCAATATCTGCAATGGCAACAATTTGATGTTTTTTTAGATAGTTGGAAAGATTATCCGTTGCTCTAAAATTACTTACTGTAGGCGATAGCGAACGAACAATCAGACCCTTAGCAAAAATGTGACTGGATTCTTCATCCTCTGGATTGATACCAGTATTACCAATATGAGGATATGTTAAGGTAATGAGTTGTTGTGCATACGAAGGATCTGTCAAAATTTCTTGATAGCCAGTCATTGAAGTATTAAAAACTACTTCACCAGCTGCTTCTCCTTCATGCCCAATTGAAACACCCTTAAATACAGTTCCATCCGATAAAACCAACACAGCATCAGTCATTTGATTACCTCATATTCAACCGTTAACCGTTATATGAATAGCATTACTTCGGTTAAAAAAAAAGCACGGGCAGCACTCTGCCTTACGTGCTTTTACCATTAACCTGTAATAAGCAATCCATTTTAAAATAATTAATCTAATATCGCAATCAAGATTTTATTGAGTTTTTACTTAAAAAAATATTGACTTGCCCATTATGATGGGTTTACTTTATAGTAACTTATACTATTTTATTTTAAAAAAATGTATAATCTAAGACATTTGTTATTATTCTATGTTTTTTTAAAATTAATAATTTTTTTATACTTAATGCCTATATTTAATATTTGGATTGCTTTAATATGCGAAAAATACTCCCTGTCATTCTATTGACTTTCATTGTCTCAATACCGATACATGCAGACACAACGACTACCCAAAACAATGAAATTAGTTTTTTGGAGGCGGTCAATATTATACAAAATGAATCTCCCAAAATTGCAGCTTCCAAAGCCAGCGTACAA
This sequence comes from Neisseriaceae bacterium PsAf, assembly GCA_017114885.1. Classification (GTDB taxonomy): domain Bacteria; phylum Pseudomonadota; class Gammaproteobacteria; order Burkholderiales; family Neisseriaceae; genus QFNR01. The sequence continues at coordinate 17,547 of WNLJ01000021.1, read as the reverse complement.
AGTCAAATTTATCAAAATGAAGCCGTAAGTGGACTCGGTAGACCCAATATCTTACTAACGTCTACTTGGGGTTATTATAACCTAAACTTAGATGTAGGCATGGATAGGTTTCGTGAAATTGGTTTGGATTTAGCCGATACCATTATTGATGAACGAGTTCCATCTATTTTGAAACCTTTTTTTCGCTCTTCAAATCATTATGAACTAACTGGTGATCAATACGAAATGCAGCTAAAAGGCCATACCAAGAGTACTGGCGCCCTTTTGGTTTGGCCAGTTTATACTGGTGGATTGATTACCGCAGTAAAAAATATTAGCGAAGCTAAAGTTGAAGAAATGAATGCTAATGACTTACAAACCTATTCAGATACTCACCGCACACTAGTTGAACGTTATTTCGGTTCTCAATTATTACGGCAAGTCATGCAGTTACGGCAAGATGCCGTTAAAGCAATCGCCCATCATGACTACACTGCTAAAAGAATGATGGAAGAAGGTTTAATTTCAAAAGTTGAGCGATTGCAAGCTTCTGTTGCGCTAGAAGATGCTAAAAGAAATGCAGAAAAAGCAATTAACGATAGTCAATTAGCAGATTTAGCTTTACAAAAAATGTTACTTAGAAATTACCCAGTACAAACAAAAACACCTCTTTTCGTACATAAAGAGGCTTTGAGTGGTAGTGATTATTTTGCAACCATCGCCCTAGAAAAACATCCAGGACTGGCTTTGGTTAAGGCGAAAAAAGATCAAGCAAAGGGCTTAAAAAAAGCCAGTGATTCTCGCTGGAAACCTAATTTGGCAGTAGTAGGCTACCATGAACTAGATAACCATAAAGCCAACAAAATGATTGGCGTCAATGCCAGTTGGACTCTGTATAGTTCTATCAGCAGAAGCAAAATGCAAAAATCTGCACAACAAAAAATTGTTCAAGCTGAGCTAACCGAGCAACAAGCAAGAGATGATATTGCTTTATTGATTGAAAAAAACTGGCGCGAAGTAGAAAATGCAAGAGAGACTTTTTTTGCATTACAAAGTAATTTAGATGTCGCCAACGAGTATCTAAGACTGAGAACTAGAGGTCTACAAGAAGGCATCAATACAATGTCAGATTTAATTGATGCCGAAGTCAATTTAGAAAAAGCAAAAACAGAACGTTTAAAAGCAGCTTATGATTACATAATTGCCTTAAATGAATTAGCAACCAGTACTGGGCAGCCAGAACTTTTTGAAGAGTTCTTAAAAACTTCTGATATTCGTTTGAAATAATAAAAAATTCATAAGGGATATAATAAATGAACAGAAAAAGATTAATAATAGCAATTGTATTTATTGTTGCTATCGTTTTAATTATTATAGGTATATTACTAGCAATAAAACCTGCTCCGAACATGGTACAAGGACAAATTGAGTTGGAAGAAATTGATGTCGCCTCTAAAGTACCTGGAAGAATTGGAGAAATTTTTGTAACAGAGGGCGATAGAGTAGAAGTAGGCACCCCTCTAATTAAAATGAATAGCCCAGAAGTAGACGCTAAAATAAAACAAGCAACTGCTGCTAGTGAGGCTGCTGATGCGGTTGCTAGAAAAGCAAAAACAGGTGCTCGCCCCCAAGAAATAGAAATGGCTAAACAAACTTGGCAAAGAGCGCAAGCAGGCGCAGATTTGGCTAGAAAATCCTACAATAGAGTCAATAACTTAGCAAAAGAGGGCTTGGTTTCTCTACAAAAAAGAGACGAAGCTTACGCCAACTATGTTAATTATCGAGATCAAGCAGCCGCTGCAAAGGCACAATATAATATGGCTCTTGAAGGAGCAAGAATAGAGGATCAAGAAGCTGCTCAAGCCCAAGCAAGACAAGTACAAGGAGCGGTAGATGAAGCTAGGGTTGCGGAAGATGAATCCAATCTAAAAAGTCCCGTATCAGGCATCGTTGCAAAAGTAATTGGTAAAGTTGGAGAAATTATGCCGCAAGGCGTGGCTGTTGTGACCGTTGCTCTGCCTAATGAACAAACATTATATTTTAATGTTAAAGAAACAGAATTAAGTCATTTCAATATTGGTGATACTTTTAAAGCTTCTATCCCTGCATTAGGAAGTGATGGACAACCTTTTGAGACCACTTTTAAAGTTATATACAGCTCCCCTTTGGCAGATTTTGCTACCTGGCGACCGACTAGAAACAGCGAGGGATTTGATATTAAAACATTTGAAATAAAGGCGGAACCAACCTCTCCCATTCCAAATGCTCGCTCTGGAATGTCGGTCATTATTAAATACTAAAAGTGAATTAACTAGATGCGTTTACTGGATACTTTTTATACCTCTCTTAATCGAGAAATTTCTTGGTTAAAATCCAGTTTTTGGAACTGGGGAATGATTAGCTTCATCCCCTTGTTCGCTTGTTTGCTCACTTGGTATATATTTTCTCCTCAAATTCCTCATGATCTACCCATAGGGGTTTTAGATCAAGATAATACCTCTATTACTAGACAACTAACTAGATATTTAGATGCTAGTCCTGGACTTCATGTCAAAGAAAATTATGTTGATATTTTAGAGGCCGAAAACGCCTTAAGAAGTGGTTCTGTTTATGCCATTATTTTAATCCCCAAAGATACAACTCAAAAAATAAAAACACAGAAAATTGCCAATATTGTACTTCATCACAATGCCCAATTTGGCACACACTCTCCTTTAATACAAAAAGACGTTAGAACCGTAGTTGGTACAATTTCTGCGGGCATCGAAATTAATGTAAAAACTAAAAAAGGAGAAACACCCAAAGTCGCACAAGACACTTTTAGTCCTTTACAAAACGTATTAGTCACTTTATTCAATCAAAAACCTGATTATCAAGTCTATTTAGCGAGCGCATTAATACCTACCTTATTGCATATTGTTGCAATGATGACCGGGGCTTATATTTTCGGTAGAGAACTAAGAGATAAAACGTTAAAACAATGGCTTGCCAATATTGATTTAAAAAAAATTAGCTATCCTAGTCTCTCCGTTTCTATTTTAGGCAAAATGTTGCCTTCTATAGTGGGTTTTTCAGGCATTATTTTATTTTTTATTCTGGTTTTTCAACATGCTATTGACGCACCCTTTTGGGCATTTATTTTTACTTTTATCGCCTGGTTTTTATTTTTAACATTATCCATTTTGATAGGTGGTTATTTCTCAACCGTGGCACTATCGTTACGCAAAGGTTTAACAACCAGTAGCTTTATAACAGCCCCTGCTTTTGCTTTTAGTGGTATTGGTTTTCCATTATTTGCGATGCCAGAAAGTGCGAAAATTTGGGCTAATATTCTACCGCTGACTCACTATCTGTATGCACAAGTAAGTTTATTGCAAATGGGTGCCCCTTATTCTAAATCATTAATAGTCATATTGGGTTTTATCTTTTTTATACTGGTTTTTTTTGTCGTATTGCATATTACTATTTTAAGAGCACTATCCAAACCAGAAACATGGGGGGCACGTTAATATGAAATTGTTTTTCAATGAAATCATTAATAGCGCACAAGAAACATTTCATATTATTTTTAATGATATAGGAGTGGTTTTGCTCTTAATTATAGCCCCTACTATCTATGGATTTTTCTATGCTTGGCCTATGGAAACGCAAGTTCCTCAAAAAATACCTGCTGCTATTGTGGATTATGATCAATCCAATCTTTCCAGAAATATTATCCGCTATGCTGCAGCTAGTCCCAAAATAGACCCTATTGTCATGCATTCTGAACAAGAAGCACAAAATGCCATGTGGAATAGAAAAATAGAAGGATTCATGGTTATTCCAAGAGATCTCAAGCATGACATTTCTTTAAATAAATCCGTTAAATTAAATATTTACGCCAATGGTAGTTATGCTCTTATCAACAAATCCATTTCATATGGTTTTTTAGAAACCATTGGTACCGTTTCTGCTGGTATTGAACTTAAAAAATTGATGGCTCAGGGAATGACTTTAGAGCAAGCCAATGTTGCTAGAAATCCTTTAGATGTACAAATGAAAGCACATTATAATGTTTCTGAAGGGTATGGTAGCTACTTAGTTCCTGCAGTTTCTATTCTAGTATTACAACAAAATTTGATTATTGCGGTTGCTATGTTTATCGCTAGCCTAGTAGAAAGAGGACAAGCCAGAACCTCTGTATCACGCTGGATTGGGCGTATTTTGGTTTTTTCTTTTATTTCCTGGATAATTTGTTTATTCTATTTTGGCTGGGTTTTTTATATACAAGACTTTGCCAGAGGAGGAAATATTCTCAGCTCATTAGTGCATATAGCACTTTTTTCACCCTGTGTGGCTATTATTGGTTCGTTGATAGGTTTGCTGCTCAAAGAACGTGAACGTTGCATGTATATTATTGTTTTTCTTTCGCTACCAATCTATTTCTTATGTGGTATCTCTTGGCCAAGTGAAGCCATGCCTGAAATCTTAAATATTATACGCTGGATTTTTCCAAGCACCTCTAGTGTCCATATCTCATTAAGACTCAATCAAATGGGTGCAAGTTTGTACGATGTGCGTTATTATTTACTCAATCTTTTTATTATTGGTTGTATTGCTTTTTCTTTATTGGCCTATTTTGGTCAACCTCAGAATGGAAAAAAATTAGAGAATTAAGGAAAATAATGTTAAAAAATAAATATTTATCTTGGTTATCTATCGTTTTGATAGCATTGTCCGTTACGTTTTTAACAGCTTGCGAAAGCGTTAAACACGATGAGATATTTAGTAATATTCCTCGCTCAAAAATTGATAAAACACAACAAGTTGTTTTAAAGCTAGAAAATGGCGCCAAGGTCCTAATTATTGAAGACCCTGAAGCTACTCAATCCATGGTTTCAATCCATGTTGCTGCCGGTGGTTATGAAGATCCAGATTCCCAAATGGGACTGGCTCATTTCTTAGAACATGCCATTTTTATGGGTTCTCAAAAATACCCTATTCCTACTGATATATTTAATTTTGTTTCCAACCACTCAGGAATCATCAATGCCATCACAAGCAACACGGGCACAACTTTCTTTTTCAGAGTAGAAATCAATTCATTAGAAGAAGGTTTAGATCGTCTTACAGATGCGATTGCTCATCCTAAACTTGAAGACAAATCTTCTCTTGCTGAGTTAAAAAATATCGAATCAGAATTCCAGTCTAATCGTCATAATTTCTATCGCCAATACAATGATGCGATGGCTGAATCCATTTATAATCCTAAGCACCCTATTTCCAGACAACCAACAGGGGGAAATCTTGATTCATTGAAAGATAAACCTGATAGTCAATTAATGTCTGAATTAAGAAATTTTCATAATAAATACTACTCAGGCAATATTGTTAATGCGGTAGTATATTCTAAAATTCCTAAAAATCAATTAGTTAAACTAGCCAGTCAATATCTGAATCAAATTCCTAATAAAAAAGCTCAACTTCCTGAAATCAAAGAAAAACGGATTATTGAGAAGCAAAAAATTTTACATTTACAGTCTGAAGACAAGGGACGGATGATTGTTCTTAACTTTCAAATACCTAAGTTAAAAAACAACTTTGCCGCCCTAAGCTATATTGATTATTTATTACAAAATATGCAAAGTGGCACAGCCTACGATGTCTTATTTAAAAATAATCTAATTACAGGACTTTCTTCATCTTACGAGGTGACTTATCTTGAGCCTGAAGATGAATTGAATATATATATATCACTTACCGACAAAGGAATAAAACAGCAAGACCTTATTGTTAATACAGTTTTTAATTATTTAGAACTAATCAAGAACAAAGGCATTCAAAAGGATTATTTTGAACAATTAAAACAAACACTTGCTAATAACTTTAACCATTTAAAAATTGATTATTCTCTAGACGCTATTATGCTTCTAAGCTCTTTGATGCAAGAGTTACCTGCTAATCATTTGTATAATTACTACTTAATTCCTGATAAAATGAAACCTCAGGAAATATCAGATACGCTTGGTTATATCACTCTGAAAAATGCAAACATTACTTATGCTTCTCAAAAGGAGAAATATAACCAAATTTCTAAATATTATAAAACTAAGTATCAAGTCAGTCCTTTTTCTGTTGATAGATTTTCAAATGAGAATATAAAAAATAATTTCAATGCTCAATTAGCATTACCCCCTTTAAACAACTATATTGCAGATGATTTTTCTATTAATAATCCTGAAAATATACACCGAACTCAACCAAAATTGCTGAACAATCCATATGGCTTATTAATTTATGCAATGCCTAGTGGTTATTTTAAAGATAATCCTAACGTTTATCTGAATATAGAAATCACAAATCCTATTCGTTTTACTAAAGATAAAGAATACATAATCCCAGCTTTAGCAGATATCATATTTTTTCAACAATATTTAGGTGAATTTTCTCAATATGATTATGCCAATATTGACTGGTACTATCATTTTTCTAATGGTCAAACCATATTCTTGCATGGTGTCCCCCAACATATGCTAAGTCTTACTAAAGATTTCTTAACTAAATTTAAAACATTTAGTTTTGACAACCCTGAAGCCCTACAAGAAGCAAAACTACAATTCCAAAGAAGTTTAATTGAAAAAAGAGCAAATATGGGTGCTCTTGATAATGCATTTGAAGTGTTTGATGCATTCTCCTATGATTTTATTGATGACGAAAAAGTCATTCCAGCAATTAAACAAGCTACCTTGAATGATTTAAATCAATATCATAGTCGTTTATTAAAAGACAACAGAACTAAAATTTTCTCATTGGGAAATTTAAACGATAAACAAGTCTTAGAATTTGCAAATACTGTAGAAAGTATATTTCCTAGTGACCATTCGACTTATCCTGCTAAATATTTTCCTGATATGAAGCCTAATAAAATGGCTTATACCAAAAAAATTAATCAGGAAAATAATGCTGTCATTGCCGCTTACTATTTACCCACTAAAACGCCTTTAGAAAATATTATTTATGCTCGTTTTTTAAGTTACATATTAAATGAGTCCTTTTTCTATCACTTAAGAACTGAAAAACAGCTGGGGTACACTGTGGGCGTATCAGAAATTGCCTTAGCTGATGGCAAAATCTTAGCTTTTTATGTAGAGAGTGCCAATAAAACACCTAAAGAGTTATATGCGAATATTCAAGAATTCTATCAAGAAGGATTAGCTCTTTTGCAAAACATGCCTGATGAACAATTTAATAAATTTAAGGAAATTATTCATACTAATTTAACAGGTATTCCTCAAGATATGAAAGATGAATTTACCGAACATAATACAGACTTTAATATTAACAATACGGGTACACCGGCCTTTAAACAAATGGCTAAAATTACCAAGTCTATAAAAAAACAAGATGTTATCAATTATTACAAACAAGCCGTTATCGATGAGCAAGGTGTTGCTCTATTAAGTGAGATTATTGGTAAAAATCAAACCAGTAGTGGTTTTGTAGTTCCCAAAGGGTACCAGCAGTACCATACACTAGATCAATTACATAATAAAATTACTTTTTCACCCATTAATATAAAGAACTCAGAAAGAGAATAACAACGGCAATGTAAAAAAAGGGGAAATATGCATAAATATTTATACTATTGGATTACTTTTGTTCTATGTGTTTTTTTAACTGCTTGCGCTAGTGTCCCGTCCAAACAAATTACAGATATTCCGCTTTCGAAAATTGATCGGACAGAACAAGTTGCTTTGCAACTAGATAATGGTCTGCAAGTATTGATTATCTCTGACCCCAATGCATTACAATCTTCAGTTGCTATCAGTGTAGGCGTAGGTAGTTTTCAAGAGCCTAAAGAATAAATTGGTCTGGCTCATTTTTTAGAGCATGCTTTATTTTTAGGTTCAAAAAAATATCCGTCCCCCTCTAATAATTTAAATGCTTTTTTAGCAAAAAATTCGGGTGGGAGTAATGCAACTACGGATAATAAAAACACTACTTATTTTTTGCAAGTTAACGATGAAGCTTTACAAGAAGGCCTAGATCGATTAGCTGATGCTTTATCTCTACCTCTTCTTGAGGAAAATACCTCATTAGCTGAATTAAAAAACATTCAAGCTGAATTTGTTGCTAAATCTCATTATTTTTATTGGAAACATATTGAAGTAATGGCTGAGTCAATTTATAACCACTCTCATCCTATTGTAAAACAACCAAATATTGGCAATTTAGACACTCTAAAAGATAAGCCCAATAGTAACTTGATGTCAGAATTACGGAAATTTCATCAACAATACTATTCAGCTAACATTATGAGTGCAGTTGTGTATTCCAAACTTCCTAAAAAGCAATTAATCACTTTAAGTAAAAAATACTTAACCCAAATCCCTAATAAGCATGTCCAATTACCAGAAATCAAAGCAAAGAGAATTACCACCAAACGAAATATTTTACACCAGCAAACAGAAGAAGATAAAACTCAAGCCATTATACTAACGTTTCAGGTACCTAAATTAAAACAGAATTGGCATACTTTTAAATATATTTCTGAACTATTAACCAACCGACAATCTAATTCTGCTTAAAAAACATTTAATAACTGATCTTTCTTATTCTTATGCAATAAATTATCTGGAACCTGAGGATGAATTTAATATTTATATTTTTCTGACCGATAACGGTGTAGATAATAAAGATTTAATTGTCAATACTGTGTTTAATTACTTAGGCCTTATTGAGAAGAAAGGCGTCCAAAATAATTATATTCAAGAACTTGCACAAAAAACAGAGAATGCTTTCAATTATAAAGAATTTGATTATTCTACTGAGGCATTAGCTGAATTAAGCACTTTAATGCAAGAAGTTCCTGTTAATGAACTCTATACTCAAGACTTAATTCCTAAGCAACTAAAACCACAAGAAATCAGTGCTGTTTTTAAATATTTAACTAGCGAAAATGCTAATATTACTTATGCCTCACCTCAAGAACCATATCGTAAAACTTCAAAATACTATCAAGCAAAATATCAGGTTGATCCTTTCGACGTAAGAAGATTTACCAATCAAACCATTGCCAATAATTTTCAAAATCAGTTACAACTACCTTCATTGAGTCATTATATCGCCAAAGACTTTTCAATCAATAACCCTAAAAACTTAATTCGAACTCAACCTGAATTATTGAAGAATCCTTATGATATATTGATATATGCTATGCCAAGTCAATATTTCCATAATAATCCAGATGTGCAACTTGAGATTCAAATTACCAATCCTATCCGTTTTACTCGTGATAAAGATTATCTGATACCAGCTATCGCAAATGATATTTTTTACCAAAAATTTTCTAGCGAATATTCTTTATATGATAATGCCAATATTGAATGGTTTTATGATCTCTATCGTGGTCAAAAAATTAGTCTAAATGGCACCACAGCATATGCTAAGTTTGATTAAAGATACTTTATCTAAATTTAAATCATTTGAATTTAATGATTCTCAAGCACTAAAAGAGGCCAAAACCCAACTTTAAAAAGACTTTATTCAACAAAGAGCGAGTATGGGTGCTTTAGATTCCGCTTGGGAAGCATTTAATGTTTTTTATGAAGATTTTATTGCTGAAGAAAAAGCAATAATAGCTATCGATAAAATCACTTTAGATGACTTGAATCAATACCACGCTACTTTGTTAAACAATAATAAGCTTAAAATATTTTCTTTGGGAAACTTAAAATGTGAATTTTGCTACGCAAACGCAGTCGCAATGTGGATAAAATAGAATGGATAACCTTTCAGGTTACCCGCAACTTTACCCACAATGCTTAATGCTAATTCACAGTTTAACAGCTTCGAATCACAAGTTTTTTTGTTTTTCTTTTTTTAAAAGCAACAGAATATCTAAGATTTCTCAATAATGCAAGGTCGTTGGTTTTTTTTTGCAATGAGCGTAGCGAATAATAAAAAAACCAATGAGCAGGACAAACGAACAAACGAAGTTTGTGAGTGCGGCAGTTGTAATTTAAACTGCAAAATGAAAAGTTATCCACAGCCTTCCCGTTATTAAGATATTAGTGAACTACTCACTCTATAGCTTTAGCTTAGAGGGAGTAGTTCACGCTCCGACATAGATATCATCTACGGTTAAACCGTATTCAGACATGGCCTCAATCTTTTCTTCAAGACGATCTTTTTCAAAATCAAACATTCTGATTTTTTCTTCTGGGTATTCACCTCTAGCAATTTCTTTTAGAAAAAGAATATAAGCATCACTAAATTTAGCCCCTTCAAGGACGAAATTTCCCATGCTTGATCTAAAGCCAATCCAATTCCAAGCAATTTCTTCTGGCGTGTAATCAACAATTTTCGGTTCATCAAAGAGCGACAAGAAATCTTTTTTAGATTCAACTTTTGAAGCAATGTTTGATTCATGCTTCGGTTTTATGTTCAACATAAGTACCCCTCCTCCACGTGTTGGAATTGTACCACAAATAGGGTTAAATATCAATAGATAGGCCGATAGAAGCGATTATTTACTTACCCTCACTTAACCAAATTTGGTCATTTAACCGTCTTTATTATGACCATGTTATTTAATCCTTGTTTTTTAAACGCTTTTTTATTTCAAATATAACCTAATACAGTCGTTATCTATTATTTGCCTGGTCTTCTAGTAATTGTTGCCTTAATTCTGAATTTTTAGATAAATCAATATCTGTAATTTTAAATTCTTTTAATACCTTTTCAATTTGATCTAAAGTTAAACACTCAGGATTTTCTAAAAACAGATTAGACCATTCAGGTTCATCTCCACCTGATTCAATAACTAAAAAAAAAACCATTGGCAAGGTGTATCCCAACCAATCAAAATTTCCTTATCATCTGATTGAAACCAATATTGACTCATTTAATTACCCCAAAATTTCCATTTACTTTTTTTGCTCTTAGTCGGTTCCTCTAAGAGTAAATTTATTTTTTCTAGCTTCTCAATAACAATATTTTTATTCTCAATCAACTCTTCTTTGCTTTCGATAATTTCATCTTTCATTTTGATAACGGATTCTAAATATTTTATTTTTTCATTCAAAATATCGGATATATTTTCATTCTCATTGCATGACATTTCTTTTGATTGAGATTTCTCATTACTTCCATCAATAGGATTTAATTCGCCATAAACCCTTATTAATTCTGATGTATCGACTACTTTTATACCATTCTCATCTAATGTCGCAGTTAATTTCCCGTTGTCAATATGTCTGTATAAAGTCTTTATGCTTTTACCCGTCAAACTCCCTGCTTCTTGTATGCTTACATATGCCATGATAATAATTCCTTTTTCATTCTCAATTAATGACATTGATATTATATGGCATTCTTAAATAAAAAAGCCCACTTATTTTGTGGACTTTTAAAACCAATTAAAAAATACTACCTAATCAAACCCAAATAGGTTTGAAATCTATTTAATCTTGTCTTCTAAAGCTGAAAGATTATCTCTAACACATTCAGCTGTTTTTGTATAAGTAATGTAATCGCCATCTTGATAAAACTTAGACTTACAATTTTTTTCTATTTTTGCTCGAGCGTCTTTTAGCCATTTATCCGTATAAACATTTTGTTTATTGAGTTTCTTAATTTTCTTTTGAAGATTAGCTTGAACTTTATCAGCCGAATTATAAACACAATCAGCAATGTCTTGAAAATTACCTTGCGCATTGTCATAACACGCCTGGTCGGCTTTGGTTTCAACATAAGGTTTAGCACAAGCTACATTTAAACTAAATGCTAACAATGGGAATAAAAATAATTCTTTTTTCATTTAATTACCTTTCTCTTTTTTTAAAAAATCTAATAAATCTTTAAGTTCTTTATTATGTCTATTTTTAACTGAGTCCCTAATTCCTGGGGAACTTTTACCAAAATAAGAATTAACAGTTTTAGCCTTGTAATTTTGTACTTCATTAATGATTTGTTCATCACTCATAGAATCAACATTTTTACCCTTTAAAGCATTTTTAATGACATCAGTATTACCACCATATTGTACCGATGTACTCCAAGTCATTTCTTGAACTGCTTGGCTACGATTCGAAAAATCAATACCACCTTGCTTTAATCTCTTTACTTGTGGTTCATAATGTGTTTTTTGTATATAGTTTCTTTGGTCTTGAGCAAACCCATTCGGGTCTCTCTTGGCGATTTCTCGCCATTTTTTATCAAAAGCAGGGGTATTAACTTTTAAACCCTTAAACTCATCTTTGTATCTAGAATTTTTTAGATAATTCGGCACATTTCTTTGGGTTATTTGATAACTACCATACGAACGACCACCATAGTCATTTTTATCTGAATTGATGGAATTTATTGTACCAGCACCACGTCCCCCAGTTTCATATTTTGATGAAATACTACCTAAAGTTTTAGTAGTAGGACTTGAAAGATTACTGTCATCGTAACTGCTATCAGCTTGTAATTTTTTTAACTCGCTTGAATCAACTACAATGTTACAATAAACATTCATCATTCTTTGACTGTTTACTTGTCTAGCAAGTTCACAGCTATTAACATTGGCTTGGTTTAAACGATTCATTTTAGTTGATTCTTGCGATAAATTATTAGATATTTCTAATAGTATTTTACTTGCGTCTAATTTGGTTTTTTCCAAATTTATGGCATTGTTAATATCAATAGCTTCTTTTGTCCCTTTAGATAAATCGGCTTCTCGAGAAAGCCTGGTTATTCTCTCTTGAGATTTTGCTATACTTTGATAGGCTTCAGCGTTCATTTGTGCTGTATAATTCATTCTATCAACAGGCGACATTCTCAATAAATTTTTAGGGTTTTTAAAATAATCAGCATATTTATTGAGTGATTTAATTTCAGATTGCAAATCTTCAAAATCAGCATAAATTTTTTGAAAATATTTTAAATTACCAGTCATTGCGTCAAGTTGTTCTTTTGCTTTTTTAACTTGTTCTCTCATTTGAGCAACAGCCCCAAAGTCAATAGTGGGAACACCACCACCTTCAGCAAAACTAATGTTGAATGTCCCCGTCACTGCCAATATTATCAATACCCTTTTAATATTCATTTAAAAACTCCTTTACCCATTCATCAGAGTTAAGACCATATTTATCAATCAATTCGTTTACTATTTCCACATTTTCTAAGGAAGTTGAAATAACTTTCATTTCTGGGATTATTTCCTTAAACCCTTTCTCATTCTCCTTAGTTAACTCTAATTTTGATACAACACTTGTATTGCCTTGCTTAATTAAAAATTTACGCTCGGTTTCTACAAAGTCCTTAATGGTATTAAACTCTTTCTTGGTAATCCCACATAACTCATAGTTATTCTTATAACTGGCATCAGGATTAGCTATAAAGATTTTTGTTGATGTTCTTTCCACAATAGTCTCAAATATTGCTGATTTAATCGCCTGGCTAGGCGACTGAGAAATCAAAAACATATGTTCATTACCACGCCGACCAGTGTTTAAAACATCCTCAATAATATCTCTTGTAATTTGAAATTTAGTCGCATACCAAAATTCTTCAATAATAGTAATTAAAAAACTTTTAGCTTCATTAACCTTTTTTAACATTAACTCTTTCATGTACATTAAAGTTGCCAAAATAGGTTCAGTAGGCAAGTAATTGTCAATTAAAATATTGACGCAGTCAAAACCAATACGGTAAAAATTATCAGGGTCAAATTCATTGACTGGATTGTCAAATACCCAACCGTATTGTTTGCTTTCATTCGTCCAAATGTAAAGATTATCTTTTAGTTCTCCATTAATAATTGCTTGATAAAATGTTTTAAAATTCCTAATCTCAAAACTCGAATTCATTGTAATGTCAACAGCTTCAGAAATCGCACGTCTTTGTAAAGACGATAACTCATCGCTTTTTTTACCCCGTCCCAATATTTCCATTAGACTTTTTAAAAAGTCCCTGGTTTTTTCTGTATCGGGTAATTGAAAAGGATTTAAGCCAGTAGGAGCACCTTTTTCAAAGGTAAAGTAATTACCTTTTATTGCCTTAAAAAATATTTCCATACCCGATTTATAGTCTATCGAAAAAATATATGGATTAAAACGGTCCAAAAATGACAAAATCACAGCGACTAAAACGGTTTTACCCGTTCCCGTATTTCCTAAAAACAAATTATGTCCTGGATATTTTTTACCCCGACTATCTTCATTAATAGGCGAATATTGTATATTGTAATAATAAAGCGTGTCAGACGTAGATTTTAAAGGCAATAAGCCCGTTCCGTCCCCTAAAGGATTTAATTCAGCCTTACCTGTCGCAAAGTTTTGCATTGGAAACGTAGAAGATAAATTGATCGTTGATTTTGACAAATCCCTGACAATTTTTTTCGCACCAGGTAAAGACGAAAACAAAACATTTGGTTGCTCTATCGTACATCGAACAAATTTATAGCCATTTGTTTTTTGAAACGTAGAGTTAACCAATGAACCTTTTTTAATTAAGTCCTTTACATTATCCGAATAAACAACAATATTCGCCCCATACTGTCCGAAATATAATTCGGACGCTTCAATATCGCTTTTAGCATCTATTAATTCTTGTTTTTGCTTCTGTAAATACGAATACTCATTCGACAGATTATTTAATTGTTTATCAATGACGCTTAAAATCTCATTGCGATTTTTAAATTTAAAAATTTGAGTGAAAGTAAATTCAGCAGGTATCCTCAAAATATCTTCTAATACTTTTATTTTAGTAACGCCATAATCCAATAATTCGTAAATTTGTCCATATTTGGTATTATCATCATTTCTCACTTCGAAAACATCGTGACTAAAATACATCGGGCTATCAAATATGGTTTTCTTTGCGTACATATCAGTTATTGGCATTTGTTTTTTCTCAAGCTGAATAATAAAATGTAAATATTCGTATATTTCTGAGAATAAAACGCCATTCTCATTTTCATAAGAAGTTAAAAGTCTAGGCGAGTACATAATAAATAAATCATTTACATCATTAATCAAATCTTTTAATTCATTTATGGTACTAGAAACACCGTACTCGCTTACTTTTAATACAAAAGAGATATAAAAAGTATTTTTATAAAACTTATTCTTTTTAAGAATAGAAATATAGTTATTAGTCAATCTCTCAGTAAAATAATTTGTAAATTCATATTCTTGATTGAACTCTATATTTTCTCTTTTGTATTGCAACCACAATTCCAACCTATTTTCATAGGTCTTACCAAAATTAACCAAGAAATGGTTTAACTTGAAAAATTGTTTAACCAATGTTTCATCTTCAATACTTTCAAAAGGCAATCCCTGAAACTCAAAAACACACATTACCTTTTTGTCAGTTAAATAAACAATTTCTTCAGTTAAGTGAGATTTGTAACCCGGAATAAAATCCTCTAACCAAAGATTACTTTCAATCTTCGGTCGCTTTTGTTCCTTGTTTTTTTTCATATTCTATAAATTCCATTTTATTTAATCTTAAAGGTTTACTTGGTAAAAATGCGATTGTATTACCAAAATATTTGTAGTTTTTTCTTTTGAAAAACCAATAAATATAAAGCCCGAAAATCTTTATGTCATGATTTTTATTATCAAAAATTCGCAAAAAAGCAATGAAAGGAATCAATCCTACTATTGAAAAAAAGACCTTTGGATTTTGATAAATAATCAATAAAAACAGCTGTAAAGCAATGAAAGGAATTATCACGTAAATTAAATATTCAATTCTAATTTTCATGAACCGAACATCAAAATTAACAGAGTTATAACTTGGTAATTCGCTTTCAACATCTAAATTTTTATTGTTTATTTTCATTAAGAACCCCCAAAACCCCACAAGTAGTTAATAAGAATGACAATCAAAGCCGCAATAAATATTTTGAAAAACGAGCCTAATAATTCTAATGGTGTGATTCTGTTGTTATACCATTTCAAAACTTCCATAATACCGAAGATTATGGAAACAGCACCTACCACAACATACAACCATTTATTAAAATTATTAGTCGTATCTGTTAAATCATTAAACCCTTTCGGTAATGCTTTCGCAAAGCCCATTTGGACTGTAAACAATGAGAATCCCAATAAAGTAAAAATTTTTTTCATTTTAAAACCTTTCTAAAAATCGCAAAATTCTTTTAAGTAATTACAAGAATGAGTAGGCGAACTAATCACTTTTGCCTTTTTTACTTGTTGTGCTTTTGCTTTTTGATTAATATTTTCAATTAATTCTTCTGACGTTTTATTATTGTCAGATTTTTTTATTTTAACAGTATTGCTAACTAATATCTGACTTGATTGGTAAGATTTTCTATTTTTTAAAGCAGGAACATAAACCTGGTCAGGTATATTTCTTGGATTAGACGCCTTTTTATAAACTCTTTCTACATAAGAAGTATTGGCATAATCTTTCTTGAAACCACGAGTAAAATTGCCTGAATAATAGCAACTTAATGTTTTGTCAATATCATTACTTCTTGAATGGCAATCTTGCAATACCTTTTGCGAAATTTGAAGATTCAAGCAAGGGTCTAATAATTGAATACCCGTAACACCATATCTTTTAAAATTACCCTTGTTAATTTGAGCAATACCAACAGAGTAATTGATATTTTTCCTTTCCAATTCTTTTATGACAGCAATAGCTTCGGCTTTGGTACGTGCTTGCCTAGATAACTGCTTACCCTTAACAATCGCTATCGCATAAGGATTATGACTTGATTCAGTAGATATAACACCTGACATCGTACTCGGGTCAACCATTGGCGAACAAGTCATAATCAGAGAGAGTAAACTAACACTCATACTTACTGCCCCGTCCTTTCTTGTTCTTTGGCTTTTTCTATACCTTTATTTCTTTCATCTCTTTGCTTTTTGATGTCATAAAAATTACCGTCTTTGTCTTTTATAATATCATTGCAATGTTCTGGAACTTTATATTTAATTCCCGAATCACAAGAAAAACGTTGACCTTGACTACCGTTACAATCTTCTAGTCTAAAAACAGATGTCCCAACTGTACGATTACCTTGACAATAATAGACCCTGTCAGTCATTTTTATTTCTGTAAATTGCTCATCATTTTTCTTAGCTAATTTTTCTTTCTTTTTTTCTCTACTATTAAACGATTTCATCATACTTTGATAGTTATTCGATACACTCCCAATATTTCTTAATTCAGTTTCTTTACAACTAGCAAAGTCTAATTTCATAATAGCATTATTCAAAAAATCAACATCACAAGGAAAATCGTCAGTAATACTTTTACCTTTCGGATTTAACAAGCCCTTATCTTTTAGAGCCATAACAATACCAGGGTCAACAGGACACTTAAGTAAAAATTCAACTCGTCTTGCAATTGTCGAGTAAATTTCAGCACCATAAATTGAATGAAATTTTGTTAAACTTGGGTAACATTGTGGCGTTACATTGCCACTTACTTGTAAACACAAAATTGCTTCACACGCCAATTTAACATCGCCAGTTAAAACTTCTTCTGTATAACCATATGAACCCAAAAATCCCATACCAATTATAAACGCATAATATTGCTTAATCCTAGACGATG